>CALJKV010000033.1 GCA_937974245.1 uncultured Chloroflexota bacterium | reverse complement strand
CAGTTCGGGCACACGTTATGGCAGTTCGTCGCCATCATCGGCCCCAGCAGCGGGCGGCGGCAGTTCCGGAACACGTTATGGCAGTTCGCCGCCATCATCGGCCCCAGCAGCGGGCAGCGGCAGTTCTGGAACACGTTATGGCAGTTCGTCGCCATCATCGGCCCCAGCAGCGGGCAGCGGCAGTTCCGGAACACGTTATGGCAGTTCGCCGCCATCATCGCCGACAGCACGCAGCGGTTCGAGTTCGCCTTTTACCAGTTCACCATCATCCACACCGACAACAGCAGGCAGCGGTAGTTCCGGTGCACGCTACGGTAGCTCGCCTCCTCCTGCAAGCAGCAGTTCTAGCAGTGGCGCGCGCTACGGCAGTGCACCGCCTTCCGGCAAACCGGAGGACAAATCGAAATCAGGCGGTAGCCGTTTTGGTGGCCTCGCAGGCAGGATTGGCGTCGGCAAGAAAGACGACACAAAAAATACAAAGGCAAGTACCAGTAAATCAGCAGCCAGCGGCGTAGGAAGCAGAGTTGGTGGTTTTCTAGGGCGTGGCAAGCCCGACGACAAAAGAACCACCTCATCATCCCCTACCGCTAGCGCCTCCGCCAGGAGCGCACCGCAAAAATCCGGCGGCATCGGGTCGCGCCTGGGGTTTGGCAAGCGGGGCGATGACAAGAAATCCGGGAGCAGCGCGACAGCGGGAACAGGGACAAGAAGCCCCTACTCGTCATCATCGTCACCCTATTCATCCAGCACACGATCAACAACGGCCAGCAGTACGGCCAGTTCCGGCGCACCAGCACGACGCCCATTCGGCAGTATGGGGCGCAGCGGCAGTCAGTCCGCACCCGCCACAAAAGCGACCGGGGCGAAATCCGAAGGGCGGCGATTCCCCTTCTTTGGGGGTGGCACCAAGAAAGAGGCAAGACCGGCAGCCAGGCCGCGCACCAGCAAAGCCCCCAGAGTGCAGGGCGAAGGCCTGACACTTGACAACAAGCTGGATATTCTGGGGGTCGCCCTTGTATTAGGCTCACTGGCACTGTTCTTTAGCACGCTCTCTTCCACCAAAGGTGCGCTAACAGAAGCCATTAATGGTAATTTGGGGCGTGCATTTGGGCAGGGTGCGATTGCTGTCCCGATTGCGATGCTGGCCGTTGGGGTATGGTTGATTGCCCGACACTTTGGGGATGAAGCCCCAGTTGTTGCGCCGTCACGCATCGCAGGCATCATCATTGCCTTCCTGGGCATTCTGGTGTTGCTTCAATATATCGAGACGTTCAGCTATACCAATGTTACCAGTCTGGCAGACCTGCAACTACGGTTAGAAGGCTCCTGGTTATATGGCCGAGGCGGTGGCTATATTGGCGGGCAGCTTTACTATCTGCTTGTCTCGAATATCACCGAATTGGGTGCGTTCTTTGCCCTGGTTGCCTGGTTGGTGATCGGCATCATGCTCACGTTTGATTTGAGCCTCCGCGACCTCGCACTGGTGACGATTGGCACCTGGCGCAGCTTCAGTGATGCCAGGCAGCGTCGCAGCCAGCGGGTTACAGCCCGGCGTGCCGAACTGCAAGCCCAGCAGATCGCCGCGACCAGCGCCGCTTCTGTGGCCGTTACCAGACCGGAAAACGAACAGCTTCCTGCTGGAGCCGAAAGACCGGCACTACCGGCGGCTGCGACGGCGATGCCAGCGGAACCGCCTCGCGCGATCCCAATTTCGATGGGCGGACGGCAGGTTGCCACTGTGAAGGGCAATGACTACGTACCGCTTGAAGCCGTGCCCGCTGCGACCAGCGCTGGCAAAGCGGCAGCAGGAGAGAATAAACCCGGCGTTTTTGGCAAACTACGCGGCGTACTCCCGCTATCTACCGGTAGTCGCTCTGAGGCAACACCGGCAGTGCCAACCACCCGGAATGATAGCGAAAAAGAGGCACAGCAATCCGGCGGCGGTTTGCGTGGGCGTTTGTTCAGCCGTTCAAGCAGCACCGCTGTGACACCTGCCGCGCCCGGCTCTACACCGGCTGTACCAGCGACAGCCTCTACAGCAGCGCCCGCCCCGGCAAAGCCCGGAGAAGTGTTCGGCCAACCCATCGGCAAACCTGGCGCGACACCCCCGACCGGTGCGCCCGGCACACAATCACCCGCTCCGGCATTTACGTCAGCGCCATCCGAACCACGACGTAATCCGGCAGAGGAGGCACCATCACGCCTGGGCGATATGCTGCGCCAGCCCGCAGCGCAACAGCGGCCAGCCACTAACCAACCAGCGGGGCCTTTTCCCAGATCAGAGCAGCCCGCCGGCAGCGGCAGCCCCCTGTCGGATCGGCTTAATGTCCGGCCATTTGGCGCGTCCAGCGGGCAACCTTCCCCATCAGAGCGTCCAGCGGCACAGGCCGCCACCCCAGAGCAGCGTAACCAACGACCCGCAGCCAGCCAGCAGCCAGCAGCCGGCCAGAGCGCCAGCCCAGCGCCGGCAGAACCATCGCCTTTCAGCAGGCCACCGGTGAGCGCGCAGCCCGCCCCCTCCCTTCAGGAACAGAAACCGGCAGAGCGACCCGCTGATCCTTCATCACTGGCAGAACGTCAAGAGCGCCTGAACGCGATTCGTGCCGGGCAGTTAAACCGTACCCCGGAAACAACGGCCACACCGCCGGTCACGCGCCCGCCCACATCGCCCCAACCCTATACCCCGCCAAGCAGCGACTCACGTCCAGCGGCAGCGCCCCAGCCACGTCCAGAGCCGGTAGTCCGCAGTACACCGCCACCCGCGCCCCCAGTCATGAGCCGTTCAGCAGCACACAGCGGCCAGCGCAACCGTGACTGGAAACTACCTGATCTCAGCACCTTGCTGAATCCAGGTTCGGAGCAGGAATTTGACCGGGAATCGCTGCTGCAACGAGCGCGAGTTATCGAAGACACACTCGGCAGCTTCGGCGCACCCGGCAAGGTGGTCGAAGTCAACACCGGGCCGGTGATTACGCAGTTCGCCGTTGAGCCGGATTATCTGACAACCCGTTCCGGCAAGAAGAACCGCGTCAAAGTAAGCGCGATTGCTCAGTTGGATAAAGATATGCAGTTGGCGTTAGGCGCAAAGTCTATCCGTGTGGAAGCGCCGGTACCGGGAAAAGGTTATGTCGGTATTGAAGTGCCGAACGAAGAAGCCTCACTCGTCAGCCTGCGCGATGTCATGGAGGCCGACGAATTCAAGCGCATCAAGTCGCCGCTGGCGATCTCGCTCGGCATGAGCGTGGATGGTACACCTGTAGCCGCCGACCTGTCCTCGATGCCTCACCTGCTGATCGCCGGGACAACGGGTTCCGGTAAATCAGTCTGTGTGAACTCGATTATCGCCAGCATCATCACCAAAAACACGCCCAAAGACGTCAAGTTCATCATGGTTGACCCCAAGCGTGTCGAGTTGACCGGATACAACGGTATCCCGCACCTGGTTGCGCCAGTAGTGGTTGATCTGGAACGCATCGTTGGTGTGCTGAAGTGGGTCACGCGGGAGATGGACGAGCGTTACAAACGCTTCAGCAACGCCGGGGCGCGTAATATCGAGGACTTCAACAAGCATTTGCCGGAAAACGAAGAGTGGATGCCGTATATCATCGTCATCATTGACGAATTGGCCGACTTGATGATGCTCGCGCCGGACGAAACCGAGCGAGTCATTACTCGTATCGCGGCCTTGGCGCGTGCTACCGGCATTCACCTGGTGATTGCCACGCAGCGTCCCTCGGTAGATGTCGTTACGGGTCTGATTAAAGCTAACTTCCCGGCGCGTATCGCATTCGCGGTGGCCGGTGGTGTGGATAGCCGCGTTATCCTCGACCAACCCGGCGCGGAACGCCTGCTGGGGCGTGGTGACATGCTCTACATGAGCGGCGACTCGCCTGCGCCAGTACGTTTGCAGGGCGTGTTCGTCTCTGACACTGAAATCAGCAACATCACGCGCTTCTGGAAAATGCAGGCCGGGGAGGATATTCAGACACGACCGATCAGCACGCTGGTGCTGGATAACACGCTGGCCGATGAGTCGCGCCAGGTCGCTCCGACTCCCATGTCCAGCAGCACAACCCGCCAGCAGGCGTTCTGGGATCGAGACGGTGATAGCGACAGTCGTTCCAGCGTCACCGTCACCGGGTCGCCAGCTGGCACGCTGGGCGAGGATGAAGACCAGGACGACGAACTGTATGGCGAAGCGGTGGAACTGGTACAGCGCCTTAACAAGGCGTCGGTATCGCTGCTCCAGCGGCGACTGCGGATTGGTTATACCCGCGCTGCCCGTCTGATTGACAAGATGGAAGAAGAAGGTATCGTCGGCCCGGCGGAAAGTGGCAGCAAACCCCGCGAGGTGTTGACCAGCGGAGGGGGCGGGTAGAGAAGGCTAGTCAAGCATATCCAATCCAAGGGGCGGGGCAGAGAACAGATTCATTATGCGTGATTGAGCTATAGTCACTTATAGTCTGTTTTCAGGCGTTGTAGTGCCACCGTGACTTTATATCTTACAAGCTCATCCTCATGGTTGAGCTTGTTTTCGAGTACAGGGATTGCTTTTGGAATGCCCAGTTTTCCCAAAGCTTCAACCGCTGCACGCTGAAGTTGTCTATCATCGGAATCCAGGAATGGCAGAATAGCATCAAATGCCTGGGCATATCGCCGTTCTCCCAAATAACTGATGATATAGATGAGAAAATAATCCGGCACATTTCTAGAGGCGATTAGTTCAAGAAAGCGATTTGGAATACTATTCTTGTCGTATTCAAAAATTTCAAATGCATCAAAAACACTTTCAACAATCTTAAGGTTGCATGTTGAGATCGCAGTCTTTAATACCTCAAACAAGGGATCTATCAGAACATTCAAAATTGAAATTGCCAGAGATTGAATCGCTAAAGATTGAACCAACACGGTATATTTTTCAGAATCCGCAATCTTCATAAGTGCTTGAACGGATGAAAATGTCCCTATATCTCTCAAGGCGTACATAGCGGCCATCTGTACTGATTTATCGTCTTCAGTTTCAAGGAGTTCTAATATGTGTCCCACACAACTCTCGTGGTCAATTACACTGAGCGCGTCAACGGCGCACTCTCGAACCAGATAATTCGTACTCTTTAAGTAAGGGACAAGCAAATCAGGCGATTCCAATTGCTCTGCTAACCGGAGTATTTCTTTCCTAATGTCCTGCCATTCTTTGATGTCCGCCATCGGAAGAATCTGTAATAACTCAGTGACTCTGCTGCTCTCCATGTTTATCCCTCATCAACCGCCCTATATTATTTTCAATAAGGAGCAAAAAGGCACACCAGACAAAAAAAGGCGGAGCGGCACATCCAGTACCGCCCCAAGCCTCAGCACTCAAGTCTCTAGCGCTTGCCAAGCGGCCCGATCACCGACCCACCCAGCACCAATATCGGCTGGTCGAGTGGGGTCTGCCATTGATTCCAGCCCGCATCCTTGTAAAAGTATTTCTCGCTCGGCGGAAATCGCTTGGTGATCCAGTCGCGCATGTCCTGCGTCATATACAGCAGCGGGTTCACAATCCACTTGTTCATATAACGGATTTCCAGGTGCAGGTGATTCTGACCGCCCAGGTCTATTTCGCCCATTTCCGTATCCGGGTGGATCGCGTCGCCGGGGTTGAATGGGCGTGGGTTGACCAGGTGACCGTAGATTATGGTGTAATCGCCTACCGTGACCCACTGCCCGTTAGGCCGGGTATACTTGGTATCGAGCTTGTCATACGTCCCTTCGACTCCGGCGTAGATCAGCACACCCTTGTCATTGGAATTGCCGAAGTCCAGCCCTCCGTGCAGGGCTTGCGCGTACTTGTACCAGTACTTCCCCTGCGTCCACAGGTTATAAGCATAGACGTTATTGCCGTAGTACTGCCACCAGCGGATTTTATCCTGGTCTACCGGCAGCCTCTGAAACAGCGTGTCCTTTAACGGCAGATGGTTGATATCCGGCAGGCCATCCGGCCCCAGGGGAACCGACGGAGCGCCGGACTTGGTCGTTTTGCCTGCCGTCGCATCTACTTTGACCGTTCCGGGTTCGAACAGATTGATTTCGCTCCCATCTATTTTCTTCTCAGCGCTCCAGCCATCAGCGTGCTGCCACCATACATAGCCATCAGCTTCGGTACGCGAGGTCGGCACAACCTGAATCACCGTGCCGGGGATGAGCCACTTCACCGACATACCACTTAAGGATGGCCGTTGGCGCACCCGCACTTGCTCCGGCCCAACCTGGAAAGCTGAATGCTCCTCGGCCTTCACCCCAGCGGTCTCTTTCGTCTGCTTGACTGCTGGCGGAGCTGCTTGCAGTTCGGTCATGTTGATTTCGCTTCCGGCGATGTCTTTTTCAGCGCTCCACCCGCGCGAATGCTGCCACCACACATACCCCTCGGCTTCGGTGCGGGATGCCGAGTCTACTTCAATTTGCACCCCAGGTTTGAGCCAAGTGACTGTCGCGCTTTTCAGACTGGCCTGGCTGCGCACACGAAGCTGCTGGCTGCCGACAACAAACACTTTCTTCCCGGTTGCTTCCCCATCGCTCATGATTATCCCTCTCATCAGACGTATAAGCACCTTCCATCATAGTGCAGAAACTGAATTTTCGCGCAGCGCCTCTCTACAAACACAAATTTGACTTGCATCCCGCCCGCGCCCGAGTCAATATACATGGTGGAAATATCCGACATCAGAAAAGGGAGTAGAGCATGTTCTATCGTGATTTAGGCCGCACCGGTTGGCGCGTTTCTGAAGTGAGTTTCGGGGCATGGGCTGTCGGCGGGGCATGGGGAACAGTGGATGACAAAGAGTCGCTGGCAGCGCTGCACCGAGCGATTGATCTGGGCGTGAATTTCATTGATACCGCTGATGTCTATGGCGATGGCCGCAGCGAACGGTTAATCGCTCAACTGCGCAAAGAACGCTCAGAAGAGATCATCGTGGCAACCAAAGCCGGGCGGCGGCTCGACCCCCATACCGCTGATGGATACAATGCCAAGAATCTGGCAGCGTTTATCGAACGCAGCCTCAAAAACCTGGACACCGACTGCCTCGACCTGGTACAGCTCCATTGCCCACCCACCGAAGTCTACTACCGCCCAGAAGTGTTTGGCGCATTAGACGACCTGGTTCATGCCGGGAAAATCCGCTATTACGGTGTCAGCGTTGAAAAAGTGGAGGAAGCGCTCAAAGCCATTGAGTACCCGAATGTTCAGACAGTACAAATTATCTTCAATATGTTTCGCCACCGTCCAGCAGAGTTGTTCCTAAGAGAAGCACGAACCCGCCGTGTTGGGGTTCTGGCACGAGTGCCGCTTGCCAGCGGTCTGCTCACCGGCAAACTCACCCGCGACACGACCTTTGCTGAAGACGATCACCGGGCTTTCAACCGTTATGGCGAGTCCTTCGACCAGGGCGAAACCTTCTCTGGGGTGGACTATGATAAGGGGCTGCAGGCTGTTGAGGAACTCAAGCAGATTCTGCCGGAAAGCGTCAGCCTGGTGCAGTTCGCGCTGCGCTGGATTCTGATGTTTGATGGCGTCACCTGTGCGATTCCCGGTGGCAAACGCCCGGCACAGGTTGAAGAAAATGTCGCGGCGGCGGATGTACCAGCCCTGAACGAAACTCAAATGATGAAGGTGCGCGAGATTTACGGGCGGTACGTGCGTGCCCAAGTGCATCACCGCTGGTAAAGGCTGTATGTATGCCATGAATAACTGAAAAACAGATGAAAACAGGCAATATTATATATAATATTACCTCACACTACCGTGCACACCCTGACTATTGCAGCGCACTTTCGTGAGATGTCCAGTGGGGATATACTAAGATTAATCTATTGAAACAATGCACAGGGAGCAACAAAATGGTTGATGAACTGGCAGGAGCCAATACCATTCAGTCAATTGACAGTCTTTCCGCCAATGAATTTTCGGTTGAGTTAGAAGGTGAACCGGTTACAGCCGTGTTCCGCCTCAAAGGTCTGGTCCCGTTCAAATTGGATGTCAAGGCCACCACGTCGCTTAAGCCAATCCTCGAACCTTTTACCCTGGTGAAGATGGTACAACGCAGCCCAGATGCGCCAACGAACCGCTGGATACAGGAAACCATAAAAGCCAAAGCCGACATTGTACGCCCAACACGTACCCTGGCGATTTTGGCCGTTGATAACGGGGTCGAAATCCGGCGCTGGACCGTCAAAGGTGCCTGGATCAGCGAAATCACCTACTCCGATTTTGATATGGCGTCCGGCGATCTGGTTGAGGAACGCCTGACGATACATTATGAGGAGATTGTCGAAACCTGGGGCGCAGGCTGATAGAGAATCTGACAACCTCATTACGTAAATAACAGACACCCGGAAGAGCATCTCTGCAGATTGCCTATGGAGAGGCTTTTCCGGGCGTTTACTTTCTGCTTACAAAAACCATTTTTAAGGGAAGACGCTGCCGACTGTCTATGATCTGTGTAAATACTGGCTTAAAGGACGATGCATTGAAGGTGAAAAAAGCATTAAAGTATAACCATTGGAATGCAAAAGTCTGTATAATAATTGCACATGAAACATGGACAGGATAATGAGAGGCTAGCGACAATGTTGGCAAAAGAGCATAATCCGTTTTACAACGGTAACCATGTCCACAATACGCACGACACCATGGAAATGAAACTTCAGTCGGCGGACTTCCTGAAAATTTTCGAACTGGACTTACCGCCGGTCAACCAACCGATGATTGAAACAGCGGTCAGTGACATCCTGGTCGCGGTTGGCGAAGACCCAACCCGCGAAGGCCTGCTCAACACGCCCAGCCGCGTCGCCCGCGCTTATGAAGAACTCCTCAGCGGCTACCGTACCGACCCCGCCAAGCTGATTAACGGCGCGGTGTTTGATGTCGAATACGATGATATGGTCATCGTGCGTGACATTGAGTTTTCCAGTCTGTGCGAACACCACATGCTGCCGTTTATTGGTCATGCTCATGTCGCCTATATTCCGCGCGGCAAGGTCATCGGCCTGTCAAAAATCCCGCGGATTGTGGATATGTTCGCTAAGCGACTGCAAGTGCAGGAACGCATGACCCGGCAAATCGCCAACTTCCTGAGCGAAGTGCTGGATGCCCAGGGAGTGGCGGTGGTGGTCGAAGGCAAACACATGTGCTCGATGATGCGTGGCGTTGAAAAGCACGACTCGAGCATGACGACCAGCGCGATGCTCGGCGTATTCCGCGAAAATGACCAGACACGCGGCGAGTTTATGGCGCATCTGGGACGTGGCAGCAATAGCAACGCCAAGTTCTAAGCATCGCCAAGCCTGAACACCATTTCTATATACAAAGGCCGGCCTTCATAAGGGGCGGCCTTTTTGATTGCGCGGCGTTCGTGAGTTTCATCACCCCATAATACGATACCTGCCACTTTACCCAAGCGCATGACATGACTAGGCTGAGAATACCTATAGTTATTGAAGCAGGATCATCACATCCGCCTCCCTGTTTTTCCTATCCGTCCCGTTTCGTGGGCGCGATAGTGTGAATGACGTGGGGAGCGGTTTTGTTTCTATAGCACGGCTAGCTGGCCTGGAGGAAATCTTACAATGCAAAGAAAATCGGTTTTGCCCATCCTGGTACTCATATTGTCACTTGTGTGGACTGTTCCAGTCCTCGCCCAGGGCAGCGCCGACCCATGTGCGCCGGATACGATTATTGCCACGTTTGTCGAAGCCGCCAACAATATGGCGCTGGATGGCTGGGCAACGGACTATACCGCCAGCGAATGCCCGGCATTTTCGATTGATGCTGCGACTAGTTTAAAAACCATCTACGATACCATGCAGCTCAAGTCGTTCACGTCCGGCACTGCGGCGCTGGAATGCCAGCCACAAACAATCATTGAGACCCTTAACACGGCTATGACTGACCATAATGTATTTGACTGGCAGTTGGGTTACCCAGCGGCAGAATGCCCCGAATTCGTGGCTGAAGGCGTCGCTGCGCTGGCGCGTGTCTACGAAACAGCCTCGCTTTCCTACGCACCGGCCAGTGCGGGCGATGTCGTCTACGAGGGTGATGTCGTCGTATTACAGACTGTGACGGCTGATGGCATTGTCGAAAACTGGAACGTTGACCATATTTCTCAAAATGGTGAGGCTTTCGCGTCCATAGCCGGGCAGGCGATGGTCGTTGATGGAGTGAATACCGGTGAGATCGGATATATCACGCTCAACATCGCGGAAAGTTACTCTGCCATTATTCCCTTAAATGTCTTCCGTTCTGTGGAGAAGGTGGGCGAAAGACTGTATACCGTGTCGCTGTATGATCCGGCCACTACCCTGACCGGAGATTTCGCTACATTGCAGATTGATGACATCGCCGGAAACTACTTCTCTCCCTCTGATCGCGACACGATCATTCTGACGACGCTCCCAGCCAACCTTGAAGGCATGGATACACCGTCTTTCAACCAGGTATGGACGGTGACGATCAACGATCAGGTCTTTTCGGTTGCCCAGCCTCGCTTTGCACTGCGGGCGGGACGCACGAGGAGCAATTGTATTGGCGCATGTGGCTATACCACCACTCTAAACCGCCCGACATTGGGGATACAGATTACGGGCAATGATGCAGTGACTGATGCGGAGTTCAACACAATCGCGAAGGTTATACTGAATGCCGAAAATGTTGTGTCTGTCACCCTACCCAATGGATATGAATTGAGCGGACTACTGTCATTGGATAGACGCCAGTCAAACATTTACCTGGTGGCCGATGTGGTAAGCGACGCCGGGTTGTATCTCTATACCCTGCTCGTCCCACTGAATGACGATACCTACCCAATCACGCTGGAGAAAGTGGCTGATTGATAAACTGACCGGGCAGATTCATGCCCGGCAGTTCTTTCTCATCTCCCTCTTGCTCGCTTGAGCCAGGGCTTTTTCGGCCTGGAAAATAGTTCAGCAACACTCATATAACAGAATATCCCATGAATAAGCTGCCGGGACTTGCCGAAAATACCCTTCATGCTGGTATAATTTAGAAAGGGGTAACGTCAGAAGGCAGAATAGGCAGCCATAGTGATTGGGATGATTGAGATAACTACCAGAGGGGAAGATCAACAGAAAACCAAAGATCAGCTCATTGAGGAACTGCTCAAACTTCGCCAGCAGGTGGCTGATTTACAGACGCAGACAGCGACCCAACATGCGATAACAGCCTCACTCAAGTACGAAACCAACGAGTATCGCCAGATTCAGTCGCAGTTGTGGGAGGAGCGTTTCCGCGCTTTGGCGGAAAACATAGAGGATGTTTTCTGGGTGATTTCGCCAAGTCGCAGTGAATTAATCTATGTCAGCCCGGCATACGCGACCATCTGGCAGCGTCCGGCCCCGCCCTTGCAGAGTAAATTCCCGGATATTCTATTAGATTCGGTTCACCCGGATGATCGCGTGCTAATCGCCAGCCGGTTCCGGCGACTGCCTGATCTGAATTACCGAACCACCGTTGAGTTTCGCATCATCATGCCGGATGACTCGATCCGCTGGATTCGGGCACAAACCTTCCCGATTCTGGATGAAGCCGGCATGGTTTACGGCATTGCCGGTAACGCGGTGGATATTACCTGGCGTAAGCAAACGGAGCGGGCGCTGCGCGAAAGCGAAGAGAAGTTCCGCGCTCTGCTTGAATCTGCCCCGGTGGCAATTATCGCTATTGATATCCAGGGGGCGATTCGGCTGGTGAACGCCAAAACTGTCGAGATGTTTGGCTACACTCGTTCCGAACTGTTGGGGGCATCGTTGATGAGCCTGCTGCCGGAGCGCATCCATAGCCGTCACGCCGCATATATCGCCCGCTATTTCTCCAGCCCACGCCCACGCCCGATGGGACAGTTTATGCCGCTCACTGGCCTCCGGCACTCCGGGGAAGAATTCCCGGTTGAGATCGGCCTAAGCTCGATTCAGGCACGCGGGGAGCTGCTGGCCGTTGCCTATATCACCGACATCACCCAACGCCGCCAGGCAGAAGATGCACTGCAAATGGAACGTGTGCGAATCGGGATGGATCTGCACGATGGGGTGATCCAGTCGTTATACGCGATTGGGATGCAGCTGACCCTGATGGAAACGCCTGAACAGAGTTTCCAGGAGATCACACGGGGGATTGACAGCGTAATTGAGGATATTCGTAATTATATCCTGGACCTGCGCTCAACCAACGAACACTCGCGCACACTTTATGAACGTCTCGTACAGGACATTTTGGTGCGGTTGCATATCCCAGAAACGATTTCAATTGATATTGATATCCCGGATGTGCATTTCCCGTTATCAGCCACTCATCTTGAGGCGCTGTGCCAAATGACGAATGAAGCCGTGAGTAATGCACTGCGGCACGCCAACGCCCGGCATATCCGTATCTCGCTTCAACAGACCGAAAAGCAGTTGCTGATGGTGATCGCCGATGACGGCCAGGGCTTCGACCTGGAAGCCGCGCTCCAGCATAACGGACTAGGTATTCGCAACCTGTATGAACGCGCCCGCCAACATGGCGGCAAAGTCGAGTTTGAGAGCTTACCCAGCGAGGGAACGACGGTCACAATCTCGATGCCGGTTTCGCTCAACTGACCGTTCGCCAGCGCACGACCGGTGGCGAAGTCGGAGCATCGCTGCCACCTGCCGGTTCAGGGGTGACTCCGAGTGCATCAAACGATTCAGATAGCAGTGCCGTATCAAATACGAGGCTTCCGCTGCCCAGTGGGTTGACATCAAACACCCCCAGGCTGATGACCTGAGTCCCGCGTGTCACCCAGGCCTGATACACCATATCATCACGTTGTTCCGGGAATTTCTCCACAACCAGAAGCGCCTGGGCAGTTTCCGGTATCCAGATCACCTGGCCGCGAGCGCCGGTTTCCTGCCCGTTCTGAGCGGTGGGCAGGTTAATTACCTGTGCCGAAACAAATACCGGGTTCTCCGGCTGAATCTGCGCTATCCAGAACACATTATTCAACACAACAAACACCAGCAAAGCCGCCACCGCAAGCCACCAGCGCCGTTGTACGGGCTGCTGCGCTGCCGGTTGTCTGACTCTGGCCGCCCGGAGCAGGTCGTCCAGCGCCGCCACCGGGGGCTGCACCTGCGGAACATGGGACATCAGCGGTTCAAAGGCAGCGCGATATGCCGCAAGTTCCGCCGCAAGGTCAGGGCAGTCGCTCAATCCCGCTTCAAACAGGCGAGTTTCTTCAAGGTCGGCAGCGCCGATGCTGTAGGCGGGTATCAACTCGCGCAGGGTGTCACAGTCTACTTTCCGGTTCATCTTTCCATCAGTCCACGACTTGTTCTCAGTTAATAATCGCCAAAAAACACCTGTATGGTTCTATTTACTCATCAACCCTTTTAACTTTTGCAGCCCCAGGCGCAGCCGGGTTTTGACTGTTCCCAGCGGCACACCCAGGTGTTCTGCTAATTCACTGTGGGTATACCCCCGGAAATACGCCAGATAAATCACAGTGCGTTGGTCAGGTGGGAGTTCCTTCATCACAGCGTGCAACTGATCCCCCTCAATCGCAAAGAGCGCCTCGTCAGCTTCGACTATGACATGCTCATCCAACGGTACGACTTTACCGGACTGCCGGATTTCCTGGCGCAGCCGATCAATCGCGGTGTGTCGCGTTACGGTGAGCAACCAACTGCTGAACTGTCCCTTAGCAGGGTCATAAGCGTGCGGATTTTTCCACACTTTCATAAAGGCATCCTGCATGACTTCCTGAGCCAGTACCGTGTTGCGCAACACGAACATCGCCAGGCTGTAAACTGGCGTGCTGTATTCAGCATATAAAACGGCAAGCGCCGCCTCATCTTGCTTTGAGATGCGCCTAAGCAGGATTTGAATATCAAGAGTCATGTAAGTGTTTTTCCAAAATGAAACCAATACCACATTTTCAACGATAGCTTATATGAGGTGTACCTTCAAGTCAGAATCTTGTCATGTTGGTTAAGTTGTTAGGTTAGAGAGGGAATGAAAATGGTGAAGAAGGTTCTACTGTTTATGGTTGTTCTGATGCTGTTCGTGGTGGCTGTTCCAATTTTCGCGCAGGAGGCGCTCCCCAATACGGTCAATATTGGTGGAAATGATGCACTGGGGTCTTTCCTGGTAGGGCCAAATGGTATGACGCTGTATGTATTCGAGCGCGATGGCTTGGGCGCAAGTAACTGTGTGGATGCCTGCGCTACGAACTGGCCGCCGCTGACAGTGGAAAGTGCTGACGCGGTGACAGCCGAAGAAGGCATCCCCGGCGAATTGGGAACCATCGAACGCGCCGACGGCACACTGCAAGTCACTTATAATGAAATGCCGCTGTACAACTGGGTCAACGATGCGGCGGTCGGCGACGCTACCGGCCATAACTTCCGCCAGGTGTGGGCTGTCGTTCCCCCGGCTACTGTATATATCAAGGGCAATGCTGAACTGGGGCCGTTCCTGGTCGGCGCGAATGGCATGACTGTCTACCTCTTCACAAACGACGAACCCGGCGTGAGCAACTGTGTTGATCAGTGCGCCACGAACTGGCCGCCGCTGACCGTCACCAGCGCCGATGAGCTGGTCGCAGGCGCGAACCTGCCTGGCGAACTGGCGACAACCGAACGCGCCGATGGCACGCTGCAAGTCACCTATAACGGCTGGCCGCTGTACTTCTGGAAGGACGACGCAGTGCGGGGCGATGCTACCGGCGAGAACGTGGGTGAAGTATGGTTCACCATCGCGCCAGAAATTGTCACTCTCAGCCAGACCGATGAACTGGGCGAATTCCTGGTTGCTGCTAACGGCTTCACACTTTACATCTTCGCCAATGACGAACCCGGCGTGACCAACTGTTATGATGAGTGCGCCACGAACTGGCCGCCGCTGCTGGTCGCTGCCAACGAGCGCCTGGTCGCAGGCGCCGGTATCTCCGGTGAATTGGGGACGGTTGAACGCACCGATGGCACGCTCCAGGTTACGTATGAAGGTTGGCCGTTGTACTTCTGGGTGAAGGATGTTGTACCGGGCGACACCACCGGGCATGGTGTGGGCGAAGTCTGGCTGGTCGTTGGGCCATAGAAGACCACTCAGTAAGTAATACATGCGAGGGAGCGCCGCTGTGTGCTCCCTCCGCGTCACCATGTGCTGCCCGAGTCAGGCTATCAATCTAAAACCGCGCCAGTTCGGTCATTTTCGCCTGAATCTGCGCGACAGTTGGCACAGCCACTCGCATCAGATGGGAAAGAAATGGCATGCAATTGTGAGGTAGTCGCCACGCGAGTGACCAGCGCGGCCTTGAATGCGGTTGGCGAATCCAACGATTATCTGAATTCGTGAGATTCGCCAACACCTTCAGCTGAAATAATATCGTAAGGTCATCAATACCTGAAGTTCGTGTATCTCATAAGCATCCGTCTACGCTTTTAGGCGGCTTAGTTTCACAGCCCTTCTTCAATCTTGTAGCATTCGAGAACACCGGGTTTGTTCCGGTCAGGATTGTGCGCGATATAAAGTAACCGTTTAGAAGGTAGCCAAATGGCCTCAGCATAATCAGATGGCGATTTTCTAATAACCTGGGTAGCATTGCCATCTTCTAGTGAAATACGCTTGAACCAAGACCCAGTCTGGAGAATTGCCCAGGCTTCATCGGGTACAGAGATAAGAATGGGTTTACGATAGGGCTTAATATCGGAAATTTGGGTTGTCCAGATCTTTTTGCGATCCCCAATAGATACCATCGTTACGATTGCGTTTGGGTAACGCCCCATATTAGTTTCATAGATTTTATTCGCTGTCAGCACGTGACCCGGGCCAGCAGGTTCGATCTGATCTATCGGTTCACTTCCCCAGGGGATCTCAAACGACTCTCCGGTAGATAGATCACCGATATGTAATGCTGATGTCCCCGAACGATCGCCATATCCGCCACCACAATACACGCTGGATGCGCCTTGGAAGCAAATACAGTTACTCCCCTTCATGATGGTGTGTAATGTTTCGTCGTCAATCCGGCTCAGATTTGAACCGATAATCACATAGCCTTTCGCATCAGGGCCGATTGTTGGACCAGCATAAATTTGTCCACACTTCAGTGTGGTAATTTTGAGCTGGTCATTGACAATTTGTATCGTAAAAACGTTGAAGACTGTCCCAATAACAATGATACCCTGCTCAGTATGGGCACTCAGGGAAGAGCTGCTGGATGCCTCGACAGTGGCTTCATGCACAATAGATCCGTCAAGTGCGTTCAATAACTTGACCGCTGTATGCTTATCATCTATTTTGGTAAACAGTACTAGGCGATTCAGTGTAATGAACCGACAATGGGCAGACGCAGCAGCCTGAACCGGCACTGACCATCCCTGACGACTTGTACCAGTCTCATAAACCGTTAACTCTCCGGAATCACCTTCCTTAGCTGCGATCAAGCCAATTACGCTTTCGTCAGGGGAAACGGTCAGACTGGATAAAAACGGAACAGCAGAGCCAGTCTGCGCGATTTCAGGTAATCCGGGGTTCACTGCGCCAATCGTGATGGTTGCTATGTGTGCTTTGAGTTTGTTTGGACTGTAGGCCGCAACAACCGTCTCTCCGTTGCAGTTTGGGCAGTGTCCTTTTGCCAGGGCGGCCACATTCGGGCCACCAAATACAGCATTAGCAAACATACCTGAGCCAGCCAGATACAGCATAGATATAATCTGATCGTTAAACTGGCCGCAACGAGGACAGGCCAGAGTAAGCCCACTTTGGGCAAAACTAAAAGCTTCGCCCGATTCAAGATTGGGATACTGGGATTGGATGACATCACGAATAGCATCAATTAACTTTGTAATATCCTTGATTGCTATATTGGCTGATAGCCCGGAGCGCACGGCCTCGACAGCAAATGATTCATGTGAGTACGGGGTGGCTTGTGGTTTAGGACGCGGGGTTGGGGTTATGGGTTGAGTCGGTTGTCGCGTTACGGCGGGTTTCTGAGGTTGAGGTGGCTTTTGACCTCGACCGAAGAGTCTTTTTAGGAAGCTCATATTACTCTCTCGATTTCACTCGGAACGTTTACTGATTAGTCACCGATTTATATCAAGTTTTCTCACGGACCCGGGTTGATCCGGCACAGTGAGAAATCCATTATGAATTTGACAGTCTGAGCATCTGTGAAGCATGACTTAACCGTCAAATGCGCGAAATCCATTTGGGTCGTCTTCCTTGGAAACTACATCCCTCCTCTTTATTCCGTAGCCGTCATCATCAGCGCTGAATGAACAATTCACGAACCAGGGGCTTACGAATTGCCAATGAGTAACTATCTGAGAATTCGCGACATTGCACCCCCTACTTGGTGTGATAGTTTCCCTTTCTCCCTATATCAACAGCGAGAACCGCAGTTTCGGAAAGAGCATGGTTCAGTAGAAAAGTAATTCTTTAGATAACCGTGAAGCATTCTAACTTATCTATATAAGTTACGCCGTTGAAGAAGAAATCCCAGGATTGTTGAAAGAGGGTTCACCTTTCGGCTTTAGTTAAACTTCGCAACGCTCATAAAATAGCCAAGTAAATATTAGAACCACAGCTATCAAATAGCAAATCATCGATCAAAGTATCCTGCCGATGCTGCCAATATGATTCCAAGATCCGCCCGTCAAGATGCCCATGACAGGATCAAGTACGATCGGCTGTACCTGAGTTTCGTTGAAGACACGGTTACCCTACACTCACATTCCTGAGCGATCACGTCCCAGGTGCTATACAGCCATGTAATTGCGGCGGCTGGATAGAGACCTAAAATCCCGCCAGTTCGGCCATTTTTGTCCGAATCTGCGCGACAGTCGGCACAACCGCCTCCATCAGATGCGTGCTGAACGGCACCGGCACCGCCGGAGCGCCCAAGCGGGCAACGGGCGCGTCTAAATCCAGGAAGCCCTCCTCAGCAATCACCGCCGCGATTTCTGCGCCGAAGCCGCCAAAGAGAATATCCTCATGGACGATCAGGCATTTGCCGGTCTTTTTGACCGATTCCAACACGGCGTTTTTATCCCAGGGAACAAGTGTCCGTAAGTCAATAACCTCAATACTGAAATTCAGCCCCTTCGCCGCCGCCTCGCAGCGTTCCACCAGCGCCCCCCAGGTCACAACAGTGAGGTCATCGCCTTGGGTGATGTGTTTGGCGACCCCGAAGGGCAGTATGTAGTCATCACCAGGATAGGGACGGCGTGACCAGGCCGCATCCAGCATGGCGCGATGCTCGAAAAAAATGACGGGGTCGTTGCCGCGCAGCGCCGCCCGCAGCAGACCGACGGTATCCTCAGCGTTGGAGGGGCAGGCGAACAGCAGCCCCGGCTGATGGGCAAAGGTGACTTCACTGGTGACGCTGTGCCAGGGGTCGCCAATTTTGCGGTAGCCACCAGGGATACGGATAACGATGGGTGCGGCGAAACGGTTGTTGGTCCGCCAGCGCACCGTGCCGCAGTTGTTAATCTGCTCGGTAGCAGGGTCGGCGTACTTGCGGAACTGGATCTCTGGCACTGGCACAAGTCCAGCATAGGCCATGCCCACCGCCCGGCCAACAATGCCTTCTTCCGAAAGGCTGGTATCGAAGACGCGCCGTTCCCCAAAGGTTGCCTGTAAATCCGTCGTCGCGGCATGAACACCACCTTTCAGTCCAACATCCTCGCCAAACAACAGCAGGCGCGGGTTGACCCGCAGTTCGACTTCGAGCGTGCGCCGGATGGCTTCAATCATGTTGATGCGCTGTGGATTGGGCGGGTTCGGCACACCACTCCTGGTCGGAAGGGCGATACCTTCGGCCACGAGACCGCCTGCAAGCTGTGGGTGCGCCGGATCAGAAAAAACACGTCGCGTCACGGTGGGCGGGTCGGGGAAGGGCTGCGCCAGCGCAGCGTCACGGGCCTCGTAGACAATCTGCTTCGCCTCATTGACCAGCGCATCCCATCCGGCCTCGTCCAAGAGCGCCGGCACAAGGTAGTCTCGCAGCGCAGGAATCGGATCGCGTGACCATTCATCCGCCCGCCGTTCCTCAGTTTTGTAAGCCTGGTTATCCACACTCGAATGCCCGGAAAGGCGCGGCACATGCAGCCGCAGCAATACCGGGCCGCGCCACTCGCGCACCGCATCCACCGCGCTTTTGACGAGTTCCGCTGTCTCCGCCGGGGAAGTGCCGCTGCCATCCAGGACGCGCAGGTTCTGGAAGGATGCCAGGTTGGCAGCGATGTTGGCCTGGGGTGTCTGCCGGGGGCTGACCACCGAAATCGCAAAGTCGTTGTCCTCAATCACGATGAGCAATGGCAGTTGTAACGTGGTTGCCATAGTCAGGCATGACCAGAAGCCGTTGGTGGCAACCGAACCATCGCCACCGAACACGATGCTGATACTGCCCTCTACATCGTCCTCGCCCAGTTGATGCCGCCGGTAGAGCAGCGCCTGTGCCCAGCCCGCTGATGGAGTGTACTGTGAACCAACGTCCGCCGCCATCGGCAGCACCATCGCCCGCCCACGCCGTTCCAAGCTGAAGACGACGCCAACATCGCGCCCGCCGCTCAGACTGCCCTGCCGCGCCATATCGGAAGCCAATGCCTCCTCCGGCGTGAGTCCTGAACCAAGCAGGAACGGACGAGAACGGTAGTATGCGCTGGCCGCGTCATATGAGTGGGTCATGAGCTGGCTGATGAGCAGCTGGCCGAGTTCGTGCCCCCGCGCCGAAAACTGGTAGTTGACCTGCCCCTGGGGGACAAGTTCTGCCTCTTCAAGTTCATCCATCAGCCGGGAAATCAGCGCCAGTCGCGCCACTTCGTACCAGTCAAAGGCCGGGTGCAGGGTAGTTGTCAAGGGAATCACTCCTGGGGTCTAACGGGTGAGTCAATAGTTGCAAGTGAAAAGTTCAAAGTGCCGCAAATTGTACATGACGTGCGAGGACAAGCCAAATTAGTTGAGGCTGAGTGATTCACTGATTACGATTATTACACGAATCGGGGAGCAACCTCACTATTGGGAGGTCTGTCAATTGTATATCCTGCGAATAGGGTAAGTGGGTTTTCACCGGGCGCGGCACTGTTACAGATGCCCACAAGCCTGTTTCGTCAATCTGAAACCGTGAGAAACGAGTCAATCCATGTCTGATGAGCAACACAAAAGCGGAGACATCAAGTGGCGCGGCGTTCTGCTGCTGCTGATTGTCCTTTTGATCGCTATCGCCATTGGAGGGCTGCTGATTTTCCTGAGCTTTGTCAACGAGGGCAATCATGGCGCTATCTACAATATTGGACAGCCATCCATCCAATCGCTAGGAGTGGCGATCAGCTTCATCATGGTTGGTGTGGGGCTGATTGGCCTGCCAATATTCATGGTTACATCCTATACCCAGGTACAGGTGAAAGAAATCGAAGAAAAGATCAGAACGACCCTCAACCTGGGCAAATACAGCGAGCGCACCGGACACGACCGGAGACACCTGGAGAAAGATTACAAAGATAAGCTCGACACATTCAAAATGCGTAATGCGTTCGGCGCTTTTGTCTGGCCGCTTGTCATCATGACGATTGCTCTTGGGTTACACTTCCTGGTCTTATTCATGCCGCGCGGCCTTGAGGCAACTTATAATGCCCTCATTGTAGGAGGCCCCGTAAGGTATAGCAGTGGCGAAATCCCCCGGTTTATCTTCAGCCCGGATATCTATCTCAACTTCCTCATTACCTTTTCCACCCCAATTACCTGGGCTTTCCTGGGCGCGTATTTTTACGGAATCACCACTTTGACCCGGCGCTGGATGCGTACCGACCTGACAGTTGGCTTTTTCTGGCGGTTAACGGCGCGCATGGTGATTATCCTGGTGATTGGCCTGCTGCTCATGTTGATCTGGCCGCTGCTGGGAGGTGAGCAAAACTCCACCCAATCGGCTTCGGTCTATTCACTTGGCGGGCTGTTGCGTCTTTCCGGTGTAGAAACCAACCGGGCATTGATGGTTGTGGCCTTTCTGGCAGGGATCGCACCGGACATCGTGCTAGACTGGATCATCAGGCGGTTTCAATCGCTGGTGGATCTGAATGTGAAGGGTGTTTTCAGTCCATCTGACGTTCACAAAAAGATCGACGGACTGAATTTCTGGAAGGCAGACCGCCTGTTTGAGCAGGGGATTGAAAGCGTTCGCGACCTCGCCAAAAGAGATTTAACGGATTTGCTCATCAATACGCGGTATGACAGCCAACAGCTCATTGATTGGGTGGATCAGGCCGTACTGGTCTGTGAAGTGGATGAAAAAAACCTGATTTCGATGGACTGCTATCGGGCTGTTGGCGTGAATACGGCAAGCGATCTGCTGGACATCTGGTGCAATGAGATTGATCAAAAGGAACGTCAGAAACGGTTTATTCAGACACTGGATTTTGCCTATAGGGTGAAAGTTTCGGCGGAAAATGTGCCCGCCGAAACGGTTATGGATGCGCTGGTTGAAAACATCGTTAATAATATCCAGGTGGGCGCTAACATCGGTTTTATCCGTAACTACTGGCACAATGTCGCTGCGCCGGTAAAAAGCGGGACAGATTCAGATATGGAGTGAGAAGTTTCCCATGCGCACGATTCGCCTCGATTCGCAAGGGTTGACAGAGTTACCAAACACACTTGCCGGGCGGGCTGACTTGGCGCACCTGAGCGCTTATGACAATGCGATTCGAACGCTGCCAGATTGGTTGTGGTCACTCACGGGGTTGGAAAGCCTGAATGTCTCGGCCAACCAGCTAAGGACACTTTCGAGGCAAGTCGAGCGGCTCGACAGGCTGCGGATGCTGGACATCGGCCACAACCGGATTGCAGTGCTGCCCGACGCCCTGGGGCATCTTCCGGCACTTACCGATTTCCTTTATTTGAGCGACAACAGCGTTGAACGACTACCAGCAACGCTGACCAACCTGACGCGGCTGCGCTACCTGAATGTGACCGACAATCGCCTGACTGCACTTCCCGATGACCTGGGGCGTATGATCGGACTCGTTGAACTGCGGGCGTATCGGAATCCGCTGGCGACCTTGCCGGATTCAATCGGGATGCTGGTCAATCTGCGCGAACTGCACCTTGACCAGACGCCGCTTTCAATACTACCTGACAGTATTGGCAGGTTAGCCGACCTGCGCCTGCTCTCGCTGCGGGGCTGCCAGTTGAAAGCCTTACCCCCGGCTGTCGGAGGGTTAGAGGGGTTGCGTCACCTCGACCTGCGTGGCAACCGGCTCACGACCCTGCCGGACTCCATCGCGGAACTGCCCAATCTGGAGAAACTCGACCTGCGCTGGAATCACGAATTAACCCGCCCGCCATCGTGGTTGGATACGTTGGCGGCGCGGGGCTGCCTGGTGTACAGCTAGATTTGCGTCGTGCCTTTCGGGCCGTGACCAGGTCATTCTAGCGTCTTTTGTCCTGAATTCTTCACCCTCTTTTCCTTGATTTTTCGCGCCTGGTTTTCATCTATCCAGACAACTTCGTACAATTGCTTGTTACGAGATACTTCAATCCTTAATTCCAATCCTTCAAGGAACGCTTTTTGCAGATACGACCCAAACGCTCGACCATTTTCAAGTAATTGCCCATTACAGGTCACAATAACATCGTGGCACTCAAATGAGAAATTCGATGGTTTCCATTCCTCATTCGAAATGTCCGTGGCATTGGTTATCCATACATAAGCTCCCAGGGGCAGGTATAACGATAAATATCGATTCATATCTATGGTGTCAAACAGCTGGAAACCCTTCTGGACACGATATAATTTGGGACACCATATTCCCCTCCATTGATTTCGATAGGCAGCAACCAATCCCCAGATGAGTAATAGCAGCCCGCTGACCGCTGCAAGGATTGTTACAGGCCCTCGGAATAAGGCCGAGAACCCTGAGTCTTCCAATCCATCCATATCTTCGGGAGAGACGATGTATAGCCGGAAAGTTCGTGAGAGAGTTTGTGTCTTCTCTTCAAAGGCAATGGCGGAACTGGAAACCGGGAATGTGACATTCATCGCTGCGTTAATATCCACAAACCGGTTGCGATGAGAGTCATTTAGTGGCACGGACACGGTAAACCAGGGGGAAAAGCTGCGCATTGCGGGGTCGCGGATAGTTTCACCCCAGTCAGGAGACTTGGGTACAGACTCAAATATATTAACCATGTCACTAACGATATAGGCTACGTCATACGAAAAATAATAATCCAGAGATTCTATTTCCGGCATAAAGATCTTGATCTCTGTCGCGCCATCACGATTAAAGCTAACGACTACTTCGGGACTACCCAAGCTGATAGATCGATCATGGCTGATGGGTATATCTGGAATACTGGGGGTTGGCTTTTCCGGTGTGCCGGCTGACTGGAGATAAATCGCGCCGACCAACAGACCCAGAAATATGCCGCCAACAATCTTATCAGATCCATGAGGTAGATCACGAATAATAAGAATGCCAACAGTTATTCCGGTTCCTACAATAATACCCGCCACAGCCAGGCCACTAAAGTATGGAAAATACACGAAGAGTCTTAAGATTCCTGCGCTAACCAGGACAACTAACCCAATCGCTGCAGGGAGGCAGCCGATACCAACTAAATAATTATATTTATCACTATTTTCACAGAATCCGACTATCTTTTGCGTTTCATCAGTATCCACGTTTTTCTCCGAACCGGGGGGCAAACAAGAGTGATTTTATGATAATATCATTTTATATTGTTGTACGCCAATCCCGCTGAAACATTCACTGTGAATGCGATGGACAGATGTGATTCACTTGCCTCGTGGTTGGATACGCTGGCGGCGCGGGGCTGCCCGGTGGCTATCTGACGCCCACTAGAAAGCAGGAATTGGCACGTTATAGCTGACTTCCGCGATTTCCAACTTGATATAGGTCAGATCGCCTGCCGGTAGTAACCAGGTCGCCTGCCCCGAAAAAGGCAGCCGCAGCCCGGCGTACGTGCTGTACTCAGATACCGGCGTAGTCCAGGTGTCAAGCGAGAACGTCCCCTGCGTTTCCCGGTAACGCTGCGCCACGAAATTCATGGCACGCCCAGCATCGTCAAAGTACATGCGACCGGTGACGCGCTCCTCACCGTAGGTGAAGGTGACATCCGCCGCGTGGTTGTCCACCGCGTCCCAGGTGATATAGTCGCTCAAATAGGCGATGGGGAACCACATCATCTCCTGTAAGTAGCGCAGCATCGTGCCTTGCAGGAGTTCCTGCCCGCACACATCAAAGACTGTCTTTAGCCCGGCCAGCTTGCCGAACATATGACCCTGTCCGTCCTTATAGGTATCCTGCCCATAGAGCAGCGGCAGGCCGAACATGCTGAAATGGGCTTTCCACTGGAAGCCGGGCGGGTTGGTCATATAGACCTGATCGGCGCGCATGGGCATCCAGGGTTTATCCTTTTCCAGCCGGAACATACCTTTGTATTTCAGCCTGACGGTATCAATCCACGGCTGGCCGACGACGCCGGTATAGGTCAGGTAGCGCCGCACGGGTTCCGGCAGCTTATCCAGCATGGCCTCAGTGACGATTTTCCCCTGGCTGGTGGGAGTGGTGGTTTGCATCTTGGGTTCTCTCCGCTTGTAGTACGCTCATTTCAGAATACGGCCAGCGGCGGCACGGCGGCAAGTGACTCCTTGCAGCGATTCGGCATGATCTCCATCGGGAAACTCCCCGCGTGCTGCGGTACAATCCCCTGGCGTATCAACCAAACTACTACGGAGGAGTCTATCGTGAAAATTCTGGTTGCTTTACTGGCTGCGGCGGCGCTGCTCTCCGGCGGTATCGGCGTCATGGCGCAGGATACCGCCTGCGGCGATCCGGCCATATTGATTAGCGCCGTCCGAGGGCGCGACAGTACCAGTTCCATGCGCGGCGATACTGTCACTATCGAGGGTGTCGTCGTTGCTGATTATCAGCTTAAAGGCGTGGAGATGCGCGGGTTTTTCATGCAGGAAGAGGCCACCGACCAGGACAACGACCCGACCACGTCCGAAGGGCTGTTCGTCTTTGACCGCGAGTTCGGCGTGGATGTGGCAGCGGGTGACGTGGTGCGCGTGCGCGGCAAGGTGGATGAATTCGCCAGCGACTCGGCGCGGATGACGCAACTTAAGGACATCACACAAGTTACGGTTTGTTCGAGCGGTATGGCCGTTGAGCCGGTGGTACTCACCCTGCCGTTAGATGATCTCACGGATTGGGAACAGTACGAGGGGATGCTTGTCACTTTCCCACAGGAACTTACCGTCACCGAAGTCTACAACCTGGGGCGGCATGGCGAAGTGATGCTGGCACAGGGCGGGCGACTGTTCCAACCGACTAATGTCGTCGCGCCCGGCGAACCGGCTATCGCCCTGCAAGACGAGAACTGGCGGCGGCAGGTCATCCTCGATGACGCCAACCTCCAACAGAACCGCGACCCGGTGGCCTATCCGCAGGGCGGCCTGAGCGCGGCCAATCCGCTGCGGGCCGGCTTCACCGTGACCAGGTTGACCGGGGTGGTAGATCACCGCTTTGATGGCTACCGCATCCAGCCCACCGCCCCGGTGGCATTTGTGGACGCCAACCCGCGCCCAGGCTCACCGCCTGATGTGGGCGGGACGCTGCGGGTCGCCAGCATGAATGTACTGAACTACTTTAACGGTGATGGTACTGGCGGCGGATTCCCCACCGCACGCGGCGCGGCCACCCAATCCGAGTTCGAGCGCCAGAGGCAAAAAACGATCCAGGCAATTATCAGCGTGAATGCCGATGTAATCGGCCTGCTGGAAGTCGAAAATGACGGATTCGGCACAGAGAGCGCCCTGCAAGACCTCGTGGACGGCCTTAACGCGGCTACAGCGCCGGGAACATACGCCTTTGTCCAGCCAGATTACACCGGGACTGATTTAATTACTTCGGCCATCATCTACCGGACTGCCACTGTTGAGCCGGTGGGCGCGGCGGTTGCCCTCAACGACTCCGATGCTTTCCAACTGGCACGCCCGCCGATTGTCCAGACCTTCGCGGAAATCAGCGGCGGCGAACGTTTCACCCTGGCGGTCAACCACTTCAAATCCAAAGGGAGCTGCCCGTCTGTCGCCAGCGCCAATGGAGATAAGGGCGACGGTCAGAGCTGTTGGAACGCCGGGCGTGTGGAGTCGGCGGAGGCGCTGACCGCCTGGCTGATGACCGATCCCACCAACAGCGGCGACCCGGACTTCCTCATTATGGGTGACCTGAATAGTTACATGCAAGAAGACCCAATCACGGCTATTGAGGCAGCTGGGTATACGAATTTGCTGGAAAAATACGTCGGCGCGGGAAGTTACTCGTATGTGTTTTACGGGCAGTTTGGCAACCTTGATCATGCCCTGGCGAACACAGCGCTGGCGCAGCAGGTGACAGGTGCGGCAGAATGGCATATCAACGCGGACGAAGCCCCAGCGCTGGACTACACTGAAGCCTACAAAACCGAAAACCAGATCAATACCTTCTACCAGCCCGACCCCTTCCGTGCTGCCGACCATGACCCGCTTGTGGTCGGATTGCAGTTAGGGACTGCCCCCGCGACGGCGGAACCCACCACCGCCCATACACAGACACCGTCCGCGCCCACGGATGCTCCGGCCACCGAAACACCTGCCGGCGACACATCTGGTGGCGGGGATGGCGGGCTTTCCACGATTTTTATCGCGATTCTAGCGATAGTGGCGGGGATTATCGGTGTGTTCTTCCGGCGTCGGACACCGTAAGCTGAGGGAAACGCAAACCGGGGCGCAGCTTAGTTTGAGGCGTGCGCCCCGCTAAACAATGACATATGTTCGGGATTTCCCCTACCCCAGATGCTCACCACCATTGACCGGCAATATTGCCCCGGTGATAAAATCTTCACTGGCGAGGTATGCCACTGCTCGTGCCACGTCCTCGGCGCTCCCGGTGCGGCGCAGCGGCACCCGCTGACCGACCCGTTCCCATTCGGCGTCACTCATGCTTGCCCCCACCGGTTTCATCACTGGCCCGGGTATGACCCCGTTCACGCGGATGTCCGGCCCCAGACTAGCGGCACTTACCAGGGTAAGCATGTGCAGCGCAGCCTTACTCACGCTGTGGTGGGGATACTTTGGCCAGGGGGCAATCGCCCCTTTATCGAGGATGTTGACAATCACCCCGCCTGACGGGTGATTCTGCCGCATAACCGCCACTGCCGCCTGGGTGAGCAAGAAGGGCGCCGTCAGGTTGATATTGAGCGTTGTCTGCCAATCCTGGAGCGAGACATCCAGCAAATCCCGCTGCTGGAAGTTAGCAGCACTGTTCACCAAGATATGCAAACGCCCAAACTGTTCGCTCAGGGCGGCAAAAACCACCTCAACCCCCTCCGGCGTACCAATATCCGCCTGGACGGTGTAGGCTTCCACACCATACGATTTGATCTCGCGGGCGGTATCGGTGGCAGCATCGGCTGAACTGTTGTAATGCACCAGGACGTGGACGCCAAGCCGCGCCAATTCAAGCGCAATCGCTCGGCCTACCCGATGCGCCCCCCCAGTTACTATCGCTACCCGGTCATTCAAGTCTGATTTCATAGTTTTTCTCTAATCTGTGTCATGTCTTCTGTAACGATTTTTACCAACAGCTCAAAAAGGGCCTTGCGAAACGTAACCGATCTTTCCCATACGTTGCGAAACGCCAGTTAAAAATACCCCAATCGCCACCGAACATGCAACAAAACGCTGTTGGCTTGTCCATTACGGTGTGACTTTGAAACATCTTATACTTTCTTTGCCACATACGGGACAAGACCGATGTTGTTCGATTTAGCTTCCAACGCTGGCGGTGGGCATATCGCGACAGGGGATGTATTAGGATAGAGGATGCTAAAGGCTACACCCTCGGAAAAATCAGACGAAAGGTGCTTCCCTTACCAGGAATGCTGGTCAGCGAAACATCGCCGTTATGTATATCCATGATCATCTTAACGATGGTCAGCCCCAGTCCGGCACCACTCTCATTGCTGGTTCGAGCGGTATCGGTTTTATAAAACTGGTCGAAAATGACCGCGTGATACTCAGGGGCGATTCCGATACCGTTGTCTTCGACTTCAATCACGGCGTTATCCTCAGTAGCGTAGCTTCGTATGGCGATTTTCCCACCATCCTGGGTGTAGATCAGCCCATTATGCAACAGATGCTCAAAGGCGGTCGCAATCAACGAAGCGTCGGCCTGAATAGCTGGCATATCGGGCTGCAACTGCCAATCAATGGTGGTTTGTTTTTCGTTAATCAGCATCTGCAACCGCCGTGACAGCGTTTTTTGCAAGTCGTTTAACTGGACGGCAGTGATCTCCATCTTTGGATCTTGGCTGAGTTCGATCAACTCATGCAGTTGTTCTATGAACCATTCTAATCGCTTAGTCTGGCGTTCGATGATATCCAACCGTTTGTCGCGATCAGTGGTATCTGTCGTCCTGCGCAAGAGATACACACTGGTATTGATGACTGTGAGAGGCGTGCGCAGGTCATGCGAGGAACTGGCGATGAAACTGCTCATGAGTTTCATCTTTTCTTGAGAGATGGTCGCTGCTATAGCCTGCTGCCGCGCTCTTTTTTGTGTCGTAATATCGCGCAGCAGGATAACCTCTCCCACAATGTCGCCGGTCTTAAGGCGAATAAGCGATTCTCGTAATTCATAATTCATCTGGGTATCGCTCCGCACAACCTGAATTTCCCGTGTGCCTTGTCCCGACCTATCCAACCATTCTGCCAGGTCAGAATGACCGGCAAAGGCTTCGCGGAGCGATTTGCCTATCGGCCCACCACCCCCTGCAAAATCCATTAGTTTTTCCGCAGCCGCATTAATATCTACAATCCGCCCACGCTTATCCAGAACCAGCACACCGTCACGCAGGTTTTCAATGACAAGGTTGTGCGCGATGGGGCGAATATCCAACAGCCTGAATCGAAAAAATGCCAGAGCGAGAGTCAGCCCGATCACCAGCACGCCGAACTGATTCAGGTTGGGATAGGTGAACGGCAAGATTCCAAGTGTGGATGGCATACTGAAGGCGAAAGCGATTGTCGCGCCGATGGCAACCAGCAGGTATCGGTGGCGGTGAATCCCGCGTGATTGCCACGAACTGACAATAAGAATGATAAAGGCGATAATCAACAGCGCATACTGGTAGATGATATAGACCCAATAGCCAGTAGCATATACGACTTTCTCAAACATCATCCCGTTTTGTAAATAGGTTCCCCATGATGAGTAAAATAACCCGTGTGGGGTGTCCGTCCACAACATGAGTATGGAGAGCGCTGGAATAACTTCCAAAAGAAGAAACAGCTTCAGGGAGGTTTGCCTGCCGTTATACGCCAGCACAAAACAAAACATCAGCCCGGGAAACACGCCGATCCCCAGAAAACGCGCCCGGCCAAAGAAAAAGATTGCTTCGTGGGATTGGCTAAGCCCCATGCCCAGAAACATGAGATTGGCAAAGACACCGGCGACCAACATCCCCGCGAAAAACAGTGCACCGTTGGTTTCTGAACGGCGAGTCCAACCATAATAAGCACCTACTGCCAGCAGCACGGTGCCTATTGCCGTGATAATGAGATAAGATGCGTAGAATATTTCCATGCAAGGAATCCGGTAGCTTTTGGGTATGCTCTGGCCCAGATAAACCAAGATCAACATTCTGAGATGATTCAGATCAATATTAACACGGGTTAATTTTCCGTAAGACAAAGAAACATGCGGATTCGTAAACCATTCACGAATCAATGGCCGTGTACCGGGCAGATGTCTGTCGTTACATCACCCGGTACGTTATATAAATCTCTTGCAATAAGTTTGAGTTATAGAAGTGCGTGTGCAACCCCGCGTTGACAACGTTGTGCAGCTTGTTATCAGTGTAAAGGATAAAGAGGAGACTTGCTTCACCCGGCCCGGCAATAATCGAGTGTCGCGGCGGCCAGGATGTAGGTGAAGGTCATCACCGAGTCAAGCTCGACCCATTCTTCTGCCGCGTGGGCACCGCCTCCCGTCGGGCCGATAATCACCGTCTCGATACCAGCACTACCCAGGAGTGCCGAATCCATCCACCATTTTTCTCCGTAAAGCACCGGCTCAACGCCGCGAACTGCCCGTACCGCCCGCGAAACCGCGCCCACAACGGCCGCGTCTGGGTCAACGGCATACGGATCACGCCCGAAGAGAGGGGTAATCGTCGCCTTGAACTGCGGGTCTGCCGCCTGCAACCGGTCTGAAATTGCCTGAAGAGTCGACACCATCGAGTCGCGGTCTTCGCCAGGAATGCTGCGCCACTCGAGCTCCGCCCGACACTGCGCCGCATACACGTAGCGCGACGTGCCACCCTGAATTAAGGGAATATGCACTGACGATGGCCCTAAAAGCGGGTGCCCGGTCTGCGCGACGAGATGCTGCGACAGCTTCTCAATTTCCACCAATAGTCGCCCCATCATTGTGTTGGCATCCACGCCAACTGCATAATGACTGCCATGTGCGGCGCGTCCGGTAGTCGCCAATTCGATATTCCAGAAACCCCGGTGGCCGCCGCACACCTGTAAGCCGGTGGGTTCAGTTACAATCGCGCCATCCGCCTTATATGCAGCGACAATCGCCTCCGTACCGGCGCTGCCCGCCTCTTCGTCAATGACAGCAGTGAAGAAGACATCACCACCTGGCCGAATGTTCTGTTCGACCAGCGCCTTAAGCATCCCCAGGCAGGCTGCGGAACTGGCTTTCATATCGAATGCCCCGCGCCCATACACCCGGTTATCACGTATTTCGCCGGAAAACGGCGCAGCCATGCCTTCAACTCCAACGGTATCAGTATGGGCATTGAGCATCAACGAGCGCCCACCGCCCGTGCCTGGTAGAAAGCCGATGACATTCTTGCGCCCTGGCAGCGGTTCCTGGGTCTCCACGTCCAGGCCAATTCGCCGCAGCGCAACTTCGATATACTCGGCAATTTCACCTTCCCCCGCGCCGTCCGCCGCCAGCAACGGATTCACAGAATTGATCTGTACTAGGTCAACCAGCGTGCGAGTGATATAGTCATGGTCAATCGTGATATGCATGGTGATTTTCCTCATCCGTATTAGATACAACCTAGCGACGGCGCACGATGACGCCGCTCACCACATGTTACGAGAAGCAGCTATTATCCGCATTTTCAACCCATGTTCCAAATCTTTTTCGCCCTAGAATGCCGGGGTGCAACATAAGCAAAAGCCCGGTGGTGCGACCGGGCTTCAGATATAGCCGAGGTGATAGGCAGGGGTTATTCTTTGATGACACGAACCTGGCGGAAGCCGAAGATCATCAATGGAATCCGGTGGGGGTTAACATTCTAGAGCTAAGGTTTACCGTTACCTCGCCCATTACCACCGCCATTGTTCCCGCTATTCCCGTTATTGCCGCTATTGCCCCGTCCATTGTTACCACTATTACCGTTGTTCCCGCTATTGCCCTGCCCATTGTTGCCACTATTACCGTTGTTGTTTCTTTGGGACTCAATGACTGAGTCATCAGCTTCATCCGTATCGCTTGATTTGACAACGCGCCCTGGTGCCAATTCGGATGGGTGTATCCCGCTTTCACGGATGATACTGCCCCAGCCTTCGCCGGATGCTTTCCTTGCCAGCAGATCTTCAGCGGTTACTTCACCTTCACTGGTTTCGGCCAGAACAAGCGCGCGGGCGATTTCCCCAAAACCAAACCCATCACAGAACATCCCGATGACCACGCTGTAGTCCACGCCGAATGAATTCGCGAGGCGAGTCGCAGTCGGATGTCCAGGGGCTTTGCAGGCATCAGCATCAATCGTATCACAGGCATCGCCCACACCATCGCCATCACTGTCGAGTTGGTCGGCATTGGCGACAAGCGGGCAGTTATCGAGGCTATCCACAATACCATCCATATCGGTATCCAGATTGTCCGGATCACAGGCATCGCCCACACCATCGCCATCACTGTCGAGTTGGTCGGCATTGGCGACAAGCGGGCAGTTATCGAGGCTATCCACAATACCATCCATATCGGTATCCAGGTTGTCCGGGTCACAGACATCGCCCACACCGTCGCCATCACTGTCGAGTTGGTCGGCATTGGCAACGAGCGGGCAGTTATCCAGGCTGTCCACAATACCATCTATGTCGGTATCCAGATTGTCCGGATCACAGGCATCGCCCACACCATCGCTATCCGTATCAAGCTGATCGGCGTTGGCGACATTAGGACAATTGTCAATCGTGTCATCCACACCGTCCTCATCCGTATCTGTTACCAGCAGCAGCTCAGTCACTTGGATCGTGAGGCCATCCGGCAACAGAATTCCGGTGACAATGACGACATCGCCCTCAGTATACGCTGAAGGGATAAATCCTCCGGCGGGGGCAAGAATATACCCAGCTACCATGATGTCGCCGTTACTGAAGGAGAGTGAACCGGTAACAACTATTTCTGGTCCCGATCCTGTCGGGATACTTTGAGCGAAAATGGGCACTGTTGTCAACAACAGCACGACCGATAACAGGATTACGCCGATCTTTTTACAGGCATTGTGCTTCATGAGTTGGAATTCTCCCTTAAGTCCGTTGGTCCATATAGATGACAACCGCATGGTTCATCTCTGCTCGATAATGAGTATCCGTTATCCGGTCGTCGTATCCATAAAAACGTGCTGCACAAGGCAATGTTACATACAACTTGAAGTGGGGAATTTTGTGAGAGAAACGACCAATCAGCCCAGACCCTACGGGACTTCTGTACCAGAAGTGGTAATAATTCGCATACATTGGATTTTTCAGCGTAACATGCAATACGCATCAACGTTTTCTCCATTGATAAGGGGCGATGATACCCCGTTCAGTTGATATCCGCATAATGGAGGTTAACGCGATGCATACACGTACTTTTCTTAGGCGACTGCTCATCGCACTCATGATTTGCCTGGTTGCTTTGCTGGCTGCTGGCCCTATTCTCTCGCAGGGTAACGGCAATAATGGTAACAACGGTAATAATGGCGATCATGGGCGGGACAATGCACCCGGCCAGGTGAATAACCCCGGCCAGGGACATGGAAATAACCAGGGGGGCAACGGACAGCGTCAGCCTACCCCGGAACCACTGGTTAATAGCAGTAACATCCAGTTGGCGTGCCAGAAGAATAATCCAGACCGGCTCGACTGTTCTAGCCTGGAAGTCAGTGGTATCTGTGACGGCAACGCGGCAGTTTTTACCATCAGGAACACCGGGGAACCGGGCGATGGTGATATGGTTTCTGGTACTGAATACCGTCTGGTCGTGGATGGCATCGTGGTCGAAGACGGCATCGTCCTGCTTGATGGCGATAGTACGATGGAAATCACCTATACGGGCGGCGGGACCGTCACACTGGAAACCGATCAGCAAATCGGTCATCCGGGTAACAGCCATCCCCGGACAACACTGCACTGTGCGCCGGTTCAGGAGCCGGTACCTACTGAAGAACCTGTTCCTACTGAAGAACCAACCCCACTGGATCAATTCACTCTGATAGGTGACGGTTATTGTTCGGACGGCTTTATCCACTTCATTGTCACCAATACCGGTGGTGATATGATGAATACCCTGCCCTACGTTGTTATGGATGATAGCAACACAACACTTGATGAGGGCAATTTCTTATTAGCCAGTGACGAGAGTCTTCTCCTAGACTATGTGAATGGTTATGACGGGCTAACCCTCATCGTCGCGGATGGCCTGCTTGTCCTCACGACGAACTGCGCCCCGGTGACAGAAGAACCGCCGGTTGGAGACCCCCCGATATTGGCTGCGGACGGCTTCTGCGCGGAGGATGGATCAACTTACTTTGTTATCACCAACTCTGGCGGCGACATGGTAGACCCGGTAGATTACGAGGTCGTGTCGGATACTGCCGGCCTAATTGACTTTGGCTCAGTGTTTCTTCTCGGCGGAGAGTCCATCACGCTCAGCTATCCTATGCCCGATAACCTGACACTCACAATTGACGGTGGGTTGGTCATAGCCAGGGCGGAGTGCAGTACCGAACCAGTTCCGACAGAGGAACCGACGCCGGATGCCACGCCTAACCTATTTGCTGATGCCTATTGCAACATAGAAGGGCTGAGCACATTTGCCATCACCAATCTTGGCGACGATATGGTCGAGCCAGTGGCATTCGAGGTCATAGACGCCTTTGGAACAGTAGAATCGGGTATGGTTAGCCTACTCAACAATGAGACTTTCTTCCTGCAATATGAATTGCCGGGGGACCTGACCCTCATCGTTGGTAACAACGACATCGTTCTTAGCATCGCCTGTTATCAGGCGACAGAAGAGCCTGTACCGACGGAAGAGCCTGTGCCAACAGAAGAGCCTGTACCAACGGAAGAGCCTGTACCCGGTGTACCACCGCAGTGCCAGAACAGCAATCCAGACCGTCTGGACTGCTCAAGCCTGCAAGTAACCGGCATGTGTATGGGCGGGGTGGCGGTCTTTACCATCACCAATATGGGCGAGTCCACTGAAGGCGATATGGCAGCACCAACCGAGTACCGTCTGATTGTCGGTTATGAAGTGATTGAGTCCGGTGTCGTGCAACTTGAGGGCGGTGGCACGATGGAAATCCAGTATAACGGCGGCGGAACAGTTACACTGGAAGCCGACCAGCAAATCGGGCATCCAGGTAAAAGCCAACCACAGTCTACCCTGCACTGTGCGCCGTAATTAGCAATTTAACAGTATCAATGCAGCGGGGAGGCCGTGGGTCTCCTCGCTCTGTTCCGGGTCATACGCAGAATTCACGGCGGATCGCTAACGGATTTTCCCATGATGGTAACATTCAGCTCAGATTGGCGGTTTAATGGGCAGAAGCGCAATTCTGACGTTTGGTATGGGGAAAGAGATGTCAACTGCGGCCAACTAAGGCATAATACAATTATGCAACCACGCCCTGATGAATACCAGCTTATCCAGCAGGCCCAACAAGGCGATAAGGAGGCCATCGGCACTCTTTACGAAGCCTATGTGCAGCCGATCTTTAACTATATCAGCTACCGGGTGGAGTCTGACCAGGTGGCCGAGGACTTGACGGCTGAAGTTTTCGTTCGCATGGTAACCGGGCTACCAACTTACCAGTATATCGGTGCGCCGCTTGGCGCGTGGCTGTATCGTATTGCCGCATCCCGTATAGCTGACTACTACCGTAGCAAAAAACATGTAATCGAAGGTGAGCTTTCGGAAAATCAGGTGTCAGATGATACCGACCCCTTTGGCACGATTGCTAAACACGAGGAGCGTGCCCGGTTGCGGGAAGCGCTGCGCACACTTTCGGAAGATTACCAAACACTGCTGATCCTGCGGTTTATGCACCAGATGCCACATGCCCAGGTAGCCAAGATAATGCACAAGAGCGAGGCCGCTATTCGGGTTATGCAGCACCGGGCGCTCCAGGCGCTGGCGAAAGCCCTGGGCAAGCACGGCAAATCCCGTAGTTATCTGCGGGGAGAAGAGTGATGAACGGCGAACAGTTTACTTCAGAAGAACAGGCACTGATCGAACGACTGCAAAATGCGCCCCATGCGCATCTGCGTCCGGCGGCGGTAGATGGTATCCGGCGGCGCATGTTGGAGGCTTTTGACACACCGCCTGTACCGGGTTCAGCGCCGAACTGGATCAGTGCTCATCTGCCGATCGTTGTGGGTATTCTGATCGCTGTCATTGTGCTCGTTGCGATGTGGATTTTTAGCGGGCAAGTGTCGCCGGGTTTGGTTGAAACAGCGACTCCGCGTTCCGACATCATCATGATTACCGAAACGCCGGGGCCAGAAGTGACCATCGAAACCACCGAAACGCCGACACCAGAAGTCACCACCGAAATCGCCGAAACGCCAGCGCCAGAAGCAACCGAGATGTTCGCCGGGGAGGACACTTTAGCGGACACGCCAAACGCCAATTCTGTCACCGCATCTGCCTGGTATGATGACGGCACCTGTAATAATCCTCCGCCGGAATGGGCGCCGGCCTCCGGATGGCGGAGGCGGTGTGGTAGCGATAGCCAGGGCACAAATCCGGGTGGGAACAATGCGGGACAAGGGAACAATAATGGGAACAACAACCCCGGAGGCAATCGGGGGCAAGGCAAGGGTAATTCCTGAGGCTTGTGCGTACGATGATCTGAAAAAGCCCGGTGGTGCGACCGGGCTTCAGATATAGCTGGGGTGATAGACAGGGGTTACTCTTTGATGGCGCGAATCTGGCGGAAGCCAAAGACCACCAGCACAAACCCGATCAGCACGATCAGGCGGTGGACGAAGTTGTTGGTTACTCCGTCAAATATCCCCAATTGGCCTGGCCCGCCGAAAGTCGCTACCAGGTGAGCGAACCCCAGTACGATAGCGCCGGCAACGATCAGATTCAGTGACCTACCGACGATACCACCGATACCGCGCACTACGATGACCATCCATAACGAAGCGACAACAAGCACGAAATCCAGAACAAGGTTGAGCGATGATAAATCCATTTCTGTTTTCTCCCTCTCACAAGCTAAAAACACTCTTTTTAGGGATAGATTCCCCTGAAAAATACCCCGCTCCAGGCTTACAAGGCGTCGAATAAGTCGTAGAGGCGGAGTTCTTCCACAAAATTGAGTAGATGATCGTCAAGCTGCTTGTCTACTGCTTGCAGTCCCTTCATAATCATCTTCTTGCCAACCAGCGTCACGCCATAAGCGATCCCTTTCGCCAGCAGCGCCCGGTAGACATCCACTTCAGCGGCCTGCATATCCACCTGGATTTGGCCGTCGCTCATGTGTACCGGCCAGACATTGCGCTCTGCAGTTTCATTGATGATGCGGTCAAGGTTGCGCCCCAGGCGTGGGCCGCCAAGCTGCACCACTGCCGTCCGCAGCGCGGTCATCTGTTTGATGAAATAGGTCTGGAGGAAGGTTTCTTCGGTAGTATCCATCGTGTTCAGAGCGGTACTCGAATCGCTGGCAGCGCGAATGTCCCCCATAACCGGTTGCAAGGTAATATCAGCACCAACAAACGCACCCTTATCATCGCGGGTGGCGGTAGCACTGCACCACACACTGATAACTGCTCCGCTGTCAACTTGAATATCGAGACTTTGCCGATCCATCTGGCCGTGCTTGCCGATTTGTTGTATAAGTGCGTTGGCCTGTTCACGGGGGATACCCAGCACATCATACAGCGGTTTGCCAATGATGGCGCGGGCGTCGCTTTGCCGCCGTTTGAGCAGCCGCAAACAGGGTTGGTCGAGAAAGATGACCTGCCCGATCATGTTGGTCATCAAAAGTGCAGTGTTATGGGGTTCAGCGACAATACCGCTCAATTCTTTAGCAGCGGCTTTCAGGGCATAGGCCAAGGCGTTGGAGAGCGCACCTGGCGTTGGGAAGCGGCTTTCTGCCGCCTTCGCCATTGAGCGATCAATCACATCCTGAGTTTCTTCCGGCAGTCCTGGCCGCATCCGGTGAATATCGGGGATAGGTTTGGTTACATGGGCCATAATCACGCCTAATGGTGTGGGGGCATCGTACGGAACATGACCGGTCAACATCTGGAAAATCGTCACACCCAGGGCATACACATCCGCCGATGGCGACAGTGCGCCGGGTTCGGCCTGTTCGGGCGCCATGTAACTGGGTGTACCCAGGATACCCGTCCCGGTGAGGTGCGACGATGACTCACTGACTTTGGCGAGACCGAAGTCAGTCAGGTAGGTATTGTGCTTTTCATCCAACAGGACGTTATTCGGCTTGAAATCGCGGTGGATGACGCCTTTGCCGTGGGCGTAGTCGAGCGCATCGGCCATCTCCTGGACAATGCGGATAGTTTCGTCGGGGTCCATTGGTCCCTGACTGATGAGATCGGCCAGCGTACCACCACTCATGTAGGCCATGACGATATATGGCGTCCCATCATATTCCCCGAAATCATATACCGGCAGGATGTGGGGATGCTGCAAACTGGCGACAATTTCCACTTCGCGGTAGAACCGCTCTAAAAATCGCTCTTCATGAGTCAGGGTGCGTGGCAGCACCTTAATGGCAACATCGCGTTTCATTGAAGCCTGGGTCGCCAGATAAACTGTTGCCATCCCGCCCTTGCCAATTTGGGCGGTCACTGCGTATTGGCCGAGTTGATGTCCCACCAGGTCGCTCATAGATACAGATTCCACTGAACTAATTTTTATCAGTATAACATTGAGTGCGATTTGCGATAGTTTGTAAGAAAATTCACAACATTAGGCAATCAAGGCACGCGCAAAGCCCGATTGACGCTTCTTAATCAGCCTAAGACATCCGCACGTTGTACCGCTTCTCATTCCCATTCAATCGTGCCAGGCGGTTTGCTGGTGATGTCGTAGACGACTCGGTTGACGCCGCGCACCTCGTTGACGATGCGACTGCTCGCCCGTGCCAGCAGATCGGCAGGCAGCCGCGCCCAATCCGCTGTCATGAAATCGTCGGTAGTTACGGCACGCAGCGCAACGACCTCCTCATAGGTGCGGTTGTCACCCATCACGCCCACACTCTTTACGGGGAGCAGCACCGCGAAGGCCTGTGCCGTCCCCCGCCGCAGCAGCCCTGCTTGCGCCAGTTCATCAGTGAAAATCGCATCGGCTTCGCGCAGCGTCTCCAGGCGTTCCCATGTCAGGTTGCCCAGGCAGCGCACCGCCAGCCCCGGCCCCGGGAAGGGCTGCCGCCACACGAGCGACTCCGGCAGACCTAATGCTGTACCGATCTGGCGCACCTCATCCTTGAAGAGGTCGCGCAGCGGCTCGACCAGCGTGAATTGCAGGTCATCCGGCAAGCCGCCGACATTGTGATGGCTTTTGATGTTCTTCGATTGCCCGCTGCTGGCCGCGCTTTCGATCACATCCGGGTAAATTGTCCCCTGTGCCAGAAAACGCACACCTTCAAACCGGCGAGCGGCATCAGCAAAGGTCTCAATAAACAACCTGCCGATGAGCTTACGCTTCATTTCCGGCTCGGTTACGCCCTGGAGCTCACTCAGAAAGGATTCAGTGGCATCTACCGCAATCAGATGTATCCCCTGTTCCCCCTGGAAAACCTGCACCACTTCCTCCGGTTCGTTTTTGCGCAGCAAGCCAGTGTTCACGAAGATCGCCACAAGCTGGTCACCTATTGCCCGGTGGATAAGTGCCGCCGCCACTGCCGAGTCCACCCCGCCACTCAAGCCGAGCAGCACGCGTTCATTACCGACTTGTTCGCGAATCGCCGCCACCGCATCCTCAATGAAGGCCGCTGGCGACCAGCCAGCCGTACAGCCACATACATTTAGCAGGAAATTGTGCAGCAGCGCCGCCCCCTGGGGTGTGTGGGCTACCTCCGGGTGGAACTGCACGCCGTACAATCCGCGTTTAACATCACCCATTACCGCATAGGGAGAATTGCCCGACTCCGCCAGTGGTGCGAATCCCGGCGGTGGCTGCTCAATCCGGTCGCCATGCGACATCCATACGGACATCTGCGACGGCAGGCCGTCCAGAAGCGGGCTGTCTCCGCCGTGAACTAACTGCGCCGAGCCGTATTCTCTGGCATGTGACGGCGCAACGCGCCCGCCCAATGCCTGGGTCAGCGCCTGCATCCCATAACAGATGCCGAGTACCGGCTTGGCACTTGCGAGAATATGCGTTGGAAGCTGTGGCGCGCCGGGTTCATACACACTGTTTGGCCCGCCAGAAAGGATGTACCCCGCCGGATGGTGCTGGTTGATCGCCTCCGGTGGAGCGTAAAACGGAAAGACTTCGGCATACACACCTTGCTCGCGGACGCGCCGGGCAATCAATTGGGTATATTGTGAACCAAAATCCAGAACGGCAATCCCGCCCTGTCGCAAATCATTCACCGTGTTTGTCCTGATTCTGCTGACTGAAAACCACTCTGACTTTAACAGTTTGCCGCGCCGGATGCCAGCCGATTTATCCCTCTATCGCTTTCCAATATCGCCAGGATCATGAAACAACCTGTGCCTTTCCTCCCGGTTGCACCCAAACAAAAAGCGAGACTTCACCAACGAAGTCTCGCCATGTTGTCTGGTATTACGTACTATAATTAGGGCAGATGAGCGCCAAATGTCCCGTACAGCCAGTTCAGATCATCGGCACGATCTACGCGATAGACGCCGCCAGTCCCGGCGCAATTGCCGTTGATGCCGAAAGAAGTCACACCGCCGACCACATTGGAAGTGCCGATGAAGTTCGGGCCACCCGAATCACCGAAGCAGGTACCGCCGGTGTGCGCATTGTTGGAAAGCAGGATGGAGAAGTCACCGGTAAAGCCCGGTACGTTGATCTGGAGCAGGTGCGGATGAGCAACCATACGAACACGGACGTTGTTCTCCTGCCATGAAGCCGCATCCGGGAAACTTTCCTGCAGGCCATAGCCCACAGCGGTAAAGGTGACATCCTGGCGGCCACGGCGAGTCTTCATACGATCCAGCTCATCCAGTTGAGGCAGTACGCCGTAAGTAGACATCGGATAGGCCACATCCAATACGACCACACCCAGATCATTGACAAAGAATGGGGCAGTGTAAAAATCCGGATGAGTGTAGGGAGTACCGCCCACGTCACCGGTGAAGGGGTATCCATTCGCGGGGATACCGGATTCGACATCGGCATCGAACCAGATTTCGACATGTGCCGCCGGGGCTTCGGTGCAGTGTCCCGCCGTCAGAAACAGAGTCGGGGAAAGCAGCGTGCCGGAGCAGCGCCACAGTGGGTTTCCATCCGCATCTTGCGCCACCATTAACCCTACATAGGGGTGACCGTTCCCATCCAGTTCACCGTCCGTAATCGCTAGTGCCGGGCTGATGGCTAAGGCCGCAATCAACATGACAAACAAAGCAAACAATGTTTTTTTATACACGATCTTACTCCTCCTCAGTGAGTATTAAATGGGGTGAAAACACGGTCCACCCCCACGATAATGCTCTCCACATCAGACCATTAGCTGCAAATAGCAGTTAAGGTTTCTCTGTGTTTTTATATTATAGTGTGAGTATTTATGATATTACATAAGCAAAGCATTTGTGCAATTTTACACAACCGCCCATATTTACTGATCTTCAAGGTTGTTCTGATGGTATGATGAATAGAAGAGTATTCCGTCACAACTCCAGGGCCGGAGAGGGTATTCAAGAGGCACGGATCTTAATCCGAAATTAAACTTTTCACGCTTGACGGTTCATAATTGTCTGCTATAGTACCCACCGTTTTGCCAGGAGATATGTGGAAGCTACTTGCTATGATGCCGACAATGCTTGAAAAACCGCCAGCCAGCCCGACGATCCAGCGTGTCCGTGCGATTCTGCTCACGGATCGAGGGACTTTGATGTTCATCAAGCGAGTCAAACCCGGCAAAACGCCCTACTGGGTCGCACCTGGCGGCGGGGTCGAACAACATGACCTCCATCTGCTTGATGCACTGCACCGCGAACTTTGCGAAGAGCTGGGCGCGACGGTTGATGTCATCGAAACTGGATTCGTGCTGGAACACAAAAAGGCCGGTAAAAACCTGGAAGAACACTTCTTCATCTGCCGGTTATTGGATTATAACCTTGACCTGCGAAACGGGCCGGAATTCAATGACCCGTCACGAGGCGAATACCTCCCGGTGGAACTTCCCCTGAATGCTGAGGCACTCTCAGCCATCAACATCAAGACGATTGAGTTACAGGACTGGCTCATCATGCACCTGTCTCAACTACGCCATTTAGCCGGAATTCATTAACGACAATCCAAACACAATGATTTTCCTGACACCTATCGCCCTGCCGCGGCCCGATGGGTGTTTTATCGTCCAAAATTCAAGGGTTCATGGTATCCTTTAGCATATCTCTATTTGCCTGCTCCTGTGCACCCTGATAAGGTGACTTCTCCCTGGTTGCCTGGCGAGGCACATGGATGGATAGGTGAATAGCTAACCGTAGCCGGGAGATTTGTCCCCGGTAATCCGAATTGAGGCTGTTTTGTTATGGATGGTCGTGCGTCATTAAATAAGATCGCTGCCAGCATTCGCCAACGCAACTACGGTGAGGCAAGAATACAGTTACAAGCATTTCTCAAGCAGAATCCAAAGAATGCCGAAGCCTGGTATATGCTGTCCTTCACGGCGGAGACCCCTGAACAACGCGTGCAGGCGGCACAACGAGCGGCGCGACTATCACCAGAGAATGAACGCTATAATCAACGATTGCAGAAACTCGTGCCAGCACGGCGGCGAGGCTGGCTGCTGCCCCTGGTGGTGATTGTTGTCGTAGTGGTTACGGCGGGCATCATCGTACTGATCGGTAGTGGCAGTGGTGACAGCGGCCTAGAATCCGCCGGACTGCCCACGCTGGCCGAACTCCCCACGCTGACAGCCTCTCCGCTGCCAACCATCACCGAACCACCCCAGGTGAGTGGCGCAATTCCGCTCAACACCGAACTGCCGCCCAGCGCAACGCAGACCGAAGTGATACCCAGCCCAACCATCACCGATACACCGGCTGATGGGCCGGAGACCATCGTTGCACCATCGGCAGAAGTGTTCCCTACCGTTGCCTCTCTCGTGCAGCCCACATCACCAGCCACTTTAGTCGTGAAGCCGTCCCCGGCCAACGTCGTCCCACAGCCTACCCTGCCACCGCCACCGACAATCATCGCGACTATCCCAGCACCAACCATTCCCGCATCATCGCCCATACCAGCTACATCTGCGTTGCCGGCACCAACATTGAGCGTCGTGGACGTCGTCGCAGTGGGGACTGCCCGCGATATAGGCGGCGGCGAGCTTCGTGTGCTGGAAGCCACCCGACCCGGCGAAACGCTTCTTCGGGAACTGGCAGGCAGCGTCCCGACTACACCGGCCAATCACAATTGGGTCATCTTTGAAATGCTCCTCGTGTGTTCCGGCGGCGACAACTGTACCCCGGCAACCAGCGCCTTTACACTGCGCAGCAACACTGGCGAAGTCTATACTCCGGCGGCGTCCTTGAACCTGGATCCCGTATTCACGCCGGATGTTTACATGGGCGGACAAACCTGGGGATACCTGGGTTTCATCGTGCCAACCAGCAACGCCGCAATCTGGCTGTCGCTCGACACAGGCACAGGCGAGCCAATCAACTTCGGGTTACAATAGGAAGTATCTGAAGGAAAAAAGCAGGCGATTATGAGACTGTCATTTATGGGCGCGGCCCGCACCGTCACCGGTTCACAGCACCTGGTTGAGATCAATGGAAAACGCATTCTTCTGGACTGTGGACTCTTCCAGGGCAAGCGCAGTGAGGCTTACGAACGCAACCAGAAACTCCCGTTTGATGCGGCCACTATTGACCTCGTGGTACTCTCCCATGCACATATTGACCACTCCGGCAATCTCCCCAACCTGGTGAAAAGTGGTTTCCGGGGAGACATCATCTGCACCCATGCGACCCGCGACCTGTGTTCCGTAATGCTCCTTGACAGCGGCCATATCCAGGAACGTGACGTGGAATACGTCAACAAGAAGCACAAAAAACGCGGTGAGCCGCCGATAGAGCCGATCTACACCCAGCAGGATGCTCTCGCCAGCCTGGACTACTTCATCTCGCAGGGCTATAACCGCCCGAAGATGATCGCACCGGGCGTGAGTCTGACTTTTCTGGACGCCGGACACATGCTGGGCAGCGCAACGGTGGTGCTGAATATTGAGGATTACGATACCAGTCGGGACACGCGGTTGGTCTTCAGCGGCGATATTGGCCGGGTCGGTTTGCCGATCATTCGCGACCCACATCCACCAGATGGTGCCGATATCCTGATTATGGAAAGCACCTATGGTGGGCGCTTCCATTCACCGTATGCTGACTCCGAAAAAGAGCTGGAACGTATAATCAATGAAACCTATAAGCACGGCGGCAAGGTGATAATCCCGGCCTTTGCGGTGGGGCGCACCCAACAGCTTGTGCTGGCGCTTCATCAGTTGGCCGCCAATGGGAGCATCCCTCGGATGCCGATCTATGTAGACAGTCCACTGGCGACCAACGCGACGGCGGTATTTGGTTCGCACCCTGAATGCTACGACGCCGAAATCCGCGAATTCATGTTGGAAAATGGTCAGCGCGACCCATTCCATTTTTCCGACCTGGAATACACGCGGTCACTTGAAGCCAGCAAGCAGCTTAACCATCTGCGTGAACCGGCTATCATTATCAGCGCCAGTGGCATGATGGAAGCCGGACGGATTCTGCATCACCTGAAGAACAATATTGAAAACCCGGCTACGACGATCCTCGTGGTAGGGTGGCAAGCGCCGAACACACTGGGACGGCGGTTGGTGGATGGCGAATCCGAAGTGCGTATCTTTGGCGAGTCGTATACTAACCGGGCACGGGTCGAAGTGCTGAATGGCTTTAGCGGTCACGCCGACCAGAACGAACTGTTGGCCTGGGTGGGCGCGATGGCGTCCCGTAAGCCACGCCGGACATTCCTGGTGCATGGAGAAGAAGAAGCAGCTTTTGCCCTGTCCGAGGCGCTCCATACCCAGTATGATTTGCGGGTGGATGTCCCCGAATGGAAACAGGTTTTTGATGTAGGGTAAGACATGGCCGAGAATATTTTCGCAGACGAATGGCGTGAATGCTTACGCGCCCACTATAAACATGTTATCCGCAATAACGATCATGTCACCGAACCATCGCTGCGGGTCGTGATGCACCAGGCCGGATTTGACGAGTCCGAACTGGCGGAACTACGCGTCCTAGCGACGATGCACATAGATGACAGCGGCTCAGACTTCGTGCCGGAACTGGATGTGCTGGAAACCATGCCAGACGCCGCCGAAGATATACGGGTATTCACGACTGCCGTGCCACCTGCCGCCGCTGAGGAAGCCGATCTGCTCCCGGCGGAGGGCTACGATGCGCAAGCCCAAGTGATTATTGAAGATGAACTGCCCGTAGAAGACGTACAATTGGATAGGATTTTCCCGGAGGAAGCTAACGCAGTCCCGGACGAAGACGACCCGGATGCCCCCTCCCAACTCACTCTGTTTTAGCACGAGGCGCGCTGTACTTCTGGCGCAGCACGGTGACAATTTCGTCTATACCTTCGACGACGATGAGGTTCGAAACTCCGCTTGCCAGCAGCCGGGCATGTTCTGTTGCCAGAAACCGCGCCCGGTTAGAATAGTCCTCAATCACGCGCAGCCGTCCAGTCATGCCAGGAATCAGCCAGTACCAGCCCGGCGGGGTGATGTGGTAACGCGGCTCGATGTAGAGGATGAAAGTCTGGTTGCGCTGCACGCTGCCCACCGCCATCCAGCCCGCTTCGGCCAGGCTGCCAAAAGCCGGTGACAGTGCGTTCACCACCATGACCACCGTTTCCGCTTTGGAAAGGACATCAACCTCCTGCACGCCCATCGCCTCTGTCCAGGGAGTCTGCGATAAACCGGGATGAAAGTAGCTGATGTCCAGCGATTCCAGGACAGGGATGATGTACGTTTCGCGCCAATTGCCCCCCATTGAGCCAAATAGCGCAACCTGAGCGTATTTTTTACTGTCTTTCGTCATGGCTTTTCCCCCGGCGTTTAGGCTATATTATAACGATTGTTTTTTGTCAATTGCTACAAGTTAAGGTGATAACCTTATGCAGCCCTCTTCTTTGCTCGATGTCCTGTTAGCTGCCGTGCCACCGTTGGCGGTCTTGATTCTGATGGTTGGTTTCCGCTGGGGAGGTGGCAAGGCCGGGACAACCGGTTGGTTGTTGGCACTCGTCATCGCAATTCTGCAATTTGGCGCAGTAGGCGATGTGTTGGTGTGGGCGCACGTGCGTTCGGTTGTGCTGACTCTGGACGTCATCTACATCGTGTGGATGGCGCTGCTGCTTTACCTGGTCGTCAACCATGCTGGGGCGCTCCAGGTGATCGCAGATTGGTTCACCGGGCTAACTGGCGATGATGTCCTGCGCGTATTGTTGTTAGGATGGGTGTTCACCTCCTTCCTCCAGGGCGTTGGCGGTTTTGGTGTGCCGACGGCGGTGGTTGCACCGCTGCTGGTTGGCCTGGGACTCAGCCCACTTAAGGCGATTGTGATACCATCCATCGGCCATGCTTGGGCGGTAACGTTTGGGTCGCTCGGTTCATCGTTCATCGCCCTGCTGGGTGTGACCGGGCTGGACGCCGCCTATTTGTCACCCCCCACCGCGATATTGCTGGGCGTGAGTGCGATTACCTGTGGTCTGCTGGCGGGCTTCGCTTATGGCGGTTGGAGCGGGATGCGGCGGGCTTTCCCAGCCATTATCCTGATCGGGGTGGTGATGGCTGTTGGGCAGTATATTCTGGCAACCAACGGTCTGTGGAATATCGCTTCCGCGGGGGGCAGCCTGGCGGCGCTTATCGTGGGCCTGTGGGTCGCCCGCTGGCCGCGCTTTAACAGGGAAAAGCCCAGCCCCAAATTGGGTGAACCAAAGCCATCAGATCGTCCCCGGCCATCGTTCCCCCTGGCGATTGCCGGTTACGCGACATTGGCGGTACTGGCCGTACTGCTCACCGGCGTTGTTCCCATCAAGAATGCTATCGGCCAGGCCAAAGTCACAATCAGCGTGCCGGAAACTACGACTTCATTGGGGTGGATTACCCCGGCCACACCCGACCTGGGGATTCGTGTCTTAAATCATACCGGTGCGGTGCTGCTCTACAGCGCAGCCCTCGCCTACATTCTGTACCGGCGGCGTGGTTACTTCCGCCCCGGCGCAGAACGTGCCATTCTGAAGGGCGTTGTGCAAAAAGGGGTGCGTCCCTCGTTGGGCATCCTGACGATGGTGGCGATGGCAACCATCATGGCGAATGCTGGCATGACGCGGGCGCTGGCCGTCGGCTTGAGCCAGGCCGTTCCCGCCAGCCTATACGCCTTTGTCGCCGCGCTCATCGGGTCTATCGGCGCATTCATGACCGGCAGCAACACCAACTCGAACGCAGTGTTCGGCGTCCTGCAAATGGATACTGCCGGGCTGCTCGGACTAAGCGTTTCAATGGTGCTGGCGACCCAGACTGCGGCGGCGGCAATCTCCAGCCTGCTCGCCCCAGCTAAGATTATCGTCGGCGCGAGTACAGTCGGCATGAGCGGCAGTGAGGGCACAGTGCTGCGGGCGCTGCTGCTATATGGCGGCCTGCTGATTGGCATTGTCGCTGTCCTGGCGTTCATCCTGCTGCAATTGGGGTACTGAACCGCACCTCTATAATATTCCTATGCCACCTGTCATATCCTGCCGGTGACGAATATCCCAAACCGCGCAAGCAGGGTTAATTCAGCATGGAAACTCCCTACAATGAGAGAAGGATTTTGGGGAGGTAGGCATGATTGGCAAAACGCTCGGCGGGTATCGCATTGTCTCACAAATTGGCATGGGTGGGATGGCGGCAGTATACAAGGCACACGATCCCAATACGGATCGCTTTGTCGCTATCAAGATTCTGCCACAACAATATTCTAAAGACCCTTCTTTTCGGGCACGTTTCGAGCGCGAGGCCAAAGCCATCGCCCAACTGGAACACCTGCATATTCTGCCCATTTTCGCCTATGGGGAAGATGATGGCATTTCCTACATGGCAATGCGCTATATGGACAGCGGCACGCTCACAGATCGGATTAAGACGCAGGGTGCGCTGCCGCTGTCGGAAGTTGTCAAACTACTGGAACAGATCGCCAGCGCCCTTGACCATGCCCATGCACACGGCATTCTGCACCGTGACATCAAACCAAGCAACGTGCTGGTGGATTCCGCCGGGAACGCCTACCTGACCGATTTCGGTATCGCCAAAATCGTCGAAAGTTCCGTTGATCTGACAGGTACCGGCATTGTTGGTACACCGCAGTATATGAGTCCCGAACAGTGCCGCGGCGAAAAAGAACTCACTCCAGCCACCGACCAGTACTCACTGGGGGTTGTTCTGTATGAAATGGTGACGGGGCGCACCCCCTACCAGGCCGAGACACCGATGGCCGTCATCCACATGCAGTTGATAGATGCGCCGATGCCGCCGCCTGGCGAACTGCGTACCGGGCTTTCGGATGCTGTAACCGGCGTGATCCTCAAGGCACTGGCCCGTGACCCGCAGGCGCGTTACACATCATGCGCAGCACTGGCAGCTGCGTACAGTGAGGCGGTTGCCACCGCCCCCGATGCAGCCCCGGTCACCCGGCCCTCTTCCCGAACCGAGAAAATCGGTGTCGCCGAACCGGAAACCACCATCGGCAGAGGTACCACCGACAGCGCAGATAGCCCAACGCAGCGGATACAACCGCTCACCCGACGTATTCCTGCCTGGGTTTTCATCGTGGCGCTGGGCCTGGTTGCGACGCTGGTCGTCCTCCTGGCACTACAATCAGACGCGCTAACCCCATTCAACATGCCAACCGGGGCAACGGTTGCCGAGGCCGCCACCGAAACACCACTTCCCACAGAAACCCCCTCGCCCCAGGCGGTTGCCAGGGTCCAGACGATCATCGTGCGCCCGCCCGGCACGCGTAAAGTCATGCCATGTGAGTTTGTGCCGGACGGACAGGGAGAAGGCATCTGCATCTTTACGCCGGACAACAACCAGGTGACTGACCGCATCCTCATGGAATATGACTGGCACTTTGATGCGCCAACCTGGAGTCCCGATGGAGCGAGAATCGTCTTTTCAGCGCGAGAACGTACCGCCGACCCAGACTCGGAAAGTCACCTGTATGTCGTCAATGCCAATGGCAGCGACCTCCAACCGCTCCCACACGTCAACAACGACATCAACCCCGCCTGGAGTCCCGACGGTGAGTGGGTCGCCTGCCACAGTGGTTGCAACCTCCTACTCCTAAATATGAAAGATAACCGGCTGATTACCTTATGGACAAGCCGGAACGGTGAAAACGGTTGCATCATGTCCCCGCAGTGGTCACGGGATAGTCTTTGGCTGGTTTCGGCGGTACATTTCGAGCGACAGTCCGATGGCCGAATTGCCCGCGAAATCTGGCTCATCCCCCGTGAGGGTGGCGATATTAGCCGTCTAGTCACGCTGGAACCTGCGGTTCTGGATAACTGCCCGATAGGAGATGTTGCCTTCACGGGGGATGGCAGCAGAGTCGTCTACCTGGATAACGACTGTTCTCCCCGCCTCATAGATGTGGACGGGCTGGGCAACCACGACCCGGTAAATCAGTTCCCGGACTGGTGGACAGCGTGGGTATACCCTCAATGGGGTGAAGCGCAGTAGCCTTCGGTCAAGTCGTCCGAATGCAATATAACAATACGGTAACATTTCCCCCGAATTCGATTGCGCACATTGCAAACCGCCTATATGGTTAGGCTATCGCACCGCTGCCAATCGCATGTGATAAATTCGCCTCATCTTATGATTCAGGTGAGATTAATTTATGCATGCGAGTCGCAGCACAAATTTGGAGGGATCATGAATACAAAGTACCGCTTTTTGCCGCTACTGGTTTTACTACTGGCGTCGTTTCTGAGCGTGACCTCGGTTTTTGCCCAGGGACACGGCCCAGAATTTACCTATGAGGGAGAACATGGCCCGGAACATTGGGGGGAACTGGAAACCTATGAGCTATGCGGCAAAGGTAAAACCCAGTCTCCGATTGACATTAACGCGGCCTATGGTCTGGATATGACGGACATTACCTTTAACTATGGCGAATCGGTTATGAATATCAGAAACACCGGCCACAGTATCCAGGTAGACTATGATCCCGGCAGCAGCATTGAGTACGGTGGCGTTACTTACAGACTGGAACAGTTCCACTTCCATCATCCGAGCGAACACACCGTCTTCGGATCACCGGTGCCGATGGAGGCTCACTTTGTTCACCGTGATGACAGCAACAATCTCGCGGTGGTCGGTGTTCTACTGATACCAGGTGAAGAGGATAACCCGGCGTTTGCCGATGTATTCGCAAACCTGCCTACCGAAGAAACCGAAGAGGCACATAAAACGGACTTCATGGTGAGCGCCTTCCACATGCTCCCGGAAGCGAAAACGTTCTTAACCTATACCGGCTCGCTCACGACACCGCCTTGTTCTGAGGGTGTACGCTGGCTGCTGCTGGATACGCCGGTTGAGATTTCTGCCGCACAGATCGAAGCCTTTGCCACCATTTATCCGCTGAATGCCCGCCCGGTACAGCCGCTCAACGCCCGCGACATACTGCTAGATGTGACTGCGGGTGGCTAACTGAAATCCAGGCGTACCTGTGTCGGGAAGTGAACTTCAACTCACTGCCCGGCACAGTTCTCCCAACAAGCATCACCCCCTTCCCCGCTATGTTTTCTCTATAGACACTCACTGGACTCCGGTTGGAACGGGCGTTAGTATAGAACGTTGCTGACTATGGGTGTGATCGAGCAAAACAAAATGCGACAATGGATACAGTTGGTGATATGGGGCGTCTTACTAGCCGGCTTGACCGCGTGCGGCACTATCGGGCTTGGTGGGACGTCGTCAGAAGGCGCTGTCGTGCCGATTCTGGCGCAACCGAGTAGCGGCCCAGCGGATGTGGTGACTACCTTTCTGGCAGCCTGGAAAACCCAGGACTACGCCACGATGTATAACCAGCTCAGCCAGCCGAGCAAGGACGCGACCTCACTTGCCGTCTTCCAGGAAATCTACCGGACGACGACCACCGCGATCAGCCTGACTGACCTCAGCTTCACGATCCAGGATACGAGCATACAGGGGGCTTCCGCTGCCATCACTTATGATGTCACACTGGTATCGCCCGTTTTCGGCACGATTACCGACAACGGGAGAATCATACGCCTGATTCAACAGCCGGGCGGGTGGGGTGTCGCCTGGTCGAGCATGGATATTTTCGATGGATTGGCCGCCGGAGCGGAACTGCGGGTGATTTCTCGCCGCGAGCCGCGGGGCAACATTTATGACCGTAACGGCCAACTGCTGGTTGAGGAAAATGGCACCGTGGTTTCGCTGTATGTCGCCCAGGAAAAAATGTCGAACATTGACGACTGTCTTGACCTGCTGGCCGAGGCACTGATGCGCCAGCGCCGCGACCTTGAAGCCCTCTTTAACCAGAATAACCTGGAAACGATCTTTTACGTGGGTGATATTGACCGCGATACCGACGCCCAGCGCGGTCAGGAACTCGACTCGACCTGCGGTGTGGCCCGTTTTGAGTACCCGATACGGCGCTATGCCGGGCATGGTGCGGCAGCGCATATCACCGGGTACGTCGCCCAGATTCCAGCGGAAGATGTTGCCTTGTGGCGCAGTCGGGGCTACAGCGAAACCGACCTGATCGGGCAAGCCGGTATCGAACAACAATATGAATCCGAACTCAGCGGAGAGGCCGAGCGTGTTTTGCGTATTATCGCGCCGGGGGGCATAATCCTGCGTGAACTGGCAGGAAGAGCTGGCAGCGATCCACGCTCAGTTTCCCTGACAATTGACTGGGACTTACAGAAGATTGTCGCCCAGGCACTCGCCGATGCCTATAATTATGCTGAGCCGAACTGGGCGGGACCGGGGATTTCGCCGGGGGCAGGGGCGATCGTGCTGGATGTCAACACCGGGGAGATTCTGGCACTGGCGAGCTACCCATTTTTTGACCCCGGCATCTTTCACCCCAACAGCGCTCAGCCTAATCGCGGCACTTTTATCAGCGCCCTGATTAGCAGCGCCCGTCAACCACTGCGCAACCGCGTGGTACAGGAACAGTATTTCCCTGGTTCGACCTTTAAAATTGTCTCGACGGCGGCGGCAGCAGGGGAAGGCCTGTTCGGCCTGGATGACATTTTTTACTGTGGGCTGGAATGGAATGGTCGTGCTGAGTTTGGCGATACGTTTTCACCGCGCTCCGATTGGCGCAAAACCGATGGACTGGACGCAACTGGAGAGATTAATATTTCACAGGCGCTCACCTCATCGTGTGACCCCTTCTTCTACGAAGTCGGGGCGGAGCTTTACACTCAGAAAGGCGCGAATGCCCTGGTGAGCTATGCCCGCCGGTTGGGGCTTGGCAGCGTGGTGGGCTTAGGCAGCGGCTTCCCGGAAGCGCCAGGCAACCTGGCAGCGCCCAACAGCGTTGAAGCGGCAATCAACAACGCCATCGGCCAGGGCGAAGTGCAAATCCCGTTGATTCAGATGGCGCGGATGGTGGCAGCAGTTGCCAACGGTGGGACGGTCTATCAGCCCTACATCGTGCAACAGGTCGGCGGTTTAGATGGCGTAGAAATGACATTCGCTGCCCAACCGCAGGTTCAGGGGGAAAGCGGTCTCAGCCCGACGGTGATTAACATCATTCACGATGGGATGTGTGCAGTGACAACCGACCCTGACCGGGGAACGGCGGAGTTTGTTTTCGGGGATACATCGTATACCGTCTGCGGCAAGACCGGCACGGCGCAGTCCGGGTCAACCGCGCCGCACGGCTGGTTTGTGGCTTTCGCTCCGGCGGATAATCCTCAGATTGCAGTCGTTGTCATGGCGGAATTTTCAAGGGAGGGTTCGGAAACCGCCGCGCCAATTGTGCGCCGGATTCTGGATGGCTATTTCAATGTACCTGCCGCCGATTTCCCCCGTTGGTGGAACGGTGGACCCTACATTCCGCTGGAAATTCCTGAAGGCGGCACGGGTGGATAAAGAGACAGGTTTCCATAAAGCGGGGGCGAGGAAAACCATCTCCTCGCCCCATAAACAGGTTTACAGAATTGTTTTCAGGCTGCGATTCCACTAGTGGTCAGTTCGCCAGATGATACCACACACTGGGAACTGGACATTGATCCCAGACAAAGATGTACCACTTATATTCATAGGTATTGGCATTCAGTATGTTCACCTGGAATTCGCCAGTCGTCAGGCGATAAAGCGCGACGCCATCGTTTTCTGCCAGGAGTAGGTTTTCCCCATTTGGTACACCTGCCGCTTCAATCTCTTCATAGAACAGGTTAATCGCGGGCGGATCAATGCCAATGCTGGTTGCGGGGTCTATGCGGCGCACCTGGATACCGTGTGCTTCGCAATAGATGGCCGCCGGGGCGGCACGATCTTCAATGGCGTGATTAATACGACCATCTCCCGGCTGGAACTGCGCATTGGCCCTTGAAACGGTGGTTGCCGCATCCGGGAAGGTGAAAGTCATAGGGCCTGTGATCAATACCTGTGTGCCACCACCACCGCCAGTACTGATGACCAGGTGATCAAACGTCACGGCTTGGGCAAAGGTGCCGCCAACACACACCGGGATGCCCGTGTTGTCAACCGATATGCCGCCCAGGAAGAGTTCAATAGAACCAGAAGCAGCACAGAGACCGCCCAGCCAATATGGAAAGCTCACAGAGGTAGCCGGAACCGAGAGAGAAACTTCTATAGTTCCGACAGCATTCAGAAACAGATTGCCAGCGTCTACAGCTGCAACGCCACCGGTACTGGTAAAAATCATGTTTGGCTCAAGCAAAGCTGTAACCGGCGTGCCATTCGCATATTTACTGAAGTCAACGATCACCGTCTGGGCAGCACCAACCACCAAGAGCGGGATTATGAGCACGACCAAAATCAGAAAAACCGGAACCCAGCGAAAACGAGCGATCACCATAATTGACAGCCTCCATTATTTATCCTGTACCGTGCCACATGAGTTACTCCCGATAGGAGTTGCTCAGCGCGATTGGATTTTCTCACAGAGGCATGATACACCAGTACCCTTACAGCTTGCTCACGTGCGCGAGCTCTTTCATATGTTAATGTTTCATACCTCGCCTACGAAATAACCTGAAGGCGTCATAAATTACTACCCGCTGTGCCATCCCAAAGGCACAGGTGGGGATCACATGAAAGGCTACCCCTGACCTAACGAGCGTCCCCGACTGCTGCCAGCACCCACAAGCGGTGATCAGTGGCGTTGAGCAAAATAATGCGCTGACCATCCGGTGACACCGACCAGATTCCCTGTGAAATCGTGAGAGGCATGATTGCCGGATCAATAAGTAACCGGTTTTCGCCGCTGGGAATATGGTAATACGCCAGTGCCTGGTGTGTCTCGGTAGGCGTGAAGGGAATATAGTAGACACTCTCAGCGTCTCGCCAGCGCCAACCGCCGAACCAGGGCAGTTTTTCCACTGCTGCGTCCGGCTCAATCTTGATCGTATACACACCATCCGTGAGCGGGTCGAGCTGGAAGCTGCGATAAAACAGCAGTCTGCCACCCCCTGGCGCAACGCTGACACCACGCACCCTGTCCCAACTTCCCAGGTCATACGACGCCCCGCTGGCGGTGTCATAAACTGACAGGGTCGTGATAGTACGCTGCACCGTGCTGATAAGCAGGCGAGACCCATCCAGCCACCGGGCGCTCAATCGGGTGTTGGGGGCACTGCTGGCGATAGCTGTCCGGTTCTGACCGACCAGATCACTCACCCAAATAGTGACCGGTGGCGGAGTGCCGCCGGGAACAAACGCACCGTTCTGCGCCAGCCAGAGAAGGCGAGTGTTATCGGCGCTGATGGCGGGAAGTTCGCCGCCGGTATCCACAAACCAGGTCGAACTGTCCGCCAGCCTTGTGATACTTACCTGCCCGTTGGCGCGGCTGATCTCGTATGTTCCGTCAGGCGACCACATGGGAGGCAGGCCTTCGCCCAGAAACGCACCCATCGTGTTGGTCTGCATGTCCCATTCGGTGATACCGGCCACCACGCCGGGCGAACCGTCAAGCGTATATAAGCGACTGGCGTTGGTGGGGTGCCACCAGTGGGTAATACAACAGCCATCATAGCCGAGAGGCGTCATCTCCCAGGTGGCAGCGGTGGGCAGCGGCGCGGCTTCCTGCAAAAGTGGCGGGTTGGCAGGCGGGCGGTCATCCGGCCAGGAGACGGCGTAGCTATTCAATCGAATCCCACCAAAGGCTACCGGCGGTTGGTCATCCAGGTAAACCCAACGGCGCGGGTTTGTCAGGTCTTGCTGAAAAAGTGGATACCCGAACGGACCGATGTTTGCCAGAGCATCCCAGGGAGCATCAATATAGTCTAGCGGATTATAGGCGGTGCGGTAATCGAGGGAACGTACCTCAAAATGCAGGTGTGGCCGCGAGTCGCAGGTCACGTCCGGGTCTCCCGAATAGCCGACCAACTGCCCGGCCTTGACCGCCTGGAACTGCGGTAATGGGGCGGGATTCAGGAGATGACCGTAGAGCGTTGTCAGACCGGCCTGTGGGTGGCGCAGGATAAGGTTATGCGGCCCCGCGCCGAATGCGAGATTGTCCACGTAGATCACTTCGCCGTCCGCTACCGCTACCAATGGCGTGCCACACGGCATACTGACATCAATGCCAAAGTGTAATCCCTGGCCCGCGCTATACCAGGCGGTGCCGAAGTTATATGCCCCGGTTGTGTTGCCATAGGCCTGCCCAAACAGCCAGGTAGATGGCCCGGCGGCTGTATCCATCGGCAGCCGGAAGGGTTTGACTGTCCCCTGAGCGACTGTGGATGAAACGGGCGTAAGCAGCACCCCTACCAGGAAAAATAGAATACCCATTAGCCAGCGCATGGTATCTCCTTGCCACTTCCTTTTTGCCATTATAGTGAAAAGCGATTTGCGGAACGGCTTTTGTTCATCAGGTTCTCATGCAGCCGGCGTTTTTGTGGGCGTTTCAGGCACATGCATTGTTGCAATCCTGGCAAATCGGTGTAAAATTCCTCTTGTCCTTGCCCATAGCGTAGGTAATCGAGCCTTTCGCTTGAGTCGTTCACCTTATGTTCATTCAGGCCAGCGGGGCCACCTACCCCTAGTTCTGTCTGGACACTGCCTCTATTGCAAACCTCGCTATGAAGATGTTATCGCCGGCTGCTGGGCTAACGGGAGAATGCCCACGCAGATGGATTTGCATCCCTATTCTGTTTAATCTGGTTGTCTCAGTAGGGTACGTCAACATATGAATGCTTCCATGAGTACGCGCACTATTTTTATGATTGTTGCTGCCGGAATTGTCATGATCGGCGGCGGTTTACTGATTGGACAGACGATGCCATCTTTCTTCCCGCCGGAAGCGTCTGCTCAATCCCAACAGATCGACTCACTCTTCAAAATCCTGCTGGTGATCGGCGGCGCTATTTTCCTGCTGGTACAAGGACTGTTGCTATACTCGGTGATCGCCTTCCGCGCTAAGCCCGACGATACCACCGATGGCCCCCATATTCACGGTAATACGACGCTGGAAATTGTCTGGACAGCGATCCCGGCGGTGATTGTCACCGTGCTGACCATCCTTAGTTATAATGTCTGGGTCAGTATCCGCGAGGAACAACCCGCTGAAGCGGTTGTGAATGTGGTTGGCGCTCGCTTTAACTGGGCTTTCACCTACACCGTTCCCACAGATGAACTGCCCGCTGATACAGTTGTCTCTGAACTCCCGCAAACCATACAGGACAAGCTGAACCAGGATGGCGCTGTGCAGGTTGCGACTAATGAATTGCACACCTATGTTGGTCAGTCATTGAAGCTGGAGATGGAAACACGCGACGTGATCCATTCGTTCTGGGTGCCGGCCTTCCGTATGAAGCAGGACTTGCTGCCGGGACGTGTCACCGAAATCCGCCTCACTCCAGTAGAAGTCCCTGGCAATACCGACTACCCGGTGCGCTACCCAATCCGCTGCGCCGAACTGTGCGGCGGCAATCATGGTGCGATGGTGTCATGGGTGGTCGTCCACAAAGACGAAGCCGCCTATAAATCCGAATTCCTCAACACCGAAGTCAGCCAGGTACTGCACCCCCCTGAAGACCCGGTGCTGCGCGGCAGGCAATTGCTCGAAAGTCAGCAGTACCCGTGCTTCACCTGTCATGTCCTGTCAGAGTTTGGCTGGGTTGGTGATGTTGGCCCCAGTCTGGATGGCGTGGCCGACCGTGCGGCAGCGGCACGCGCCCAGGCTACCGGTCTGAGCGCAGCGGAATACCTGCTGCAATCTATCCACGAACCCAACGTGTTTCTTGTGCCGGGCTATGGCCCCCTTATGCCAAATCTGAACATTCCTGATGACCAGGCTGCTGATATTGTCGCCTTCCTGTGTACATTGAGCGTATCGGGCGAATCGGCCTGCTAATTCACAATTCATAACCACCAGGGACGCCGCCACCTGCTCCCTGGTGATTATGCCAGTCAATCTGCTGTAAGGGGGTCTTAATGCCTCCTTTACGGGAAGTTACAACCGTTTATCGGATCAAGCAATAAATCAGTTGAGAGGGAATCTGTATGGCTAGTATTTCGGTTCCTGCAGGGGAAACCTCTGCTCCACAACAGCCCCGGTTGCGGGTGAGTGATTACCTGCGCTGGAGCGTTGACCACAAAATTATCGGCGTGCAGTACATGGTTACATCGCTGTTTTTCTTCCTGGTGGGCGGTGTACTGGCGCTGACTATACGCACCGAACTGCTCACACCGCAACTTGATGTGTTACAGACCGGCCAGCAGTACAACACCGTGCTGAGTATGCACGGCCTCATTATGATCTTTCTGTGGATTATCCCGATGATGGCCGGGTTTGGTAATTATCTTGTGCCATTGATGTTGGGCGCGAAGGACATGGCCTTCCCCTGGCTGAATGCCTTCGCCTTCTGGTTGATTCCGCCCGCCGGTCTGTTGATGCTGCTGAGCTGGTTTATCGGCCCACCGGAAGCCGGTTGGACGATGTATCCGCCGCTGAGTACAATCTTTAGCGGAGACGGCCAGGTCTTAGCGGCGCTGGGTGCCCACCTGCTCGGTATCTCCTCAATTCTGGGCGCGATCAACTTCCTGGTAACAATCCGCAATATGCGGCCAAAGGGCATGGGCTACTTCCAGATGCCGTTGTTTGTCTGGGCAATGACCGCTACCTCAATCCTGGTCGTGATGGCGACCCCTTTCCTGGCTGGGGCGCTGACGCTGCTTATTCTGGATAAAGTGGCTGGTACCGCCTTCTTTGACCCGGCAAATGGTGGCGATGTGCTGCTGTGGCAGAATATTTTCTGGTTCTACAGCCATCCGGCAGTGTATATTATGGTGCTGCCTGGCATGGGCATTCTCTCCGAGGTGCTGTCCATCCATTCGCGCAAGCCTATCTTTGGCTATAAGATGATCGCTTTATCCAGTATGGCAATTGGCGGTATTGGTTTCACAGTATGGGCGCATCATATGTTCACCAGTTTGCAGCCGGAATATCGCCTGCCCTTCATGATTACCTCAATGATTATCGCTGTCCCCACCGGCATCAAGATTTTTAGCTGGTTAGGGACGATCTGGATGGGAAAAATCCGCTTCACTAGTGCGATGCTCTTCTCGCTCGGTTTCCTCTCGATGTTCGTCATCGGCGGGATTACCGGCGTGATGCTGGCCGTGATTCCGTTTAACCTGCATGTGCATGACACCTATTTCGTCGTCGCCCACTTCCATTTTGTCCTGTTCGGTGGTTCGGTCTTTGCCATCTATTCCGGGTTGTACCACTGGTATCCCAAGATTACCGGGCGCATGATGGACGAGCGCATTGGTCGCTGGCAGTTCTGGTTGACGTATATCGGCTTCCTGCTCACGTTCTTCCCAATGCACTTCGCCGGTATCCTGGGGATGCCGCGCCGTGTGGCCGTTTATGCACCGGAATTCCAGACACTGAATTCCCTCAGCAGTGCAGGATCGGCGGTGCTGGGCTTCGCCGCGCTGTTGCTGATCTGGAATATGTATAAGAGCCTGTATGTTGGCAGTATTGCTGGGGCGAATCCCTGGCGGGCACTGACGCTCGAATGGGCGACCACATCTCCACCACCGGCGCATAACTTCGTGGGCGACCCAGTGCCATTCCATGACCCTTATGGATATGGCTCAGAAGAAGCAACTGCTTACCTGGATGAGATTGATCAACGGTACGGCAAGGGCAGCCCAGCGCAGCCCGGTAGTGCCGCAGCACCTCAGCCTGCCGGGGATTAACAGTCCTGAGGCGTGGCTACTGCGCGGGGAAGCGGCAAGTGCCGAGTCCCCCGCATATTATGGGGAGAGTCTGAGACTCTCCCCACTCATGAACCTTTTCGAAACAGGATAAGCAACATCTGATCTCTTGATCGCTCCGCAAATCGTGATGGACAAGAACATGCAGCAGGATTTATCCCAACACTTATCTCGTAAAGAACTCCAGGACTTGAAAAACAAGCGTACCGGGTTGGCTATTTTTCAGTTTTCCTGGATTATGGCATTCGTGGCCTTGATCGCGGTCAACTGGCAATTGCGCTATCAATCCGCCTCGTGGCCGCCGCCGGGCGTGGATAAGCTCGGTGTCGTTATCCCCAGTCTGATGACGCTGGCGCTCATCATCAGCAGCCTGCTGGTACGCCGTGCGACCCGCGCGGTCAAGACCGGGGAGCAGAGTGTTTTCATTAACCGCTGGGGGCTGGCACTGTTGCTGGGCGTCGCCTTTGTCGTGGTCATGGCCTGGGAGTGGATCACCATACCGGTGAGCGGACAGTACAGCACCCTGTTCCGGTTGATGGTCGGCTTTCATGGCGTTCATGCCCTGGTGATCGGCGCGTTTATGGCTGTTGTGTACCGGAATGGCCGCGCCGGGGCGTATGATCCGTACCACTTCTGGCCGGTTGAAGGCGCCGCGGGGTTGTGGCATTTCGTCACGGTAGCCTGGATGCTCTTTTATGTCGTGCTGTACTGGCTATAGGCAACGAAAACCTGACAACGGGGAGCAGATGAGCTAAAATGTTCATCTGCTACATGGTTCTTTTTTGGCAAGGAGATAAACATCTATGCAACCCGGATTGAATCGCGCCATCCCGTTGGGGGTGCTGGGTTTTTTGCTCGGTGCGCTCATCGTGGTAGTCCTGCGCGGATTACAGAGTCTTGACCCCCTGTGGGAAACCGGCCCCGGCCTGGTTGTAGCCGTCTTTATGGCCGCTGGGTTCTTTGTGTATGGCATGGGCGCGTTCGACCCTCGCATGAATGTTCACGGTGAAAGCCATGATGACGAGGCCGCCGGACCACAGGACAGTCCATTCACGATCCTGAGCGGGTTCATGTGGAAAATTACGACGGCGGTGATCGTGGTTTTCGTGGTCGTCTTTGGCATCGCCACCATCCCCAGTGGCCCGGTACTGCGCAGTGTCCACCAGGCGGAAGGCGCGGCGGAAGCGGTGGGTATGGTTGCCGTTCAATTGCCATTTGGCGGTCAGGAAGTCATGGTCAGCCAGTTGACAATTTTCGCGGTGTTTGTCGTCTGGATGCTGCTTTCGCTGTTCGCAGTGGCAGCAGTTATCGGGTTGCTGGTTCGTTACCTGACTACTGGCTTGAAAAACCCGGACGGCACGCAGGTTCCCTGGCGCGTGGTGATTTTTGTCGGTATTCTGGCGTCCCTGCTTGGGCTGCCGCTGCTGTTTCCCAAGTTTGTTTTCCCGACTCCGGCGCTGATGCCGTTCGTGCTGGTACCACTGGCGGCGCTAGCAATTGTTTATCGCAGTCGGTTGTGGCTGCTGCTTCTGCTGCTGGCGCTGTTGTTGCCACTACTCGTATCGGAAATTCAGTTGTCGGATACGGTTTACTGGGTGAATATCCTGGTACTGGCGTTCTTCCTATTGGTGCCCGTTCCAATCCTGAAGCGGATTATCCCCGCGCCCATCTGGAACAAGTTTGCCAGCGTGAATTGGGGCGAAGAACTATCCGGCATTCTTAACTGGATTATCAGCTTTTTACGAGGCGCGCCACAGTTCTTTGGGCAACGCAACTAGCCATCAACAGGTGAAAAGCGGCTTACTATAGGCGACCACACCGGGTCGCCCCTACACCCGATAGGTTTATCCTGTCGGAATACTAGGTTCATTTGAGGGAATGACCATGAGCGAAATAACGGTTGAACAGACCCATCACGAAGCACCCCCCAATCACGGCCATGCTTCACCACACGCACGTGCCGAAAATCTTAAGCTCGCTATGTGGCTGTATCTGGGGTCGGAAGTTATTATTTTTAGCGTGTTAATTGGCGCGTATCTGGTATTCCGTTTCAATTACCCAGAACTGGTGCGGGCGGCACAGGAATCCATCAATGTTGCGCTGGTCGGTTTGAATACCTTCCTGCTATTGGGCAGTAGCTGGGCAATGGTTATGGGCCTGCTCAATATCCAGCGTGGTAACCGAGACGGGCTTGTTCGCTGGATCGGCCTGACGGCGCTGATGGGGACGGTATTCGTGGCCTTACAGGGTGTCGAATACACAGAACTGGCGCATGAAGGCATCGCAGTCTACGGCAACGAATTCGGGATGCGCTTTTATGCCATGACCGCCTTTCACGGTTTCCACGTCATCATCGGCGTTCTGTGGGCATTGTTCGTGATTTTCAATGCCCGCCGGGGCAACTACAGCGCCGAAAACTATGCTGGGGTCGAAGTCTTCGGCCTGTACTGGCATTTTGTTGACGTAGTGTGGATTTTCCTGTTTACGTTTATCTACTTGTTCTAGCTGGATTTTAAGAGAGGGATATCCATGAGCGATGAACACAATACACTTGACGCGCACGATGACGTGAAAGATGAAACCGTGCTGTTCGGCATCACGATACCATTTCCGATTTATACAGTGGTTTTCGGGGCGTTGGCGGTACTCACGGTGATTGAGGTGCTGATCGGCACGGCGGAACATGGCAGCCTGACAATTCCGGTGCTGTTTGGCATAGCGGTCGCCAAAGCAGTTATGGTGGTGCTGTTTTACATGCACCTCCGCACTGACAACCGGATTTTTTCCATTGTGCTGTTAATCCCATTGATAATGGCGATCATCTCAATTATCTTCCTGTTGATTGTGCCACCGGTGGCATATTAACAAAATGCGCCGAGTATAGGGGCAAAATAACGTAGCAATATCGGGGAGGGCCAGAAACCCTCCCTGTGTTTCTTGTATCTGCCTACGCCGGGGGCGGAACAGGCTGCTCAGTGATAGCCGTAGGTGGCTTGCGCGTGATCGCGGCAGGCGCCTCGGCGGGCATCAGTGCCGCGCTCAACACCGCGTCTACCCGTTCTGCCAGCACAAAGGTCAACTTCTGGCGCACATCGTCTGGCAAGTCGTCCAGGTCGTTTTCATTCTTCTTAGGGATAATCACCGTATCCACACCGAAGCGGTGCGCTGCGAGTATCTTATCCTTGATCCCCCCCACCGGCAGCACCAAGCCGCGCAGCGTGATCTCGCCGGTCATGGCGACATTGCTGCGGGTTGGCCGCCCCGTAAGCAATGATGCCAACGCGACGGCCATCGTTACCCCGGCGGAAGGACCATCTTTCGGGACAGCGCCTGCCGGCACATGCAGGTGTATGTCGTTTTTCTCAAAGAATGTCGCATCTACGCCCAGTTCAGCGGCTTTCGAGCGAATGTAGCTCAGAGCGGTGCGGGCGCTCTCCTGCATGACCTCACCCAATTGCCCGGTATACTGGAAGCCCTTGCTCCCCGGCATCCGTGCCGCTTCAACAAACAGCACATCACCACCGACGGGAGTCCAGGCCAGCCCGGTTGCTACGCCCGGTTGGTCGGTACGCTCCTCAATTTCCTCGCGGTAGCCATAGCGCGGGTTGCCCAACAGTTCGCGCACCATCGGGGGCGTAATAACCGTGTTCTCAGTTTGCCCTTCCGCGATACGGGTGACAATTTTGCGGGCAACACGGCCAATCTCGCGCTCCAATGTGCGGACACCAGCCTCACGAGTGTAATCACGAACGATCAGTTCCAGCGCCTCGCGCTCAAAGACGATTTCCTCCGGCAGCAGGCCGCTCTCTTTGATCTGGCGCTTAACGAGGTACTGTTCGGCAATCGCCACTTTTTCCTGCTCAGTATATCCACTCAGGTGGATGATCTCCATACGATCCCGCAGCGGGCCGGGGATTGGTTCGAGCTCATTGGCCGTAGTGATGAAGAATACATCGCTCAGGTCAAAGGCCACATCCAGGTAATGGTCACGGAACTCAGCGTTCTGTTCGGGGTCCAGCACTTCCAGCAGGGCGCTGGCCGGATCACCCCGGAAGTCACGCCCCAACTTATCCACTTCATCCAGCATAATAACGGGATTGTGCGACTCAACGCGACGAATTGTCTGGATCATGCGCCCCGGCATTGAGCCGATATAGGTACGGCGGAAACCGCGAATCTCGGCTTCATCGCGCACGCCGCCCAGACTCATGCGGATAAACTTCCGCTCCATCGCCCGTGCAATGGACGCGCCCAATGAGGTTTTGCCGACGCCAGGCGGCCCGACAAAGCACAGGATAGCACCCTTGCGCTCACGCCGAATGACGTACTCTTTCTCCGACTCATCTTCCTGTTCAATGCCGCGTTCGGCTCGCAGCTTACGTACCGCCAGGAATTCGAGGATGCGTTCTTTGATGTCCTTCAAACCGTAATGGTCTGCTTCCAGCACCCCGCGGGCGTGGGCGATGTCCAGGTTGTCCTCGGTGGTCTTTGACCAGGGCAAGCTGGTGATCCAGTCGAGATAGGTACGGATCACGCCATATTCCGCAGCTGCAGTCGGTAGCCGGGATAGCCGATCCAACTCGCGCAGCGCCTCTTTTTCCGCTTCGTCGCTCATGCCAGCATCAGCTATCCGCTGGCGGAACTCATCTACTTCAACAGCCTGCTCATCGCCTTCGCCCAGTTCGCGCTGGATGGCTTTAAGTTGTTCGCGCAGGTAATACTCGCGCTGGACTTTTTCCATTTCCGACTGGGCTTCTGTCTGGATTTTACGCCCGAGTTCCTGGACTTCAAGTTCTTTGCTGAGGATGTTCATCAGCTTACGCAGCTTGACTTCTGTCCCCGGCAGTTCCAGGATATCCTGGGCGTCCTCCAGCGTGATGCGAATATAGGTGGCGACGGCATAGACCAGTTGCAGCGGTTCGTCCAAATCCAGCGCCGAGGAAATAAGTTCACCGGGGATACTGGGGACAAGCTCGGCCAGACGGGTGAACAAATCGACCACGTTGCGGACGAGCGCCTCAACCTCCAGTGAATCTTCTTCATTTTCTGGGATCGGGCGGATTTTCGCCCGCAGGTACGGTTCAGTCTGGGTGTATTCTTCGATTTCGATGCGCGTCAAGCCCTGCACCAGCAGGCGAATCGTGCCATCCGGGGCACGAAACAGACGGTGAATCGAAGCCAGGGTACCAACGGTATAGATGTCATCTGGCCCCGGCGTGTCCATGTCCGGGTCTTTGGCCGCCATCAGGCCGATGAGCCGATCGCCGCTCACCACATCGTCCACCAGCTTGATGCTGCGCGGTTGTCCAACAGTGAGGGGAATGGCCGTATGCGGGTAAACTACCAGTGCCCGCAGCGGCAAAATCGGTAGTTCGGACGGAATATCCGAATGGCTGTCAGCGAAATCATCCGGGCTTTCGGCATGGGTCACTTTTATATCCAGTTCCTTCCCGGCGGTATCGTCGTCGTCGCTAAAAAAGGCGGAAAGGTTAAACTCAAGTGGGTTGGTCATAGGTAGACTCTATCCTTCGTGTGACTTCGCCTAAAGGCAGGGGCCTGCATGACAGCAGACCATAATTATCAGGGTTCAGCAGGTGGTACGGTATGTGCCGTTACGGTTGCTGTGCTTCAATATCGGTAACGGGAATATCTTTGGCAACTTTACGCGGCAGGTCAACTTCTAAGAAGCCCCCTTCATAGGTGGCGCTTACTTTGTCGCTTTCGACTTCCCAGGGAAGCGTGACTTCCAGGCGAAACCGGCCATATCCGATTTCAACCTGGTGGTAGGCAATCGGGCTGCGTGCCGGCTGCTGCCGGGTACCGCTAATTACCAGGCTATGATTCATCAGTTCAATATGAAAATCGCTGTGACGCATTCCGGCGATTTCAACCTGCACAATCAACCGGTCTTCGAGTTCCACTACATCCACGGGCGGCGTGAATTTCCGGGCAGGCCGCATCATCATTATCAATACCTCGGCACTACGCAAGATAGGGGCATTTGCGCTTCTGGTTCAGACTCTCAATAATCTTATCCTAAACCCAAAACAATAAAACCAAAACCCTAAAATCCGATTGTTTCGCCAGTATAGCGTGGATTGGTAAAAATGATGTTAGAACCGAACGAAATACCCGGCAGACGGCACGAACATGCCAATTATCGGTTACAATAGAAGTAGGTAGCTAGTGTGGAGTACGTATCATGGAATTGTTACCAATTTTGAAGACCGCTGAACTATTCCAGGGATTAGTCCCTGAACAGTTGGCACGTATCGCTGGCCTGGCGGAGACAGAGACCTATGAGGCCGATGATATGATTTTTAATCAGGGTGATGCTGGCGACAAAATGTATATTATCGGCGAAGGTCAGGTTGAGATTCGAGTGAAAGCGCCGGATGGCGATAGTTTTGCCGCGCTCTACCTGGGGCAAGGGCAGCTTTTTGGCGAGATGGCCCTGCTCGACCAGGGGCGTCGCTCCGCCTCAGTAGTCGCCGTCCAGGACCCGACAACGGTATTCAGTATCCCCAGCGGCGCATTTAACGATCTGTGCCAACAAGATACCGCGATAGGGTATGTCATTATGCGGAATATGGCGCTGGATTTGAGCTTTAAGCTGCGGCATCGCAATTTTGACCCGGCTGCCGGGTAAGTGGAAAGGAGCGCCCCATGATTTACAAAGTCAGTTATGTGGTCTTGGGTGGCGAATACCCTGGTGGCATCAAGAACCAGTATGAACGCCCGGCCATCGGCGATCAGGTGCAGATTGGTCGGAAGGTATTTGAAGTCACTGAGATTCACGAAATCATGCCACCGCGTGACGATTTTCAGTTTCTCCACGCCACCATTAAACCAATCGAGACACCCGACAGTGGGCAGACTCCGGCGGAGCCCACCCAGACCAATTCTTAGGCGACCGCGCCCTGCCTGATGGGATCCACTGCACGGAGGGCGGCCTGTGAAGCCGCCCTGGGCATTGTTCACGAATTGACCTGCGATTTTGGAGTCCCCGCTTTAGGTTTCTGTTCATTGGGAACAGCGAATGCGAATCCGCTGAAGAGCGCCAGCCCATAGAATAATAAGTCCACCGGCTCGATGCTGGAAGTCAACAGTTCAATGTAGTGGTTGATCGCCAGCCGCGACACAAAATCCGGGCCGAAGTCGGGGCTGTTATACAGCACAAGATACACGGTGATAATGTTGCCAGCGACGACGCCGACGAGGGCCAGCACAGCCCCAATCAGCTTGTAGGGGATCGTCTTGCCTTTACCAAGAAGGCGCACCCCCAACCCGGCGAAAAGCCCCACCAGGATCGCAATCCATCCAATCTGCGAATCGGTGACGACTCCGATCACAGCCCAGAGTCCCGCGCCCAGCGCTGCCCCGATAATGCCCCCCAGCACCGCGCCTACGATGTTGCCTTCACGGCGGAACTCGTCGGCGCTAATCAGTCCATCATCGCCTACAGGTGACAAGTTATAGCTCATGATCTTTTCCCCATTCCCTCATTAACGATGATTTCGAGTATAGGGGGCAGCGCGAGATAGCACAACTCAGCACTCGTAAAAATCCTGCATAGCTTTAGTAGGCAATAGCCAACAGTGAACCGGGACGGAAAGGGGCGTCCCGGTTCGTGAGGAATTTCCGCTTCAGCCTTCTCGCGACCAAAGCAGGGAGTTGTTATCCAACATAATTATGGAGCACCGATTTCCGCTCCTATTCAAGCCTCCATACAACCTAATACCCGGTCGTCTCGTAACGGATGCCGACGAAGTTCACCGCGTCCGGCGCGAGGACAGCCGCCGCGTCAGTATCTCCCTTCAACTGGGACAGGAAGAAGGCCGTCGCAAAGTGATCAATCAGATCGTGGGCGCGATCCATATCCCACACCGGGTCGGAACACCATCCCCAGGCCAACTCCCCGAGTAGCGGCGAAGAAGCGCAGCTCACGACCCCAAAAGCATGGTTGCCGTTTACGAAGTCCACCAATGTCTTGCTATCCGTTCCCAGCCCTTCCCAGATTGGATACCCAACAAATTCGGTTGGGACAGTGGTGTCATTACTGCCGAGTATTAATAATGTTGGCACTGAGACCGACGCTGCCCCTTCTGCACCGATCACTTCCGGCCCGGGTACGAGAGGCATGATGGCGTCAATACGAGGGTCTGCCCAGGCAGGCCACAAGCCATCTGGTACCGAGTCGAGACCAGCTGCCGTCGCAAGATCACCTATATTCTCTGTCCATTTACAGGCTTCCTCTGCATCTGGGCGCTTACTGCAAATCTTGTCAAACTGAATTAGATTGAAAGCAGCGCCTCCTTCCAACAGTGAGGTCACGCCACCCATCGAAAGGCCGGTCATACCGACGTGTTCAGTGTCAATCATACCAGCCAGCACACCACCTGCCGTGGTGAATTCCTCAGCAGCATCAATTGTGCGCGTAACATCCAATGTTCGGTTATAGATTGCGTATTGGAAATCGTGTTTGTCCATCATGGTATCACCGACATGATCCATTGAAATCACGACAAAGCCATGCGAAGCCAGGTGTTCACCCAGATAGGGCATGACAAACCGCGATCCAGGGCTGCCATGCGACACCAGAATCAGTGGGTATGGGCCGTTTGCTGTATCCTGTTCGGCATCCAGAATCGCGTGACCGACGGCTGTCAGGTCTGGCATAGCCGGGAACAGGGTGTAAATGATTTCCGGTTCCATGCCACCCATGTCTTCTGGCATGACTGCCGGATACCAGATGGTCGTAACAATCGGGCGATCCGAGTCGGGTTCGATGGTGAAATCCATCGTTCCGGCGGCATGCGGCCCGCGAATGGCGTAGGGCGGCGCATCCGGGCGGATGCCTTGACGGGGGGTTTCGTCCTGCGCGGCAGCGGGTACGAGGACCAGTGCCAGCATGACGACCAGTATCAATAAAATATAGCGCTTCATGATCTTTCTCCTGGTACAAAATCGTGCCTGTTCTCAAAAAGGTCGGAGTGGGCGATCACGGGCAGAGATGTGGTGATGCGAGGATAATCGCGGGCGAAATCCGGGTGTTTTTCACTACCACACCTCTGCGAAACGTGAGTACAGCCAACAGAGGTGTGTCCAATGAGTCGTATTGTCTAGTACCCCGTCGTCTCATAGTGGATGCCGACGAAGTTCACCGCGTCCGGAGCGAGAGCGGCAGCCGCGTCCGCGTCTTCTTTCAGCACGCTGAGCAGGAAAGCCGTCACAAAATGGTCCACCAGGTCATGGGCGCGATCAGTATCCCACGTTGGATCATAGCAGAGGCTGTTAAAGGCACTGTCAAACCATGCTTGATTGCAGTCCATGAGTGCAAACACGTGATCTGCACCTTCAAACATGACGAGGGTTTTTTCTGACGAAATATTCCTGTACAACATCAGGATTTCTTGGTCAGGTGGCACAAGTGAGTCAACCGTTCCTCCTAAGAGAAGCGTTGGCACTGTCACTGATTGCGCTCCTTCTGGACCGATGATGACACTCATACCGGGCGCGATACCCACAGCTGCCTTAACACGTTCATCCCGCAGGGACGGCCACAAGCCTTCCGGCACGGCATCCAGCCCGGCCATGTCTGCCATCTCAGATAAATGTCCCAGAACATTCTGACAATTCTCATCTGGTGATTGTGAATCATCACACCATTGCCGGTAGTAACTCAGGTCGAACTGTGCGCCACCTTCAATCATGGCTGTATAGCCACCCTTTGAATAACCCATGACGGCGATTTTCTCTAAATCAACCATGGCTTGAAAATCACCTTCCGCATTCAGCGTGGAAACAAAATCAATCTGGGTTGTCACATCCTGGGGCCGGTGAATGAGATCAGCATAGAAACGTTCCGGCAGTTTCCAATCCGCGAACATATCAATGGCGGTGTATAGCGTGTGATCTACTCCAATGACGACAAAACCATGCGAAGCCAGGTGCTCTACAAGATATGTGGTACTTAATCGTGAGAAAGCCCAGGCATGCGACCACACCACCAGTGGATAAGGCCCCCCAGCAGTATCCGGCATAGCGTCACGGATCGCACGCCCCTCAATGGTGGATAGCAGCGGCACATACCGGTTAATCCCCATATCATAAGTAGTCGCTTCTTCCACGCCGTCCGGGTTCAGTGCCGGATACCAGATGGTGGCAGGCAGCGGGCGCTCAGTGTCTTCTCCAATGATGAGCTCGCGTGTCCCCACCCAGTATGTGCCGTGCAGTGCGTACTCTGGCGCATCCGGGCGGATGCCTTGACGGGGGGTTTCGTCCTGCGCGGCGGCGGGTAGCATCACCAGCGCCAGCATGACGACCAGTACCAACAAAATGTAGCGTTTCATGATCTTACTCCTGGTACAAAATTGTGCCTGTTCTCAAAAAGGTCGGAGTGGGCGATCACGGGCGGGGATGTAGTGGTACGAGGATAATCGCGGGCGAAATCCGGTTGTTTTTCTTTACCACACCCCTGCCGAAAGCAAATGCAACCAGCAGGGGTGAGGCCAATGTATCGTAATGTCTAGTACCCTGTCGTCTCGTAACGGATAGCCGGGAAGTTCACCGCATCCGGCGAGAGGGCAGCAGCGGCTTCCGGGTCTCCCTTCAATTGCGACAGGAAGAAGGCTGTCGCAAAGTGGTCTACCAGGTCGTGGGCACGATCCATATCCCACACCGGGTCGGCACACCACCAGGCGAAACTTGCCCAGGGTACGTCTGCGCATTTTATGACGGAGAAAACATGCCCGGCACTGATGAACTCAACCAGTGTTTTGTTGCTGCTTCCCAGGTTTTCCCAGATTGGATAGCCATTTGTGCTGTTGGGCGTCACTGTGTCCAGGCTGCCTAACATCAATAGCGTTGGCACAGTGATAGATTTCACGCCTTCCCCACTAAACCAACCCGGAGCCATAGGCACAATGGCATCAATTCGTGGGTCACCCCAGGCCGGCCATTCGCCTTCCGGTACACTGTCTAGACCCGCAAGTGTTGCGAGTGCGTCGAGATTCGAGAAGAAATTACCGCAGCGGGCAGGGTCATCTTCAGGGTGTTCACCACAAATGACATTGAAATCATTTGTACTCAGCCTGCCACCTGCCGAGGATAATGTTGAGTAGCCACCATGCGAAGCACCCGTTATGCCGATCTTTTCAATATCAATCATTCCGGCCAGAATACCGTTTTCAGCAGTCAGGTTGCCAGCATTATCAATCATGCGGGTGACATCATGTGGACGGTGATAGAGGGAGGTATACCACATGGATTGGTCGCCTCCATCCAGCATCGTTTCGCCGAATTGATCCATCGCCATTACGACGAACCCGTATGATGCCAGGTGTTCGGCGTAGTAGGGAGCAATAAAGCGCGAACCGTAGCCACCGTGTGCCAGCAGTATCAGCGGATACGGGCCAGCGGCGACATTCGGCGCGGCATCCCGAATTGCGCGACCAGGTGCGGTCATTGCTGGGGCTGCGGCGAAGAATGTGTATACTACCGATTCTTCTAATCCTTCAGGATTCAGCGCCGGATACCATGCGGTTGTCACCAGCGGGCGATCCGAGTCGGGTTCGATGACCAGTTCCATTGTGCCAACGGCATACGGGCCGCGAATGGCGTAGAGTGGCGCATCCGGGCGAATGCCCTGGCGGGGTGTTTCGTCCTGCGCGGCAGTGGGTACGAGGACCAGTGCCAACATGACGACCAGTATCAACAAAATATAGCGCTTCATGATCTTTCTCCTGGTACAAAATCGTGCCTGTTCTCAAAAAGGTCGGAGTGGGCGATCACGGGCGAGGATGTAGTGGTGCGAGGATAATCGTGGGCGAAATCCGGTCAAATCTTAAATCAACGCAGCCCGAGTAGGCTGCTGAGCATCACTTCTTGCAGGTGGAGATGCACCACCAGCACGTAACTTGTCCCCGCGAGCGCTACGCGCACCGGGGAGAGATGAGCTGTCACCCGCGTCACCGCTGCGATCAACTGGCCGGATTGATCCGCACTCAGGGCATAGCGGGTGGTTTCAGGATTAAAGGTAGTTTCAGCCGGGGTAGACATGGGGACGTATGAATCGGCGGCAAACCCACTGAACAAGCTAGGCGCGTTAGGATTCCCCTCTTCCTGCGCGGAGATAACCCCAATACTCCCTACGACCAGCACTAGCAGTACAGCAATCCATAAGCGTCGCATAGTATTCCCTTTCTGACCCGGTATCCAGGCAGCACGCCCCCCTGCGTAACCACTGCCTGGATGACCGGCACCAGGTCAATCGCTAACAACACGATCGGTTGATTACGCACCTTGCCGTTGGAAACGGGCGGTCACTGCCGCGCAGTGGCATTCGCCGGAGAGGCCGGCGGGAATCCCGTTCGCTCCCTTGAGACGACAGACGCGACACTTCCAGGCCGCCAGCGACAACAACTTCCGGGCGCGTTCCCCCTGAATGGCTTCGCACATTTTTAGGGCAGTCTCTAGTGGAACGCCGCTGGGCTGTCCTGCTGTAGCCGTCTGCGCCAGCCGTCCCCGTTCCGCCGCCAACATCTGGCGCTGGCGGTATTCCTGATCTAGCTCGTAATCCCTGGGTGTGAATGTCATTGTTCCGTCCCCCGAAAGATATATGACATTGCGGGCTTTATTACACTAACTATATCTACAGGGTAAATCACACTGGTGGCTTTGTCCCCGTTCTTAAAGGAGGGTATTGGCAGGGGATTGACAACGCGGTTGCGGTGCTCAGTGGGATGCAAGACCGTTTCGCTTATGTGGCCTGTGGTTGGAAACGCACCGCGACATTCGGGCAGGTGCACTGTCCATTAATCCGCGCCGGAATGCCCTTACTTCCTTTCATCTGGCATATCCGGCAGCGCCAAGCCGCTGGAGCCAGGGACCAGCGCGCCTGTTCCTGGCGTATGCTTTGGCACAGCGCCAGTGCAGTTTCCAGGGGCATCGTCGCCCAAATCTGCCGGTCAGTCTTCTGTCCCATGCGGACAATCTTCACCAATTGATGCTGGTCACGATCCTTCAACCACTGTTTTCGCCGGTGAACCCGGCGGTATTCCATATCCCGGTAGTCCATAACGCCCCCTTTGTCATCTCTGGATCATTGTCCCGTGCTGACTACGGTGGACGCTGCGCTGCGATCTGCCCTGACACTTTGACTGTAACATCACATTTGGGCAACCCCGCCCAAACCCCGCCCCACTATATTCGTAATGAATGTCTTTTTCTGTAATAAATAGCGGAGTGATATAAAACGATACAGGAGTGAAAAAGGAGGGGGTGGCAAAAAGAACATTATAATGGATATAACGCGATGGTTGTAAAAGGGGGAACCATGGACAACTGGAGCGGGAGAACCCTGAAAGGGTATCAACTCATCGAACGGATCGGCGCAGGGGGCTTCGGCGCGGTGTATCGTGCCAGACAGTCCACCATAGATCGAGAAGTCGCGGTCAAGATCATCCTGCCCGGTTTCGCCAACCAACCGGACTTTATCCGGCGCTTTGAAACGGAAGCACAAGTTATAGCCCGGTTGGAACACCCCTATATCACTCCACTCTATGACTACTGGCGTGACCCACAAGGCGCTTACCTTGTCATGCGCTGGCTGCGTGGGGGCAGCCTGCACACTGCCCTCAAAGACGGCCCGTTTGACCTGGCAGCGGCGGCTCTGCTGATAGATCAGGTGTGTTCGGCCCTGGCGCTGGCACACCGGTGCGGCATCATCCACCGTGACCTGAAGCCTGGCAATATCCTGCTGGATGAAGATGGCAACGCCTACCTGGCTGACTTCGGCATCGCCAAAGTGCTGAGGGACATCAGCGCCGGATTGACGAAACCGGATGACATCGTAGGGTCATTGGATTACATCTCGCCGGAGCAGGCACGCGGTGAGCCGGTGACACCCTGCACCGACATTTACAGTCTGGGTGTCGTGCTCTACGAAGTGCTGACCGGCGAACACCCCTTCCCCAACTGCTCGGCAGTCGAACGGCTGTACAAGCATATCAATGATCCACTGCCCGTAATCGAGAAACTCGACCCAGTGGTGCGGGACGAAATCAATGCCATTATTCAGCGGGCGACGGCTAAAGACCCGGCGCACCGCTATCCGGACGTGCTGGCGCTGGCGGTCGCATTCCGCGAAGGTGTGCGCCCGGTGGTGACGCCCAGTGAGCAGAATATCGTGGAGCAGTTGACCTACCGCGAACAGGAAATCCTGCAATGTATCGCCGACGGGCTGTCCAACAAGGAAATCGCCAACAACCTGTTTATCAGCGAGCCGACGGTGAAGTGGCACATCCGTCAGGTGTACCGCAAGCTGGGCGTTCGCAGCCGCGTGCAGGCGGTCATCCGCGCCAGGGAACTTGACCTGATTGTGAGCGGCGAACGCGATGAGAGCGGGCGGGTATCCGGCGCCACGACCAGTAGCACCGGGCTGCCAGAGCCGGAGAACCCGTATAAGGGGCTGCTGGCCTTCCAGCCGGCTGACCACCTGGATTTCTTCGGGCGCGAGGAACTGATAGATAAACTGGTGGGGCGCATGGCGGAGAACCACGCCCTGGGACGTTTCCTGGCTGTCATCGGCCCCAGCGGCAGCGGCAAAAGCAGCCTCGTGAAAGCCGGGTTGATTCCAGCGCTGTGGGCGGGCAAGCTGCCCGGTTCGGAAAAATGGTTCGTCGTAGACATGCTTCCAGGGGCACACCCGCTGGACGAACTCGAAGTCGCGCTCACGCGGCTGGCGGCGAATCAGGCGGGCAACCTGCGTGAACAGCTGGCGCGGGACGAACGCGGCCTGCTGCGGGCTGCCGGGTTGATTCTGCCGGGAGACGGCAGCGAATTGGTGTTGATCGTGGATCAGTTTGAGGAGCTGTTCACGCTGGTGAATGAGAACGACGAGCGTATTCAGTTCATGAACCTGCTGCGGACAGCGGTCACGGAGACGCGCAGCCGGGTGCGGGTGGTCATCACCCTGCGGGCGGACTTCTACGATCGCCCGCTGCGTTACCCGGAATTTGGCGAACTGGTGCGTCAACGCATGGAGACCCTGCTACCGCTGACGGCGAAGGGGCTGGAACGGGCGATTGCTGGCCCGGCGCAACGGGTCGGCATACGCCTGGAAGAGGGGCTGGTTGCCACGATTGTCGGGGAGATGAACTACCAGGCCGGGGCGCTCCCCCTGCTGCAATATGCCCTGACCGAACTCTTCGAACGGCGCGACGGGCGGCGGCTGACCAACCAGGCTTACCATGAGATCGGCGGCGCGGTAGGGGCGCTGGCAAAGCGGGCCGACGAGGTGTATCTGAGTCTGGATGCCGTTGGGCAGGAACTCACACGTCAGATGTTCCTGCGGCTGGTCACGCTGGGCGAAGGCACGACCGATACCCGGCGGCGCACACCCCGCTCCGAACTGCTGGCGATTGCACCCGAGGCGGGACACGATGGGCATGGCAGCACCGACCTGATAGACGAGATCATTGATACGTATGCGGCTTACCGGCTGCTCTTGCTCGACCACGACCCCGCCACGCGGACGCCGACGGTTGAGGTCGCCCACGAAGCGATCCTGCTGGAATGGGAACGGCTGCGCGAATGGCTGAATGACTGCCGCGAGGAGATCCGCTGGCAGCGTCAGCTCGCGCAGATGGCTCGGGAGTGGCACACGGGGGGGCGCGATGTCAGCTTCCTGCTACGTGGAGCGCGGCTGGAACAGTTTGCCGGGTGGGCGGCAGAGACACAGATGGCGCTCACACGGAGGGAGCGCGCCTTTTTGGAAACCAGCATCCACGAGCAACAGCGCCGTGAACAGGATGAGCAACTGCGGCAGCAGCAGGAATTGGAGACGCAGCGCCAGTTAGCCGAGCAGCGCCAGCGTGCTGCGACCAACCTGCGTAATCTGGTGATCGCCCTTTCAGTGTTCCTTGTTGCCGCGCTCGGTCTCTCCCTGGTGGCCGTTGACCGGGAGCAGCAGGCACAGGAAGCTCGTGCCGAAGCTGAACGTGAGGCCGCTACCAACCACAGCCTGGTTCTGGCAAGTGATGCAGAAAAGGAAGTAGCTGCCGGGCGTTCCGACCTGGGGTTGGCGCTGGCACTGGAAGCAGCACAGGGTGATAACCCACCCGCCGAGGTGGTGCGCACCCTTTCGGAAGTGGCGTTTGCCCCCGGCACGCGGGCGATTTTGCGTGAAAGCGGCAATGAAATTCGGGCGGTGGCATTCAGCCCGGACTCGCAGTATGGCATTTCGGGGAGCTGCGCTGTGCTTGAAGGGGATACATGTACAGTGGGCGAAATCGCGCTGTGGGATTTAACGACCTATACCGAGGTGCGGCGCTACGAGGGGCATACCGGCTGGGTCAATGCGCTGGCTTTCACTCCTGATGGACAGGCGATTCTCTCCGGTTCTGATGACGGGACACTCATCCTGTGGGACGTACAGACCGGGAACATCATCCGGCGCTACGAAGGACATACGGCAGCGGTCAATAGTCTCGCGGTGAGCAAAGATGGGTTGACGGCTGTATCCGGCGGAGAAGATAACCTGGTGCTGGTATGGGACGTAGCAAGCGGCGCGATACTCCACCGGCTAGAAGGGCATTCCGGCGCGGTGAATGTCGTCCTGTTCAGCCCAGATGAACAGACTATCCTCTCCGGCTCTGACGACACAACCATTGTTCTGTGGGACGTGGGACGTGGGGAAATCTTGTCACGCCTGGAAAACTCTGCAAGGATTTTGTCAGCGGCTTTTAGCCCAGATGGCACTTTCTTTGTGGCAGCAGTAAATAAAATGCTGGCACGATGGGATATGCCATCAAGAGAAGCTCAGATAGCTTCCGTATTCGAGTATGTGCCTTGTTTATTGATGTCTCCAGATGGGCAATATCTCATGATTTGTAATGGCACCAGTATAAAGATTTGGAGTGGTGTCAAATGGGATCAGGAGTTATATCGCTTGGATGACCATCATGATTTGGTCGAAGGCAGATACATTTACATCAATACAGCTGCAGTCGATTCTCAGAGCAAAAAGATATTGACCGGAACGGATAGCGGTAGCATCCGCCTATGGAATCTATCTGTCTCTGGTCAAATAGGAAGTGTAGAGACTGACTATGACACCGGATTTACGACCATATCTATCAGCCAGGGCATGCAATATATTGCCGGGGGCGGCTACAATTGTGATGCCGTAGTTTGGAACTATACAACGCGTGAAGAGATTTCTCATTTTGGTAATGAAAACGGGGCGGGCTTATGGGCATTTGTTGACCTTAGCCCTGACGGTACCGAGCTACTCATGGGTTGTGGAAATTGGGCGGGAAGTACCGAGTCACCCATTTTAACATTGTGGGATACTAAATCTGGAACCCTTATCCGTCGTCTAGAGGGTCATCAGTACAATATTCGAGCAGTAGAATTCAGTCCGGATGGTCGTACAGCACTAGTTAGTTCGCAACAGTATGTAACAGGTGCAGCTGGGTTGGGGGAATTGTTTCTATGGGATCTCGAGACTGGACGAATTATCCGTAGCTTTGTAGACGATATTGACGTTACTGGTATTGATTTCAATGTAGATGGTACGCTGGCATTGACGACTTCGGCATTCGGGCAAGATATTATCCTTTGGGATATTGCTACTGGGGAACAGATTCGACGCTTTACATTCAATGTTTCAACAATGGATATAGTTTTCGGCCCAGATGAGACTACAGCTCTGGCAGCGACTACTGATGCACGAATGATACTGGTTGATCTTCAAACAGGTGAAAGTCTCAGACAGTTTATTGGGCATCAAAACAACATTCTTACGGTCGAAATCGCATCAAATGGGAAATATGCTGTTTCGCGTGAGGCATATACTGGATTAGTTATCTTGTGGAACTTCAATAACGGGGAGATACTCCAGTATGTACCTGCTGGTGGCAGAGCTGTTCCAACCAATGTCGCATTTAGTCCTGACTCCCAAACCATCTGGTATGTTCCCGCATCGCCGACTGGGAACTTCGGCAATAACATGATTCAATGGCGAGTCGCTGACCTCTCACTGGACGAACTGCTCGCCTGGATTCCTGAAAACCGCTACGTGCGTGACTTCACCTGCGAGGAGCGGGCGCAGTACCGTATCGAGCCGCTGTGCGAGGTCGAAAGCTGAGGGGGAATATCCGGTTATGACACCAGCGGCTCAACCAGGATAGAGTCGGCCACCTCCCGTTCCAATGAGAGTTCGGTGAAGCCGACATGCAACACATAGGCCGGTTGGCGCTGCCGCAGTGTGACCAGTGCGCCGGGCATAATGCCATACATGCTCAGGCGTTCCTGGCGGTTGGTATCGTCGCCGGTGACGGCAACCACCGTCGCCGATTGGCCGGGCTGCAACGCGCTGATGGCCGACAGGGATGGGTCGGCGGGAGCGAGTATGGGTTTCGGCTTACTGCCCAGGCGCTCCCGCAGCCAACTGGCGATGCGTGTCCGGCTTTCATCCACCATCTGGTAGCCACAATTGGGGCAGCAGATCACCGCGCACTGCCGGTTGAAGGCGCACGACGTATGGCAGGTCATTTCCTGTTCGTCAAATTCATAATTACATAACGGGCAGTGCATGATGTTTACCTCACAATGTCACCCTGAGCGCCCGTAACACCAGGTTCAGGATGATACCGGCCAGAAATGCAATCGGGAAGACGGTCGCCAGCACACCAACCATCACTCGCCAGCCGAACTCTTTCAAAATCACCAGGACGTTGGCAATACAGGGGATGAACAGGGTGATGACGACCATACTTACCACCAACTGCACGCCGTCCAACTGCCCCGCTACCGCCAGCGCGAACAGCCCGGCGGCACCGTAATCGCGGCGCAGGAAGCCGATCAGGAACGCCCCGGTTGCCGCTACCGGCAGCCCCAGCGCCCCGACAACCAGCGGCGAGAAGAGTTGCTCAATGACCACCAGCAGCCCGATTTTATCCACCACGAAGAGAATCAACGTTGCACCGATGAACATCGGCAGTACTTCTTTCAAGTACCACTCAATGCGGGCTACTGTCTTAATCGCCACGTTGGAGAGCATCGGCATCCGCAGCGGCGGCAGTTCCAGGATAAACTCGCTGCGTTCGCCGGGCAGCAGCTTCGCCGCCAACCAACCGACGACCAGCACCGTCGTGGCGACCATGCCGCCCCAGATCATCACGCCCAGTGGGCTGAGTTTGCCCATCATCCCCAGAATGACACCTAACTGCGCCGAACATGGCACGCCCAGCGCCAGGAGAAATGTCGTCAATATACGTTCCCGCCGGGTTTCCAGAATACGGGTGGAGATGGTCGCCATCGTGTCGCAGCCCAGGCCGAGGATCATCGGCAGGACGGCCTTGCCGTTCAGCCCCATCACCTTGAAAATACGATTGAGCATGGCCGCCAGCCGCGGCAGATAGCCGGAATCTTCCAGGATGGAAAAGGCGAAGAAAAACGTCGTGACAATCGGCAGCACCAGCGCCAGCCCATAGGTGAGTGCCATTGTGAGAATCCCGTATTCGCCGACCAGAACATCCTGTAACAGCGGGATGGGCAGCACGGTTTTCACGAGCTGAGTCACGAACGGATTGATCCACTGTTGAAAGACCACTCCCTCCATGAAATCCACCAGCGTTCCCGCGCCAAATTCTCCCACAAATTTATAAACGACGAACAGCACCAGCAGCAAAATCGGCACGCCCCATACCGGGTGAATCGCCCAGTTCGAGAGACGGTAGCGCCAGCCCTGAACGCGCTGCGGAGGGATGGTAACGACTTCTCGGAACAGGGCTTGTGCGGCGGCCATCTGCTGCATGGTCAAGACTGAGCGCAGCGGACGCCGGTAATGTTCCGCCGCCGTCTGGCTCAGACTGGCAACACGCCCATTCAGGCTGAACTGCGTCGCCAGCGTGAGGTTCCCGGCCAAAAGGTGCACCGCCAGACCGCGCACACCAGGGCAGTCTTGAGGGAGAGTCGCGCTCAGCGACTGCACGGCCTCTTCCAGGACGGGTTCGTAGGCAGCCGGGGAATGTGGGCGGCGTGCCTGAGAGATGGCCCCTATGAGCTGTTCCAGCCCCTGCCCCTGGATGGCGACCAGCGGGATCACAGCAATACCCAGCCTGGCCGAGAGTAATTCGAAATCTATCGCAATACGCTGTTCCTGCGCTTCGTCAACCATGTTGACGGCCAGCACCATTGGCGTATCCAACAGCGCCAACTGGTGGGTGAGCAGCAAGGCACGCCCCAGGTTCTTGGCATCCGCCACCTGAATCAGCACCCTAGCACTTCGGTAGAGGTCTAAGACCAGGTCACGGGTAACTCGTTCATCATCGCTGAGGCTGAACAGAGAATTGATGCCGGGGGTATCGATAATCGGGGTGCCATCTGGCAGCGCCCCCTGGGCAATTTCAATCGTCGTCCCGGGATAGTTCGACACTGTGACATAGCGCCGGGTCAACCTGCCGAAAACGACGGATTTGCCAACATTCGGATTGCCTACCAGGATAACCGGCTCCTGGCCGGAAGGGAGATAATCCTCAGTGGGATGGCATTTTACACTTGTGGTTGTCAACACAATTCCTTTTTATCTGGCAATACTCTCTCCCACCCCGATAGCAGCAATTCTGCCACATTCCAGCCAATAAGCAATAAAGAAGCGGATGAATTTTGCTGATGTCGGCCTTTTTTATGTAATCCGTCGTTATATCAAGTGACAAAGATCACGCGGCGGGGGTGACATTTTTGATCGAATTGTGAATTTCTTCACATATAATACAGATAGGCGAAAATTCATCCGAAAGGCTGAGTGGGATCTTCATCCCTGCCTTCGTCGTTCTCCAATCAAATCCCTCTCTGAGTAGTCGCGTACTCCAATACCGAACTGCTGAATCATACCTGCCCACATCGTTGCCCGTCGCCTGAATGAACGGTTCTTTAGGAGGTGACAGCGATGCCGAATACCCCCAATGGACACACTCTGTACCAGCGTGTGATGGCGGAAACTCCCGGCGGTGATACCCTCATCACCTGTTTACAATGCGGCACATGCGGCGGCTCCTGCCCATCTGCCGCAGACATGGACGCCACACCCCGCCGTTTGTTTGCGATGCTCATGGCGGGGATGGATGATGAGGTGTTGAAAAGCAATACCCCCTGGTACTGCGTATCATGCTACTTCTGCATGGTGCGCTGCCCGCAGAATATTCCTATCACCGAGATTATGTACACCCTCAAACAGGAAGCGATTGCCCAAAAATATTTTGACCGGAATCCACATACGGATTGGGCACACAGCTTCATAGGATACGTGGAACAGTACGGGCGCGGTTTTGAACTTGGCCTGGCGACCCGCTATCACCTGACTCATAACCCATTAGGAGCGGTCAAAAAGACCGGGCTGATGTTCGACCTGGCACGAAAAGGCCGGGTGGCGATGATGCCGGAGCGTATCGAGAACATGCCACAACTCACCGCCATCCTCACAGAAGCCAAACGCATCGCGGGAGGTGAAAAATGACCGCCGCTAACGGTAACGGCCGCAAAGACAACTATCTTTATTATCCGGGCTGCTCGCAGCGGGCGACTTCCCGCGCCTATGAAAAATCGGCCAAACTAGTCGGCCAGGCGTTGGGCTTCACGCTGGAAGAAATCAATGACTGGAACTGCTGTGGCGCAACCGATTATTTTAGCGTCAATGTATTACCCGCTTACAGCCTCGTCGCCCGCAACCTTTCGCTGGCAGTGGAACAGGGCGGCACCCGCGATCTGGTCGCACCGTGCAGCGCCTGTTTCCTCAACCTGCGTAAGACCGACACCAATATGGGCAAATATCCCAAACTTAATAAACAGGTCAACCAGGCATTGGCGGCGGGCAACCTGCACTATGACCCGGGCACGCTCAATATCCGTCACCTGCTTGATGTGATCGTGCAGGATATCGGCTTTGACACAATTGAAGCACGGGTGACGAAACCACTCACAGGCCTGCGCGTCGCGCCCTACTACGGATGTCTGATCGTGCGCCCGGATGCTGGTTACAACACCGAGTACCCGACTCATCTGGATGAACTCCTCACCCGGTTAGGTGCGACAGTGGTGGACTTCCCGATGAAGACACACTGCTGCGGCGGCCACATGACACAGATCGGCGAGGACGTGGCATTAGAACTCATCCGGCGGCTGGTGCACAACGCGGCGGAATATGATGCCGATATGATTGTGACGCTCTGCCCGATGTGCCAATTAAATCTGGATGCCTACCAAGGTCAGGTGAACAGCCACTTCAATACAGATTATCGGCTCCCGGTGCTGTTCTTTACACAGTTGATGGGGCTGGCGTTCGGTATTAAGCCCGGCGACCTGGATATTGGCAGCGAGATTATCCCGGCGGATGCCGCGCTCGCCAAGATCGGCCAGGAAGCCGAGACCAAACCACGCCAGGCAGTACGCCGTGACAAAAACGCCCTGCCAATGCCCTCACTGGACTGATTGAGAAAGGACAAGACACCATGACCGAAAATCGAGTAGGTGTTTATATCTGTCACTGCGGCCACAACATCGCCGGCACGGTGGATGTCGAAGAAGTCGCGTTGTGGGCAGCCGGGCTGCCGCATGTCGCGGTGTCGCGGGACTACAAATTTATGTGTTCCAGCTTGGGGCAGGAACTCGTCGAGGCCGACATCAAAGAGCAGCACCTGACGCATGTCGTCGTCGCTGCCTGTTCACCCCACATGCACGAGCCGACCTTCCGCCAGGCGTGTGAACGCGCCGGACTGAACCCGTATCTCTTTGAGATGGCGAACATCCGTGAACACGCGAGTTGGGTACATCCCAACGACAGGGCGGCGGCTACAGACAAGGCGAAGGCCATTATCAGCGGGTCGGTGCGCCGTGTGCTGGAACTTTCCCCACTGGAACCACTGCGGGCACCCATCCATGAGACGACACTGGTCGTCGGTGGCGGGATCGCCGGCATCAACACGGCGCTGGAAATCGCCAATGCTGGGCATCCGGTGGTGCTGGTCGAACGTGAGCCGAGCATCGGCGGCCACATGGCGCAGTTTGATAAGACTTTCCCCACCCTCGACTGCGCGGCCTGTATCCTGACACCGAAAATGTTCGAGGTCGGGATGCACCCCAATATCAAACTGCTGACCTATAGTGAAGTCGAGCAGGTAGATGGCTATGTCGGCAATTTCACCGTGCGTATTCGCAAGAAAGCCCGCAAGATCAATACCGAGCTATGCACCGGCTGTGGCGACTGCTGGGGACGCTGCCCGGCGAAAGTGGTGGACAACATATACGAGGCGGGGATCGGGTACCGAACAGCGATCTACCGCCAGTTCCCGCAGGCGGTCCCCAAGTATCCGGTGATTGATGTGGAAACCTGCATTTACTACAAAAATGGCAAGTGCAAAGCCTGTGAGAAGTTCTGCCCTACTGGGGCAATTGACTTCGACCAGGAAGATGAAATCATCCTAATGCAGGCGGGCAACATTGTATTGGCAACGGGCTACGACCTGTTCGACGCCCGGCGCATCCCGGCCTATGGCTATGGCCGCCTGGCAAATGTCTTCACCAGCATGGAGTTCGAGCGACTGACGAACGCCACCGGGCCAACCGGCGGCAAGGTTGTGCTACGTGATGGTGTCACCGCGCCGGAAAGCGTAGCAATTATCCATTGTGTTGGCAGCCGTGATAAAAACTACAATGTGTATTGCTCGGCGACCTGCTGTATGGCGGCACTCAAGTTTGCCCATCTTGTCAAAGAAAAGACTAACGCTGAGGTTTATAACTTCTACATTGATATGCGTACCGCCTTCAAGGATTATGAGGCATTTTATATCCGGTTGATGGAAGAAGGCACGCATTTCATTCGCGGGCGCGTGGCAGAAGTCACCGACGCCGCCCGGATACCCGGCGAAGAAGGCAAGCTGATCGTCCAGGCAGAAGATACGTTGGTTGGCAAACAGCGCCGGATACCGGTGGATATGGTCATCCTCATGGGGGCGATGGAACCCAAAGATGATGCAAAAGAAGTTGCTTACCGGTTCGGCATCGGCTGTTCAGAAGCCGGGTTCTTCACCGAACGTCACCCGAAACTCGACCCGGTTGCCACCATGAGTGAAGGCATCTTCATTGCCGGCGCGTGCCAGGGGCCGAAGGACATCCCGGCAACTGTCGGGCAGGGTGCGGCGGCAGCAGCACGGGTGCTGAGTCTGATCGGGCAAGGCGTGGTGGAAATTGAGCCGGTGCGGGCAGTAATAGACGAATCGCGCTGCTCTGGTTGCCGTATCTGTAACAACCTGTGCCCGTACAATGCAATTGACTACCTTGAAGAAGAAGGTGTCAGCCGGGTGAACGCGGCGCTGTGCAAGGGCTGTGGGACCTGTGTCGCTGCCTGCCCCAGCCAGGTTATCCAGGGGCAGCATTACACCTTCGACTCACTCATGTCGCAGATCGAAGGGCTGCTCTATGATGTGGGAAACAACCAGAACGGCCATGTCAGGGTCATGGAACCGGAGCCGGTATAAAGGAGATATCACATGGCACACGATTATAACGAATTCAATCCGGCCTGGGAGGAACGAACCCCGGTCATCATCGGCCTGCTGTGCAACTGGTGCTCCTACCGGGCTGCCGACTTAGCCGGGACGAGTCGTTTTGGCTACCCGGCGACACTGCGGGACTTGCGGATTATGTGTACCGGGCGGCTTGACCCAACCTTTGTCGTCAAAGCGCTGCGGGAAGGTGCGGATGGCGTGCTGGTGATGGGCTGTCATCCCGGTCAATGCCACTATGATGCCGGCAACTACAAGGCCATGCGTCGGATGGCACTGCTGCGGCGTACTCTCGTTCAACTCGGTGTTCATCCTGATCGCGTGCAGTTAGCATGGGCATCGGCTTCTCAGGGGACGGTCTTCACGGAAATGGTCAAAAACATGACCGAGACAATTGCCCGTCTGGGGCCGCTCAACTGGCAGGATACGGCTTTCGATGAATCCCAACACAAAGAAATGGAGGCGATTCGTGGCTGAGCAAAAACCCAAACTGGCCTTGTACTGGGCATCCTCTTGTGGTGGCTGCGAAATTTCAGTCCTTGCGGTTCACGAGAAGATTCTGGATGTCGCGGCGGCCTTCGACATTGTGTTCTGGCCGTGCGCGATGGACTTCAAAGAAGAAGATGTTGCGGCAATGGACGATGGCGAAGTTGACGTCTGCCTCTTTAACGGTGCTATCCGCAACGACGACAATGCACATATGGCTCACCTGATGCGTCGCAAGAGCAAAGTATTGGTCGCTTACGGAAGCTGCGCTATGGAAGGCTGTATCCCCGGCCTGGCGAACTTCACCGACCGTGAGCACATGATGAACTTCATCTACCACGACTCGCCCAGCACCGATAACCCGGAAGGCATTGAGCCGCAGATGCGGACAACCGTGCCGGAAGGCGAATTGACGCTGCCGGAGTTCTGGAACACCGTGAAGACACTCGATCAGGTCGTGCCGGTGGATTACTATCTGCCCGGCTGCCCGCCGGAAGCTAAATGGACGCTGGCGGCGATTGAGGCTATCCTGAGCGGCCAGCTTCCCCCACCCGGTTCGGTGATCGGGATGGATGTCACCGTCTGTGACGAATGCTCGCGCACCCGTTCAGAAAAACACATCAAGCAGTTTTACCGCCCGTATGAGATCATCCCCGAACCCGATATTTGCCTGCTTGACCAGGGCCTGTTCTGTGCCGGTATCGCCACAAGAGCTGGGTGCGGGGCGCTATGCCCGCAGGTCAATATGGGGTGTCGCGGCTGCTACGGTCCTAATGAGGGGGTGGTGGATGGCGGCGCGAAACTCATCAGTGCGCTGGCGTCGGTGGTGGATGGGGCAACGCCGGAAGAAATTGATGCCGTGCTGGAGACACTTCCCGATCCCGCTGGGTATTTCTACCGTTTCAGCCTGCCGCACTCGCTGTTACGCCGAACTCACCTGGTAGGTAGCAATGGGACACGGACGGTTGAAAAGATAACAGCCACGCCGCAGCTCGACCCAAAGTTGAAAGATTAGGAGGCCGTTCATGACAAAACGAATCACGATTGACCCCATCACCCGATTGGAGGGTCACGGCAAGATCGAAATCTTTCTCAACGATGCGGGCGATGTCGCTAACACCTATTTCCAGATTCCCGAATTGAGGGGCTTCGAGGTGTTCTGCCTGGGACGCCCCGCCGAGGAAATGCCCCGGTTGACCAACCGCATCTGCGGAGTCTGCCCGGAAGCACACCACATGGCAGCGACCAAGGCGCTGGATATGCTCTTCCATGTAGACCCGCCCTCGCCGGCTAAGAAACTGCGCGAACTGTTCTATTCATCCTTCTACGTGACCGACCACACCACTCATTTTTATGCTTTGGGCGGGCCGGATTTCGTGGTCGGGCCAGATGCGCCACCCGGGAAACGGAATATCCTGGGCGTAGTGAGTGTTGTCGGCACAGAAGCCGGGTTGAAGGTCATCAATACCCGCAAGAAAAATCATGAGGTCATCAAGATTATTGGTGGCCGTGCGGTACACCCGGTTTCCGGGCTTCCGGGCGGGATGAGCAAAGCCATCAACGAAGAAGAACGCCAGTTCATTGAACAGGTCGCACGGGAAAACGTTGAGTTCGGTTTGTGGTCACTACAGGTGTTCAGCGACATCGTGTTGAAGAATACCGACTACGTGGATTTGATCGTGGGCGACATCTACACCCAGAGAACATACTACATGGGGCTGGTGGACGACAAGAACCGCGTCAACTTTTACGATGGCATGGTCCGTGTGGTAGACCCGAGCGGCAACGAGTTTGTGAAGTATGCCCCGAAGGACTACTGCGACCACATCGTGGAGCATGTCGAGCCGTACAGCTACCTCAAATATCCATATCTCAAGGGGGTGGGCTGGAAAGGCTTTGTGGACGGCACAGATTCGGGGATGTACGCCTGTACGCCATTGAGCCGCCTGAACGCGGCGGACAGCATGGCGACTCCGCTTGCCCAGGAGGCTTATGAGAAGTTTTACGAGACACTGGGGGGCAAGCCGGTGCATCACACACTGGCAACCCACTGGGCGCGGCTGATCGAACTGCTGTATGCCGCCGAACGGATGCTGGAACTAGCAACCGACCCGGAAATCACCAGCCCAAACGTCCGCACCATTCCCACCAAAACCCCAACTGTCGGGATTGGAACGGTGGAAGCGCCGCGCGGAACGCTCACCCACCACTACGAAACCGATGCAAACGGTATCCTGACGAAAGTCAATCTCATTGTCGGCACGACCAACAACAACGCGCCGATTACGTTGAGCGTCAAGAAGGCGGCTCAGGCATTGATTAAGGGCGGTGAAGTCAACAACGGCATCCTTAACAAGATCGAGATGGCATTCCGCAGCTATGACCCGTGTTTTAGCTGTGCGACTCACTCCCTGCCGGGGCAAATGCCGCTTGAAGTCATCATCCGCGACGCCGCTGGGAACATTTACCAGCGGTACGCGCAGTATGTGGATTGAGCCTTGAACAGGGACGCCCTTCTGGACGTCCCTGTTGGCAGAGGGACAAGTACGCACATGACCTGGGTCAGCAAATACCTGCGGCAGTTGGCAGATTCCTGTGCGACTGCCGTAAATGAATATTCTACGATAAAAACACTGGTCATCGGGCTAGGCAATCCAATACTGACCGACGACGGTGCGGGAATCCTGGCCGCCCGACTCGTGGCGGAGCAACTGCCGCCCGACTCAAGCGTGGATGTCGTCGAACTGGCAGTGGGCGGGCTGTCGCTCATGGAGGCGATGGTGGATTATGAGCGTGTTATCCTGTTAGATGCGCTATATGCGCCCGACGGTAAACCCGGCCAGGTTGTGCAGTTCAGCGCCGGGGAACTGCCGGAGACACTCAACTCGACCAGCGCCCACGATGTGAATCTGCCCACAGCGCTCCGTCTGGGGCGCGACCTGGGCGCAACACTCCCTTCAACCACCGCGATTCAGGTGGTGGGGGTGTATGCCCAGGAAGTGCTGACATTTGGCGACACCCCTACACCACCGGTTGCTGCCGCTATTCCCGAAATGGCTGGACTTGTTTTACGATTACTGGAGACGAAAAACGATGATTTCTCCTGAAATTTTGCGTCGCTTTACGCTGTTCGCCGGATTGGACGCAGCTGAACTCAAAGAGATTGCGTTGGTAAGCGAGGAAATTAACCTCAAGGCCGGGGCTTGGCTGTTCAAAGAAGGAGACGCCGCCGATGATTTCTACCTCATCGTTAGCGGCAAAATCAATCTTATGATGAATATGGACGCCAGTGGCGATCACCAGTTCGACCTGGATACCCTGGTACGCGGCGACGCATTGGGGCTCTCGGCGCTGATCGAGCCGCACGTCTACCAGATGGGGGCGTTGGCGGGTGATGACTCGCGACTGGTGAGAATTGACGCCCAGACGATGACCGACCTACTGGCAAAATATCCTCAGATGGGCTACCGGGTCATGATGGCTGTCGCTCGCATGGCTGGGGAAAGACTGAATCACCTGCGGGTGCGCTTTGTCAGCCTGGTAGATGTTTAATCCACCCAGCTCCCTGCCTCGTGCCGGATGATGCCGGCAAGCGTATCTAACCACACTGGGTGGTCGTTCAGACATGGCGCGGGGCGGTAGTCTTCGGGATTCGCGCCGCCCTCGACAAACTGTTTGCGTCCTTCGTGGCCTAGTTCGTCCAGTGTTTCCAGGCAGTCGGCAGTAAAACCCGGCGAAAACACCAGCAGATGCTCCACGCCTTGCGCGGGCAACCCGATAAATACGGTGTCAGTAGCCGGTTGCAACCATCGCTCTGGCCCAAACTGTGATTGAAACAAAACCATCCATGGTTCATTGGGTAGATTGAGCGCCGCCGCCAGCCGCCGTGCCGTGACTTCACACTGGTAGCGGTACGGGTCTCCGGTGGTGACATAACGTTCCGGCACACCATGAAAAGTGAATAGATACAGTTCCGGGGTTACATCCCAGGCCGCGATGTAGCCAGGGTAGGCAGAAATAAGCCGCAACGCCGGGATAAAGCGCTGACTGGCGTCGTGTGGCCCGGCGGCTGCCGCGAACACCGCGTTAAATTGAAGCCCTCGTCGTTGGGAATACTGGAGGAACATCGGCAGCACAATGACACGCTCAATGCCTTCGTCACGCAGCGTCCGCATGGCTTGGGCGATGTTTGGCTTTCTGTAACGCATCCCCAGAATCACGCGGTAAGAGTCACCCAACCGTGCCTGCACGCCCTCAGCCTGCATCTGCGAATAGGCCAGAAGCGGTGAGCCGTTTTCCAACCAAGCCCGGCGATAGAGCGCAGCCGAGTGGCGCGGGCGAAAGGTCAGGATGAACAGATTCAATATGGGCTGCCAGAGCAGCGGAGGGTAATCCACCACGCGCCGATCAGAAAGAAACTGGCGCAAATACGGGCGCAGCTACAGCTAAGGCGCTGCGCCCGGTGTGCCACGTTGTGCCAGCATGACGCCAATGCGGGGGTTAAAAGCAGGATTTATGGCGATAGTCTTTTCTCGGGCACTTCTAGTACAAACAAAGGATCAGTAAGAAGGTGTTTGAATACCACCTGATTTTATCGGTCGCGACGTACATGGACAAGGGAAACAGCAGATACACAGCCGCTTAAACCGTTGCCCGAATGCGCCATGTTGCAAAATCTTCATGCAAGTTACACTATATTTTTACTATCCTTATAGATAATCACCATTCTCACTTGCCTTATTCGCCTGAATCATGCAAAATTAGAGTGTACTTGTTAGGTTATATGTAATATTTGTCAGGTTACCGATGCCCTCACCACACCTTATCCGTATCATCCGCTGGTCTATCCTGGCCGCCTATCTGCTGTTGGGAGTCCTGTTCGCAATCCGTACACCGGATTGGCAAGCCCCCGACGAACCTGCACACTACAACTATATTGCTCAGGTCGCCACCAAGGGATGCTGCCCGGTCATCGAACCGGGAGATTGGGATTCGACTTACCTGGACAGTCTCAAGAGCGCCCGCTTCAACCCAGAGCTACTGGAGAATTTAGCCACCATTCAGTATGAAGACCACCAGCCGCCACTGTACTACCTACTGGCTTCAGTGGTGTTCCGGGTGACCAACGGGAGTTTGCTGGCGCTGCGGTTGTTTTCGGTGGTGATTGGACTAGGCGTGGTGCTGTGCGCCGAGGCTACTGCCCGTTTAGTCATCAAGGAACGCCCGACAGCAGTGCTGGGGGTGATGGCATTCGTCGCCTTTTTACCGCAGCACGTTGCTATGCTGGCGGCGGTTAACAATGACGGGCTGGCGGAACTCATCGTTGGGCTAACGCTGCTGCTGACCGTGAAGTACCTGCAAGGCGGCTCGTCCGGTAGTATCAAGCCCTGGCAGCTTGGCCTTTTGGTCGGGGTGGGTTTTGTTACTAAGCTATCAACCTACTTTATGGGTGGGGTGGTATTGATCGCGCTGCTGCTGCATTGGTGGAACACGGAGGAAATCTCCCCGACTCGTGACCTCAAGCCATATCACTGGGGGGCGTTAGTACACAATCTGGCATCTTTTCTTATTCCAGCGCTGCTGCTGGGGAGTATCGTCTGGGCCGCCAATATCAACGCCTACGGCTTCCCTGATTTTTTCGGCCAGCGTCAGCACAACCTCGTAGTCGCCGACCAACCACGCACAGCGGATTATATTGCTGAGGTCGGAATCGGACAGTACCTGACAAAAGCGTTTGAGACTACGTTTTTGAGCTTCTGGGGGATGTTCGGCTGGATGGGGCTGCCTATGCAAAGCTGGACTTACCTCGTGTTACTGGCCGTGGTGTTCGCCGCGATCACCGGCCTTATCGGAGAACTCCTCATCATCCCGGATAAACAGCCACACGAAAAAAACACACCGGCACAGCGTAATGTGTGGCGCATTATCTGGCTAATGGCGATACTGGCCGTCCTCGCGTATTTCTACTACAACACTGAGTTTCTTCAGCTTCAGGGCCGCTATATGTTCCCCGGACTCATCCCGTTGAGCATCGGCCTGGTAGTCGGGCTGCATACCTGGGGGATTATCTTCTTCCGCTATGTCACGATGAGCCGGGATTATGTAGTCGCATACTCCCCACTGCTCATCATGTTGGGGCTGGCGCTGCTGGACTTTTACCTGATTTGGCGCGTAATTCCACCGGGGTTATCATTCTAAAATCAACGGAACCAATGCCGAGAATGCTCATTGGTTCCGCCACAAAACCACGATATTCAGTTAATTGATTTGCCATCCGCCCTGGTGCGTCTCCTCCTGACTTAGCCGTTTGGCTTGGGGTCATTACGGTACATCGGCACACCGAAGTCCACGAAGTAGGCCCAACCCTCGCCTGCCAGCATCTCACGTTGTTCTTCATCCAAAGAAATGGTGACACTGCGGCTGCCCGTCTTCAGTTCCAAAGTCAGCAATTCGCTGCCATCATCAATCAATTCTTCAAAACAGCGCCGTTCGTACCCCATAGGATACTTCAGGAACTGCCCCAGGCACCGCTCACAAAACGCAAGATGAGCGGGGCAGACATTCCGGTTGATCTTGACTTTCATAACACGCCCTTTCCTGGCATTTACGATATTTAACATCGTGTTAATTTTATTAACGCACGGTGAGGGGGTGGTGTAGAGTAACAAATGTCATACCTTTGCTGAACAAATGACAGCATTTTAACGCCGTATTCGTGGTTGAATTGGATGTTTCAGCGGGTCGGACGCCCCACAACGCCGCGATCCGACGACCAGGGCGCATAAGGTGCCATCGTGATTTCGGCCAGTTGCAGGAGCACCGTATCGTAATTCACTCGCCACCCGGCGAAGTCGCGCCAAGCCTGATCACGGTCTGCAATTAATGGCACGCCAGCCGCCAGGAGTTCCGCGCAGGCTGCATCAAACTCGTCTCGGCTGATGCTGATGGGGTCGGTAGGCAGCGGATCGGGGTCATAGGGCATCTGGAAGAAACCCGCGATATGCCGCAGAGCGAGAAACCCGGCCCGGATACACAATTGTGCTTCCGCCGTACGCGGCACATCCACTACCGAACTCATCAGGGAGGCGGCATCCAGCACCGCCCCGGCGGCCGTCACCCACGAGCGGTCAGGCGCAGGAGAACGAAAGAAATTCACCGGCGCGAGTGACGTGTGGCTTTCATCAATTTCGGCGAACCACAATTCCCACTGTTCCCAGAGTTCTGTCAGGTAATGCAGCCCACGAACGCGGTAGGCGCGCTCAATCAGGGTGATAGCTGAAGGCGGTGATCCAGCGCGGACTTCCAGCAGCGTGACCAGTGATTCGCGGCGAGAAAACGAACTATACATCGTAGGCAGATAGGCAATCAGAAGCGCCACCAGCCCCAGGCCAATCGTCGCTTCGGAGAATGCCAGAATGGTGGTGCCAAGACTGTTGACGGGCGTAAAGCCCAGCGTGAGCAGAGACGAACCGCTGGTCGAAAAAGCAGTGTAGAAGTCATGGATACCCATCGCCCAGAACATGAGGGTATATCCGACCATCACCAATAACAACCACACCACCGGCAGCACAAGCAGTGCCAAAGGCGCGAATAACGCCATGATCCGATCACGCTGTTCATATGTGCTGGCTTTGCGCGTCCGCAACCGAAAGAACCACAGGACAAAGCCGAACGTCACCCTTGTGAGCCAGACATTATCGCCACGCGGCAGTACAAATGAACGTATCGCGCTCGTCAGAACATAACCCACCACCAGCAGTCCACCAGCAAACGCGACAAGACGCAAAAGGATATCCGGCATATGTCACTCGCAATCCTGATAAACTAACTGCGCCGTTTCGTCCAGCGTTCCCACAGCGTGGCGAGTACAGTTTGAAGACGCGCCTCGAAAACCGGTCCCAGTGTGGTGGTGACATCGTCGTGATTATCGAATACGACATACGGCACACGATAGTCCCTAATGCCGATTGTCTCGGCGGCTTGCGCCGTGACTTCCGCCCAATCAACTGTCTTATACAAACGCTCAAGTTTCGAGTCTGACAGACCATGTTCCAGGATACTGTCAGGTTTATCGGGGTTGTATCGGCGCTGATTCTTGCGCAGTGATTCAGCATACGGCACGTCAATGTATAGGATTGCTCCGGCATCCAGGATCGCATCGCTCAGATGAGGATAAGCCGCCTGGTAGCCGCCATGCTCACTCCCTCGGGAAAATTCTATCAGGACAGTATGTGTCTGCCCCAAATCAGGGTTGTCGCGCAGCAGTTTGCCGTATTCCAGGCTCAGCCGTTCAACCAGTAAGTGCCATAATTCGACCTGCAGGAAATAGCCTTCTGGCGTACTGTACAGGCGTGGCAGCCCGAAGGTGTTTTGCAGGATGTCATCTTCTTCAAACCATGTCCACAGCATGGGGAAATCATCTATTTCGTGCATCTTGCCGATATGAAAACGTGAACGACGCACGTCATCCGGCAGTTTACGCAAAAAGTCGAGCAGCTCACTTTTGCCCGCCGCCGGACGTCCGTTCAGAATGATAATCGGAAAGATCGCATGATCGCTCATAGTGTTATCGCCTCATCAGGTTTAATCATGCTGACATTGTAACGTTTTCCAGGGGTTTGTGACACAGCATGACCGGGATTTTGTGCTACATTGAAGGCAGCGAACAGAGTAAAGGGAAACAGTCATGGCGGAAATTGTGTATTACGAAGAACTGACCTGGCCGGAAGTCGCCAAGCTACCGCGTCATCTTCCGCTGGTTTTACCGTTGGGGGAAGGCTTTACGCCGGAAGCTATCTCCGGGGCATTGCGGGTTGAGCGCCTATGCCTCCTGCCTGCCCTGCCATATGGTTGGGCGGGGAGTATCCTGCCGGTCAGCACGCCGATGCTGCGCCGTATCGTGGCTGGCATTTTCAGCGGCCCATTACAAGAGGGTTTTTCCCGGTTGGTGGTCGTGCATGATGGCAGTGAAGATCTGGCGGATACGGGTTTCCACCAGCTTTACCTGGAACGGACCGCCCTGGCCGCCGTGATACCCGTGGCCGCAACGCCACAGCGTGTGATTCTCGTCCCGTGCGGCCACACTGAACAACATGGCTATCATCTCCCCATGAACACAGATACCGTGATTATCGGCACGATTGCCAGGCAGGTTAGCGCCGCCATCCCCGACGAAGCTGAGTCCCTGCCGGCGCTGCCGTATGGTGTGAGCATGTATCGTTCGGCCTTCGCCGGAACCTTCAACATGGGCGGGCGAGTGTTTGAGGATTTCCTCCTGGAGGTAATTGACGTGCTGGTCGAACGCGGCGCGGATCGCTTCTACCTGATGAGTGGACACGGCGGGAATTGTTCGTTCCTCACCAATGTCGTGAAATATGCCGGAGATCGCCACCATTCGATTTTCCCCGCTACCACCTGGCTGCACACCTCCGGCCACCTGGGAGCGCCTGCGCTGGAGCAGTACCGGCGCTCGAAACGAGGCGGCATGGGTCATGCGGGGGAACTGGAGACAGCCTATATGCTCCACCTACGCCCGGCATTGTGCCACATGGAGCGGGTAGTGGATGAGATTGACTTTATTACATCGCCTAATTACTATATGGACTGGATTGAAGGGGGCAGTTTGAATATCGCCGTCCCCTGGGAAGATGACACCCAGACCGGTAGCTATGGCGCGGGCAGTGTCGCCACAGCTGAAAATGGTGCTCGCTGGCTACAGGCCGCCGTGCAGGAAAAAATTGACCATGTGCGCGAAATCCATGACCAGGCACGCCGCCGCCTGGCACGCCGGTTGTTATAAAACACATACGGTAAAAATCTAAATTCAATGAACACGTGGAATACGGCATAATAGAGTCATTATAGAGCACACGGATGATACAGCATGTCAGACAAGGCGCACTATTTCTTTGAGCAAGGCCTGGCCCGGTGGGAACGAGGGGAGATGGATATCGCCGTGACTTGCTTCACGCAGGCGATTCAATTAGACCCTGTTTACCTGGATGCCTATCTGAACCGGGGTGCGGCTAACCAGAATAACGGGGATTTTGTCGGTGCGATCAGCGACTATACCGATGCTCTGCGCTTGAAACCGTCGGAACGCGTGATACCCTGGTTGTTTCACATGCGTGGCATGGCCTATGAATCGCTCGGCCACCTGAACGAAGCGCTGCGTGATTATGACATGGCGATTCGTGCGGACACCCGTTTTGTGGATGCGTATCGCAGCCGGAGCTATGCCCGTGTTCAAGCCGGGGACCTGACTGGCGCGGTGGCGGATGTCACCGAGGTACTGCGTTACTTCCCCGGCGATTCGGCCCTCTATAACGAACGTGGCAACCTGTACGCCGACCAGGGATTCCTGGATGAAGCCATCGCGGACTATTCGCGGGCAATTCATTATAATCCGCAGGATGATTACGCTTACTACAACCGGGCGATCACCTACGCCTTCCAGAATAAGCTCCGGGCGGCGATTGAAGACTATACCCATGTTATTCAACTGGTACCCGAACTTGCGGCGGCCTATAACAACCGGGGCAATGCCTTCCACCGGTTGGGCGACGTGGCGCGGGCAATGGCAGATTACAGCGAGGCGATTCGCCTGGAACCGAACTTCTCGCTGGCGTATCGCAACCGGGCAGGCGTCCGTGAGCAAATACATGATATTCCGGGCGCGATTGAAGATTACCAGCAGGCTGCCTTCCTGGGATATAACGAGTTAGACTAGCCCGTACAATCTGACGATTCCCCCACGCTGACCACGCACTTCCAAACGTAAAGTGGTGTTTTCTCGTATAATGAACATGACAATTTACGTTAAGTGCCGGACATCCTTTCGAATGTCCGACTATTGAGGTTCAGCCATACCATGCCACCCAGCCGATCTTCCAGCCACGTACCGCAGCGGACTCAACCGGTACGAGTCCGCCCGCGCAGTGCACCGCCAACCTACCCTGTCATGCCACCACAGCGCCGCCCGGTAAATGGTGTCCCACCGCGTGCGCAAACCCGCTCGCCACGCAGTCTACCACCACGCCACCAACCGGCCCGCCGTAAGGGGGTGAACTGGTGGATTGTCGCGCCAGTCATTGGGGTGGCTATCATGATAATTACTTCGGTGGTCGCCGTCCTCTTAGGGCTTTTGGTGGTGTACGCCGGGGGGATTCTGCCGGGCGTGCAGGCTGGCGGAGTCGCACTGGGAGGGATGTCAAAGGCCGAGGCCGCCCGCGCCCTGGGAGCACAATGGGAGAGCATCACACTGCGCGATGGAGAACGCACCTGGGCGTTTAATCCGGGGATGTTTGGCATCACGCTGGATGCCGAAGCCACCGCCCGCGCCGCTTATGACCAGGGACGTGGACAGTTGAGCACGGCTTTACGCGGGATTATCGGGCGGGTGGATGTGCCACCAGTCTTTTATGTGAACGGGGCGACAGCGGAGGCCAATCTACGCGAGTTCGCCGGGGTGTTCGAGCAGGCGCCGGTCAATGCCGGTGTGCGACTTGTGAGTGGCCGGGTGGAAGCCACGCCGCCTATCAACGGGCGAGTCCTGGATGTCACGGCGACGGTTGCCCGTCTGAGTAGTAACGCCGGGAACGCCCTGGATGGTGGTGAACTCGAACTTGTTATGCAGTCGCTTGCTCCCGCCGTGACCGACGCGACGCCGATGGTTGAGGCGGCTTCCCGCCTGCTGGCGAACACCTTTGATCTGCGTGTCTTCGACCCGGTGACAGGCGATTCGGTCTACTGGTCACTACCACCAGAACAGTGGAGCGCATGGTTGACAGCTAATCCTGCCCCGAATACGCCCACCGGCCTATCCCTGACGGTCAGTCCCGCACCTGTACAGCAGTACATTACGGCGCAGGCTAACGTCGTCCTGGATTCCAGCCGCTATATCCAGGTGGAGGACGCGGTGGAGGCGGTGGGCACGGCCATCGCGGGCGGGCAGACGACGGCGACGATGCGCGTCTACCATCATGACACCCAGCACGTCGTCCAGGCGGGTGAGACGATCATCAGCATCGCCTGGGACTACGGCGTGCCGTACCCCTGGGTGCAGGCGGCCAACCCCGGCGTTGACTCGGTCTATCCAGGGCAACAGATTACGATTCCATCGGCGGATAACTTCATGGACTTCCCGCCCGTGCCGGATAAGCGGATTGTGGTGAGCATCAGCCAACAGCACACGTGGGTGTATGAGAACGGGCAGTTGAAATGGGATTGGGTCACCAGCACCGGCATTAACGACAGCCCGACCTGGCCGGGAATCTACCAGATCATCTCGCACGAACCGAACGCCTATGCCGGAAACTGGAATCTGTGGATGCCGTACTTCATGGGGGTGTACCGCCCGATACCGGGGTCGGACTTCACCAACGGGTTTCACGGCTTCCCGACTCGTGGTGGGGGGCAAATCCTGTGGACGAGCAACCTGGGGTCGAAAGTGACTTACGGTTGTATCATGCTGAGCGATACCAACGTGGCGCAGCTTTACAATTGGGCGGAAAACGGGGTGGTGGTGGAAATCCGGGCGTAGGGGAATGAAGCGAAGAAACCCCGGCAAAGGGGGCTGTTTTTGTGGTGTATCGGAATTTGTGGGGCGGTTGGCTGGGAACAGCGGACGACAAGACACGCCATCCCATATACAGCATGTTTAGCGTGCCGAGGGACTGAATCCACAACGATAGGATCGTCGCATCCAGTTTGCCCTAAGAGGGGGCGGGCGCACCATGGTGCGCCCCTACATCCCCTCATTGAGGGGGGATTCTGCGG
>CALJKV010000032.1 GCA_937974245.1 uncultured Chloroflexota bacterium | reverse complement strand
GTCCACCAGGTGAGGGCGCGGCACAGCGCGGCAAGCTGGTGGGTGATGGTGAGCAGTTCCAGCAGGCGCGGCAGCGGTTCGTAGTCCAGCCAGCACGCGAGGTACACATCCCGCAGGTGATCGAGTTGGGCCGGGACGGCATGGAAGATATAGCGGGCATAACGCAGCGTGATGACCAGGGAATAAAACGGGTGCGCCCAACACGATTCGCCCCAATCGAAAAAACGGTAATGACCGTCCCGCAGGGCGACGTTTCCGGCATGAAAATCGTCGTGGTGCAGCGTTTCCGGCACGGCATAAACGGCAGCCTGCTCGCAGAGCCGCCGCACGACAGGCGCAAAACCGCGTAGCCGCGCATAGTCCGCTTCGGAAAAACCGTCTGCCTTCCCGACCAGCAGCGCCGGGGTATCCGCACTGATCTGCTCGAACAGCGCCGGGAGTTGGACAAGCCGCCGGTCAGCGACCCCATGTTGGAGCAGGGCATCCCGGTGTGGCAGCGCGGCCTGCTGTAAGGCGGCAAACCGCCGGAGCATCTCGTCCCAGCGCCCCAGGTCGCCATCGGCCTGCGAGAGCGCCTTGACGGTTTCCCCGGCATCCGCCAGCAGCAGCCAGCGGCGCGGTTCGTCCGCCGCCACGACCTCCGGAATATCCGCCGGAAACCATTCCGCCAGCCGGGTTGTCAGGCCGGGTTCAAAGGCATAAGGGGCTGCACACACCTTGAGGTAGCAGCGCCGGTCAGCGGTTTGCACCGCAAAGACCGCCCCTGCCGGGCCGGAACGCACCGGCTCAACGCTGGTCACGGGTTCGCCGGGTAGGTGGATCGCCAGCCAGGGATGTACATCAGGGGGTAAAGAGGTCATGAAACTCCCGGTGGCGGCGTTGCGCCGCTGTTATCAAAGGATGGTGAACGTTTCAATGCAGAGGATAGCAGACAGGTTTGCTGTCAGGATTCGCCGCGACGGCTGGCGCGCATGGCTTCAAGCTGCGCTTCCAGTTCGACCTTGCGTTCCTGGCTGGCCTGGCGTGCTTCGTCCATCGTCTCCGCCCAGCCGCGTTTGAGGTTCTTCACAATATCCTTGCCGGTAACCGGGGAAAACAGTGCCACCAGCCCCGCCCCGGCAGCCCCCCCTAAAATGCCCCCCAGGAGGAAGCGGACAATCTTCTTCATCGCGCCAGCCCTTCTCTACAGCCTATCCTACTGCCATTACGTGTGTATTCTACCAGAATTTCCTCCGCAGGGGCGGTTTTAACGCAGTTGCCTGAAAGGACAAGGGGCTTAAGCCCCTTGCCTCAAGAGAGTTTCCCTCTCGACTGCGAACTTCTACGGAGTTCATAAGCTTCAAAGTGAAACGCTTATTGTCGCGCCGCCCACACGTCCAGGGCGGCCTGAATCTCGGCGCGAATCGTCAGCCGCCGGGCTGCAGTGTAGGCGGTTGTATAGCGTACACCATCGTCCACCGGCGGGCTGGCATCGCCATCGTAGAACAGGTCGAAGCGCCGCCGGATGTGGTGGTGGTAGGATTCCGGGTTGAACACTACCGCTTTGTAGGGCAGCGATTTCTCCCCCAGCAGAACCCCCGCGCCGTCCGCCTTTTGCAGCGCCCAGATACCGAGCAGGCCGAGCGTCTCCACCTGACCGTAGCCCTGCGGTTTGTGCCAGATGGCAGTCGCCAGCCACAGCCAGCCCGCGCCGGAGTCTCCGGTCAGCACGCCCTGGAACGTCTCCGGGCCGAAGACGGCACGCCCGGCTGCTTTACGCCCGGCCTTCACCAGGAATCCCGCCGCGTTCAGGCCGTCCAGCACCGCCGCCAGCATGGCGCGGATAGGGGCGAGCGCCTCTTCCTGTTTTTTGGCAGCAATCCGCCGCAGAACTTCCTCATAACGGGCATCGTCGTCGCCTGGGGGCATGGTGGTTTACCTCACCGGTTCCTGCCGGAGACGCTTATAGAGGCCGACGCAGATACCCACGAGCAGCGCGGTTCGCGCCACCACCAGCAGCGCGAAGGGCGCGACCAGCGCCCCGCTAATCACCCCGCCGGTATCCCCGGTGCGGATGAACAGGAACGGGTATTCGGCAAACGTCACCAGACTCAGCATGACCGCGGCCAGCACGCCGTCCCGTGTCGGGAAGCACAGCAGCAGCAGCGGGATAATCTGCGCCAGCCACTGCGGACTCCACCCTTGCGCCTGGATGTAGAAGATCAGCAGCGTGATCGCCACGAAGGCCACCAGCCCCTTGTCATCCAGCCGCCGCGAACGGACGAACACGAACAGGCCGGCAGCCGCCGCCACGCCCAACCGCAGCCAACCGGGGATCACCGCCCGATTCCCCTGGGTGATATTTGCCAGCGCCGGGTCGCGCCGGTCTTCCAGCGGGCCGAAGTTGCCGGTACCCATGTTGCCATCCAGCAGCGCCCACACCGTCTGATACGACGCCTTGTTAAACTGCGCCGTGAGCGAAGGCAGAGTCATGGCGGCATTCCCGGCCAGCAGCGGCACATACACCAGCGCGAACAGCCCAACCACGACAGCAGTATAGCGTCCGGCCTGATTCCGCCCCCTGAAGCGCCAGACCGCGCCCAGGATGAGCGCCGGGGTGAACTTTGTCAGCGCCCCCACCGCCGCCGCTACCGCCGAGCGAGACTCGCGCCCGTCGAGCAGCCACCACACGCCCAGCAGCAGCCAGAACGCCACCATGCCCTCGAACGTCCAGAACGTAAAAACCAGCGGCGCGACCAGCAGCGCATACACCCACGCCAGCGCCAACCCGGTATTCGCCCCGTGCAGCCGCACCCCGATTTTGCGGATCAGAATCAGGTTGCCGGTATCGAACGCCAGCAGCAGCAGTCCTAACACCAGCGCGAACCCGGCATAGTCCCCCTGCACCTGGTATAGCCCGACGGTGAGGAACGCCCATACCGGCGGGAACTCGCTCCACCAGTCCACGAATGGCTGCCCTAAGGTATCGGAAAGCGCCGCGATGTGATAATACGTCTGGTAATCGCCGCCGACGGTGATTCCTCGTTCGCCCGCCGGGGTGAGTAATGGTTGGTGGGTCATGAGCAGCAGCAGCCGGAAGGCCACGAACAGGGTCACCAGCAGCCGGAAATCGCCCAGCAGCCCGGTAATGGTGAGGGGGGAGGGGTTCGGGGTAGAAGTCTTCATTCCGCCGCCTCCCGTCTGGTCTTTTCACCCCCTCTAAGTCTCCCAGCCGCCAGCAGGGGAGATTTGTTTGACCCCCTCCTAACCTCCCCCGCCACCAGGGGAGGGACTTGCAACACAGACTCGACTCCCTCCCCGTTTGTGGGGAGGGTTGGGGAGGGATTAGAAAAGCGACTGTGGGCTTTCATTCCGCTCCCTCCCGCGTGAATACCACCGCCCGCTCGTCTTCGTAATCCAGCGACCAGCCCGGCTCGTCGCGCAGCGCCCGCGCCAGCCCGCTGCCCGCCTCCACCACTACGAGGCGGATACCGTAGGTATCGAGAGTGCCGCGCCAATCGCCTCCCCCGGTGGCCGTCTTCAGGTAGTCGCTGGTGAGGAAGGTATCGCCGTACAGGTCGGTGCGGCCATCCACAAATACCGGCTCATCAGGCCGGGCGAAAAGCAGGTAGCCGCCCCAGTTGTAGCTGTTGAACATCGGGCCGGGTGGTTGTGCAGCGTCCAGGTAGGCCGCCGCCCGCACTGGCAGAAATTCTTCCTGCGCCGCCTGCACGGTCTCAGCATCCAGCACCAGCAGGACTTTCGCCAGCGCCCCCAGCACCACCAGCCCGACCAGCAGCGCGTTGAGGCGGGCCATGCGCGGCGTGACTCGCCGCACCGGGGTGAGAATCCAGCCGCGTTCGTCCAGCGCCGCCGCCAGGTGAAGGGTCAGCACGGGCGTAGCGACCACCGCGAACACGGCAATATTGCGCCCGGCCATCAGCCCCATGAAGGCCGTCCCCGCCACCAGCACAAAATCGCGCCAGTCAAGCCGCTTGCTGCTCGCGCCAACCGCGCCCAGTGTGCCGAACAGCAGTGCGACAAACGGCCAGGTCTGCTGCTGGTGGAAGTCGGGCGAGTTCCATTCCTGGATGAAGTTTTGCAGCGCCCCGATCCCTAACGTCTGGAAGGGGACAGCCAGCATCGCCGCGCCGTAGGGGTTGACGAGCAGTGCTGCTACCGAAACCAGCGTTACCAGAATCAGTTTGCGGATACCACGCCAGGGGAGGACAGCTTCGGCTTTTGGTGTGAAGATGTTCCCCAGGATTTCCCCGGCAATCGAGCCGCCCAGGAAGATGAACCCGATGGAGAACCCGGCGTGCAGGTTGCCCCACACGCCCATGATGACCGGAATCCACCACAGCCGGTCAACCCCGCGCCGTTTGTGCAGGTGCAGCAGGTACAGTACCGCCGCGCTCAGGACGAAAGAGAGCATTTGCGGGCGGGGCGACCAGAATACGGCCGCCGTCGCCGCCCCTAAGACCAGGACGAACGCTCGCAAATAGGCATTCCCGGCGCACATGCGGTAGATAAACCACATCCCTGCCGTCGCCAGTCCTGCCGTATACACTGCCAGCCCGACATTTCCCGCCAGCTGCCACACGCCATACAGGATGATCTGTGACCCCCAGCTATGGTTGATCCAGGGTTCGCCCGCTTTGGTGAACGAGAAGGGGTCAGCATAGATCATGCCCTGTGTCAGGGTGTATTCCCCGCTGCGGATATGCCACCAGGTATCGGTATCAGTGGGGATTCGCGCCGCCAGCGCGAACAGCAGGGCGAACAGGATGATGATGGCCGTCCGTTCGGTTGTCAGTTGTCGCATAAAACGCCTCAATCTGGTCAATGTATGAGTCTTGAGTAAAAAGTACCGGGCAAAAAGTTGAAAGTACCTTGAATAAGGGCCTGTCTCTACAGGAAATCCGCATAAAACTGCACAAGCCCACCATTTAACGCAAAATCAGGTATCTTCTTTTCGATGTCTTCATAAAGTCTATACTTTCAGGACTTACGCGGTTGGCCGAGGGCATGGGCACAAGATATTGCGCTCCTATGGCAAAAACCAACCGAGCTGTGTGATTTTTTACTTTGCACCCGGCACTTTTTACTGCCTGTAGTGTACCGCTTTTCTGCGCCACCTGCCTGTTGATGCCGGGCGGTAAACGTGAGTTTTTCGCAGCGGCACGCGCTTTACAAACTGATAACTTAAATGGGTACTTTTAAATTTTTCAAATATGGGATTAGCAGTATAATAATGGGCAATCCAGGCGCAATTCAGGTGAGCCGCCCCAACAGAGGCCGCGCCGCCGGTTTTCCCTGGTCTGGTTGTATGCGGCACGTTAGCTGCTTCAAGCATATTTCACGAGGAGTGGGAATGTCACCCAATACACAATATCACCATTCTGCCGGGCCGGAAGATTACGAGGAAGACGACTTAGAGGATGAGTACGACGATCTCGATGACGACGGCTATTATGATGACCTTGACGACGATGGCTATGATGATGAGGATGACGATTACGACGACGACGACGATTAATCATCCGTGAAGTTCGGTTTACCATTGTTTCACATGCCGGAATGCCTTTATTCCGGCATATTGCTTTAAAATCGTTTTTTTATGCCCCTTTTACTACTGCGTTTGCGAAACAGACCTATAATGAAGTCTAATGCCTAGCACATACAGAATAAGGAAGGTTTTTATGCGATTTACGGGGCGCTTTATGTTGGTGCTGCTGGTCGTGCTGCTGCTGAGTATCGGCGCGGTGGCGGCGCAGGACACAGCCGTACAGGAATTTATTGGGGGCGTCAGCCCGGAAACCGAGTACGCTTTTTTTGATTTATACGGGATGCATGCTGGGGATACACTATATGTTTACGCGGAGTCCGATGAATTTGACACCATGATTCTGGTGGGCAACATTGACTTTAGCGAAGAACTGGCCCGCAATGACGATATTGACGCCAGCAACTTCAATTCTGCCGTGCAGTACACCTTCCCCGCCGACGGTGATTACAGTGTGGCGATCACTGACTGCTGCCGCAGCGATGTCAGTGGGTCGTTCCGGGTGGTGCTGGGACTGAATGTATCCGGCGTACTCTTCGACGATGCTGCCCCAACCGGCGCTCCTTTCGCGGACTACATCAACCCGGTTGAGGCCACGCCCATCCCGGCCATGACCGGCAGGGAGCAAATCCAATCGTTCAATGGGGTGGTCAGTGCGGAGAGCCGGGTCGCGTATTTCGACCTGTTCGATATGGTTGGCGGCCAGACCCTGTATATCTACGCCGGTTCCACCGAAATTGACCCCTATCTGGCAGTCTGCGACATTGAATGCGAGCAGATTATGGCCGAAGACGATGACAGCGGCGGGCAGTATAACGCGGCGCTGGCGTTTACCTTCCCCGCCGACGGCGATTACAGTATCGCGGTGTATGACTGCTGCGACGAGAGTGCCGCCGGGAGCTTTAACCTGCTGGTGGGTTATGATGCCCCTATCGTGTTAAGTGGCGGCGGGTCGGATACCGGGGCGCAGATCGCTGTTCCCTATAACCCGGCCCCGGAGACGGTCTCCCCCGGTGACTTTGGCCCGAATGACCGCCAGGTGCAGGAGTTCACTGGCGCGGTTAGCCCGGAACAGGAGTTTAACTTCTACGATCTGTTCGGCTTGCAGGCCGGGGAGACGGTCTATATTTATGCCGAATCCAACGAGTTCGATACGATGATTGTCGTCGGCGATATTGACTTTAATGAAGAACTGGCCCGCAACGATGATATTGCTGAAGGCTCGAATGTGAACTCCGCGCTGGCGTTCGTCGTTCCGGCAGATGGCGATTACAGTATCGCCATTACCGACTGCTGCCGCAGCGATGTCAGTGGCGGTTTCCGCATGGTGATCGGCCTGAATGCTCCCGACGTACTGGAGGGAACGGCGCGAACGAACGGGGCGGAAATCGCGCTGGTTTACCGGGGCGAGAACGCGACAGTGGGTGACTATGACCGTACCCCTCCCGCGACCTGTGACCAGCAGCAGGCTCAGGAACGGCCTGTACTCAGTGGGCCGGAACTCACCCGTGAAACGCAGAACTTCATCATCCACTACACCAGTAGCGGGCACGACGGCGTGACTGAGGATTATGTCAACGCGGTACAAACCACCATGGAACAGGTTTTGCAGATCGAAACGCAGCAGATGGGCTGGCCGCTGCCACCGTCCGACTGCGGCGAGGGTGGTGATACCCGTTTTGACGTGTACCTGATGGAAACCCTCTCCGATGGCATTATGGGCTATGCTCAACCGGGCGGCATGGTGGGCGATAACCCCAACTCGACCTATGTAGAAACCTGGGCTGCCTACAGCTTCCTGGTGCTGGATAACGACTTCAACGGCCACCCGACCCCGCGCCCGGCCATGCGTGTGACGGCGGCGCACGAGTTTCATCATGGTGTCCAGTTCGGCTACGACCTCAACGATGCGGTGAACTGGGTCTATGAGGCGACGGCGACCTGGATGGAAACGCAGACGTTCATGAATGACGAAGACGCTACACCCTACGTGGTAGATCTCTTCGAGTACCCTGACCTGTGCATCGGCTCTACCCCTGCCGACCCGGACTATGGCACCCGCATCTATGCCGAATGGCTGCTGATTGACAACATCGCCCGTGATTACGGTGTGGAATCGATCAAACGGATGTGGGAAGACTTTGCCGACTATGAGGGGATGGACGCCTTTTACACCTTCCTGTCACGGCTTGGCACGACGCCGCAGGATGTGGCGATGCGCTTCGCCGTTCGTAATCTGCTGCTGGATTACGACCTGGCCGCTAAATTCCGAGGGCGGGTGCGGCTGGAAGGTAAGATCAACGGCCCTGGCATTGTTGCGCCGCGCAGCACTGGTGTAGAGGAACTGGGCGCGGATTACCTCCAGGTGAATACGCCCGGCACCTACACCTTCATCGTTGATCGGCCCAACCTGCGACTTGTCATCGTCGGTATTGACCAGGCCAGCGGCACGGCGCAGGTGTTCGACCTGGGGCAGAGCGGCTCGGTGGATACCACGCCGTACTCGCAAACCTATGTGATTATCTTAAACACCAGCCAGCACGCCGACCCGGAAAGCTGCACGATGACCAACTGGTCGTTGAATGTCCTCAGTGGCAAAGGTGCTCCCTTAGCTACGCCGCTGCCAGAAGTATTCAACGCCAGTCGGTTCGTGCCGGGTGGGTAGTCAAGCAGAGCCGGTTATGCCTATCGCTTCACGCAGTACCGATGAGAACGGTCACGCCCGCCGCGCCGGTTGGATTCTGCTGGCGGGCGTGCTGCTGCTGGTGATTGCCGCCAGCCGGGTGACGCGCATCGCGGAAATGATGATGAACCAGGATGAAGTCTGGTCGGCCTGGCAGAGTTTTGGGTCGCCGGAAGACATCATCCGCTGGACGCCGTATGACTGGCCGCCGCTGTACTATCTGACATTGGCCGGGTGGCGTGAACTGGTTGGGCCGCAACCGGTGGCGCTGCGATACCTCTCGAACCTGGTGTTTCTGTTGGGTGCGGCGGGTCTGTACCGTGTTGGGCGGCGGCTGCGCGGGGAGGCCTCCGGGATAGTCGCGGCGCTGGCGTATGCCGCCCTGGGCTATGCCATCCTGCTCAGTATTGAAGTGCGCGGCTATGCGCTGCTGATGGGGCTGGGGCCGCTGGCGCTGTGGCTGACACTGCGTTACTTCGACCATCCCGGTTGGCGGCGCGCGCTGCCCCTGGCGGTCGTGCTGGCGGCGATGTTTTATACGAATGTCACATCCGCTATCGCCTGCCTGGTGCTGTGCCTGGTGACCCTGGTCATCTACCGGCGGCGAGTCTGGCGCTGGTGGCTGCCCGGCGGAGTAGCGGCGCTGCTGGCGCTGCCGGAAATCGTCAATAAAGCCGGGCTGGGTGTCTCCCGCGTGGCTGGAACGCAAACCCTGACTCCACCGCCGTTGCCGGAAGCGCTGGCAAACCTGCTGTGGCGCTACGCCGGGAATGCCGTGACAGTGTGGGCGCTGCTGCTCGTGGGCATCACCGTCTGGACGCTGTACCGGCAGCGAGGCTGGCAGCGGCAGACTGTCGCGCTGTTGTTATGGGTCGGCCTGATGCCGCTGGTGATGTACCTGCTTAACCCGCTGTTGGGCTTCTTCGGGGCGCGGTATTCGTGGTGGTGGATGATGGGCGCGGCGCTGTGGCTGGGCTGGGGCGCGGTCTATCTGCGGCGGGAAGTGACCGCCGGGCTGGTCGTCCTGCTTGTGGCGCTGGCGTTCGTGCCAGTGCCGACGGTAGGCGAATACAACATCTTCGGCGAGCACTCACCGCTGGGGGAAAACTTCGCCTGGCTGACCCGGCACATGCAGGCGGGGGACGTGTTCCTGCTCGACCCGTCGCAGGCGTGTGGCGCTACAGAGGAATGGGATTATTACACCCGTGTGTACTTCCCCAATGGGCTGCGCTTTGTGACAGCGCCGGGGGATGAGCCGCGCATCTGGTATGTGGCGTTTGATGGCCGGCAGGACGCGGCGACCCAGGCCGCTCTCTCGGCCCACTATATGCGCGATGTGTTTGTCGGGCCGCCGGGCTGTTTATTCCAGCTCTACCAGGGGCCGCCGGATCGGATGGGCGTGCTGTTCAGTAACGGGATGCGGTTTCATGGGGCGGAGGTGCTGGAAAACGGCGTGCCGCGCACCGGCCCGCTGGTCTGGCACGAGGGCGAAACCGTGACGCTGCGGCTGTGGTGGTCCGCCGACGAACCAGTTGACCTGGACTACAGCGTTACCACGATGCTGCTCAACAAGGATGATGTCCAGTTAGATGGATTCGACGGCCCGCCCCAGGTGATGGATGCGCCGCAGGCAACCAGCCAGTGGCAGACCGGACGCTACTATACGGAAGAGCGCTGGTTTACGCTGCCCTATCCGTCAGGGAGCGGCAGCTACGGGGTCTATCTGGCGGTGTATTTCTGGGAGGATGCCATCCGGCTGGGCGCGCCCGGTGTGGACGAGAACGGTCTGCTGTACCTGCTGTCGCTGCCAGTGCGGGCGTATTGAGGGTCGCGCAGACAGTGCTGAGTGGTCGCATAATGAGCGGACGCCCAGGGTACTCCTACGAATACAGGCTGTAGGGATGTACTTCTGGGCGTCCGCCGGGAAATCACGTCGGACTGATCGTTATGCTCCCGCATCTTCCAGACCATCATCCAACGTTGACTCGCCTTCCACGCCCTTGAGCGTGTTAAACAGACCGGAGATGCGTTGAACAGTGTGGTTGAAATCTTCACCGCTGAGGGCTTCAACTTTGGTACGGAACATTTCAGCGACTTCGGGTATGTTCATGAGCATATCCATGAAGGTATTGCCCGTCCCGCCGTTCGCCCCGTTCCCGCCAAACTGCACCACGCGCACATTGTTGCCCAGCCCCGCCAGCGCCATCGCAATGGCTTCCGCCTTGGCAACATCGGCCTTCAGCACCTCTTCAATGATAAACTGACGCAGGTTGATCGAGTCTTCGGCGGCAGTCGCGGCGGCCAGTTCGCGGCGGCCTTCGGCTTCGGCCAGCAGTTGGGCGCGGACGCTCTCGGCCTGGGCGATCTGACCTTCGGCTTCGGCCCTCTTCATGGCTTCCAGCGCCTTCGCATCCGCCAGACCTTTTTTCTCGGTGGCTTCGGCGGCAGCTATCGCCTGTTTGCGAGTGGCCTGCGCCTGGGCATCTGCTGAAATCGTTACGCGGTTGCGCTCGGCCTCGGCCTGAATCTCGATGCGGCGGCGATCCGCCTCAGCGCGGATTTCAACGGCCTGGCGTTCGGCCCGTGCAGGGACAAGCACCTCGGCTTCCTGCTGCTGCTCGACGGCCAGGGCGCGGCGCTGCTGCACTTCCTGGTCAGACGAGGCTTTCTCCAGGTCAACCCGCTTGTTGACCTCAACCTGACGCAGTTGGAAGGCCTCGCGCTGTGCCAGGATTTCGCGGTCTGCGTCGAGTTCGGCCTGTTCCGCTTCACGCCGGGCTGTCGCGGCTTTCACGCGGGCTTCGCGTTCCGCTTCGGCCTGAGCAATGGTGGCATCACGCTTGACAGCAGCAATCTGCGGCGCGGCCATTGCCTGCAAGTAACCCTCGTTATCGGTAATCTCCTCGATACCCATTGAGATGACCCGCACACCCATCGCGGCCACGTCATCCGACGCCAGGTCCTGCACGCGCTGGACGAAATCGTCACGGTCACGATGGATAGCCTCGACCGACATCTGACCGACAATTGCCCGGAAGTTGGCGCTCAGGGTTTCTTCGATCACTTTACGCACTTCCTCGCGGGTCTTATCCAGGAAGGCGCGGGCCGCGGTTTGCAGCGCGGCTTCATCCCGGTCAATCTGCACCTGCGCCACCCAGTCCAACTGGATCGGCACTCCGCTGACCGTATACACCTCGTCTTTTTCGGTCTTGATCGTCATGATCGTCAGGTCAAGTACCTTGAAACTTTCCAGGATAGGGATTACGAACACACCGCCGTTGGTCACCATGCGCGGCTGCTTGCGCCCGAAAACCACCATGACCTGGTTCGGCGGCACGCGATGATAGTAGCGCGTCAGCCATGAGATCAGCGCGACCACCAGGATGAGGATTACAGCAGGGATAATGAGGACAGTCAGACTTTCCATGACTAGCTACCTTTCTGAAGAGATTCGCGAATGGGCTGTGAAAAATGGATTCGAACCGCCGTATGCTTATTTTCTGACCAGCATTTTCAGCTCTGGGCTGCGTTTCTCAACCTACCCGGTGACTTTCCGCACTCGCAGGAAACGCCCCTCTACACCAATAATCTCGACCACATCACCCCGGCGGAGCGCCTGGTTATCGGTTTCTTTCACCGGGTACTTGGCGACTTCGCCATAATCGAGCATGATTTCGCCCGTTGTGCCGGGGGCGCTGTCAATCGTCACGCGCCCGCTTTGTCCCACCAGGTCACGCGCCGAAAAATGTATGCTATCGGACTGCTGCCGGTAGAAGAAGCGCATCACGGCAACGGTCACCCGCGCCAGCACAAAGCCGGATACCAGCGCCGCGACCAGGCTTTCGAGAAAGCTCCAGCCGGAAAGCGCCGCTGTCAGGCCGACTGCCCCTGCCCCGGCCAGAAACGCCGCGATGACGCTGCACCCCAGGCCGCTGGCCTCCGCCGCGTCGCCCACCTCGAAGCCGAACACGGCATCCAGCCCCAGGCTGTCGAACACGCCATCCACGCCGAAATCGCTCATTTCGCCCAGGCCGCCGACGATCATCAGCAAGAGATAGCCGACGCCAAAGACGAGCATCATACCAAAAATGATTTCCATGATTGTTTACACCTGCCACTCAACTGTCAACAGGATGTCATTATGATTCCATATCAACCCTGATTATAGCCGAAAAATCCGCAATGCACTCACCTAGAGATTGGGGGTGCAGGGCTGCCAGGCGCATTGGTGCTACAATGGGGAGGATACAGTGAGTTTTCCCGAAAAGGATTGGCACATGCGGAGACGGTTGCTGTTGGTAGTATGCGGGTTCGGTCTGCTGGCCGCTGGATGGTTTACCCCGGCGGGGGCGCAGGGCGACCAGTGGGCAGCCTGGCTGTTTGACTCTGGCGCGGGTCGTATGATTTACGTGACCGGGACGAGCGGCGCTGTGGACGCGGTGACACTCCCGCTTCCGGGAGAGACGTATACCGCCGGGCGGATCGCGGTGGGGTATGGCGGCAGCCCGTTTGCCTATGTTGCCAGCAGCAGTGAGGGACTCGCCCGCCTGATGATTGTCGAACGTGACCGGGTGCTGTTCCAGCATGAACTCCCGTTGAGCTTTTCCGATAGTCTGGAATTCAGCGCAGGGAGCGCCCCCTTCGCCACCGACGACAGCGCGTTTGCCCTGGGCTACAGCCTGATCGAGCAGGGCTGGGAGATTATCGTGCAGGATTTGCGCAGCGGAGCGATCACCCATACGCTGCGTTCCAGCGACCCACTGGCGACGAATAACCGTCTCGACAGCCGCTTCGGCGTGACGCCGGTCATCCGTGAGTTCAACGCGAGTCGTGTGGTGTTTTCACTGGTGCTTGCGGGCAGCGAGGGCGCAGCTTATTACCAGAGTTTCACCTGGCAGTTGGATAGTGGGCAGCTTATCGCCAATGATTCCTACCCGGCGCTGGACGCAGACCGGTTTTCCTCGACTGGCGAGGTCATTATGGTGCTGCCTGACGAGCGCCTGCCCGCCGCGCCCGATTCGTTCTCCATCTATCAGGCCAACGCGCTGCACGTGTTCGACCCGGCCAGCGGGGCGCGTTACCCGTTTTTCTATGTGACCGACCTCAACCTGTATCACCCGCGTTTTATCCAGAATGGCGAGTGGGTTCTCGTGGGCGGGAACACCGCCGCCGGTGAACAGACGATCTGGATGGTGCTCGGGCGCGACGGACGGTTAGCCGGCACGCTGCCCTCTACCGTGACGATGGACAGCCTGTGGGGGCTGGGGGATGGCTTCCTGTATACCACCGGGGGTTTCAGCCCCGGCGCGGTGACGCTGGTCTACGCTTACACCCGCCCCGGCCTGAACGCGGGTGCGCCGGTCTTCATCAGCGATGCCGGACAGATGCTGGAAATCGCCTGGGCGGGCGATACCGCCCCGGTGCAATCCCCCGCTGCCTACGCCGCCTGGGCGCAGTTGGCCGAGCCGGTATATGTGCTGGATGCCGCCCTGTCGTTGCCCCCGGCGCCGCCTACCGTTGCCCCGCCGGTACAGGTGGTCGCGCCGACCTTAACCGTGCCGCCGCTGGTGGTGCCGTCGCTTGCCCCGGTGACATCCTTCACCAGCCCGTCCACGATTGCCGCGCCGCTGGTCATCCCCTCATTAACGCCGCCCCCAGTCCCTCCCGGCCAGGCCGTTGTCGCTACGCCGGTTTTTGGGGCGGTGCTGCGGGTGGGCGGTCTGGCGACAGTACAGACAACACAGGGCGATAAGCTCAATATGCGCCTCAGCCCCACTCTGGATGCGCCGGTCATTGCCCAACTGGAAACCGGGACGCATGTGACGGTGACAGACGGCCCGCGCACGGCCAATGGGTTTACCTGGTGGAAGATACGCGCCTCGAACGGGCTGGAAGGCTGGGCGGTGGAAAGCGTGGACGACGACGGTATCCGCCTGCAAACCCTCCTGCCGTATTGAGGGATCGCTGCGGGCGCGATTGTAGTAAATTGCACAAACAGTCTGGTGCAACTTTCCGGGGCTTTGTCATTGACAGATGCCACGCCATGTGTCACAATCCGTTTATTGTACGACTACTGAACAGGCGACAGGCATTATGCTTCGCATGACCGACACCACTAATCGCACTATCACACCGCCGTAGTGGGGGCTGGTCATTTTTGCTACGTGAAAACAGCACCCCATCCGGGGTGTTTTTATTTTCGGCCTAGAAATGGAGATGGAATATTGGCTACACAAGCTCACCTTACCCGCGCTGCGCTGGATTCGCCCGAATTTGTCGTCCCGTCCGAAAACCGTGTTCCTGTCAACAGCTATCCCGGCAACATGATGACCATCCCGCCGTCACGCATGTTCCTCATTAAGGACGGCCTGAAGAAATACAAGGACACTGCCGGCGCGGACGCCCCGACCTACGATGCCTCGCAGGGGGATGGCGGTGCCAGCCTGCCAGGTGTGCCGGTGGAAATCCTGCAACGGGCGCTGGAAATCCAGATCAAACACGGCACCAGCTATGACCAACCCTGGGGCACGCCGCTCTTCCGCAAGGTCGCTGCCGAGCAGTACTGGAAGCTGCAACCGGAATCGGGCTGGGGGCCGGAAAATATCGTCTTTACCCAGGGCGGGCGCGACGGCCTGCAAAAAGCCTATGCCGCGATGATTGACCAGGGGCACCAGCAGGTGGGTGATGTCCTTGTCGTCTCTCGCGTCCCCTGGATCAGCTACAATTGGGGGCCGTATGCCCTTGGACTGAACGTGATGCTCGCCCCCGGCCAGCCGGAGGAGGGGTGGTGCTATACGCCGGAAGGTATCCATGCCTGTGTTGACCTGGCCGCCCAGGAAGGTCGCAAAATCGCCGGGATTGTTATCACCTCGCCGGATAACCCCACCGGGCGCACCATCCCGCTCGACGAGCAGATTTTGCTGGCACGTACCGCGCTGGAAAGCGGCATCGCCTACGTGCTGTTCGACTGGATTTACCATTGGGTGACGGACGGCGGCCCGTCGGATATTAACGTGGTGCTGCAAGCCTTCTCGCCAGCAGAACGGGAACGCCTGATTTTCCTGGATGGGCTGACGAAGAGCCTGGGCGCGTCCAATATCCGCAGCGCCCACCTGCTGGCCGGGAAGAAGATCGTCAATTCCATCACCACCCAGGCCTCACATGGCGTGATCCCGGCCTTCTACTCGCAGGCAGTAGCGATTGCCGCCTATGAGCAGGGCTACGGCAAGGCGGCGGCCAGCATCATTGAGCCGACCAAGCAGAGCCGCAAAGTGCTGCGTGGCATCCTCACCGAAGCCGGGGCGAATTTCATCATGGGCGATGGTTACTACGCCTTTATTGACTGCACGCCGTATATCGAAGCAGGCGGCTACAAGGACACGGAAGACCTTTCGGCATATCTGGCCGAGCAGTACGGTATCGCGGTCGTGGCTGGGGCGTTCTTCTCGCCAGCCGGGGCGAACTGGGTGCGTTTCTCCTATGCCCTGACGCCGGAACGTACCGCCGCCGCCGGTGCGCGGCTATTCGAGGCGCTCAACGCCCTGCTGTAATTCGATAGGTGGTTCAGACGTGTGTATCCCCTCACCGGGGAGATTGCATCAAAATGGGAATGTCAATCTGATATACATTTCTGGCTTTTTTACCCCCTCTAAATCTCCCCCGCCAGCGGGGGCGACTTGTTGGTCTGTTTGACCAACTCCCGCCCCGTTTGCGGTTTACTGCACGACACAAGAAATTTGGGGGTGGACAAAAGCGTTCAATAGGCA
>CALJKV010000031.1 GCA_937974245.1 uncultured Chloroflexota bacterium | reverse complement strand
CTGAGGCTGCTTATTCTACCCTATCCCTAGCCTTTTTTCCGCCCTAATGTACTAGCAGTAAGTACAATCGCCTGGAATTTGTATTGGACATGAATTATTTCCCCCTAAATATATTCTGTTGGTGAAGAGGCACTGGAGATCAGTGCCCACACACCTTCATTCTTAAAATATGGACAATTTCACTTTAAACTATCCTTAGCATGATTCTTGCCACCAAAACAAATATCCGAAAGTGAGCTTCCTCATATAACCATAGTGTAATAATGCAGTCTTGGAAGTATCGGCGGTTATTTTTCGATTGCAGAGTCAATCCGTTTACGACGCATTCGACAGGGAGCGACTCAACATTGAGCGCAAGAATTGGATAGACGGATGCCTCCCTTTTGTCGTACCGTAGAGGTAGTGAAACAGACTAGGCGCTGAGGATAAATATGATGCACCACTCCCCGATTCCCCTGAGTGATGAAGCGCGCTGGCAGGCAGTGCTGGCCTCCGACGCGACGTATGATGGACAGTTCGTGCTGGCCGTCCATACCACCGGTATCTACTGCCGCCCTTCGTGCCCGGCGCGGCCTCCGCTGCGGCAGAACGTCCGCTTTTACCCGGATTGTGCAGCCGCTGAAGCAGCCGGTTTCCGCCCGTGCAAACGGTGCAGCCCGCACAAGCAGGCCGAGGAAGCCAGCATCGTACAGCGGGTATGCCACTATATTGACAGCCATCTGGAAAACCGCCTGACGCTGGATGAACTGGGGACACAGGCACACCTGAGTCCGGCGCATTTACAGCGGGTGTTCAAGCGCGTGATGGGGATTTCGCCGCGCCAGTACACCGCCGCCCGCCGCCTCGAAAGCCTCAAACAGGGACTGCACGAGGGCGCGACGGTGACCGGGGCATTGTATGAAGCCGGATATAGTTCGACCAGCCGCCTGTATGAAGGGGCTGCCGGCCAACTGGGGATGTCACCCACTGTGTATCGTCAAGGAGGAACAGGGATGAAAATTCACTATACGATTGTCGAGTCGGCGCTGGGCTATTTGCTGGTGGCCGGGACGGAAAAAGGGATTTGCGCTGTGCGCCTGGCTGACACCCCCGAAGAACTGGAAACCGGCCTGCACGCGACTTATCCCGCTGCCGAACGCATCTCCGCCGCTGCCGGCATGGGCGAATGGGTTGCCGCGTTGGTGCGCCACCTGGACGGCCAGCAGCCCCACCTGGAACTGCCGCTTGATGTGCGGGCGACGGCTTTCCAGCAGCGCGTATGGCAGGAACTCCAGCGCATCCCGTATGGCGAAACCCGCACCTACAGCCAGGTGGCCGCCGCGATTGGCAGCCCGAAGGCGATACGCGCCGTCGGCAGCGCCTGCGCCAACAACCCGGTTGCGGTGATCGTGCCGTGTCACCGGGTCGTACGTACCGATGGCGGATTAGGGGGGTATCGCTGGGGCATCGAGCGGAAAGAACACCTGTTAGCCACCGAACGCCAGGGGCGGGAGGGCGCGGGGTAATACACACAGCGGGACGAGTCCGGACTCGTCCCACGCATATAGCAAGAACCCCTGCCAGGGCAATCGCACAAAATCACTCTATACAATATAGTCTTTTCTGCCCCCTCCTTCTTCAAGGGGACATGCGTCGCCGTCTCAGTCGCCGCAAACGGGGCGGGAGTCAAGTCTCCTCTGCTGGCGGGGGAGATTTAGAGGGGGTCAAGCGCCCCCGCTGGCGGGGGAGGCTGGGAGGGGGTCAAAAAGCCGGAAGTGCATATCAACTTGAAATTCCCATTTTGATGCAATCGTCCGGCCCCTCCATCCCTCTTGCTGGAAGCATCCCGCCGAATCTGCTACACTCCTGTCGTGGTCTTTTAGTTTGTATAGTGCCTGATAACATGACTCAGTTTGAACTTGAAACACTGAATACCCGAACGAGACTTGCTCTGGCCGAGATGGAGTCAGTCCAGGTGATTTCACCCTATGTGGATTGGAATCGCACCTTGCCAAAACCATTTCATGGTAGTGGTGACATCCGTCTGGTCATTATTGGGCAAGACCCTACAGTACGACTGAAGTCCAGCCGGAATCAGGTTAACATGGTGCTTGATCTGGACAAGAAGAATAGCAATTTATATCGTTTCCTGAACAAAGTATGTGAGGAGTTGGGATTATCGCTGAATGAGCATGTTTATGCGACCAATGCATATAAAAACTTTTTCACCCAACCGCCGGCAAGCATAAAGCAGGTAAACGTATTGGAGTTCAGTGCCCCTGTATGGTTGCCCGTCCTGCAATACGAGTTGAACTCGTTCCCGCAAGCAGCCGTAATGAGCCTCGGTCAACCGGTGTTGTCCATGTTGGTCAAGTCCGGTCATAAGCAGGATCGTTCGGTGTGTTACTATTGGGGGCATCCCAGTTTTCCCGGTGCAGAACAATTCAAGTCGGTATCAGCTGAAGACAGTACCGTGAATCGCAGGATATTTCCTTTGGTTCACCTCAATACACGGAACACGAGTCGTTTTTATCGTGCGAACGAAACAAACTACATCAACTATATGAAAGGATTTCTTAAAGGGTAGGATGGCTTGGCGGAAAAAGCGGGCTTAATGCAGATTGCATATGATCGGGAAGCCGATGTCCTGTATCTGACGGTGGGCGAACCGCGTCCGGCGATTTCCCGTGAGGTTGGCGACGATGTACTGCTGCGGGTTGATGCTGAGACGGGCGAGGTGGTAGGTATGACTATTCTCAACTTGTCTACCCGCGACAGCCTGGAAAAACTGCCAGTCAGGGTTGATCTCCAGCCCAGCGCATAACCATCTTGCCTCTTTCAGAACAAAACCGGATGCTTACATCCACTAAAGATCAATATCCATGAACCTACTCATGTTAAGCGGCGACAACAGTATCGCACGGGGACAGGGGGGCGCATTTGATGAGATGCTGCGCCGCTTCTCGGCTTACTGGTCGCGCATTGATGTCCTCACCCCCGCCGCGCCGGACGCCGCGCCGCGTGTTATCCACGACACTGTGTACGTGCATCCTTCGCCCTGGCACCGCGCCTTGCAGCCCGTGTTCATCCGGCAAAAAGGGGGGGCGCTGCTGGCAGAACGCGACTATGCGCTGGTCACCAGCCAGGATTTCGGCTTCTTCTATAACGGCATCGGCGCGTGGTGGCTGCTGCGCGGGCGCGCAATCCCGCTGGTGAGCGAAGTCCACCACGTTGAGGGCTACCCGCTGGCGCTCTCGCGGCGGGAAAAAGTATGGCTCTGGACGGCGCGGCGCTATCTCCCCTGGGCGGTGGGGCATGTCGCGGCCTTCCGCGTGGTGAATTCCCGCGAAGTGCCGGAACTGCTGCGGCAGTTGGGCGTTCCTGACCGACAAATCATGGTGCTGCCCTCGGTTTACCTGGATTTGGACGTATGGCGGCCTCTGCCGGATGTCGCCAAAGCCTATGATGTGCTGTTTGTCGGGCGTCTGGTGGCAAACAAAGGGATTTTCCTGATTCTAGAGGCGCTGGCCCAGGCCCGGCACACCTGCTCATCAGTGCGGCTCGGCATCCGGGGTGACGGCCCGCTGCTTCCCCAGGTGATACGGTTCATCGAAGCCCATGATCTGGAGGCCAACGTCGCGTTCATCCCCCGCATGGATACCCCGGCGGAGATGGCCCGGCTCTACAACGCGGCGCGACTGCTGGTGTGCGCTTCCACCGTTGAGGGCAGCCCGCGTGTCACGCTGGAAGCAATGGCCTGCGGCGTGCCGGTGATCTCTACCCCGGTGGGCATTATGCCGGAGGTCATCCGTGATGGCGAAAACGGCTTTCTCGTCCCACGAGACTCCGGACTGCTGGCGGAGTTCATCGAGCATCTGCTGGCGGACGACAAGCTGCGGGCGCGAATCGGGGAGGCCGGGCGACAGGTGGCGGGGCAGTTCGAGGCAGCAAAGATGATCGAACAGTACGCGCAGGCGTATCAGGCGTTAGCGCGGAGGACACCGTAAACTATGCCGGGACGACTGCTGGTATTCAACATCCGCACCGACGCCGACGACCACATTCTGGGATTCACCACCGCCTGGATTAACGCGCTGGCGGCACACTATGACGCGGTGGACGTGCTGACGATGCACGCCGGGCGGCTGGCGGTGGCGCAGAACGTGACGGTGTATTCCGTCGGGCGGGAACATGGCTACAGCGCGGCGCGGCGGCTGGTGGCTTTCTACCGGATATTGCTGGGGCTACTGCTCACGCGGCGCTATACCGCCTGCTTCGCCCACATGATGCCCCTGTTCGCGGCGCTGGGTGGCATCCCGCTGTGGCTGGCGGGTGTGCCGCTGACGACCTGGTACACCCATCGTCAGGTGACGCCCCATCTGAAATGGGCGCTGCGCTTCTCGCAGCGGGTGGTTTCCGCTGTGCCGCAGAGCTTCCCAATCCCCACGCCAAAACTGCGCGTGACCGGGCATGGCGTGAATACCGATTTTTTCTACCCACCGGCACAAGCCGGACAGTCGCGCCCACTGGTGGTACAGGTCGCCCGCCTGATGCCGATCAAACACCAGGAAGCGCTGCTGCGAGCAGTCGCTCCATTGGATTGTGATGTGGCGCTGGTGGGCGGTATCCCTGACGGCGCGAATGATTCTTACGAAAAAACGCTCTGCGCCCTGGCCGGTGAACTGGGAATAGCGCACAAAGTTATTTTTGCCGGGGAGCAGAGCGCCGAGCAGGTGCGCGACTGGTACTGGCGGGCAGTGGTGGCCGTCAACCTGAGTCCGCCCGGACTGTTCGACAAAGCGGCCTTAGAGGGGATGGCCTGCGCCCTGCCGACCATCACCAGCAGCGCGGCCTTTACCCCGCTGACCGGAACATTCACCAACCAACTCCTGCTCGCCACGCCGGGGGATAGCGCCGGGTTGACCGTCCTGCTGCGCGACCTGCTGGCGCAATCCCCGCAAGACCGCCGCGCCATCGGCCTCGCGCTGCGGCAGGCAGTCATCGAACAGCACAGCCTCGACTCCCTCATCCTCCGCCTGGTAAACGTGCTCAATACCGGGGAACTCTAAGTCCTTTCGCGGCAATGGATTGGAAAAACACGCCGCACATTGGGTACACTACCAGCCAAAATGGATAATCAATGATACGCTAGGAGACAAACTTCATGGCTAGACCAGTAACACTCTTTACGGGACAGTGGGCCGACCTGCCGCTGGAGACGCTGGCGGAAAAAGTCGCGGGTTGGGGCTATGACGGCCTGGAACTCGCCTGCTGGGGCGACCATTTTGAGGTAGACAAGGCGCTTTCTGACGACAGCTACATCCAGAGCCGCCACGACATCCTGGAAAAATACGGCCTGAAGTGCTTCGCTATCAGTAACCATCTCGTCGGGCAGTGCGTGGCCGATGCCTACATTGACGAACGCCATAAGAGCATCCTCCCCTCCCGGCTGTGGGGCGATGGCGACCCGGAAGGCGTGCGCCGCCGCAGCGCCGAGGAGATAAAACACACCGCCCAGGCCGCCCGGCAGATGGGCGTGAAGGTCGTCAACGGCTTCACCGGCAGCCCCGTCTGGCATATGATCTACCGCTTCCCACCCACTTCCGACGCCATGATTGACGCCGGATACCGCGAGTTCGCGGATCGCTGGAATCCCATCCTGGATGCCTTTGATAAGTCCGGTGTCCGCTTCGCCCTGGAAGCCCACCCCACCGAAATCGCCTATGACATCTACACGGCGGAGAAAACGCTGGCGGCGCTCGACCACCGCCCGGCCTTCGGCTTCAACTTCGACCCCAGCCACTTCGCGCATCAATTGTTCAACCCGGTGCATTTTATCGAACGCTTCCCGGATCGCATCTATCACATGCACGTCAAGGACGCCAAAGTGAACCTCAATGGCTTCACCAGCATCCTGACTTCCCACCTCAATTTTGGCGATTCCCGCCGGGGCTGGGACTTCGTCTCGCCAGGGCATGGCGACGTTGACCTGGAGGGGATTATCCGGGCATTGAACCGCATTGGCTATGAAGGCCCGCTCTCCGTCGAATGGGAGGACAGCGGTATGGATCGGGAGCATGGCGTGGCGGAGGCGGTCACAGTAGTACGCAAGGCCGACTTCAAACCGGCTGCCGGGGCATTTGATGCGGCCTTTGAATCCAGTAAATAAAGGAGAATCATGAGCGACGAAACAGGGTTCGCGACGACCGGGCCGACTGCTGAAGGTGATGCGCCGGAAATCGGAGTCGGCATGTTGGGCTACGCCTTCATGGGTCAGGCGCACACCAACGCCCTGAAGAAGCTCCCTTACATGATCTATCCGCCAGTTGCCCGCCCTCGGTTGGCGGCCATCTGCGGGCGGGATGCGCAGGCGACGACAGCGGCGGCACGGCGCTATGGCTATGACCGTGCCTACACCGACTGGCGCGAGATGCTGGCAGACCCCGTTGTGCAGGTGTTCGACAACGGCGGCCCGAACCATGCCCATGCCGAGCCATGTATCGCCGCTGCCGAGGCCGGCAAACACGTCATCTGTGAGAAACCGCTGGGGCGCACCGCCGAAGAAGCCAGACAGATGGTGGATGCCGTGAACAAAGCCGGTGTCCAGCACATGGTCGGGTTCAACTATCGTTTTGTCCCGGCGATTGTGCAGGCCAGGAAGCTGATCGAAAGCGGCGCGCTGGGGCGCATCTATCACTTCAGGGCGTCCTACCTGCAAGAGTGGGCGATGAATCCGCGCTCCCCGCGCAACTGGCGCATGGACAAAGCGCGGGCGGGCAGCGGCGCGTTGGGCGACCTCGGAACGCATGTCCTCGACCTGGCGCGTTTCCTGGTGGGTGAACCCCGCCAGGTCATGGCTATGACACGCACCTTCATTGAAGAACGCCCGCTGCCGGATGGCTCTGGCCTGGGCAAGGTAGACGTGGACGATGCCTTTGTGTCACTGCTGGACTTCGAGAACGGGGCGCTCGGCACGGTGGAATCGTCGCGCTTCTGCCGGGGGCGCAAGAACCACAATCGCATTGAGGTCAACGGCGAAAACGGTACGATTCACTTTAACCTGGAACGGCTGAATGAGATTAATGTCTACTGGGCGGGCGATGAGCCGAAAACGACTCGCGGCTTTCATAATGTGCTTGTCACGGAGCCGCATCACCCTTACCTGGAAAACTGGTGGCCGCCCGGCCATATCATCGGCTGGGAGCATACTTTCGTGCATCAGTTCCACCACTTTTTCGGCGCGATTCGCGGCCTGCACGGCGTCGCCCCCTATGGCGCGACCTTTGAGGATGGCTACCGTAACGCGGTTATCTGCGATGCCGTGCTGGAATCGTCGGCCACCCGCCGGGCCGTGGATGTGCGCTATATGTGATTGTGTCGCTCACGCGGAAATAAGTCTGAGCGGTCGTTAGTGGACATTTGCGGAGAACGCAGGGGCTGCCGCTATCTGATTTGACGGAGGCGGCCACCAATGCAACCGCCCCCGTCGCGTTTCCCACACCTTGTGGATTGTGAGGGCGTTACGCCCCTGGTTTCCAGACTTCCCACACCTTGCCGACCAATGCTGGCCCCGGCTTGAGCGTGGTCTTGCCTGGCATCCAGCCCGCTGGCGTGACTTCGCCAGTAGCGCGTACATGCTGGTAGGCCTGCACCTGGCGAATCAACTCTTTGACCTCGCGCCCTACTTCCGGCGTGAGGATTTCCATCGCCTGAATCTTGCCATCCGGGTCAATGATGAACCAGCCACGGAAATCAACCCCAGCCGCTTCTTCGTACACGCCATAGATCGTGCCGATCCGCCCCCCCTGATCGGAAAGCATCGGGTAGGGGAATCCGCCGGGCAGCATTTTCGTCAATTCTTCTTCTTGCCAGATTTTATGCGTAAACCGGCTGTCGGTGCTGACGGAGAGGATCTGAACACCGAGTTTGTTGAGGCTGTCTGCTTGGGCGGCAACTGCCGCCAATTCGGTCGGTCAGACGAAGGTGAAGTCGCCGGGGTAGAAACACAGCACCACCCACTTGCCGCGATAATCCGAGAGTTTGATATTCTTAAAACCGCCCTGGTAGTAGGCGCTGGCCTCGAAATCCGGGGCTTCCTGCCCAACACGCGCACGCATTCTTGCAACCGCCTTGACAGGCTGCTGCATCATTTCCGCAGCAGGTTCGCTGGTCTGGATGGGACCCTGTGCCGGGGTGACACAGCCATCTACGGGTTTTCCCACTATGCACCTCCTTGAACATCATGAATCCAATGTTCATGCTACGGGAGTGGATGGGAGTCGAACCCACCGCGGCCTGCTCTGCGCAACCCGCCACCGATTTTGAAGACCGGGGCATCCACCGGGACACAGCCACCCCCAACGAAAGTATACCTGATTAAGAGGCGAAACGTAGGAGGAAACTCACCCGAAATCCCCTGCAATTTTACACCTTACGGCAGCAGCAGCACCTTGCCTTTGGTCTGTCGCGCTTCCATGTAACGGTGGGCATCCGGCGCGTCGGTCAGTGCGAAGGTGTGGTCAATCCGCACGTCCAGTTCCCCAGCGGCGATCCAGCCAAACACCGCGTCACAGCGCCCCTGGAGTTCTGCCCGGTCTGCAATGTAGTGGCCCAGGGTGGGACGGGTGACAAACAGCGACCCACCAGCGTTCAACCGCTGCAAGTCGAAGGGCGGCACCGGCCCACTGGAAGCCCCGTACAGCACCATATAGCCGCGCGGCTTCAGGCATTTGAGACTCTTTTCGAATGTCGTCAGTCCCACCGAGTCATAGACCACATCCACGCCCTTGCCGTCGGTTAGCTGGCGCGTTTCCGCCTCAAAATCCTGTTCCGTGTACAGAATCACCGCGTCCGCCCCGGCCTGTTTCACCAGTTCGGCTTTCTCCTGGGTGGATACCGTGCCGATCACCCGCGCGCCGCGCCGTTTCGCCATCTGCACTAACAGCAGCCCCACGCCGCCTGCCGCCGCATGAACCAGCGCCGTATGGCCGGGTTGCAGCGGATAGGTCGAAACGCTCAGATAATGCGCGGTCAGCCCTTGCAGCATAACCGCCGCCGCCTGCTGAAAACTGACCGCATCCGGCAGCTTGACCAGCTTCCAGGCTGGCAGAATCGCATATTCAGCATACGCGCCACGCTCCATCGTGTAGGCCACCCGGTCTCCCGGATGGACATCGGTCACGCCCACGCCCACCGTATCCACCACACCCGCGCCTTCCATGCCCGGCGTAAAGGGCAGCGGCAGCGGATACTGGCCGATACGGTGGTAAATATCAATGTAGTTCAGCCCGGCGGCTTCAATCCTGACCCGTGCCTGTCCCGCGCCCGGTTCTGGAACGGGGATGTCCTCGTAACGCATCACTTCCGGCCCACCGGTCTGGTGAACCTGAATCGCTTTCATCGTTGCCATAGGTGGTTGTCCTTTGTGTATCTGTTTATATACCCTGGAAGTTGCTCAGCGCTTGCCCTTACTCTGACTCTTCTACCCGGTCATCACCATGAGACACCTGCTGGATGAGCCGCAGCATCTCATGCTGGACTTCCGCCGAGCGCCGACCCAGGGCGGCCAGTTCAACGCTGCGGTCTCTGCCGGAACAATGCCGCTCGGCCTGCGCCAGACAGACCACTGCCCAGCGCAAATTCCCCAGAATCTCCCAGAAATCGAGGTCGCGGCGGTTGACGGTACGCCCGCTGGCCCCCTCATAGGCGGCGATAAACGGTTCACGCTCCCCAATCCCGCCCAGGCGTAGTTTCCCCTGGCCGTAGCGCCAATCCCGCAGGCACGGCCACGCCAGGTCTTCCAGCGGGTCTCCCAGGCGACAGAATTCCCAGTCAATGATCGCCTTGAGGCCGGTTTCACCCACGACGATATTGCCAATACGGAAATCGCCGTGCAGCAGCACTGGGGCTTGCGTGGTGGGTAGGTTATTTTCCGCCCAATGCAGCCCGAAACTGAAAACCGGATTATACACACCCAGCTCGGCAATCATCCCGCGTATCTGGGCGATGGCCTCTTGCGCCGGCGTGCGACCAGCTTCCGGCTTCGGCAGAAAAGTCAGCTTATGACGGGTATAGTCCACGGCATGGATACGGGCTAACTGCTCGCCCATCTGCCGGGGAAGTGCCTTACGGGCGTCGGCCAGGTTCTCCAGGGTGACGACCAGTGACCCGATCACCACGCCCTCGATATAATCATTGACCATGAAGGGGGTATCCAGAATCGCCGGTTCAATACAGTACCAGCGTGGGTTGGGGGCAGAAACGCCTTCGGCGTGGACGGCTCGCAGCACAACGAATTCCTGTTCGCGCTCTAAGGCCTGGTCGGAATAGGTCGAAGCGCGGTCACGGCGCAGCATTAACTGCTGGTCGTCACCATTCAGCTTGATGCCCACCAGCCAGTTTTCGCGGGATGTGCCGCCCGGCAGTTCTTGCAGTGTTTCGAGTTTGAGTACACCATCCGTTACCGCTTCCAGGTAGTCGGTAATCCGCTGGCGGAAATCCTCACCGGCTTGGATTTGTTCTGTCATCACACGCTGCGAACCAATCTCTAATCTCTATGCCGTTAATTATATCGAATCTGTGCAGATACGCACTTGGCCTGAATTGACCGGCAAAACCCGCTAACCGGTTGCAGGTTCACCGGATTCGGGCTACATTTAACCCTAGATAACCCAACTTATCCCAAATTTGAGTAAAATATGGCCTGGCGCATACATCTGACAAACCAAGCAATACCGGCGCTCGACATTCTCCCCGGCAAATCACCGCTGCTGGCCGTGTGGACACAGCGCGATCGGGTGGCCTACTTTGATCTGGAAACCGGCACCTCGCTCGGTGAACAGACGCACCTGTTAGGCAGTGTAGATAACCGCCAGCATCCCCGCTGGGCGGAATACATAGCCGGGCTGGTCGCGCCTAACAAGGCCGTTCTCCCAGTGGTGAATACCCCGCTCGGCATGGTCTACCTCACTGGCGATGGCCGGATGCGCGTCACGCAGGTGCGGGCGGCGCAACTTTTCCTGGAAATTGACGGTAAAGAATTGCAGCTGGACGCTGGCGAGGCCGAGGCGTTTCTCGCGGTTGGGCTGGATCGCTTTCTTGGCCTGATCGCCGCCCTGGACGAGGCTGGCAAGCTGCACATCTACCAGCAGCATATCCCGGTGGGCGTGTTCGACTTCGGTCTGACAGCAGACGAGGATTACCAGCCGAATATCGCAGTGGCATTTGGGGGCGGGGCGCTCTTCGTGACCGATGGCCGCCGCATCGTGCTGACCGATTCAAGCGGCAAGGGCCGTAAACAGCTTGATGTTCATTACTTTATCCGGCGCATCGCCTGTTCACCCAATGGCCGCTACCTGGCGACCAGCGACGCGGAAACCGGGGTGCTGCGCGTGTATGCCGGGGCTGACCTGACCATTACCCATCAGCGCCATGCGATTGACCTGGTGCTGGCGGCGACTCAGGTGCAGCTTCTGGCCGATATTCCGCCGATGGGGACGGCGCTCGGCCCGCTGGCGGTGGATAATCAGGGGCATGTCACCTTTGCCATGTCGGGCGTCGTCTGCCTGACTGACCTCACGCAGATGGACGAACTGCCGCGCCCGCAGCCGCTGCTGTAGCACTAATGGATAAGTCAAACTGACTTCTCATCATCATAACGGCGGGCGAGGCCGGCCTTGCCCCTACTAAAAAACCAGGTACATGATACACAGTGTCCGGTAATCCGGTACCGGCCAGCAAGTATGCTGTTTCTACAGATGCTGTGCCAGTATACGGGAGAGGGTATCAACAGGCAGGGCGTGCAGGGTGTTGCCGTCACGCCCGGTCATCGCCTCGGCGGCGGTCAGGGCATTATAGACAGCCTCTTCTACTGATTCCACGACGGCGACAAAGAGTGGATTGATTGCCGTTTCACGAAAGCGCATTGCAGTTTCCACGACAGGCTGAGAGTCATGCAACTGCCGGTTGCTGGTGGAAAACGCGATCACGAAATCCCCGCTGCCGTTGTCGCTGATCGTCCCGGTACGCGCCAGCCCCAGGGCAGCGCGGCGGGCGAGCCGCCCTAGCTGCCGGGCATCAAGCGGGGCATCCATCGCCAGCACCACCATGACCGAACCTGGCCCTGGCTGTGGCAGCATATCATCTATCAGATAGCGGCCAACCGGGGCGCCCAGCACCCGTAGCTCCCTGCGCTGACCGAAATTGGTCTGCACCAGCGCGCCCACCGTGAAATCCAGGGCGCGGCGCGAGGCAGTCCCGATGCCACCCTTGAACTGGTAACAGGCCGTCCCTGTGCCTGCGCCAACATTCCCCTCAGCCACCACGCCGCCTTGTGCGCCTTCAACCGCCTCCCGGATATGCTCGGGCTTCACATGCCGCCCCTGAATGTCGTTGAGGAAACCGTCGTTGCATTCTCCCACCACCGGATTCACCGTGCTGGTCGTGATGCCGATGCCGGGGTTCTGGCGCAGCAGGGACGTAACGAGGCCATCGGCGGCCCGCCATACGTTCAGGGTGTTCGTCAGCAGAATCGGGGTTTCGATCACACCCAGTTCGCGCACCTGTTCGAAGCCAACCGCCTTGCCAAAGCCATTGACCGTATGGGCGCTCGCCACCACTTTTTCCTGGAAAAGGTCGCCATCGTGGGGCAGAATGGCCGTCACGCCGGTGCGTACCGGCCCGCTCCCAGGCTGTAAACGCCCTTCGCCAGCCATCAGCGTCACCTGCCCAACCAGGACGCCAGGGACATCCGTAATCGCGTTGTACGCGCCGGTTGGCAGATTCCCCGGTATGAAACCCAGATCACGCAAACGAGGCATGGGGCATCGCTTTACAACAGGGTGAGGATTTGCGGCTTGCCATCGGTGATGGCGATGGTGTGTTCAAAATGAGCACAGAGCGTGCCATCCTGGGTGACAACCGTCCACTGGTCATCCAGTTCTGCCAGATCAGGCCGCCCGGCAATCACCATCGGCTCTAAAGCATAGGTCATGCCCGGCTGTAAGGGGTAGCTCTGCCAACCGATACGGCGGGCGACGCGGCTGCGCGGCCACCAGTTAGGTACCTGCGGCTCCTCGTGCATGTTGCGCCCCACGCCATGCCCGGTGTATTCACGCGCCACCGTGTAGCCCTGCCCCAGCACGTAATTCTGCACCGCCAGCGCCACATCCCGCGTCTGGTTGGGCAGCACCGAGGCTTCGATACCCACCCGGAGCGCCTCTTCAGTCACATCCAGCAGGCGCTGTACCGCCGGGGAAACCTCCCCTACCGCTGCCGTAAACGCCGCGTCCCCCACGAACCCCTGGAAGTGGCAGCCGGTATCCAGACTGATGATGTCCCCCTCCTGCAGAATGCGCTGCGGGCTGGGGATGCCGTGCACCAGTTCCTGGTTGATTGAAGCTGTCACCGTCGCCGGGAAGTTGGGCGCATCGGGCTTGGGATAGTTAAGGAAGGCCGGGATCGCGCCATGATCGCGGATCACGGTTTCGGCGAGTTTGTCAAGTTCAGCCGTCGAGACGCCAGGGCGAATCACCTCGCGCATGGCCTGGAGTGCCCGTGCCACAATGCGCCCGGCCTCCCGCATCACCGCAATTTCGTCGGGGGATTTGATATGAATCGTCATGGCGATGTCCTTCTCTGGTATGCATGTCTGTAAATTTCTGCCAAACCGGACAGGGCCGGCCCTGTCCCTACGATCAAAATGGCCTGTTATTCACCGTAGGGACAATGCCTGCGTCGTCCGCCAGGGTAAAGTCAAGCTACCGCGCCGCGTCAATCACCTGTTTGATCTGTTGGCTGACGGACTCAATGCTCCCGCTGGCGTCAACCCGCGCCACCAGCCCTTCACCCTCGAAGAATTCAACCAGCGGCATGGTGGTTTCCAGGTAGGTATCAATCCGCTTGATGATCGAATGGGCGTTAGCATCGTCGGCACGCCGGATCAGGACGTTATCCGTCCCCGCCAATTTCGCGTTGAGCTGCGGCGGGTATGCCTTTTCCGGGTGGTCAACAAACTCCCACTCCATCCCCTCAGCATTCGAGTAAATGTTATAGCTCTGCCCCTGGGCGGTGGAAACACGGCCAAAGGCTCGCTTGAACGCCTCGAACAAATCGAGTTCGAGCAGCAGGACTCGTGTCAGCTTCTCGCCGCGCCCCTTCAGGTAAGCCTGCAACCATTCGGCCTGGTTGCGGCTGCGCGGGTAGCCATCCAGGATGACCCCCTTGGCGGCGTCGGGCTGTTCCAGGCGGTCACGCACGATGTCATTCGTCACATCGTCCGGGATCAGGAGTCCCTTGCTCATCAGGTCCTGCACGCGCCGCGCCAGGTCATCCTCCCGGCTTTTCATCGCCCGAAACAGGTCGCCTGTCGAAACATGTGGAATACCGTATTCCTGCTGGATAAACCCGGCCTGGACGCCTTTTCCGGCGCCCTGAACACCCATCAAAATAATATATAGACCCATCTATAAACATCCTTATATATTGGACTGGTTTGTTGGCATAACACAAAAATCGCCAGATGACCCGGCAGCCAGGGCAACCCTGGAAATAAGCCGGACCTCCTGGCGATTCGATGGCTGAAACATATTGCAATGGCCTTGCAACGGTCACACAACGGCGAGGCCGGGTTCCCCCTGCCACCGCTCGGCTATGCTTAACTCATAAAGCCTTCGTAATTACGCATCACGAGTTGGGCTTCAAGCTGGCGCATCGTATCAATCACCACACCGACCACAATAATCAACCCGGAGCCGGTCAGCACTTCCGCCGCGTTATAGCCGCTGCCGGCGATGGCCTCATTCGGGAAGATCACCCCATTGAGCAGGTCAATCAGCCCCGGCATAATGGCGATCACGCCCAGGAAGAGCGCCCCGACCAGCGTAATACGCCGGGTCACGCGCTGAATATAGTCCTGGGTGCGTTTGCCGGGACGGATACCGGGGATAAAGCCGCCCTGCCGTTGCAGGTTTTCCGCCAGGTTCTGCTGCCCGACCATCACATCGGTATACAGGAAGGTGAAGCCCACCACCAGCAGGAAGAACGTGAGCCAGTACGTCAGACCCGTCTGGCTGCCAAAGGTCGCAGTGATCGAATCGGCCACCGGGCCAGGGAAAATATTGGCAATTACTGCCGGCAGCGCGATAATCGCCTGGGCGAAGATCAGCGGGATCATGCCCACCGCGTTCACCCGCAGCGGGATATGAGTCGTGCCGCCGCCGTACTGCTTGCGCCCGCGCACCCGCTTGCCGTACTGCACCGGGATACGCCGCTGGCCTTCCTGGATGTAGACGATCACCACAATGCTGATAATCACAATGGCAATGAACATCACCAGGTTATAAATCTGCTGGGTCGAACCCGTGACAAGCTGCACCAGACGCTGCGGCGCTTGCGCCACGATACCGGCAAAAATGATGAGCGAAATACCGTTGCCAATACCCTGCTCGGTAATCAGTTCACCCAGCCAGATGGCGAACATCGTCCCCGCCGCCATCGTCGCAATCACCGCCAGCGAGAGCAGGATGTCGGTGCCGAAACCGGGAATAATCGGGGTCGAACCGAGGCTGGAGAAAATCTGAATCTGGCCGATGGACTGCAAAATCGCCATCGGGATTGCCAGGTAGTAGGTGTATTGGTTGAGTTTGTCCTGGCCGCCCGGCTCACGCTGAAGCCGTTCCAACGCCGGGATAATCGGCACCAGGAGTTGGAAAATAATCTGCGCGGTGATGTAGGGGTACACCCCGTTAGCGATGACGCTGAAATTCCGCACCCCACCGCCGGAAAGCAGGTTCAGCACGTCAATAAAGCCGCCCTGCTGGCTTGACAGTAAAGACTGCAAAGCATTACGATCCACGCCAATAACCGGCACATGGGCGGCGAACTGGTAGATGACCAGTATCAGCCCGGTTATCAGCAGTTTGTTTCGCACATCCGGCAGCCGGAGCGCATTACGGAGAGCCTCAATCATCCCAAAAGTCCTCGTTAATCGGTTAGTCGCCCGTCATCGGTTGATTGACACAAGGAAAACCGGAAATCCATCTACCCGATTTCTCGCAGGGACACGGCCTGCCGTATCCGGGGTGCAAACAATGCGCAGCGACTGGCTAAAAATGGTACCAGGGCAGAGTATACCGCCCCCGCATGAAACTCAACAAGGGGCTGCTGCCCCCTGTTTCGATTTCTAATATGGTTCTTACTCCTCGGCCATCAATTTGGCGAGGTCTTCCTTACGCATCTTGCGAACGGTGGCCCGCGCCCCGGTAACCAGGAGCGGAATCTGTTCCGTTGTGCCGCCCGCGCCGGTGATCTTTTCCAGGGCGCTCTTGGTAAAGCGATGCGCCCGCACCGTCAGCTTCTTGCTCAGGTCGCCATTACCCAGCACGACGACGGGTTTCACCGCGTCGCGGATCATGCCACGCTCAGCCAGCAGCGCCGGGGTAACTTCGGTCCCCGCGTCCAGCAGTTCAAGCTGCTCGACTTTGACTTCCTGGTATTCAATACGGAAGATGTTATTAAAGCCGCGTTTGAACGGCAGCCGTCGCACCAGGGGAAGCTGACCACCCTCAAAGTATGCCCCCTTGGGTTTGCCGCCCCGTGCGCCCTGGCCTTTGGTACCACGCCCAGCGGTTTTACCCTTGCCCGCCGCGATACCCCGGCCCACACGTGTCCGTTTTCTCTTTGACCCCGGAGTGGGTTGCAGTTCATGCAGTTTCATCGTCAATTTCCTCAACCTTAAGCAGGTGGCAGATCTTGTTAATCATGCCCCGAATCTGCGGTGTGTCTTTTTGTACGACACTGGCGTTCATCCGCCGCAGGCCCAGCGAACGGACGGTATGGCCCTGGCTCTTTTCGTAACCAATCGGGCTTTTCACCAGCGTAATTCGCAGTACCTTCTCTTTTTGGGCTTTCTTTTTAGTCGCCATGCTGCTGCTGATACCTCCGTGCACGCTCCCAGAACGGCAGCAGTTCTTCCGCGTCCTTGCCCCGCATCGCCGCCATCTCCTGCGGACTGCGCAGTTGGTTGAGCGCCTCAATCGTTGCCATCGTGACGTTGAGCAGGTTGTTGCTGCCCTGACTCTTGCTCAGAATGTCGCGGACACCGGCAGCTTCCAGGACGGCACGTACACCACCGCCGGCGATAACACCCGTACCGGGGGAAGCCGGTTTGAGCATCACCACAGCGCCGCCATACTCCGCCGTCACCGGGTGCGGAATAGTCGAGCCGGAAAGCGCGACTTTGTTCATATTCTTGCGGGCGCGGTCAGCCCCTTTACGGATCGCATCCGGCACACCACGTGCCTTGCCGGTGCCAACACCGACCCGCCCCTTGTTATCCCCAACAATCACCACTGTGCGGAAGGCGAAGCGACGACCACCCTTGATTACTTTGGCGACGCGGGTAATATCCACCACGCGCTCATCGAGTTCTTCGCGTTCTTCATCACGGTCGCGCCGTTCCCGCCGTTGTTTATCAGCCATCGTGTGTTCTCCAGGTTAAAACTCTAGACCGGCTTCACGAGCGCCTTCAGCCAGGGCGGCCACGCGGCCATGATACTGGTACCCGCCCCGGTCAAACACGACACGGGTAATACCCGCCGCTTTAGCGCGTTCGCCCAGCACTTTGCCAACAATGCGGGCCGCATCTATCTTGTTTTTATCCGCCACCTGCGTGGCGATCTCTTTATCCACCGTAGACGCTGAAACCAGCGTGTTCCCGGCTACGTCGTCAATCACCTGCACAAAGATGTTGGTATGGCTGCGGAAAACGTTCATCCGCGGGCGGTCTGACGTACCAGAGATAACGTTACGTACACGACGGTGGCGACGCGCACGCGACTCGTATTTTTGCTTGGCTGTACTGCTCATAGTCTTCTACCAACCTTTTTCAGCAACTTGCCTCAGCCAGCCGCTGGTACCCCAGCAGCCCACCACTGATGATCTAATTGGTCTTGCCTGCTTTACCGGCCTTGCGGCGGATAACTTCGTCACTGTAACGCACACCCTTGCCCAGGTAGGGTTCCGGTGGGCGCAGTTCCCGAATGTTAGAGGCTACCTGCCCAACCACCTGTTTGTCAATCCCATCCACATGCACCAGGGTCGGATTACGCCCTTCCACCGAAAACGCGATTCCTTCCGGCGGGTTGATGACAATTTCGTGGGAATACCCCAGCTTCATCACCAGGTCAGCGCCGCGCACTTCACCGCTATAGCCAACACCCTGTACCACCAGAGTCTTGCGGAAGCCGTCCGATACGCCCGTCACCAGGTTGGCGACCAGCGCCCGTGTGAGGCCATGCAGCGCCCGGTGACGCCGGTTATCTGTCGGACGCTCCACGATGATCTGCCCACCGTCTTCCTTGATGGACATCTCCGGGTGAATCGTGATTGACAGCTCGCCTTTGGGCCCCTTGACCAGGACATCCTGGCCGTTGATCTTCACCGTAACCTTGTTCGGCACGGCGATGGGTTTCTTACCAATACGTGACATCGCAAATACCCCTTACCACACGTAACACAGGACTTCGCCGCCCACACGTTTGCGGCGGGCTTCCTGTGCGGTCATCACCCCCTGCGGGGTGGTTACAATGGCGATGCCAATCCCACTCATCACGCGCGGCAAGTCGTAACGGTTCCGGTAGATGCGCCGGCCTGGTTTGCTCACCCGTTCGAGCTTGGTGATAACCGGGCGGCGTTCGCGCCGGGAGCCGTAGTACTTGAGCGTGATGTGAATCATCGGGACTGGGGTTTCATCACCAACCGAATATGTCTCGATATAGCCTTCATCCTGGAGGATGCGGGCGATGTCTACCTTGATTTTTGACTTCGGCACTTCCACTGTGGCTTTACCTGCCATCAGGGCGTTCCGAATGCGTGTCAACATATCGCTAATCGGGTCGCTAACCATGACCACGCTCCTCCTACCAGCTCGACTTGACCACACCAGGGATTTTGCCCTGGAGCGCTTGTTCACGGAAATGAATTCGGCATAACCCGAAACGGCGGATGTAACCATGCGGACGCCCGCACACCTTCCCCGAATTCGGATCTACAAACTGGCAGCGATTGTGGACCCGGACTTTATATTTACGCCGCGTTTCGCGGGCGACCATTGATTTCTTTGCCATAAGTTTCTGTCCTAGTTCTCGCGGAAAGGCATCCCAAGCAGCTTCAGCAAGCGGCGGCCTTCCTCATCCGTTTGAGCGCTGGTGACGATGGTAATTTCCATGCCCCGAACTTTGTCGATCTTATCGTACTGGATTTCCGGGAAGATCAACTGCTCACGCAAACCAATGGTGTAGTTCCCGCGTCCATCCATCTTCGACGAGACACCACGAAAGTCGCGGACACGTGGCAGGCCGATATTCATCAGCCGGTCAAGCAATGCCCACATCTTCTGGCCGCGCAGGGTGACTTTCACGCCGATAGCGCGTCCCTCACGCAGTTTGAAGGTGGCAATGCTTTTACGTGCTTTGGTGATAATCGGCTGTTGGCCGGTGATGCTGCGCAGGTCTTCCACGGCAGCGTCAAGCGCCTTCGGGTTATCCATCGCCTCACCGAGGCCGATATTCACCACCAATTTTTCAACACGCGGCACTTCCATCACATTACGATAGTTGAACTCGTCCATCAAGGCAGGGACGATTTCTTCCCGGTAGCGGGCTTGTAGTACGTGCTTATTCATGATACGTTACCTCGCTCCGGTCTAATCAATATCGGCATTGCACTTCTTGCAGAAGCGCGTCCTGTGGCCGTTACTCTTTTGACGATAGCCGATCCGGGTGCGCTTATCGCACTTCGGGCAGACCAGCATCACATTCGATGCATCCAGCGGCGCATTGAATTCGAGAATCTGGGCCGGGATCTGGCGGTTGCCCGCCTGGCGTGCTTTTTCATGCTTCTTGCCCAGGTTCACGCCGCTCACCACGACCCGCCCCTGCTTCATCAGCACCTGGATCACTTCACCGCGATCCCCGATGTCTTTTCCGGCGATCACTTCAACCGTGTCGCCCTTCTTTATCCGTTGCATTTGCCTACTCCCAAACCTACAACGTTTCCGGCGCGAGCGATACGATCTTGAGAAATCCCTTGTCGCGCAGTTCACGGGCCACCGGGCCAAAAACGCGGGTGCCACGCGGATTGGTCAGGTCGTCGGCCAACAGCACCGCCGCGTTATCATCAAACTTGATATACGAGCCATCGCTGCGCCGGTATTCCTTCGCCGTGCGGACGATGACCGCCTTGACCACATCACTCTTTTTGACGTTGCCATCACTGGTCGCTGATTTAACGGCAGCGACCACAATATCTCCGACACGCCCATACTTCCGTCGTGAACCGCCTAACACACGGATGACGAGCAGTTCACGCGCCCCGGTGTTATCGGCCACGACCAGGCGAGACTCAGTCTGGATCATGACTCCACCTCCTCAGCCGCATCAGCATCGTCATCTTCCGTGACGACACCGGCAACCGGGGTTAAGACGCGCCCAGCGGCACTTTCCAGCACCTTTTCAACCACCCAACGCTTGTTCTTGCTCATGGGCATACTTTCCACGATCTGCACCACCGAACCTACTTCAATGGCGTTCGATTCATCGTGCGCCATAACCTTCTTGGTGGAGCGGACCACTTTCTTGTAAACCCGGTGGGCCTTCCGTCGTTCAATTGCCACGACGACAGTTTTATCCATTTTGTCACTGACTACGCGGCCAACCAGCCGCCGCCGAGTATTAGCCATTATCGCCGCCCTCCTGACGCAGCAGCGCCGCCGCCAGTTCCCGCTCGCGCAGGACGGTTTTGAACTGCGCGATCTCGCGCCGCGTCCGGCGCGGCATATTGGTGTCTTCTAACTGCCCGGATGCTTCCTGGAAGCGGAAGTTAAACATCGCCTCTTTACGGTCTTCAATGGCATCCAGAATTTCTTCGTCGGTCATTTTACGAATGTCTTTGGCGTTCATGATTGGCTGATCTCCTGCCCGGAAATCGGGTCGTAGCGCTTCACGAACTTGGTTTTGCAGGGCAGCTTAAAGCCTGCCAACCGCAGCGCCTCGCGGGCGTCTTCTTCAGGAATACCGCCCATCTCGAACAACACTCGTCCCGGCTTAATCACCGCGACATAAAACTCAACCGACCCTTTACCGCTGCCCATACGGGTTTCAGCGGCTTTTTGCGTAACCGGCTTATCTGGGAAGATCCGGATCCAGACCTTGCCGCGCCGGCGGGTATAGCGCACCATCGTGCGCCGGGCCGCTTCGATCTGGCGGGCAGTGAGCCACACCGGCTCCAGCGCCTGGAGGCCATATTCCCCGAAGGAGACGACATTACCGCGAGTCGCCTTACCCTTCATCCGGCCACGCATTTGCTTGCGGTACTTCATTCGCTTTGGCATCAACATAGTTACGTTCCTCGCGCCGGGCCGCTACGGGCTGACGTAGACATCCTGTTTCGGCTCGGACTTCTGTTGTTCTTGCAAAACCTCACCCTTGTAAATCCACACCTTGATGCCAATGCGCCCAAAGGTGGTGAGCGCCTCAGCCGTGCCATAATCAATCTGGGCACGCAGGGTATTACGGGGGATGCGGCCTTCGCTCTGCCATTCCCGGCGGGCCATATCCGCACCCGCCAGACGCCCGCTGACTTCGATCTTTATCCCGAGACCGCCCTGGCGCATGGCCTGGCCGATCGCGCGTTTGATGGCGCGGCTGTGACCGATACGGCGGACGAGCTGGTCCGCAATATTGACGGCCACCAGCGTCGCATCCAGGTCGGGTTTGTCAATCTCGGTGACTTCCACTTTGACTTTCTTATCCGTCAGCTTTTCCAACCCGGTACGCAGTTCCTTGACGGCTTCACCCTTACGTCCGATCAGAATACCCGGACGGGCAGTGTGAATATTGACGAGAATCTGGTTGGGATACCGTTCGATTTCGATGCGGGAGACCCCGGCACGCGCCCCTTCTTTCCTGATATAGCGGCGAATGGTGAAGTCTTCGTGCAGCAGTTCGGTGTAACGCACGCCTTCAGCGTACCAGCGGGCGTCCCAATCCCGGTTGATCTTCAAACGGAACCCGATGGGATGTACTTTACGGCCCATTTATGCCTCCTCCCGCTCTGACAGAACGATGGTGACGTGGGAAGTACGGCGGACCCGCGGCTTATAACGCCCGCGTGCCCCGGCCTTCATGCGCTTCAAGCGTGGGCCTTCATCTGCAAAAATACGCGCCACGTATAAATTGTCGCCATTTAAGTCGAAGTTATTTTCCGCGTTGGCGACTGCCGAAGTCAGGGTCTTGTGAACCAGGTCGGCGCCCTTCTGTGGCATAAACTTCAACACTGTGAGCGCTTGCTGCGCCCCCATCCCGCGCACCTGGTCACACACCAGCCGCAGTTTCTGTGGCGATATGGACAAAAAGGTGGTTTTCGCCTTGATTTCCATTGCTCTCTCCTTATCGCTTCTTCTCGACCATGTGGCCGCGATAAGTACGGGTCGGCGCGAACTCACCCAGCTTGTGACCGACCATGTTTTCGGTGATATAGATCGGGACATGCCGGCGCCCATCATGCACCGCGATGGTATGACCCACCATCTGCGGGAAGATCGTGCTGGCGCGGCTCCAGGTACGGATCACCACTTTCTTGCTTTCCTGATTCAGCTTCTCAACTTTTTTGAGGAGCTTGGGGCTAATGAACGGCCCCTTCTTCAATGAACGCGACATAACTTCTTCCTCAGCTCACTACAGCCCGTGTGGTTATTAACGCTTCTTACCACGCCGCCGGACAATAAAACGGTCGGTGCGACGATTGGCGCGGGTGCGTTTGCCCAGGGCCGGCTTGCCCCAGGGGGTCTTGGGCGCCGCCATACCGATCGGGGAGCGCCCCTCACCACCACCATGCGGGTGGCTGCCGGGGTCCATCGCGATACCGCGTACTGAAGGTCGCCAGCCCATCCAGCGTCTGCGTCCGGCTTTACCCAGCTTCACGTTGCCATGATCGGTGTTCCCGACCTGGCCGATGGTTGCCATGCAGCGGTCATTAACTAAGCGCATCTCACCGCTGGGCATACGTACCTGGGCATACGCCCCTTCTTTCGCCAGCAGCTGGGCCGACACCCCGGCGGCGCGGGCGATCTTACCACCCCGCCCCGGCTCAAATTCAATGTTATGAATTTGCGTACCCACCGGGATATCGCGGATTTCCATCGCGTTCCCCGTGCGGAATTCAGCCTTCTCGCCGTTGCCAATGGTATCGCCCACTTTTAAGCCGAGTGGGGCGACAATATAGCGCTTCTCGCCGTCTTCATATTCCAGCAAGGCAATCCGCGCCGAGCGGTTCGGGTCATACTCAATCGAGGCAACCGTCGCCGTGCAATCGAACTTATTGCGCTTAAAGTCAATAATCCGATAGCGCCGCTTATGACCGCCACCCCGGTGACGCACGGTGATCCGCCCCGAATTGTTGCGGCCACCCCGGCGACGCAGCGGTTCGGTCAAAGACCGTTCTGGCCGCGATCTGGTGATTTCATCGAAACTGTGGCCCGTCATCCCCCGGCGGCCTGCCGAGGTGGGCTTATAAACTTTTACCGGCATAATCTTTACCCCACCTACAGGTTATACAACTCAATCGAGTCGCCGTCGGCCAGTGTTACAACGGCCTTCTTCCACTGTTTAGTGCGCACATACCAGTTGCGCCCGCGTTTCCCGCGTTTGGCGGGCATCACCATCGTATTCACATTGGTCACGGTGACATCAAAGATCGTCTCCACCGCTTCCTTGATCTGAATCTTGTTGGCATTCGACGCGACTTCAAATACGTACTGGTTCAGGTCTTCCGCCTGGACATTCGACTTTTCACTGACAACCGGGCGTACCAGCATATCATACAGGTGCAGTTCAGCCATGATTACTTCTCCTTGCCCCAGATGCCGCTGATAACATCCAGCGCATCCAACGGGATCACGACCCGGTCATATTGCAGCAGGTCACGGATATTCAGGTAGCTGGCACGCAGGTAACGGGCATCATCCAGGTTCATGATACTGCGTTCAACCGGTTCATTACGCTCGGCCAGCAGCACCAGCGCCGAGTTCCCTGCACCGACCACCGCATCCAGCGTCTGGCGCATCTGGCGGGTGTTAGGCATGTCCAACTGGAACGAGTCCACCACCACCACCTGCTCATCACGCAGCAGGGCGCTCAAGGCACAGCGGATGGCCTGACGGCGCATCTTCTTGGGCATCTGCAGGTCGTGCGAGTGCGGGCGCGGCCCTTTGGGGCGGCCACCACCGACAAACTGGGTCGCATCGCGCGAACCGTGCCGGGCGCGGCCTGTACCCTTCTGACGATACCACTTGGCGGAAGTCCGGCTGACTTCCCCGCGCCGCTTAACCTTAGCCGTCCCCAGACGGGCATTCGCCATCTGGCGCACATAGGCCTGGTGCATCAGGCCGACATTCACTTCGACTTCAAAAATATCGGCGGGCAGGTCAACAGTTTTCACCTGCTTACCGGTCATATCCTTCACTGAGACTTCCATCGAAACTTACTCCTCTCGCCTCGCCGGGGCGCTACTTGCCGCGACGACGCGGACGCGCCGGTTTAATCAGGACGATACCGCCGTTCGCGCCAGGAATGGATCCTCTCACGGCCAGAAGATCACGCTCTGCGTCAATCACCACCACTTCCAGATTCTCAGTAGTGACCCGATCACTCCCCATGTGACCACTCATACGCAGCCCCTTGAGGGTACGACCAGGGAACGAATTCTGGCCGACTGAACCGGGGGCGCGTTCACGGTCTGACTGACCGTGTGTTTTCGGCTGGCGGTTGAAGCCATGCCGTTTGATCGTCCCGGCGAAACCCCGCCCTTTACTCGTACCGATCACATCCACACGTTCGCCGGTGGCGAATACATCTACTTTAATTTCCTGCCCTTCTGCCACGTCCAGCTCGCCATCCCGCACGCGGAATTCACGCAGGTAACGCAAAGCGGGCAGGTTGTTCCGGTGCAGGTGTCCGAGCTGGCCTTTGGTCAGGCGCTGTGCCTTGGTTTCCCCAAAGCCCAATTGCACCGCCACATAGCCATCCCGTTCCGCAGTCCGCACCTGTGTCACATAACACGGGCCGGCCTGGATGACGGTCACCGGGATGACGTTCCCGTTACTGTCAAAAATCTGGGTCATGCCCACTTTTTTGCCGATGATGCCCTTCATAATTTCGCCTCCAGAGAGATGCTGCACCGGCAGCCAGTGCATCTAACGCACTCCCTCATTAATTGGTCAGGCGCATTGGCGAATACCCCGGCGGAGTACCCGCATACGCCGCTACTTCACGACAATATCAACGCCCGCTGGCAAATTTAAGCGCATCAGCGCGTCAATGGTTTTAGCGTCCGGGTCCAGGACATCAATCAGGCGCTTGTGAGTACGAATCTCAAAATGTTCCTGGGAGTCCTTATCAATAAACGGAGACCGGCGCACCGTAAACCGTTCAATGCGGGTGGGCAGGGGAACCGGGCCAACAACCTGCGCCCCGGTGCGTTCTGCCGTTTCCACAATCCGCAGTACCGATTGATCGAGTACGCGATGGTCATACGCCTTCAGCCAGATACGAATTTTGTTCCTAACCATAGTCATGTCCTCTTTGGCACTGGCCGGCCCCAGGAGTGGGATTGAAGGTAAGGGCGGGTAAAAAACCCGCCCCACCTTAGCAGCCGACGCTCATTGGCCTGGCGTTCTATTCGAGAATCTCGGTGATGACACCCGCGCCGACGGTCAAACCACCTTCGCGGATAGCAAACTTCGAGCCTTTTTCCAACGCCACCGGCGTAATCAGTTCGACGAGCAGGTTCACGTTGTCGCCCGGCATGACCATTTCCACGCCTTCCGGCAGGGTGATCGTCCCGGTCACATCCATCGTGCGGATGTAGAACTGCGGGCGGTAGCCGGGGAAGAACGCCTTGTGGCGGCCACCCTCGTCCTTACGCAGCACGTACACTTCGCTCATGAACCGCTTGTGGGGGGTAATGCTCTTGGGCTTCGCCAGCACCATCCCACGCTCCACACCTTCACGGGTCACACCGCGCAGCAGAATACCAGCGTTGTCACCGGCTTCGGCGGCGTCCAGTTCTTTGTGGAACATTTCGATACCGGTCACGACAGTCTTGACGACTTCATCACGCAGACCGATGATTTCGATTTCCTCGCCCTTCTTCAGGGCGCCACGTTCAACACGACCCGTCACAACCGTACCACGTCCCTTGATCGAGAAGACATCTTCGATCGCCATCATGAAGGGCTTGTCCACTTCACGAACCGGGGTCGGGATCCAGGAGTCAACAACATCCATCAACTTGAGGATCGATTCGTATTCCGGCGCGTTCGGGTCGGTGCTTTCCGATTCGTTGGCGATCAGGGCCGAACCACGCACGATAGGGGTGTCAGCGGCGAATTCATAGCTTTCCAGCAGTTCGGAAAGTTCCAGCTCGACCAGTTCCAACAGTTCTTCGTCATCCATCTGGTCAATCTTGTTCAGATAGACCACCATGGCCGGTACTTCCACCTGTTTCGCCAGCAGCACGTGTTCACGGGTCTGCGGCATCGGGCCATCGGGGGCGCTCACAACCAGGATCGCGCCATCCATCTGGGCCGCACCGGTGATCATATTCTTGATATAGTCACGGTGGCCTGGGCAGTCTACGTGGGCATAGTGGCGGGCGTCGGTTTCATATTCAACGTGACGGATATTGATCGTGATACCACGCGCTTTTTCTTCCGGCGCGTTATCAATATCATCATACTTCATCCGATGCGCTTTACCCTTCATGCCCAGCACTTTGGTGATGGCCGCTGTCAGTGTCGTCTTGCCATGATCCACGTGACCGATGGTGCCGATATTGACATGGGGCTTATTACGTTCAAATTTGGTCATTGATCGTCAATCCTCTTCTGTACTTCCCTGACAATTATTGGCGACAACGGGCAGGCAGCGAAGCCCACCCGGTCGGGTGACTAACGCCCGCCCTTGATTACCTCATCGGCAATGCTGGACGGCGCGGTAGCATACTTCTCAAATTCCATCGTGAAGCTGCCCCGTCCCTGCGTCATATTACGCAGGTTGGTTGCATACCCAAACATTTCACCCAGCGGCACGTTTGCCCGGATAGACGAGGTTCCGGTGCCGCGTGGTTCCATGCCCAAAATAATGCCGCGCCGAGCGGACAAGTCGCCAACCACCGTGCCAGTGTAATCTTCCGGCACCACGACTTCAACTTTCATGGTCGGCTCTAGCAACACGGGGCCAGCCTTCTGAACGCCTTCTTTCAGACACATGGAACCCGCGATCTTGAATGCAATTTCGCTTGAGTCAACTTCGTGAGACGCGCCATCCACCAGGGTCGCTTTGATGGCAACCACCGGGTAGCCCGCCAACACCCCGCCCGCCATCGCTTCGTTAATGCCGTTGCGAGTCGGGTTGATAAACTCCTTGGGAACAGAGCCGCCCTTAGTACCATCCTTAAACAGCAGGTCGCCTTTGGTTTCGAGTCTTTCCTCATCGCTCATCGGTTCAAACTCGACCACGACACGGGCATACTGGCCGGAGCCACCCGTCTGCCGCTTGAAAGTCGTATCAATACGGGTACTGCGGGTGATCGTTTCGCGGTATGCCACACGCGGACGGCCCACAGTCGCCTGTACACCGAACTCGCGCATCATCCGGTCAACCAGCACTTCGAGATGCAGCTCGCCCATGCCCTTGATCTTGGTCTGGCCGAGTTTGTCATCCACTTCAACCTTGAAGGTCGGGTCTTCTTCCGCCAGGCGGCGCAGGGCGATACCCATTTTATCCTGGTCGGCCTTGCTATCCGGTTCAATTGCGACTTCAATGACCGGCTCAGGGAACGCGATCTGCTCCAGCGCAATCGGGTTATTAGGGTCACACAGCGTATCCCCGGTGAAGGTTTCCTTCAGACCCAGGATCGCCGCGATGTCACCGGCATGAACTTCTTCAACATCCTCACGACGGTCAGCGAACATACGGACAATCCGCCCGATGCGCTCGCGTTCACCCTTGCTCGAATTGAGCAGGGTGGTACCGGTATGGACGACGCCGGAATATACGCGGAAGAACGCCAGCCGTCCCACATACGGATCGGTGATGATCTTGAACACCAGTGCCGATACCGGCTGCTGGTCGGAGGCCTCGCGCACAACCGGGGCTTCCGTCTTGGGATGAATGCCGTCAACCGGCGGGACATCCAGCGGAGAGGGCAGCAGGTCAACCACCCAGTCGAGCATCATCTGGACGCCCTTGTTCTTGAGGGCTGAACCACACAACACCGGCTGCACCTTCCCGGAAATGGTCGCGGCACGCAGGGCGCCAACCAGTTCTTCGGTGGTGACTTCCTCTTCCATCAGGTACTTCTCGGTGAGATAGTCGTCGTTTTCGACAATCTTCTCGACCATTTCGGAACGGGCCGCTGCTGCGATTTCCTGGTAATCATCCGGGATAGGTCCCCGTTTGATGTCAGTACCTTCGTCATTCCCGTAAGTCACCAGTTCCATCTTCACCAGGTCAATGATGCCGTTGAACTCAGCACCTTCGCCGAAGGGGATCTGAATGGGGACGGGATTGCCGTTCACCCGTTCAATAATCATTTCGACGCAGCGATGAAAATCCGCGCCAACACGATCCATCTTGTTGACAAAGCAAATGCGGGGCACCTTATACTCGTTCGCCTGCCGCCACACCGTTTCCGACTGCGGCTCAACACCGGCTACCGCGTCAAAGACGACCACACCACCATCCAGCACGCGCAGACTGCGCTGCACTTCCGCCGTGAAATCTACGTGGCCGGGGGTGTCAATGATGTTGACCTGGTGGTCTCGCCACGCCGCCGTGACCGCCGCCGCCGTAATGGTGATGCCGCGTTCACGTTCCTGTTCCATGTAGTCGGTGGTTGCAGCGCCTTCGTGTACTTCACCCACGCGATGAATCATGCCGGTGTAGTACAGCACGCGCTCGGTAGTCGTCGTCTTACCGGCATCAATATGGGCAATGATGCCGATATTCCGCACCCTACTCAGTTCAAACTGCTGTTTTTCAGCCTTTTTTGCCATTTTGCTCTCAACAGCTCATTAACGGAAGTGGGCAAAGGCCCGGTTTGCTTCGGCCATACGGTGGGTATCGTCCTTCTTTTTGATCGAAGCGCCCTGGTTATTGAGCGCGTCCATCAATTCACCCGCCAGGCGTTCAGCCATATTTTTGCCGCCGCGTTTGCGCGAGTTTTCCAGCAGCCAGCGCATCGCCAGCGACAGCGCCCGATGTGACGGGACTTCGATCGGCACCTGGTAGGTCGAACCGCCCACACGAACGGGCCGTACTTCTACCGCCGGGGTCACATTTCGCAGCGCCTGTTCAAAGGCTTCCAGCGGGTCGCGCTTGAGCCGTTCTTCAAGCAGGCTGAGCGCATCATACATAATCGCCAGCGCTGTGCTGCGCTTGCCACCATGCATCATCCGGTTGACGAACATGGTGATGTGAATACTGTTGTACTTCTTGTCAGGAGGAACCTGCCGCTTGGCAGGCCGGTTACGTCTTGGCATGACTCGTTATCCTCTACTTCTTGGGCCGCTTCGTGCCGTATTTACTACGAGCCTGTTCGCGGTTCTTGACACCGTCGGTATCCAATGTACCGCGCACGATATGGTAACGTACACCCGGGAGGTCCTTCACACGGCCACCCCGCACCAACACCACACTGTGTTCCTGAAGGCTGTGTCCCTCGCCTGGAATGTAGGCGGTGACTTCAATCCCGTTCGTCAGACGAACACGAGCAACCTTCCGCAGCGCCGAGTTCGGCTTCTTGGGAGTCATGGTTTTGACCTGGGTGCAAACACCCCGCTTTTGAGGCGCACCTTTACGACGGCGCGTGCGCCGCTGGGTATACGCATTCAGCGTATATTGCAGCGCAGGGGCTTTGGTCTTGCTCTTTTTATCCTTGCGCCCCTTCCGCACCAACTGATTGATGGTCGGCATAGATGTTACTCCAAAATAACTAAAGCCTGTTTTTGGCAAGCAAAAGGGCGTACCTCAGCTAGCCAGAACGCCCACACTATCTCACTGCCGAAGGCGAGCCACTTCGCACGCGAAGCACTTTCGCCCACATCTACTCGATTCAGTATCACATTGCCTCGACATGGAGGTTATGTACTGGTTCTGAGGATTAGGATAGTATCACCGCCGGATGACAGTGTCAAGAGAAAAATAAAAAGGTCGTTTAACACGCCTCACAATGGTGGTCATCCACGAACACCATAACCTGCCGCCCATCGTCCCAGGTCGCCAGCCGCCCACCATAAAGCCGCCCCAGCACATCGGGCGTGTAGACTGTCTCCGCCGGGCCATCCGCGATCAGGGTCGTGTTGATCGCCAGCACACGGTCAAAGCGGTTGAAGGCCAATCCCAGGTCATGCGTTGAGAGAATCACCGTCATGCCGTCCCGGTTCAGCGATTCGAGCACATCCATCAGGCTGGCCTGGGCGTGGGCATCCACCCCGCTGAAGGGTTCATCTAAAATGAGGATGTCGGCCTGCTGTGCCAGCGCCCGCGCAATAAATGCCCGCCGCCGCTGCCCGCCGCTCAGGTCGCCGATCTGCCGCCCGGCCAGGTCTGCCATGCCGACTCGCGCTAAAGCCGCTTCCACCGCCCGCCAATGCGTCCGGCCCGGCAGCCGCAACCAGCCAATCTGCCGGACACGCCCCATCATGACGACATCGCGCACCGTCACCGGGAAATCCCAGTCCACACCTTCATGCTGAGGGACATAGCCCAGCCGCGCCGGATTCACGTTTACGCGCCCGGCCTGCGGTTGCAACAGCCCCATCACCGCTTTGAGGACAGTGGACTTGCCCGCGCCATTCGGGCCGATGATCGCCACCCGTTCGCCGGAATGAATGGCGAAACTGACCTGCTCCACCGCCGGTTCACCGTCATAGATGACCTTCAAACCGTCTACCGCCAGCACCACCTCGGCAGCGGGTATGCCCGTATCCGTTTTCCCGTTGGCGACCTGTAGTTTTTGCATGACAGCCTCTCAATCTGCAATATCTATCCCCCCAGCGCGATTACATCAAAATGGGGATTTCGCATTGATGTATGTTCTGGCCTTTTTACCCCCTCTAAATCTCCCCCGCCAGCAGAGGAGACTTGTTTGTTCTGTTTGACCAACTCCCGCCCCGTTTGCGGGGAGGGTTGGGGAGGGGTTACTCCCGCCCCGTTGACGGGGAGAGCTAGGGAGGAGTATGTCCACTCGAAGGAGGGTTGGGGAGGGGGTGGAAAATCATTCCACCTGAAGGCAAGATTGATGCGATGGTCTTGTCTATCCCCCCAGCGCGTCCGCAATCGTCTGCGCATTATACCGCAGGTAGTCCAGATACGTACTGGCCGGGCCATCGGTGTCACTGAGCGACCCGCTGTACAGGCTGGTAATCACGGCGATTCCGGATTCCTGCGCCACCACATCCGCCAGCGCCGAGCTGCTGGAAGTTTCGATGAACACCGCCGGGACGCTTTCGGCCCGAATCGTCTCGATGAGCGCCGCCAGGTCCTGCGGTGTCGGTTCGGCCAGGGTGCTGCCGCCGGGGATCACCACGCCGACTACCTCAAACCCGTAGGAATGGGCAAAGTAGCTCATAAACTCGTGATTCGTCACCAGGACGCGCCGGTCTTGCGGCACAGCCGCCAGGATGTCGCGCACATCGGCATCGAGCGTTTCGAGTTCCGCCCGGTATGCGGCCGCATTGTCTTCATATAGAGTCGCGTGATCCGGGTCGGCGGCAGCAAAGGCGGCAGCGATGTTATCCGCCCACACCATCACATTGGCCGGATCAGTCCATACGTGCGGATCACAGCTTCCGTGCGCGTGCGCGTCGCCGGTTGGTGCTGCTGTCTGCGGGCCGCTATCGTCACAGACACCGGCATCCCCCAACAGGCCAAGATGCTCGTCCTCTTCCGCCGTTTCCGCTTCATCGTGTTCATGGTCGCCAAAAGGCAGCATATTCACCCCATTGGAAACGACCACCGGCACAACCCCGGCGACATTTTCCACCAGACCGCCTAAAAACGCTTCCAGCCCGGCGCCATTGACCAGCATGACATCAGCCTGAGCGACTTTCACCACGTCCGCCGGAGTCGGTTGGAAGGCGTGGACATCCGAATTGGGCGGGATGAGCGCTTCCACCGTCACCAGGTCGCCGCCCACCTGCTGTGCGACATCGGCGATAATCGAAGTTGTGGCAACGACATGCAGCGCCGGTTGCTGCGCCGCCGCCGGATGCATGGTGACAACCAGCAGTGCCGTAACCACCAGTAACCAGGACAATCGCATCAAACTTATTTTACGCAGTAGGGCTTTATTGGCCGCTCCCCAGCCATCCTTCGAGGGGACGTAGGTCTCCCGTCTCAGTCGCCCACAAACGGGGCGGGAGTTGGTCAAACAGGAGAAACAAGTCTCCCCTGCTGGCGGGGGAGATTTAGAGGGGGTGAAAAGCCTGCAAAAACACCGTGTCGCTGTTTTGATACAATCGCCCTGCACCAAGATTAACCCGCGCTTCATACCTGCTCCTTTTATGCGTTACAATCGAAACACAGTCGCATTCAACTCACCGGTTGAATTCAAAGCAGAGAACCGTGTATAATATAAACAGCTAAATGATACACCGTATCAACATCTCAGTTGATACCTTATCTCAATACGAAAACATTGTCAAGGTCAGACAGGAAAATGTTATGTCTCAGGAACTGAGTTCGCGGGCGCAACGAATGCGGGAAGCCGGCCACAAGCTCACCCATGCCCGGCTGACGGTACTGCGCGTGCTGGAAGATAGCCCCCGCCAGCATCTGACCTCTACCGAAGTGCTGGATCGGGTGGATATGCTCGATTCAAGCATCGGGCGTGCCAGCGTGTTCCGGGCGCTGGATCTGCTGACGAACCTGTGCCTGATTCGCCCGACGTACATTGAAAGCAGCCTGACGCCCAAATACGTCCTGCTGCCGGACGGCCACCATCACCATATTATCTGTACCCGGTGTCACCGCGTGATCGAGTTTGAGGACTGCGCGCTGGAAGACTTGCGTGAGGAACTGGAAAGACGGCTGCATGTGCGCCTGACCGGGCATCTGCTCGAATTCTACGGGCTGTGCGAAACCTGCCTGGAAGCCACTTCATCAGCATAACGCTTCCTGGATATGTGTCGGGATCAAGACACCCCGGCAAGGGCGGGGGAGTCGTCGTATTCAGTCATCAGGAATAGCAGTCTGACCATCAGTGAGCTTGTTGCCCTGCCAATCTGCTAACGGCCAGCAGCTAACTCAAGAAGCCATCTTTCGCAAGTCACAGGCTGTTAGTAAGGAATACCATCATGCCCAACATCTACCACATCACCAGCCGCGCCGAATGGGACGCTGCCCAAGCCAGCGGCAGCTACCGCGCCCCGTCGCTGGACAAAGAGGGATTCATCCACTGCTCGACGGCGAAACAGGTTGTCCCGGTGGCAAACGCTTTCTACCGGGGACAGTCCGGCCTGGTGCTGTTGTGCATTGACCCCGCCCAGGTGCAGCCGGACGTGCGCTTCGAGCCGCCCGTTCACCCACAGACCGGGCAGCTGGAACCGGAGAAGCCCGATTTGTTCCCGCACATCTATGGCGCGTTAAATATCGGGGCGGTGGTGGATGTACTGCCATTGACGCCCAATTCAGGCGGTATGTTTGCCCTGCCTGAGGGTATCGCATAGAATAAACATATCCAACATAATCCACACCAAAATGCTAGATTCTGACAGCGGAAGCAGGTATTAATAGCTATGAGCGAGTCATCGGAATGGGTCAGTCTACGGCAGGCAGCAGATATTCTCGGCGTTCATCCGGCAACGGTACGTAATTGGGCGGATAAGGGCGATTTGCCATCGCGCCGGACGCCAGGGGGACACCGCCGTTTTCGCCGCGCCGATCTTATGCAATACGCCGAAACCCAGGAAGAGATTCAGCCCCTGGAAGTGCAGGTCATCATCCAGAATGCGCTGGGACAGGCCCGGATACAGGTCGGCGGCGGTACGCTCACCGATGTCGCCTGGTATAACGCCATGAGTCCCCAGTCGCGTGACCGGATGCGTACCGAAGGCCGGCGCGTGCTGGAGGAGATTCGCCGCTATCTGGGGACTGGCGCGCGTGACGAAAACCTCAGCAGCGCCATCACGCTTGGCAAGGATTACGCCGCCGCGCTCAGTATCGAAGGGCTGACGCTGCCCCAGGCAGTGCGCGGTTTCTTCTACTTCAGCGATTTTGTCATCAACTCGATCCTCACCTGGTCTGAACTGACCCCGCCGCGTTCGTCAGCGGATTGGGCCAATCTGCTGCGGCAGGTGAATACCTTTGTCAACGCCATGCTGCTATCCATTGTCGAATACTACGAAGAAGAATGATTGACCCGGCCTGGGTTGCGCTCAGCCTGACCGAGCATATCGGCGGCAAGACCCTGCGCAGCCTGATGCAGCACTTCAACGGTGATTCGCGTGCGATTCTGGCGGCGGACACAGCCGCGCTGCGAAAAGTGCCGGGTGTCGGGCCGGTCATCGCCAGAAACATCCGGGCGATTGACCTGGCGAGCATTGAGGCGGCGATCCCCCGCTGGCAGGCGGCGGGGGTGGACATTGTGACGCTGGATACACCGCGTTACCCGCCCCGTCTGCGCCAGCTGCCGGATGCCCCGGCGACCCTGTTCGTACACGGTGTCTGGCCGGAGGCGATTTCCCGCAGCGCGGCGATAGTCGGCACACGCTCCCCCTCAGCAATATCCCAGAATATCGCAAGTGTGTTAGGGCTTACGCTGGCCGAACGCGGTTATACCGTCGTCAGCGGGCTGGCGCTGGGCGTGGATACGGCGGCACACCTGGGGGCGCTGGCCGTACCGGGGAGCGCCGTGCTGGCCGTTCTCGGTTGTGGCGTGCTGAACGTGTACCCCCAGGCCAACCTGGGCTTGGCCGAAGCGATTCGCGGCCACGGGGCGCTGCTGGCCGAAGTCCACCCGGAGGCCGTTCCCAACGCGGCGGCGCTGGTCGCCCGTAACCGAATTATCAGCGGGTTAAGCGATAGTCTCATCGTGGTCGAAACCGGCATAGAAGGCGGCGCGATGTATGCCGCCCGTTTCGCGCTCAAACAGGGACGGGCGCTCTATGCGGTGGCGAACGACGCCAGCGGCAACCGGCAGCTTCTTAAAGAAGGGGCGCTGCCCCTCTCCCCTGACCTGAAGGATTTGCCGTTTGGGTAGTGGCTGGTAAAGACTTCGAAAGTAAGGGCAGTATCTGTCCGGCTTAATTCCACTCATATTCGCAGACGTACCAATGCGGGTCAATTTCCTGCTCAACATACGGATCATACCGGCAGAGGTATTCAATCGCGCCCGACTCGGTATAGACGATGTGGTGATAGAACGACTCCAGTGGAAAAAAGGTCACAAATAACCCACCAGCGTCATCACGAACCACCCTGATACAGTGCTTGGCAGAGACGTACGCATAGGCCGGGGGTGGCTCGAACTCATCAGGCCGGACGAAAGCAGATCGCTGGCAAGGCGCTAACTCGCCTGATCGAGCTATCTCGACAACCGCTTCATAGTCGGCACGATACGCGAGGAAATGCTGCTTTTCCGGTGTGTCGTAAGTCGGCAGCGGGATTTGCAGCGCCAGGAAAATGCCGCCGAACATCAGGAGTGTGGGTAATACGCTCCTGGTACGTGTGATTGACCGGATGGTGACGAATCCCACGACGACGAAGCAGATGAGCAGAATGACCAGAAATGGGAAACCGACACACGGGATAGCAACCAATCCCCACGGCCCCCGTAAACCAGAAAGGTACTGCCACCATACCAGCCGTATCACGGCAACAGCAATGACGGTGATAAGGGGCAAAGCCAGGGATTGAGATGAATCCAGCGTGAATAGTCTGTGCATCAGACCTGTTGCAGATGATGGTTAAGTTCTACATCATGATACACCGCCCATCCAGCAAAACCTCAACAGAGGGTGAGGGCAGGGAGTACGTGACAGCCGCTATCGTGTTGCAGATTTCCTGAAACTAAGTGATAATCATAATATAGAACGCATGTTTTATTTGAGGTGCGAAAATGAACACTGCGACGATAGCAAGCCATTTTGACCGTAACGACCCGGTGGTGAAAGACATCTATGATCGGCTGTTGGCGGCCTTGAGGGTTTTTGGCGAGGTTCACGAATCCCCGAAACAGACATCGATTCACCTGGATAACGCGAATGGCTTCGCCGGTGTCTACACCCGAAAAAGCACCATAAGTCTTCGTTTTCGCCTATCCCGAAAAATAGATCATCCGCGAATCACAAAAGTCGAACAGATTTCATCCCACCGGTTTATGCACACGGTCAAATTGGCTTCGGTGGATGACGTAGACCAGCAGCTGCTTGAATGGATGGAAGAAGCCTATGCATTAGCCGGGTAAATGCTATAGTTGAGTGACGGGTCTGGAAATTGAGGACTGGCACCAATAGGATGCTGTCATGAGGAGAGGGAATCATGATTCGGCTTGGCACGACATTTATCCGGGTTGCGAACCTGGAAAAGCAGCTTGACTTTTACCGGCAGGTCATCGGCCTGCAAATCCACCGCCAGGACGGAAACACCGCATTCCTGGGCGTGGGCGGTGCCGACCTGCTGGCGCTCATTCACACCCCGGAAGGTCAGCGCCTGCCAGGGGGGAACGGCTTGTATCACTTCGCGCTGCTGCTGCCGTCACGCCACCACCTGGCGCTGACGCTGCGGCACTTCATCACGAGGCAGACCGAGCTGCAAGGCCTGAGCGATCACATCGTCAGCGAGGCGATCTACCTGGCGGACCCGGAAGGCAACGGGATTGAGATTTATGCTGATCGCCCGCGTGAACAGTGGTACAGGGATGGCGAGTTCCAACTGGCGACGCTGCCCATCAACCTGCGCGACCTGCTGCGCGAGGCCGACGGCGCGGATACCGGGGCGCACCAACTGCCGCCGGGGACGATCATGGGACACATGCACCTGCATGTCAACGCCCTGGATGAAGCCGCCGCGTTTTACCAGGACACCCTGGGCATGGCGATGATGATGCACATCCCGTCGGCCGGATTCCTCTCGTATGAGGGGTATCATCACCACCTGGGGATCAACACCTGGGCGGGACGCACCAGCCGGGCGGATAACGCGCTGGGGCTGGATCATTTCACGGTGATCCTGCCAGAGCAGGAGATCGCGAACATGCGTGAACATCTGCCTGCCAGCGCCGCGCAGGATGGCGGCTGGCTTCTGACCGACCCATCCATGAACCGGGTGAAGGTGACGGCGGCGGAGTAGCGACCTCACGCCATCCACGCCCGTTACGACAAGCGCCGTGATCGCTGCCACACGCACGGCGCTGTGTTTTTCCCCGGCCCTGATTCCTGCTCACCCTCAGGACTCAGCGCCGCCTTTACTTTCAACACTGAACAAATCTTCTAACAAAGATTCACCCTTTTCGCCCCATTCTGTGCTATCGTAATCCTTGACCTTACCCTGCTTCAACGGACGGTGAAAATGTCAGTGGGCGGCAAGATGTAAGTAATAGTAAGAGAGGCAGAATATTGAAAACCGGGCTGCGAAGAGGTTTACTGATAATAACCATTGTCTCTCTTATGCTTATCGGGCAGCAGGCCATCTCTCAAGAGTTTGTCTTTCCTGAACTACTCCTGCTAGATGAAGGTAATTTACATGATCTGGAGCGCATCGCGATGATTGAGTCGCTAGATGCTGAGGGTATGAACTGGATAAGCAGTATGGCAATCAATACCCCAGGAAGCGTTTTGGCTGTAGGGCGCGACAATGGCATTTTATCATTGTATGATCTGCCATCCTTGCAGTTAAGAGCTGAATTTCACGACCACGCTTTTCGGATTAATTCATTGGCATTTAGTCATGTTGATAACGACCTGCTTGTGTCTGGAAGCATCGATGGGAAGATTATTTTTACGAATGTCCGGACTCTTCAAAGTATAGTGGCCTTTGAATTTAAAAAAGAAATTGAACGAATCAGTGATATAAGTCTACATCCTCTACAAAACATCCTTGCATTTTCGAGCGGGGTTGAGGTCGGTTACCCAGAAGGCAATCAGTTGAGTATCCGGAATATGCAGGGTATGGAAGAGATCGCATACATTGAATCCCCCGATGCAGACATCAACACGATACAATACAGTCCTGATGGTAAAATGCTGATCTCTGGTGATAGCTCAGGCAAAATCACTATTTGGGATGCAAGCGACTTAGAAAAAATCGCGGTTATCGAGGCTCATTCAAGCTGGGTCAATGATCTGGCTTTCTGTCCTGGTGGTTCCGTGTTTGCTTCAGTAGGGGAACAGGAAACTAAACTCTGGGATCAAACCGACTTTTCACTCATCGCGGTGAATTCGATTCATGACCACAAGATATATGCGGTTAGCTGTGATAAAACCGGGAGTCTACTGGTAACAGGTGCTCAGGGCGGATTTCTACAAGTCCTGGATGTCGGGCGTCTGGAAGAGGTGTTATTTTTCAAGGCACATGAGTATGCAATTACCAGTATCGTGATTTCACCAGGGAATGATTTCATTGTTACGGGCAGTACAGATGGAACCGTAGGTATCTGGGGCATCGTAAGGGAAAACTGAAATTCAGTAGATCACGGAAGTGGGCATAGCTTGAAAAAGCAATCGATTTCGGCCAACTGGTTCCTGGGGATGCCCCAGCCCTCAGCACTGCCAGCCACCTCAGCCAGCGGCCAGCAGCCAATGGCCCTCTTGCAGCAAAATCGGCGGCTTTGCAGCAAAATTCAGCGCCAATCATCAACGCCTCACGGGAGGATTGCGGCAATCGCAGCAATTGCAGCACAATTGCAAAATTGCTGAAAAACCACACCGATCAGGGGGATTGAACAACCCCCGCCAGCGGTTATTGGGGTCGCCCCTGCTGGACTCCACACGCTGACATCACCTCCATTTCAGACAAGCGGCGAGATTTCTGCTACAATCTCGCCGTTACTATCTTAAATACCCTGAAAAATCCCATGACCAATCACCCTGCACAAAAGACCCGCCTCAGCCGTTTCCGCCCCGACTGGGGTCTATTACTGACTCTGGCGCTGTGCCTGTTCGCCCTGTGGCCGCTGGCCTACCGCCCCGGCTTGCCCAACGGCACGGATGTCCTCTACCACGTCTACCGCGTCGCGGAGATGGATCGCGCCTGGTCGCATGGCGTTCTCATTCCGCAGTGGGCGGAGGCGTTCTACACCGGCTACGGCGCACCGCTGTTCCACTACTACGCCAGCCTGACATACTATGTCACCAGCATCCTGTCGCGGCTGTTTGCGTTGAACGCGGTGGACAGCCTGCGGGCGTTAATCGTCCTGGGCGTGCTGGGCGCGGGCGCGGGGATGTACACCTTTGCGCGGGTACGCGGGGGGAAAATCGGCGGCCTGCTGGCGGCGCTGGTCTATGTCTACAGCCCGTATATCCTGTTCACCGAGCCGTATGCGCGCGGGGCGTATCCCGAATTTCTGGCGCTCGTTCTGCTCCCCTGGATAATGACCGCCTATGACCGCCTACTGCGGCGCGGCGGGGCGGTAGCCTTCGTTCTGGCTTCGTTCAGCGGCGGGGCGGTGATTATCACCCATAACCTGATGGCGCTGGTTTTAACAGGCCTGTTGGGCGTGTGGCTGGTGTGGGGTTGGCTGGCGTCCCGCTTTTTCCCGGCGGATGATGACTCGCGGACTTTCCGCCTGCTTCCCCTGGTCGCGCTCATGACCGGGGTCGGATTGGCGGCCTACTTCTGGCTGCCGGTGGTTCTGGAAAGCGGCGCGGTACGGTTGGGCAACCTGACTGCGGTGGCGCAGTTGGATTACAAAAACTTCTTCGTTCCGGTCAGCGAACTGCTGGCGGCCTCCCCCCGCACCGATGCCGGGGCGATCAACGGCCTGCTCCACCAGTTAAACCTGGGCGTCGCCCAGTGGATTCTGGCGCTGGCGGGGGTCGTCATGGTAAATGTGGAGATATGGCGGCGCGTGAAGTCCCGCAAAACAACGCAGGGTGTAGGGGAGGGTCTAAGACCCTCCCCACCGGCACAACAAAACCAGGAAATTGATGTTGTAGGGACAGGGCAGGCCCTGTCCGGCGGTATACAGGCCGACACCCTGTTCTTCACCCTGGCGGCGGGGGGACTGCTGTTTCTCGTCCTGCCGGTGGGTGCGTTCCTGTGGGAAGCTACCGCGCCGCTGGCGTTCCTGCAATTTCCCTGGCGGCTGCTGGGGCCGGTGGCATTTTGCCTCGCCGTCCTCGCCGGGATGAACGGCGTCTGGTTGGCACGGCTGCCGGGACGGGTACGCGCCGGGCTACTGGCTGTGCTCGTATTTGCCGTCGTTGGGCTGGCGACCCCCTTGTTTTATGTGGACGAGTGGGAACACGAGACGGTAGATACGTCTGTCGCGGCCTATCATGCCCAGGAACTGGCGGGGAAGCAGCGGGCGACGACTTTCTCCAACGAGTACCTCCCGGCGAGCGTGTTTTTTGAGCCGGGCGCGACTCCCCGTTTGCTGGATGACTACGCCGACGGCTACCCGGTCAACAAAGCGCACCTGGAAGTCCTGCCGGAAGGCGTCACAGTGGATGTCCTCGCGCACGGGCCACAACACGACACCTGGCGCATCACCGCGCCGGAAGCCTTCACGCTGGAAGTCCTGACGTATGATTTCCCTGGCTGGACAGCGGCGGTAGATGGCGTAACTGTCCCCATCACCCCCAGCGACCCGCACGGCCTGATAACCTTCCCGATTCCGGCGGGCGAACACACCGTCACCCTTACGTTTGAACTGACTCCTCCGAGTCTGTTGGGCGTCCTCGTGAGTCTGGTGACGTTGGTTTTCCTGAGCGGGGCAGCCTGGTTGATTCGGCGGCGGGGCTGGTCTGCCCCGGTGCTGTCCCTCCCCGCGCTCGACAGTGCGAGTCGCGCCGGGCTGGTCGTGGGCGGCGCCCTGGCGCTGGTCTTCGTGCTGGTTTACGTGCGTCCCGGCGGGGCGTGGGTCGAATCGCCGCCGGGCGAAGCGCAACTGGCTGAATACCTGGCGCATTACGACCTGAGCGACGGCATCCGGTTCCTAGGCTATGACCTCTCCGGGCGCGTCTTCAGGCCGGGCGACCAGGTGGAACTGACGGTGTACTGGTACGCCTCGCAGACGCCGGTTTACGGCTATGCCAGCTTTGTGCACGTCTCCGCCGGGGGGCCGCCGCTGGCACAGGCCGACCTGCTCAACCCCGCCGGACGCCCGACGAAGGAATGGACGCCGGACGGCTTCATCCGTGACCCCTATAAAATTGACCTGCCGCCCGATATACCGCCGGGCGAGTACCAACTGCTGATCGGCCTCTACACCTGCGATACGCGCCCGCCGGGAGAATGTGGCAACGGGGATCGCCTGCCCGTGACCGATTCCGCCGGGAATCCGGTTGGCGATGTCGTGCCGCTGGGGACGATTCGGGTGGAGTAAATATGGGAGCAAGCAATGACGATGATTGAAGTCCAACCAGGGCAGATTACCCCGACACTACGCGCTCTATTCCGGGAAGACGTGCCTGCCGGGCTGCGTTGTTTCGCCGTGCTGGCGGGGGATAATGCCGGGCGCATCTGGACGGACGACCTGGAACACCCGACCTGGGGCATTGTGCAGGAGGCCGCCTTCGGAACATTGTATCTGGAAGGGACGTTCCCGGATGGCCTGCTGACCGCGTTTATCAACCAGCGGCGGCAGTACGGCGATGTCCTCTACGGGTTCTGGGATCGTGACGACGCGCTCAAGAGTCACTTTCCAGAACCGGGCTATCGGCGTCGCATGTTCGAGGGCATCCGCACCGCATCGAACCGGCGGCTTCTGGACTATCTGAATCAAATTCCGCCCGACTGCACGCTGCGCCCGATTGACCGTGACCTGTTCCGGTGTATCGAGGACTATACGTTCTATTCGGAGATGTTCGGGTCGCCGGAACGGGCGCTCGAACGCGGTTTCGGCTACTGCCTGATGCGCGGCGATGATCTCCTCTGCGAAGCCTTCGCCGGGACATCCTTCCGGGATGTGATCGAAATCGGCGTCAATACGCGGGAAGCCGAACGGAACAAAGGCTATGCGAAGATGACCTGTGCCGCCGTTATCCAGGAAGCCGAGCGGCGCGGCTACCAGACGTACTGTAATTGCGGGTTTCCTAATATCCCATCGCTTATTGTAGCGCAGTCATTGGGGTGGAAGCCCATGAAGCAATATCGTCTGCTGGGTTGGTTCTAAACAACGCTCCCTTTCCCTCGTGGCGGAATAACCACTTCATATCATCCTTCTTTGTGATATTCCTCACAACTCTGCTCCCCAATTTGCGTATACAGAATGGAATATACGCACAATTGTAACCCTATTCGCCGGGGTCAGGGGGAAACCGGCCCCGGCGAGATGGTAACGGAGGAATACCATGCAAGAAAATACCGAACGACGTGACCGGGGCCGGCTGACCAGGGGGCAGCGCGTGGGCGAATTCATCGGCGTCATCATGATGATGCTCCTGCTCGCCTTCTTCAATCACCATCTGATCGTTAATTCCGGCTTCTTTACTGAGAAATTCGGCTGGCAGGAAATGCTGTTGTTTTACGGCCCGATGCTCTTCGCCACCGCCGCACCCATCGTCCGCATCGTCACCGGACGCCGGAACGTGGCCCGTCCGGTGGAAGCAGCCAGCAACGTGTTCATGGCGCTGGCAGCCGTGCGCCTGTTGAACGTCTTCCCGTTTGACTTCACTCACATGGCGGATACCCTGCCCGAATCACTGCGTTTCATCCTGTCATGGGTGAACAATGACATCGGCAGAATCGGGCTGACACTCCAGGTCGTCATCTGCCCGGTGGTCGCCGTCTTCACCATGATTACGTTCGCCTCGGTGCGGGTGCGGCAGGCCGTGACCGCTCCGCAGCGCCGCTACTCCTAACGTCCTGTCCATTCGTCCGATCCATCATTCAGGAGCGATGTGATGCCCAATACGATCCTTGTTACCTATGCCACCCAGACCGGCTATTCAGTCGGTGTGGCCGAGGCGATTGCGAAAACCCTGGCCGAAGCCGGGGCGCAGGTTGAAGTACGCCCAATGGAGGAAGTGACCGACCTCACGCAGTACAGCGCGGTGGTAGCCGGTAGCGCCATTCAAGACAAAAAATGGCTGCCAGAAGCGATGACATTTGTTCAGACTCACCGGGCGGCGCTGGGGCAGAAACCGTTCGCGGCCTTCCTGGTGTGCATGACACTGGCGATGAAAAACGGGGAGAAGTACCGGCCTGAGGTCGAAAAATGGCTCAACCCGGTGCGCGGCATCGTCAAACCGATGAGCGCGGGCTGCTTCGCCGGCGGGCTGGACATCAGCAGGATTCCATCTTTTGGTGACCGGCTCAAGTTTCGTGTCAGTGTGTGGGCAGGTGTCTGGAAAGAGGGCGATCACCGTGACTGGGACGCGATTCGTGCCTGGGCGGAGTCGCTAAAACCCCGGTTGGCGGGGTGATATTCACGATCATTCGGGGGGGGTCCCAGACCCTCCCCCTGACAGTTGGCTAGCCGGGTTTGTCGTCCATCGGCTCCGGTGGGCGGTGATACAGCCACCAGTAGCTTTCCGGCGGGTACACGGCCTGGAGCGCGGCATCCCAGATGAAGTCACACGGCTGGATGACCCCGCGCAGCTGGGTATCGGCCTTCTGTGCCTGGCGTTCCAGCTTATTCACCGCCACGTTGAGGGCATCCAGTTCCAGCAGGATTTCAGCCACAATCGTCCGGCGCAGCGCCTCCGGCAGGTAGGCACTGGCACACAGACGCGGGCTTTCCCGGCACTCCTCAAAGTAAGGCATCATCGCCTTCAGGCGCGATTCTGACTCCCAGACGAGCTTCTTTTCATAGTGCTGCCGCCATTCTTTACGCACATCCTGCTGTACCGCTTCGATTTTCGCCAACTGTTCGCGCTGGGCGTCAGTCATCGTGTCTTGTAGGGCGTTCAGGCGGCGCAGGCGCAGCAACAGCGCCCCAACAGTCAGACTGGGCATCTTCGACCCGGCCTTGCCGTAGAGCTGGTCTTCGTAAATATAGGGGACGAGCGCCTCGGCCATCGCCGCCGCTTCGTGCAGGTCGCGCTCGATTGTATAGGTGAGTTCCATCACAGTTCCTCATTGTTTCGTTTGCTTGCACTCAGCCCCGCAGCGGCTTGCGCGTTGGGATGCCCGGTTTGCGGGGATAAATGGCGGGCGTTGGCGCGATTTTCTCAATCACGACCAGGTAATGGGGCTCGTCTACCTCCGGCAGAGTCACCGCTTCTACCCCAACCAGTCGCCCCCCCAGGACAGCCAGCGCCTGTCGCGCATCCGCCGCTTCCATCATGGCGGTTGCGCCCTTCATGGCGATACACCGCCCCCCCATCCGCGCTAACGGTAGCAGATATTCGGCCAGGCTGGGCAGCCGCGCCACCGCCCGCGCCGTCACCAGATCATACTGCTCCCGGTGTTCTGGCAGATGTCCGGCTTCCTCAGCCCGTGCTTGTACCGTGCGGGCATTCGTCAGCCCTAAGCTGCTGATGATATGGTCGAGGAAGGCGATTTTCTTGCCCGTGGCTTCCAGCAGAGTCACCTCCAGATGGGGGAAAGCAATTTGCAGGGCCAGACCGGGGAAACCCGCGCCCGTGCCAACATCCATCACCCGCGCCCCCTCCGGCAAGGCCCCGGCCTGGATGATGGATAGGGAATCCAGAAAATGCCGTACCTGAATCGCGCTAAGGTCGGTAATGGCCGTCAGGTTGACGCGCTCGTTCCAGACGGTCAAGTCAGCGGCAAAAGTGTCAAATTGAGCGGCCTGCGCTTCGGTCAGGTGGATATTCAGTAAGGCCGCCGCTTGTTCAGTCCAGGTCGGTGTCATGACTCTCTGGTTAGTTCAATTCCGGTAGTGGTATCCGCTGGGTAGACTGCTGTTGACTCTACCCGGCGGCGGGCAATCCTGCAAGGTGGGCTGGCTTTCCTGTCCGGGCGATTGCATCAAAATGGGCACGTCAATCTGATATACACTTCTGGCTTTTTTACCCCCTAAATCTCCCCCGCCAGCGAGAGCGACTTGTTAGTTCTGTTTGACCAGCCCCCTCAACGTTTTCGGGGAGGGTTGGGCAGAGGTCAGAAAAGGCTATTTTGTAAAGAGCGAATTTGATGCTATTGCCCTGGCTTTTCTCTCCGATTCACATAATGATACGAGTGTGCAACATCTGCCCTGCAAATTTCTCATAAAACCGTTACACTTTGAGAAAGCGCGTTGACCAGAGACGATTAGCCGATGAATCAATTTTTTCCTTCAGACAATCCGACCTTTGACGATATGCTCCAGGCCGGGCGGGTGGCACTCCAGGCCGGGAAGCCGGAACTGGCACATGACATCTGGCGCGAGACGGCGAAGAAGTATCCCTATGATGAGCGGGTATGGCTGGCGTTGCTGGATGTGATCGATACTGATTCCGACCGGCTGGTGTGCCTGCGGAACATCATCTCGATTAACCCGCTGAATATCCAGGCGCAGCGTCATTTGAACGCGATTGAAGCCCGCTCGGAACGCCATGCGGAGCGCCTGGCCGAACAGGAATACGAGGAGATGCAGCAGGAAACGATGTGGCGGATACGACGGCGGTCTATCCTGCTCCGTTCATTCCTGATGGGGCTGGTGGTCGGGCTGTCCGGGCTGCTGTTCGCCCTGGTGATTATCATCCTTCGGAGCCTGACCTGATTCCAGTGACTCCAGATTGACGAAGCGCTGTAATCCGGCTGCCAGCCGCTGTAATTCGCGGGCGATCATGGTGACAGTCTCGCTGCTGGTCAGGCTGTGCGCGGTGATTCGGTCAACCCGTTCAATGTTGATGGTAATCTCATCCAGGTCGTGCACCTGCTGGCGAATCACCTCGTATACCTGGGTGATAGCATCCTGTGAAGTCGTCACATGCGTCGTGAGGCCTTTTATCAGCACATCGGTTTTCTGGGTACGTTCCATGCCCAGGTCAACACTCTGCAACCCCTCTTCCGTCACGCGCAGCGTCTCTCTTATACCGCCCTGAATTTCCCCCAGAATATGACGCACTTGAGAGGCGGCATCGGTAGACTGCTGGGCCAGTGACCGGACCTCCCCGGCGACCACCGCGAAGCCGCGCCCCTGTGACCCGGCGCGGGCCGCTTCAATCGAGGCATTGAGCGCCAGCAGGTTGGATTGGATCGCGATTTCGCTGACGGATGTGATGATATCGTCAATGCGTTGCGTGAACTGCGCCAGCGCGAGAATCGTCCCGGCGATAGCTGATACCTGTGACCGGATACTGCTCATGCCTTCAATCGTTTCGTGGATAGCGCCCTGACCCGCCGCCGCCGTTTCCACCGTTTGCCGTGCAAGCTGGGAAATCACCCGCGACTGCTCTTGAATCCGGATGGAAAGCTCCATGAAGTCGCCCAACAGTGTCCGGGTGCGGGTGAGCAGGTCTACCTGCTCTTCGGCGCCGACGGCCTGCTGGAGGACGACTTCCCTGATGGACTGTGCCGACTGCGCTAGCTTGTTGGTGGTACGGTCTATCTGGCTAATCATCTGGTTGAGGTCATAGGCGAAGGGCATCACCTGGGCTTCCGGCTGCGACCCGGTGGGGAGGAACAACAACTGTACGGCCTGACCGAGGCTCATCATCCCCACGCCCATCCAGGTGATCTCCAAGGGCACCCCGCCACGCAAAGCACCGCCCAGCACGCCAACCATGTGAATGAGCGAAACCGGCAGTGTGCGTCGCCCCAGGAAACGCGCCGCTAACCCGTTGGTGAGCAGCCCCATGGCAACCATTACCCACCACCAGGAAATATCAGCCGCGAGAAACAACCCGGCACCGTTGACCAGCGCCAGCACAATGTACACCAGGGCACCCGGCGGTTCAGGGATATTCAACCAGCGCATGATGAGTCCACCCAGGCCGAGCAGACCGTATGCCACCGCCAACGCCACCCGCAGCCAGTCTGAACCAGCCGCGCCAGGCAGGAGTTCGGTGCTCAAGAGGACGATGGCAACCCCTCCGGCCAGGATGTTGGCCCGGTCAGTCGAGTCTAGAGTCTGCGCCTGGTTACGGAGGCGGTCAATCATGTGCGGTTTCCTTCATGGCTATGATTACGGATTGTACACCTGAATGCGCTGATCGGGGTTGCGCTGTGCCAACCGGGCCATGCTCCGGCGCACCTGCGCCACGATTTCACCCTCGTCCAGCGTCAGAAGCCGGCGGTCACGCATAATCACTTGCCCGTTGACGATGACGGTCTGCACGTCGCTCGCCAGCATGTTATAGACCAGCGTGGCCGGGAGACGGTGAACCGGTTGGTGGTGCAGGCCACCCAGGTTAATCAGGATGATGTCCGCCAGATAACCGGCCTCCACCGCGCCCAGGTCGTCCGGTTGGCCGTAGACGCGGGCGCTTTCCCGCGTGGCGATGTAGAGGGCTTCGGGGATGGTCATGACTTCCGGCGTCCCGGCGTGGTCTTTTTGGGTCATCGCCATCAGGCGTAAGGATTCCCAGATGTCGAGCGTGTTGTTGCTCACCGGGCCGTCCGTCGCCAACCCGACAGGAATCCCGGCGGCCCGGAAATCCAGCACCGGGGCAGTCCCCATCGCCAGCTTGAGATAGGTCTTAGGGGCATGGGCGATGCCCGCCGGGTGTTTCGCCAGCAGGTCTATGTCCGCCGGGGTCGCCCCGCAGACATGGGCCAGGATGGTCGGCACATCGAGGACGCCGGTCTGCGCGAGGACCTGCACCGGGGTGATGCCCCGTTTTTCCAGGCTGGCTTCGGTCTGGGACATGGTTTCGGCCACATGGATGTGGATGCCGACGCCGAGTTCGCCCGCCTTCTTGACGCTCGCCCGCAGGAAGTCATCGTCACAGGTATAGGGCGCGTGGGGCGCCATAATCGTGCGGATACGCCCACCAGCCGCCCCCTGCCAGTTTTTCACGAAAGCGCCGGTCTGCTCAACCATCTCCAGGCCGTTGCTGGCGAACATGGCCCAACCGAGGAGCGCCCGTGTCCCGGCCTTCTCGACGGCTCTGGCGGCCTCATCGGTGTAGAAGTAGTGGTCGGCTACGGCGGTGACGCCGCCCCGGATCATCTCGGCCACGCCGAGGAGCATCCCCCAATAGACATCTTCCGGCTGGAGGTTGCTTTCCAGCGGCCACATATACTCGTTGAACCACTTTTCGATGCTCACGTCCTCGCCCAGACCACGAAAAATGCCCATTGGCACATGAGCATGGGTATTGATGAGTCCCGGCATCGCCAGCAGGCCATCCGCCGGGATGACGGAACGGAAGTGGCTGGGGTCAGCCTGGCCGGTGGGCTGTACAGCCTGGATACGGCGGCCTTTCACGAGGATGTCGTGGCGGGGCAGAATGGTGATTTCCGGGCGGTCTTCCGCGATGTGGAGTACGGTGCAGTTTTGTACGAGCAGGTCGGTCATGGGTGAACTACGTCCTTCAATATCCTGAAAAACGAGCAATATACCCTTGATTATACCGGGGTTGTAGGCGTGAGGGAAAACGTAAAGCCCCAGGCCGGAAGCGGTGGGGCGGTGGGGGGCGGTGGATGCTGTTTACAGTTGGATGCGGAGGTTGTCTGAAAAAAGATTCAGACTCATGGGTACATTTAGTGCGGACAAGGGGCTTAAGCCCCTTGCTCTAACGTACAGAAGCACTACTTCTACACAAGAGCCAAGATTTAACAGCGGAAAAAACAGCCGAACCGCGTCATCTCTAACGCCTTTTTGAGCGCAGGTGGGTATTCTGTCCCCGTAATAAAGGTGGTTTTTCAGCAATTTTGCAATTGTGCTGCAATTGCTGCGATTGCCGCAATCCTCCCGTGAGGGGTTGATGATCGGTGCTGAATTTTGCTGCAAATGGCGCGAGGTTGCTGCAAAAACCCGTTTCCTGTTTGCGGTTTGCCGAATCGGACACGAGCGAAAATTGGGGCGAGACAGCGCGATAGAGCCATAGCAGCGGCCATCCTTTGGCAGTGGCGGACGGCAAGAATGCCGTCCATAGGTGTCAAGTTAAGCGTGCCGAGGGATTGAATCCACAACGATAGGGTCATCACATCCAATTTACCCCAAGCCAGTATCCTTTTCTTAACCCCTCCCCAGCCCTCCCCGCAAACGGGGAGGGAGTTGGTCAATTCCAGAGCAACAAGTCGCGCCCGCTGGCGGGGGAGATTTAGAGGGGGTGAAAAGACCAAAAGCATATCCCCAAAAGAGGTAGCGGTGGCGGACGGCAAGAATGCCGTCCCTACATATTAGACCATACCACAAAAGCGGCGGGGGATGGTGAATTTTTGGTCGAACATTTGTTCAAAGATGGCGGAGGGTGTTAGCGCCTTCCGGCGGACGAGGCAGGCCTCGTCCCTACAATCCTGCGGCAGCCGTCATTCCTCGTCCTCGAACATATCCAGGGTGCGGGCTTCGGGCGGTTGTTTGACCCGTTCGGCCTGTTTGAAAGTGATGTCATGGCGCGGCATCTGCACGGTTTTCCCGGCCAGCAGGTCGTCAATCGTGAGGATTTGCAGACGCGGGAAGCGCCCCCACAGCGGCGACTCGTAGAATCCGGCGCTGACGGCTTCCGTCGTCATATCGCGGGTGGGCGGTTCGAGCGTGATAAAGACGCCGATGGCCGCGTTTTCCCGTTCCATCGTGCCGACCAGGTCGCGCACGTCGCCGGATTTGACGTGGCCGGACTTGACCTGCACCAGGACACGGGCCGGGGCGCGATTCTTGCCATCCACGAAGTTAATCACGCCGTCAATGCCGCGATCACTGCCTTTCTTGCCTTTGCGGCTGCCTTCCTGCCCGCCGCTGGGTTTGGCGCGGACGAGCGAGAGCGCCCACCACTCGAACTGGTGGCGGTTATCGGCGGCCAACTGTTTCGCCCCGGCGCTGGTGGTCGGTTCACCGATGACGGCGTAATCGGTTTTGGGCTTGAGGCCGAACATGGCTTCCAGGCGGTATTTCATGAGGGAGATGCTGAGGTGGGTGATGTCAATGCCGATCCAGCGCCGCCCCAGATTTTGCGCGGCGGCGATAGCCGTGCCACAGCCACAGAAGGGGTCGAGCACCACGTCCCCCGGATTGCTACTGGCCTCAATGATGCGTTCGAGCAGGGCTTCCGGCTTTTGGGTGGGATAGCCGAGACGTTCTTGTGCTTGCGAATTTACGGGAGATATATCATCCCATACATCTTGGAGCGGAACTCCGCGCATTTCATCTAAAAACTGTTTTAGTCTAGGTACTGCTCCAGGACTAGCCTGATGTATGCGGCCTTCATCAAGAAAACGCTGCATTGTTTCTCTGCTGTATCTCCAATAACGGGTAACTCCTAAGACTTCATATTGTGGATTTCCTTTAGCTGCCCCACCTGGCCCGGTCATATCGCTCGTTTTATAACGCCTACCTGTTTTTTCATCAATATGTGTGAATCGTTCGCTTATATAATCAGAAGTATATTCTTGATAAACGGGATTTCTCTTATGTTCTGGTTTGGCGTAGAAAAAGATAACATCATGGACTCGGCCTAAATGCAAAGCTCCTTGATGAACATCACTATGAGCTGATGTCCTTTTCCAAGTGATTTCATTGACAAAATTTTCCGCCCCGAAAATGGTGTCGAGAATCACTTTCAGGTAATGGCTGGCGGTGGGGTCGCAGTGTAGGTAGAGGCTGCCGGTGGGCTTGAGGACGCGGTGCAGTTCCACCAGCCGGGCGGTCATCATGACGAGGTAGGCCATCATCTGGTTGGTGCCGACGATGGTACGCAGCGCACCCACCGCAGCGGCCACGCCCGCCGGGGCGTCGGTGATGAGGTCGTGGTAGGTGGCCTCGGCGTTGTGTCCCCAGTGCCAGGTGTCGTCAAAGGCGGTGATCTGCGCCTCGCTTTCCAGGCCGCTTTCATCCTTGAACAGCACGTTATAGCTGCGACTGCTGTTAAAGGGCGGGTCGAGGTAGATGAGGTCTACGGACTCGTTGGGGAAGTAGTCACGGTGGCGCAGGATGTCGAGGTTATCGCCGTAGTAGAGCGTGTTTTCGGGCATGGTCGGGTCGTCTCCGGGTGTTTTACCTCACCCCCCAGCCCCCTCTCCGCCAACGGAGAGGGGGAGTCACATGCGGCAGGGATGGGGTTGGTGAGGGCAGGTTTCATCATTAACCCCTATTGTGACATAGGGCGGGGCAGGGTGCAAGCAGGTGTGTGATAACGGGTACATTTCAGATCCTTGCGTCTGCGCTCAAACGTGAGCAAGGGGCTGAAGCGTTTTAAGAAATTGGCACGGTGTTGTGGTTTGGGGGCGGGCGCAATATATTGCGCCCCTACCTGCCCCTCATTTTAGGGCGATTCTTTAGGCACATGACCGCCCGGTTTATCTCCGTATTGAATTGTAAAACCGCATAAGAACCCATCTGAAAATTAAGCAGGCAAGCGTTTGAGCAAAGTAAAAATG
>CALJKV010000030.1 GCA_937974245.1 uncultured Chloroflexota bacterium | reverse complement strand
TTGAGCAAGGGGCTTAAGCCCCTTGTCCTTCCAGGCAACTGCGTAAGTCCTATCTCTAAACTATACTGCAAATAAGACCCAAGATGACAAATGATGCTCTGATAACCAGCGGAATGAATGCTGCACTCACGCACATGAAAACCATGTTTTCAGGGTCAGAGCGTTCCCTGCTCTACCAGGGGAGGGCATGAGACCCTCCCCCGTATACTGCGGTGTTTTGCAGCGTGTCAACACATGCCTGAAATTGCCAGGCTAGGTGGGGTGAGGTACGCCTCACCCCCTAAGGTACTGTCTACTGCTTCACGTTCCAGGCATCCACGTTCCAGGTACCGAAGCTCGGATAAGGATCGAAACCTTCTACCGCCGGGCCAGCAGCGTAAATGCTGTTGAAGGCATACAGCCACAGGTACGGTTGTTCGTCATAGAAGATTTCCTGCACCCGATGCGCCTTGGCGATGATGTCTTCCTGGTTGCAGCCGGGGTTGTTAGCAATCTGTTCCGACAGGGTCTCAAATTCGGCATTGTAGTACGAGCCGAAGTTAAAGCCGGCGCTTTCGGTGCTGGCGATGTCATTTTCAACACCAAAGAACCCGCGCAGGTCGGGGTTGAAGGGCAGCGAACCACGCCATCCGGCAACCGCCGTATCGTAAATCTGAGCGCCCAGGTTGTCGTCATACATGGTATTGAAGTCCAGCGGGCGAACGATCACTTCCACGCCGACCTCGGCAAACTGCGCCTGGAGCAGCACAGCCACATCGTTACGCACGTCGCCGGGGTTGATCATGTCAATCACGAACTCGGTGCCTTCAGCGGCATACATACAGCCCTGGCAAGTCCGCAGGCCGTCACCACCGTCCACCAGTGGATCACCGGTGGAGACCCAACCGGCTTCGTCCAGCAGGCGGCGGGCTTCCGCCAGATCCATCGAGCGGCGCTGCAAGTCGGCGTTGAAGGTGAAGGCAGTCGGGATTGTCCCGGCGACCATCGCCACACCATTGCCGTTCACCGGGCCATTGAGGATGGCGTCAATATCCATAGCATACTGGAGCGCCTGACGCACGCGGACATCGCCCAGGATCGGATGGTGGCCCTGGTCAACTACGTTGCCGTCTTCATCCAGACCGTTTCGTGGATTATCCGGGTCAGCCACGTTGAGGGAGACGTAGTGCCATAGGCGGCCTGGCGCAGCGAAAATCTGGCCGGGGCCTTCTTCCAGAGTTGGCAATACGGCGCTGTCCGGCTCATTCATATAGTTCACATCACCGGATTGGGCGGCATTGAAGCGTTCCGCCATCACGTTGTAGTCCGGCACATCCAGGTAAACCAGACCCTGCGGAACCACGTATTCCCCGTTGATCGGGTCAGCATAGTTCTGGTCGGCTTCCAGATAGATGGCCGTGCCTGCTTCGGTACGGGTAAACTGGAACGGGCCACTGGTGATCGTCGGCGTGGTGTCGAACGGATGCCCAACCGGGATCGTCCAATCGAAGTCCGCGCCCATTTCCGATGACCAGCCATAGCCGTGACCGGGAATAGCCGGCATCCCGGCGCTGTAGCGCATCCCATCGCAGTCAGCCGAATCGTAGGTCATGATAACCGTATACGGGTCATCTGCCGGGACTTCGACATTGATGATAGCAGCCTTCATCTGTGCATAGCTGCTGGAGGTTTCTGCTGCGTCCACATTTTGCAGCGCCAGCCAGAAGAACTGCACGTCATAGCCGGTGATCGGCGTGCCATCATTCCAGGTCATGTCGTCGCGCAGTTTATAGGTATAGGTCAGCAAATCGTCAGAAATCGTCTGCTCAACGGCTAAACCATTGGGCACACCCAGCGCGAAACCCTGGGTCACAGGATCAATGCCCATTACCACCGGGTAGAGCAGGTTGTTGATGTCGGCGCAGTCCACGCCAGAACAGCGCAGCGGTGTAAGTGGGTCAATGTTGGCTGAACCGCGCTGGTTGCCCCAGATCACCGGGCCACCGGCGCCCGGGCCAGCATCCTGTGCCACGACCAGGCTCAGGCCGGCCACAACAAACACCAGCACGAGACTGATACTGGCAAAACGAAAATATTTACTCATGTGCAAAACCCTCCATAATGTGATCGGGGTAATCCAGGGTAATCGGCTCTATAAAAATCCCCAGAATGGAGACGCGACGCCCCCGATCTGGTCGGCCTCCATTCTTTAGGAATACACACCCACCATCTGACCTGCTTATGGAAGGCAGGCCAGGGTAGTGTGGTGTTATTCACTTAGATTACCCACTGATGGAGAGCCGGGTTTGGCAATTCAGGAGGATTTGGGGGATGAGGCCGGGGGGATTTCGGGGGGGAGGCGATCCATATCGAAGAAGTCATTCACCCGGCAGTAACCCGCCCCGGTCAGGCGGCCTATGGCCTGGTATGCATTGAAATCGAGCTTATTCCCTTCGCGCCAGATACGGTCATCTACCCGGATGTAGACAATCGTGCCGATAACGACACTCCCGCCGCCCGGTTGGTCGCTGACGGTCACGACCTGGTTGAGCCTGCACTCAAAGTGAATCGGGCTTTCGGCCACATAGGGGACGTTCACCACGTCACCCGGCACAGCGGTCAGCCCGGCACGCTGGAACTCATCCACGTCCGGGGAGAGTTCGGTAGCGGTGATATTCATGGCCTCGGCCAGCGCCTCAGTGACGAAATTCACCGTAAATTCGCCCGTCGCCAGGATATTGTTGAGGGTATCTTTGGGCTGCCCGGTGATCTTGCGCACGCCGGGGCAGAATAAGATCGTGGGCGGCAGCGCACACACCGCAGTAAAAAAGCTGAACGGCGCGAGATTCGGCTGCCCGGTTGCGTTGATGGTACTCACCCAGGCGATAGCGCGCGGCACAATCGCACCGGTCATCAGTTTGTAGACCTCCTGCTCCGCTAGTTCTTCTGGCCTGACCTTCATACAGTCATCTCCTTATGGTTGGTGTGATTAATGGCTATCTTAAAGGCGGATTATACCCCGACGAAGACCATCACCGAGCGGGATTACGGGCTTTAATAACGCAGCGAAAGACACGTCAGGCCGCCATCCATCTTCTCAAACTCGCTCATTTCGAGCGCGATCACCCGCGTGTAATGCTTGCTCGCCAGCGCCGCGACAGTGGCGAACCCCGCCGGGATGAGCAGCGCATCATTGACCGGCAACACATCGGCGGCATAGGCTTCCCTGGGTGGCAGGGTGACGGTCTGCGCGAAGCTGAAGTCATGGTCGGTGTGCATGTGGGGAGAACGCACCAGCACCCCCGGCGCGAGTTCGGTCACACCCGTTTTGAGGTGCAGCACGCCGCTGAACGCTACCATTTCAACCTGTAAATCCGGCTGGACAGTACGCAGTGCTGCCGCTAACTGCTGTGCGCCTGCCGTATTGGTGCGCTCGGAAAGCCCGATCAGGACGCGATCCGCACAGAACAACACGTCGCCGCCATCCAGTGTGGCCTCGTCGCCGGTCAGGTAGACACGATGCAGATGGGACAGATTGACCGCCAATGCGGCTTCCTCACCGCGTCGCGCCACCGCACCGGGGCGGGAGACGAACGCCAGTTCACGAAATATCACCACCGGGTCTTCGACAAAATGCCCGTCCGGGAAGCGTTCATCGGGCGGCAGTATGATGACATCCAGCCCGCACTCGCGCAGCGCGTCCAGGTAGGCCGTGTATTGCTGCGCCATTTTCGTAAGATCGGGTATGCCGAGGTGGGTGCTGGTCGTGATGCCCTGGGCAGCTGTGACAGCCGGTTGGCGGGTGAGCGCACGGGTAAAGGGGGGTACGATCATGAGTCGGCCTTTCGGTTCAGGGTCGTCAACAGTTCAGCCCTGATTATACCCGCCCGCGACGCCGGAAAAAATACGCCGGACTACTTGACACTGCACCGGATTCACTGTACTATATCTGTAATGGATGTATCCACGAGTGTTATAGTGAACCGGAAGGATCGCCCTGTGACCACACCGCATGACCTGCTGCCGCTGACTCCGGCAGTATTTCATATTTTGCTGACGCTGGCCGATGGCGAGAAGCACGGCTACAGCATCATGCAGGAAGTCGAACAGATCAGCGCCGGGCGCGTGAAGATGGGGCCGGGCACGCTGTACGGTTCGATCAAGCGCATGTTGGCGGCGGGCCTGATTGAAGAGAGCGACGAGCGCCCCGACCCGACACTTGATGACGAACGCCGCCGCTATTACCGCCTGACCGAATTCGGGAGTCGTGTCGCCCGCGCCGAGGCTGACCGGCTGGCCGCGCTGGTGCAGACCGCGCACAGCAAGAAACTGTTGGGGAACGTTTAACAATGGATGTCCTTAAGAGCAGCACACAATTGTATCGTCTGCTCCTCCGTCTGTATCCGGCAGGCTTCCGGCGCGAGTACGAACTGCTTATGGCGCAGGCCTTCCGTGACCAGTGCCGGGTGTTGGGACAGCGCGGCACGCTGGGCTGGATGGCGCTGTGGTGGCGCACACTGGCCGACGTTGTCAGAACGGCGGCGATTGAACATCTCGCAGCGAAAAAGGGGGTCTTTATGGAATCGGCACGTTTTAAGAATCATCCAGGGCGGGCGGCCAGCCTGTTTTTCCTGCTGCCCGGCATCGCGCTGAGCCTGTATTACATCGTCACCATCAGTAACGGTGAAAGCGAAGGGTATTTCCTGGCGGCGCTGGCAGGTGTGGCAGGGTTCGGGCTGGCGTGGCTGAAAATTATCCCACAGGCACGCCCCTGGGGACAGTTTGCCCTGGGGTTTGTCATTGGGGCGGTCAGCCTGCTGGTGATGATTATCTGGACACCTATGGCAAATCTGGGTTTCCTGGCGCTGCGCGAACCACCCTGGCCGGAAGTGCGCCTCGTCGTGGCGGGTGTAATGTGCCTGCTCATCATCGGACTGCTGGGACGCTGGCTGGAAGCCCCCTTCCGCCGTATCTATTGGATTGTCGCTGGCGTTCTGCTGGTGAACGGCGTGGTGTGGGCCTTCTTGCCAATCGGGCCGAACCAGTATATCTGGTGGGACCTCGCCTGGACATGGGGCTACAGCACGGCGATTTTGGGCGCGGTTGTCCTCAGTATCAAGCTGGTACGACGGGCGGGAATTCAGGTGTTACTCACCGCCCTGGTGGCGCTGGGTATCCTTGTCTCAGTGAATCTGACTGCGGAAGATGTGGCACAGGGTAGTACGACCTACGGCCAGCTGCTGCTGCTGGTCGCTTATCTGTTCCCGCTGGTGATCTGCCCGGCCTGGCTGCTTTTCGCCCCGACCTGGCAGGCGAAAAAACGGGGGGTACTGCTTTCGTGGAGCGCGATGGTAGTCGGCATAGTGGTGATACTCCCCATTCTGGATATTTTCTTTGTGCCGCATTACTTCCGGTATCCCGTCATCGTGCCTCTTCCGAGTGCTTTCGCCTATGTGCCGGTGCTGATCGGCCTGTGGCTGGCCTTCGCGCTGTACGAAAAGACGCTGCTGCAACCGGGCAGCCCGGCCAATACACCGGATTCGCCGCCGGGCAATGCCCCGCAGCCAATCAGGATGGAGTCGTGATTGCATGATGGCCTTTTCGGAATGGATATATCACCTGCTGCTCGCTTTCTATCCGATGGATTACCGGCGTGCGTATGGTGATCTGATGGCGCAGGCATTCCGTGATGGGGGGCGCGACGCCCTCACCCAGGGCAGGCGGGCGCTGGTTGCATGGTGGTGGCGGACACTGACCGATGCCGCCGTGACGATTGTGATTGAACACCTGGAAGCATGAAAGGAGGATGGCATGAGAAATCTGTTCGCAAAAACCAACAAACCCGGCACCTGGCTGGCGGCTTTCGCGGCGGCGGTTCCGTTTATTGTCTACGGCGCTTCAGGCATTCTCTTCGCAGTGAATGCCGTCAACGTGTCTATGCCGCGCCTCGGCCCGCTGGGGTTAAGCTGGGGTATGTGGATTGTGCTGATCGGCAATATCGCCACAGCAGTTGTCTTTGCTGTGGGCTGGATAAAAGGATTCCCGCGCTGGTCGTATGCTGCCCTGCTGCCCCTGTTGTTTTACTCTGACTACCTGACCACTTACCATATAGGCGGCCAGCCGCCGCCCCTTGCCGGTATCCGCGCCTGGCTGCCGGTGGTAATCGTGCTGGGTTACGGCCTGTTTCGGACACGCGGGCTGCGCCCGCTGTGGGCCTTCGTCACCGGGATATGGCAGGACTGGTCGCGGCTGTCCTTCCTGCTCTATGGATTCCTGGCGGTGGTGATTCCGCTCAGCGGGGACGAAACGCATGGCACAGCCCGCGTGGTGCATACCATCGTGGCGGTGGTGTTTATGACTATTGGAGCAGTGGCTTATGTCCGCGCTGAAAGCAGCGGCCAGCGCATCCTGGCGCTGTTCGGGGGGATGATGGCGAGCAGTATCAGTCTGTTGCTGTTCGTGATGCCGTACTGGAATGGGCGTTACGAACCCAGGATGCAAAATCCGCAACCGGCACTTGATACCTTCGGCCTGGTCATGCAGGCGGCAAATTTGCTGATTGGTCTCGCGTTGATACTGTTCTCACCGGTACTGATTGCCGGGATTAAACAGGCCAGCACCCGGCGGAACCTGTCCGATTAGCCGGGTAACCGCCTCTCTGGACGCCCGTTTTGACTCCGGCAGAGTCGCTTGCCAGCCATTTGCTCCCTGCTGCGTCCCCAGTAACCAGTGAACACGTATTTACCGGGTTATGGTGTCACTTCTGGCAGACCGCCACAGTCCCCAGACAGCATGACCACATCCTCGCGCATCCATACGCCGCTATCCAGTTGATACCAAGTCAGCCCGTCGTTCCCGCCATACTTTCCGGTTATGACCTGGCTCTGGCCTGCGCCCAGCTGGCCGGCGACAGCATACCCTGTGCCGGGGCCGGATCGCTGGTTCACCGCGCCGCCGGTAGTGGAGGCCATGCATAAGCCCGGTTCAAGCGGGATTACCTCATACGCCCAGATGTCACGAACTTCACAGGTTGCTTGCGGGTCATCACTATTGATCCCAACACCGAAGACCCCAGGGAATTCCAGGGTTTGAACATCTCGTAATGTCAGGTCGCCGTTCACATAAAGATGTATCCGGTCTCGCACCATGATCGCCACAATATCCACTTTCCCGGTAAACGAGTCATTGGCAGCAGAAGTCACCGTCCTGGAGTAATCTTCCGCGCTATGTTTGATGGCAATTGAGACCGTATGGTTGCTGTTGAGCAGGATGGCAACCCGACTATCCACGTTATTATCATCATCATCAGGAGTATCCGGAATGACCCGACCATAGAAGCGGCAGTTTACACCCTCCTCTTGTGTAGTGGTGAGTTCCATCGTTCCGGCAAGCACCAGGTTGGTCACAGGGGTATCTGCTGCCAGATACCGCAGACGCTCGGCAGCGCCTTCGTAAAAGGCATAATCTTCCTGGAACAGCAACCGTCCGCCGCCTGTCGAAATGATGCTCTGTTCTTCCAGTTCGCTGATTATGTCGCGCCAGTCATCTGAGCCGTACTGGATAAGCGTTGCGGGCAAAGGTGAACGTGCCGTCTGCAAGGTAGGCGCAACAGCCAGCACAGCAGCGATGTCCTCCTCCGGCAGCAGGGGCGTGGTCTCCGCGTCTAGCGGCCTCAGAATCAGGTAAACCGGTTCGCTGTTTTCCATAATCGTCGCCAGGATGATGATCTGCTGGGGTGGGTCACTGTATGCCGCAATTTCAAAGCGGGCAAAGGCGCGTCCGCCCAACTCAATTTCGCTGATTTCACCCTGTGCCAGCGTTTCAGGGTCAAACTTGTTGATGATGTCCAGCGCCGTATCCCAGGGCGGCTCCCACATGGCATAGATACGATTAGGCCCAACGATAACGAGTTGGGTGACGCCATTTGTCAGGCTGCCACTGTTTTCACCATCAACCCACCCAGCAGGGTAGGTGATCTGATAATCAAGGTCAACCGAAACATACATCTGATCGGATTCGGACTGCGCGGAAACGGAGAAACAAGAGAATAAGACTAAGGCAACGAGGAGAAACACAATCGAGGTACGTTGAAACATCGTTCGAGAACTCCATATAATCTGGTTTTTTATCCAGAACTACTGTATTCCGATGAATTCATTGTGGAACATCTGGCATGAATCGCAGTAGTGTCGAAGTTCACCCCCGCATGGTGAGGAGTAGATATTTCGCCTGTTCCTGGTGGTCGCGGAATCAAAAAGAGGCGGAATGCCGCCCCCGGTGTGCTGGTGTGCCTGAGCGAGGTCTAGCCGAAGCGCCCGGAAATGTAGTCTGCCGTTTCCTGTTGGGTTGGGTCGGAGAAAAGCGCCTGGGTGGGGCCGAATTCCACCAGTACACCCCAGCGGTTTTCCTTGCCGTCTTCTTCCAGCGCCTTGCGGATACTGTAAAACGCCGTGTAGTCGGAAGTGCGAAGCGCCTGCTGCATGTTGTGGGTGACGATGACGATGGTGTACTGCGTGGAGAGTTCGCGCATGAGTTCTTCAATCTTCTGCGTCGCAATCGGGTCAAGCGCCGAACACGGCTCATCCATCAGGATGACTTCCGGCTCAACGGCCAGCGTGCGGGCGATGCACAGACGCTGCTGCTGTCCACCGGAGAGCGCCAGACCGGATTTCTTCAGGTCACTTTTCACCTCGTCCCACAGCGCGGCCTGTCTCAGGCTGGTTTCGACGATCTCATCCAGAGCTTCTTTCTTGCTTAACCCCAGCAAACGCGGCCCGTATGCCACATTATCATAGATACTTTTGGGGAAGGGGTTCGGCTTCTGGAATACCATGCCGATGCGCCGCCGCACTTCTACCGGGTCAATGTTATCCCCATAAAGGTTCTGGTTGCGGAAGGTGACTTCACCCTGTACCCGCGCTCCAGGGATCAGGTCATTCATGCGGTTGATGCTGCGCAGCACGGTACTTTTACCGCAGCCGGATGGCCCGATGAAGGCTGTGATCTTGCGGGCGGCAATCGGCAGCGAGATACTATCCACCGCCAGTTTGTCACCGTAATATACATTCATATCGCGGATTTCTACCGCGTGTGTGTTGCCATTTTGCGTCATACTTAACCCTGTAGTCTCCTGCTAAACCGCTGGCGAATGATGATCGCCGTCATATTCAAAGCGAGTAGAATAAGCAACAGCACGACAATCCCGGCGGCGGCGGCATCACGGAACTGATCCTGCGGCATCGCGGCCCAGTTGTAAATCTGGATGGGCAGTGTCGTGAAGGCGGTAAACGGCCCGTTGGGGTCTTTCGCCAGGAATACCGCCGCGCCCACAACGACCAGCGGCGCGGTTTCGCCCACGGCCCGCGAGAGCGACAGGATAATCCCCGTCAGAATGCCGGGCAGCGCTGCCGGCAGCACCTGCCGCCAGATCGTTTGCCACTTGGTCGCCCCCAGGCCGTAACTCGCCTCGCGGATAGAAGAGGGGACAGCCCGGATCGCTTCCTGCGCGTTAATGATAATCACCGGCAAAATCAAGAGTGCCAGGGTCAACCCGGCGGTGAGTGTGGTGCGCCCGTTCGTGCCTTCCACGCCGAAAATTCGCCCGCTCGTGAGGTATTCCAGCACGCGGGCGAAAATCGCCAGGCCGAGCAGCCCGTAAATAATCGAGGGGACACCCGCCAGATTACGAATGTTGGTTTCGATAATACGGTTAATGGGGGCGTTCGGGTTGGCGTATTCTTCCAGGTAGATGGCGGCGCCAATGCCCAGCGGCACGGCTACCGACAGGGTAATGGCGATCACCCACAGCGTCCCGGTGATAGCGCCCCGGATACCGGCGTCGGCGGGTGTGGCGGACATCGAGCCGGTCAGGAAGTCTCGGTTGAGCCAGCTGCGCCATTCGACGCGGGCAACGCCGTATTTCGCCTTGATGTCATCAATCTGCTGCTGCGTGTAGGATGATGGCAGGCCGATTCCCTGCTGCTTATCCACGATTTCCTGGTCAATGGCTGCCCGGTTGAACAGGCTGGTGAGCAGCGGCCAGCTTTCCAGGATTTCCAGCCCGACCACATCGGTGTATACCAGGTCGCGCAGCCGGTCAACCGAGACATTGGCCGCCAGCAGCGCCGCCAACTCATCGGGTGACAGATCAACAAACGTTTTGTCACCCAGTACCGGATTGTAGGAATTCTCCGGCAAAAATACGTGTACCGGGTCGCTCCCCAGGCGGGAACGATCAATATCAGGGTCAAGGATTTCCTGAATAAAGAGTGCCTGCAACCGCCCTTTGGAGAGGTTGTTTTGCAAGATAATTGCCAGATCCGGCGCGGCCAGCTCTTCCAGCGGGCGATCTGCGATATCGGCAACCGGGATATTCTCTTTGAGAGCGACCAGCCCCACCGCTTCGTTGATGATACTCAGCAGCAGGACGATGAGCAGAATCATACCGGCGACGATTGCGCCCAGGAAGAAACCCTGCCAGCGCACAGCGGCGCTGTTGCGGGCGGCAAGCTGTTTCCTGAATGCTTCGTCAGCCGGTAAACGGGTCTGTACTTCACCCATATTATTGATACACCTCGCGGAAGCGTCTCGAAACCGCTTGGCTGATGAGGTTCAGCACCAGTGTAAGCAGGAAGAGCGCCAGACCAATCGCAAACAGGCTGTTATAGTCAATCGAGTTATAGCTGATCTCACCGCCGCTGATGCGGACAATGTGCCCGGTCATGGTCTCGGCGGCCTGGAAGGGGTTCAGCGTGAAGTTTGGCCCGGAACCGGCGGCCAGCGCGACGATCATCGTTTCGCCGACAGCGCGGGAAACACCCAGGATGAAGGCGGCGACAATGCCGGATAACGCGGCGGGAACCACCACTTTCAAGGTTGTTTCGAGGCGGGTTGCGCCCAGACCGATAGAGGCTTCACGCAGTGCACGCGGCACGGCGCTCAGGGCGTCTTCGCTCATCGAACTCACTGTGGGCAGGATCATGAAGCCCATCACCAGCCCGGCGGCGGCCATATTCTGGAACTGCACAATATCCGGGCCGACCACACCCCGCAAGAAGGGCGAAACGGTTTGCAGGGCGAAGAACCCGTATACCACTGTTGGCACGCCCGCCAGGATTTCCAGCACCGGCTTGAGAATGGCGCGGGTGCGCGGCGCGGCGTATTCGCTCAGATAGATGGCCGCACCCAGCCCCAGGGGAATAGCGACCAGCATAGCAATGAGGCTGGTCATCAGGGTTGCTGTCACTAAGGGAAGGACGCCGAATGACCCGGCGATAGGCTGCCAGACGGTAGTCGTGAAAAACTCAATGATGTTGACTTCGCCGCTGCTGAAAAACAACAACGACTCGTTGCCGAGTACGAGTACGATACCGATAGTGGTTAAAACTGAAACCGCGCCACAAAAGAACAATACCGCCCGGATCGCTTCTTCTCCCCAACGGCGGCGCATCATCAAACTGTCAGCCTGTACGGTCTGGCGGGCGGCGGCGGTTGCGAGCAGTTCGGCCTTGCGCCCGACATTCAGTTGTGCTTGTAATTCCATTCCCTTGTCCTATTACTGATTGGTCTTGACTCAAGATAAGGGGCGGGTTTTGATGCCCGCCCCGGTAATGCGTTCTACTGTCCCATCATGCCAGCGGAGAGCGCTGCCACGAAGTTCAGGCGGGAGCGGCTCAGAGCGAAGTCACTGGCCGGGAAGTAACCCACGGTGGTGATGACGTCGTCTACGTTGATCAGGAAGTAGTTGATGTAACCGGCAACCTGCGGTTTTTCCGCCATGATGGCCGGGTCACTGTAGATGAACAGCGGGCGGGCCAGCAGGTAGGAGCCGTCTTCCACCGAAATGGTGTTGGGCTGTACACCGTCAATCGCCAGCAGCTTCAGGGTCGCCGCGTTGGCGCCGTAGTAGGCGTAACCGAAGTAGCCGATGGCGTAGGGGCTGGATTCCACACCCTGCACCAGCACGTTGTCGTTTTCGCTCTGGTTCAGGTTGCTGGCGGCCAGCGACGGGGCGGGATCGGTATCGAAGACTTCTTCGGTGAAGAAGTCAAAGGTGCCGCTGTCGGTGCCGGGGATGTAACGCAGGATCGGCTCAGCCGGCCATTCGGCGCGGACATCCGACCAGTTGACGGCAGTGCTGAAGATGGCAGCCAGTTCTTCGGCGGTCACATCATCCACGAAGTCGTTGGCGGAGCTGACCACAACGGCGATACCATCGGTGCCAACGCGGAACGGGATGGGGTCGCGGCCATTAGCCTGGCATTTTTCATATTCGTTCGGGTTGGCGGCATCTCCGCTGACCTTGATCGGGCGGCTGGCGTCAGAAACATCGGTAACGAGTTCTTCACAGAAGGCTTTGAAACCCCCACCAGTACCGCTTTCACCAACGGTGATCTGGCCGGAGAAGCCTTCGTCAATGAACTGAGCAACAACCGCAATTGCCAGCGGTTCAACCGTCGAGCTGCCGTCGGAGGTGACGTCGCCGGTCAGAGTAACGGGGACAACTTCATCCAGGGTGATGGCAGGGACCAGAACCTGGTCAATTTCGTAGATGGTGCCATTGCTGGCTTCGAATGAACCCAGAACCACTGCATCGTTCACCAGGGACATATCAGCACCGAACACCAGGTCGCTGCCTTCCAGCGTGGTGGTCGCGCCCATTTCCCCGGCGACAACATGGTAGGTCAGAACACGGGTCAGTTCTTCAGGATGGGAACCCAGGTAGTCCAGGACGACCTGCGGCAATTTGGAAAAAGCATCATTGTTGGGGGCGAAAACGGTCAGCGGGCCTTCGCCAGCCAGCGCGTCGGCCAGGCCTGCGGTTTCAACCAGGCTCACCAGTGTCGAAAACTGTTCACTACCAGCGGCAACTTCAACGATATTCCCTGCCTGGGCTGAAACTGCAAAAGCGCCGACCAGCATAGCCAGTACAGCGACGAAGAAAAGAACACGCTTATTCCACATTCTCTTGTACGCTCCTTCAATCAATGTGATATGTGATAGCTGAATGCCTTTTGACATTCGAGATGTATGGTAGCGTCAGTGTATTAACCTATCTGAATCACATTGTTATCAATTTCACACATCTTCGTTAAATGCTGGGGGGTTCGTGAATAAGAGTTGATTAAATTGTCTTTAACTTCGCGCTGCACTGGTGTTTTACCATGACCTGCCGCACTACCCGATCAGCCTGAGGTGTTGCTGTGGTTGAGTCCAATCCGGTTGGGTGCAACGGCGGGAGTGGGTACAATATGCTCAATCAGGGACTTCAATACACAAGAGGAGCATGAGTAATGGAATACGTTAAATTAGGACGTACCGGGCTGCGGGTTAGCCCGCTGTGCCTGGGGACGATGAACTTCGGCCCGCAGACGACGGAAGAAGACAGCTTCGCCATTATGGATAAGGCGCATGACCTGGGCATCAACTTCTTTGATACCGCCAATGTGTATGGCTGGAAAAAGGGTGAGGGCGTCACCGAGCAGATCGTCGGGCGCTGGTTCGCCCAGGGCGGCGGACGCCGCGAGAAGACCGTGATCGCCACCAAGGTCTATGGCGAAATGGGGGATTGGCCCAACGAACGGCGGCTGTCGGCGCTGCACATCAAACGGGCGTGCGAGGCCAGCCTTAAACGGATGCAGACCGACTATATTGACATCTACCAGATGCACCACGTTGACCGCAACACACCCTGGGAGGAAATCTGGCAGGCGATGGAGCAGCTTGTGCGCGAGGGCAAGGTGTTGTACGTGGGCAGCAGCAACTTCGCCGGGTGGCATATCACACAGGCGAACGAGATTGCGAAGAACCGCCACTTTATGGGGCTGGTTTCCGAACAGAGTCTCTACAACCTGAAAGACCGTATGATTGAACTCGAAGTCCTGCCCGCCTGCGAAAGCTACGGCTTGGGCGTGATTCCCTGGTCGCCGCTGGCCGGTGGGATGCTGGGCGGGGCGCTCAAGAAGGCGCAGGAAGGCCGCCGCGCTTCCGAACATCAACAGAAAATGATTGACAAACACCACGACCAGTTGGAGCGTTACGAGGCGTTTTGCTCTGAAATCGGTGACCAACCCGCCGATGTCGCGCTGGCGTGGCTGCTGCACAATCCGGTTGTCACCGCGCCGATCATCGGGCCGCGCACGATGGAGCAGTTGACCGGCAGTCTGCGGGCGATGGAGATCAAATTCAGCGAAGAACAGTTGAAAACGCTGGACGACATCTGGCCGGGGCCAGGCGGCGCAGCGCCGGAAGCCTACGCCTGGTAGTAAGGTTAATCCGTTAGTCAGACGTAAAAAAACAGCCCCTGCCATGTGCGGTAGGGGCTGCGCTGTTCTATTTGCCAGGCGATGTGAATGAACAGTAAATCAGTGAATCCACCTGGCTGGTGTGTGAGATGCTCGCCCCATAACCCTCAGGCATACATGCCCGTCATGGTGAGGGACGCCCGTCCAGGTGTCCGTTGTGTGCAAAACCGGGTTTTTACCCCAGAAGACCACCCAGACCGGGCATACTGCCCAGCCCACCGGTGATCTCTTCCATACGCTCTGCAGCCATCGTCTGGCTCTGCTCCACCGCCTGGTTGACGGCCAGCACCAACAGGTCTTGCAGGTCGGTCAGCCATTCCTCATCTTCCAGGTCAATCATTTCCTTGTTGACCGCCACCGACTGCACGCGCTGGTGGCCGGTGATGACGATCGTGACCGCGCCACCGCCCACCGAGACTTCGACGGTTTCCGTCGCCAGGGCTTCCTGCGCTGCCAGCATGTCTTCCTGCATTTTCTGAAGTTGGCGCATCATCCCGGCCTGCCCACCGCCGGGTACCCCGCCGCCAAATCCGCTACCACCACGTCGTTTCGCCATGTTCGTTCTCCTCTACTGTCAGTCGGTCTGTTCAGGTGTTATGCTTCGTCGTCATCACCAGTGGCGGGTTTGATCTCCGCGCCGAGTTCCAGCCCCAATGAAACCAGCGGATCATTCATATCCACGGTATAGGTCGGAGCAGGTTCACCACCAGCGGGTTCGCTGCCATCGGTTTTCATTAACCGTACCCGCAGCGGGATTTTGTGAATGTTGGTCAGCACCCATTCCAGGATGCGGAGTTTGTCCGGGTGTTGCAACCGTTCGAGATACAGGTCGTTATCCGTCCCCAGTACCACGACATTGCCTTCCACCCGCAGCACGCGGAAGTGTTCGACAATCGCCGGGGCGCTGCGGTTATGCTGGTAGAGTGTACTCAGGGTGTAGCGCCATTTGTCCTGCACGGTGGCGGTTGAAACCACCGCCGGGATGCCGGGTGTGGCTTCGGCCTGGGGCTGGGAGGCAATCTGCTGCTGGACAGTCTGCGCCGAAGTTGCCTGCTGCTGGTACATCACAACCGGTTCGTCCTCTTTCAGGCTTTCCATCAGCGCGAGTTCGAGCGCGAGCTGCGGCTGCCAGCCACCACGATAATTATTGACCGCCTCGTTAAAGGCGCGGATCGCCTTCAACAGCACATTCTTAGGGATCATGCTCGCTTGCAACGCATAGTAATCGCGGTCTTCCTGCGAGGCTTCTACCAGGTCGGCGCTGGCGGCCTGTGCCAGCAGTACGGCGCGAAGCTGCTCGACAATCTGCTGCCCGAACTGGCGTGGGTCGCTGCCCGCGTCCACAGCCGCATTGATGATATGCAGCCCTTCTGAGATGTCACTGTTAACCAGCGCCTCGATCAGGTCTTTCACGGCGGCGGTATTGGCCGTCCCTAACACGCGCAGGGCTAAGGCCAGTGTGATTACCTCGTTCGGGTCGGAAACAATCTGGTCGAGCAGGCTGATACTGTCGCGGACGCTGCCCGTGCCATGCCGGGCGATAACTTCCAGCGCCGCTCGTTCGACTTGCAGGCCTTCTTCTTCCGCGATCATTGCCAGCCGGTCGGCCACCTCGGTCAGCGGTACACGCCGGAACTCAAAGGGCAAGCAGCGGCTTTTAATCGTCGGCGGCACTTTGTCAATCTCGGTGGTCGCCAGCACGAAAATGGCGTGGTCGGGCGGTTCTTCCAGCGTTTTCAGCAGGGCATCAAAGGCGTTGCCGGTAAAGCGATGCACCTCGTCAATGATATAGACTTTGTACTGGCCTTCTCCGGGCGCGAAGGCGATTTTGTCGCGCAGGTCACGCACATCGTCCACGCCGGTGTGGGTGGCGGCATCAATTTCGATCAAATCCAGGTAGCGCCCCTCGTTGACGGCGATACAGGCCGCGCACACATTACATGGGCGGTTTTCCGGGTGTTCATCACGGCAGTTGACGGCTTTCGCCAGCAGGCGGGCAGTGGTGGTTTTGCCGGTGCCACGCGGCCCGCTGAAGAGATAGGCATGGCGAATACGCCCGGTCTTGAGCGAATTCCGCAGCGTCCGGGTGATATGTTCCTGGCCGATCATGTCATCAAACGACTGAGGCCGCCATTTGAGATACAGGGCTTGTTTAGGCAAGAGAAGCACCTCCCGCCTCTGAGTCTAGCATTATTGGGGGTGTACAGCAACCAGCAATTAGAGACGGGGGCAGGGCTTTTACATGCAGACCTTCTCTCAATCACCCCTGCCAGCAGTGAAGGAATCCGAGTGCGGACTCGACTCCCTCCTCGTTTACGGCGACTGAGACGGGGACTCATGTCCCCTTGAAGGAGGGCTGGGGAGGAGTCAGAGGACACAGCCGGATTTAGAGATGCAGCCGCAGACACACATTAACGATTGCCAGAAATCAACTTTTAAAAAGTAGTTGACACGTTCCTTGTTTTTTAATATAATGACCATTCGCGTAGGTGCATCCAGGTGCATTTTAAAATTCTTCTCTTATTCATGGGGCGTATTCTGACGAACAGTCATTTTTCCAACGGGCTTGGTCTAAGCCTTCGTACCATGAAATTTTGTGATTCAACCTTTCCGGTGAGTAGTAAAAACTGAGGAGCGGCGCGTTGCGACAGTTATTGGATACCAAGAATTATGCTCGCACCACCGGCGTGCCGGAACTGCCTTCCCTCATTGAAGTGCAGCTCCAGTCATTCCGCTGGTTCCAGGAAGACGGCCTGGGCGAACTGTTCGACGAAATCAACCCGATTGAGAGTTTCAATGGCAATTTGCAGCTTTATCTGCCCGGTAAAAGTCGTGAGGCGCAGGAATTCGGCCTGACGTACTGGTTTGAGGAACCGAAATACAGCGAGGAAATCTGCCTGGAACGCGATATGTCGTTTTCGGCACCTCTGTATATTCGGGTGGCGCTAGTCAACCGCGAAGCCGGTGACGAAGTGCTGATTTCCGACATTTTTATGGGCGAGTTCCCGCTGATGACCGACAAAGGGACGTTCATCATCAACGGGACTGAACGCGTCGTCGTCAGCCAGCTTATCCGTTCACCGGGCGTCTACTTCGATGCTGAAGAAGACCGCTCTACCGGGCGTCTGCTCGCCAATTCCAAGTTGATCCCGGATCGTGGCGCCTGGATGGAATTTGAGACACGCAAAAGCGACTACATGACGCTCAAGTTCAACCGCAAGCGCACCATCCCGGTGACGATTCTGCTGCGGGCGCTGGCGGCGGTGGATGACGGGATGCCCCGTGAGCTTTCTCCCCTCCAGACCGGCGATGACGACGAGATTTTGTCGCTGTATGCAGGGGTGGATACCGATCCCGACCATCCTTATATGCTGAGTACCCTCAAGAATGAGCCGGCCTGGGACCTGAAGAAGAACCAGACCATTGCCGAAGCCGCTCTGCTGGAATTTTACCGGCGGATGCGACCTGGCGACCCACCCACTCTGGAAAATGCCCGCGAGTACCTGTACAGCCAGCTTTTCGACCAGCGGCGTTATGATCTGGAGCGCGTCGGGCGTTACAAGCTCAACCAGCGTCTCCAGCTTGACCAGACGATTTCCCGCAAAGTGCGGACGGTCACAAAATCCGACATCGTGAAGTTGATCGAGCGGATGATCCTCATCAACAATGGGCAGGCTGGCGCGGATGATATTGACCACCTGGGCAACCGCCGCGTGAAAACCGTCGGCGAGTTGATCCAGAACAAGCTGCGGGTGGGGCTGCGCCGGACAGAGCGGGTCGTCAAAGAGCGTATGTCTATCCGCGAGGCCGACAACCTGACCCCGGTGACTCTGGTGAATATCCGCCCGGTAGTCGCCGCGATTCGGGAGTTCTTCGGCTCGTCGCAGCTTTCACAGTTCATGGAACAAACCAACCCGTTGACGGAACTCACCCACAAGCGCACCCTGTCGGCCTTAGGGCCGGGCGGTCTGCGCCGGGAACGCGCCGGTTTTGATGTGCGCGATGTGCATCACAGCCATTATGGGCGTATCTGCCCGATTGAAACGCCGGAAGGGCCGAACATCGGTTTGATCGGGCGTCTGGCGTCGTATGCGCGGGTCAATGAGTACGGCTTTATCGAAACCCCGTATCGTGAAGTGATTAAATTCCTGGAGCCGGGCGATCCACGCCTCATCGGACGCAATCTGCGCGAAGATGTTGAGGACAGCAAAGGCAATGTGCTGGCCGAAGACGGCGCGATTGTAGACCAGGCGATGGCGGATAAATTCGTCAAAGCCAAGCTCGACAAAGTGCCAGTCATGCCGTTCGTGGGCGAAAATTCGTTTTTCCTTTCCGCCGACGAGGAAGACAAGTACATCATTGCCCAGGCGAATGCCCTGCTTGATGACATCGGGCAGTTCGTGAATGAGCGCGTTTCGGTGCGGTATAACCAGCAGTTCAAGGTGGATTCGTCGCGCCGGGTAGATTACATTGACATCGCCCCGCGCCAGATCGTCGGTATCAGCGCCGCGCTGATCCCCTTCCTGGAACACGATGATGTGGCGCGTGCCCTGATGGGGTCGAACATGCAGCGCCAGGCTGTGCCGCTGCTGCGCCCGGATGTGCCGATTGTCAGTACCGGTATGGAAGACCAGGCAGCGATTGACAGCGGTCAGGTGCTGACGGCGGATCGGGATGGCGAAGTCCTGAGCGTGACTGGCGACCGTATTGTGATTCGCACGGCGGAAAACCTGGAACACATCTACCGGCTGCGGAAGTACAGCCGCTCGAACCAGTCCACCTGCATTGACCAAACACCGATTGTCAAACGCGGTCAGTTTGTCCATAAGGGGCAGATTATCGCCGATAGTTCTTCGACGCATAACGGCTACCTCGCACTGGGACATGATGTGCTGGGCGCGTTCATTTCCTGGGACGGCGGGAACTACGAAGATGCGCTGCTGATTAACGAGTCAATGCTGCGCGAAGACAAGTTCACCAGCATTCACATCGAAAAACACGAGGTCGAAGCCCGCGACACCAAGCTCGGCCCCGAAGAAATCACGTATGATATCCCCAACGTGGGTGAAGATGCCCTGAAAGACCTGGATGAGTTTGGCATCATCCGCGTGGGTGCGGAAGTCGGCCCGAACGATATTCTGGTCGGGAAGATCACGCCGAAGGGCGAAAAGGAACTCAGCCCGGAAGAAAAACTGCTGCGAGCCATCTTTGGCGAACAAGCCCGCGAAGTCAAGGACTCCTCGCTGCGGCTGCCGCATGGTGAGAAGGGCAAAGTCGTGGATGTGAAGACCTTCACCCGCGACGAACACCCCGACCTCCCCGCCGGAGTCGAGAAGATGGTGCGCGTGAGCGTCGCCCAGAAGCGTAAGCTGACCGTAGGCGACAAAATGGCCGGGCGGCATGGGAACAAGGGTGTGATCTCGCGTATCGTGCCGATTGAGGACATGCCGTACCTCGCCGACGGGCGTACAGTCGAAATCATCCTGAACCCAACCGGCGTGCCGGGGCGTATGAACCTGGGTCAGGTGCTGGAAATTCATCTGGGCTGGGCAGCGGATCGGCTCGGTTTCCGGGCGATTACCCCGGTGTTTGACGGCGCGAAGGAATACGAAATTCAGGCCGAAATGGGACGCGCCTGGCTGATTGACTACGCCTGGAAGATCATTACCCAACGGGCCTGGGAGTGGATCGCGCAGTTCAATTATGGTTCAGAGGAACTCGAAGACGACGACGAAGTGCGCCGTCTGTATATCCATGACTGGCTGGGCGGGCGTGAGGAATACGACACCGACCTGCTCATCACCAACCAACACTATGCCCGCCGCGCCGTGCTGCGTGAGTGGGTACGCGAACAGGGGATCAACCCTGACGATGTTCTGGTCTTCGATACCGGGCTGGTGACGATTTCTGAACGCCGCCGCCGTGATGAAAACGCGACAGATTTCGCGCTGCGGAAGTGGATTGGCTGGGTACATCCTGATTTCTTTATCCCGACAGAAGCCAAGGGCAAAGAACTGCGAGAACTGGCTGACCGGGTGATGTTTGAAACCGGCAAGGCGATTCCGATCTACGGCAAGCACACCCTGTATGACGGGCGTACCGGCGAGCCGTTTGACCGTTCCGTGACTGTCGGGTTGATCCATATCCTCAAGCTGGCGCATCTGGTCGAAGACAAGGTTCATGCCCGCTCTACTGGCCCGTACAGCCTGGTAACCCAGCAGCCGTTGGGTGGTAAGGCACAGTTTGGCGGTCAGCGCTTCGGCGAAATGGAAGTGTGGGCATTGGAGGCCTACGGCGCGGCCTATACGCTCCAGGAAATGCTGACGGTGAAATCCGACGATGTGCAGGGGCGTGTCAAGACCTACGAGGCCATCGTCAAGGGCGAGCCGATTGAAGAACCGGGCATCCCGACGAGCTTCCGCGTGCTGGTGAAGGAACTCCAGAGTCTGGGGCTGGCGGTGGAAGCGATTGCTGAGAACGGCGACATTATCCGGTTTGGCAAGGAAGACGAGAAGGCACGGACGCCCAAGATGGGTACGGGCCTGCTCAACCTGGCCGGGGAAGAACGCTACGACCTGTAAACAAGCAGTACCTGAGAATTGCATACGGATAACCATGAGGGCGCAGCGGATTGCGCCCTTGTGATTCACCGCGCCAGTCAACTAGCCTTTGGGCGTGTAAATAACAAAAACCGAATTACGAAGGCAGAGATTCTACCCACTCCATCAATGCAGCTACAGAATATAGCCACTCAATGACAACAGGGCGCTTAACCTCAATCTCCTTCTTGTTATTGTTTTTATAGGTCAATTTTCCTTTATGTGCGACACTGTTTCTACATCTAAATAGATGCTCGATGCTCTTAAAGTCTTTTGGTTTATCGGCCTTGAAATTTCTCTTAAAAACACGTTCGGCAACATCACTGATTAGCTCAACAACAGAAAAAGGGACTTTATTTCGATGTTCCATTAGTTCGAAGACTTGACCGACTGAAGACTTGAGTAACGGAGAATCTTCAGCAAAAAATTTCTGCTTGACCATTACCTCACATGCAATAGCTAGCTCGAGAACAGCGCGACGCAGATTGTTATTAAAAATAGCTGACTGTGCATCTGATAGGATTTCCTCATACAGCGTAGGGATAATAGGGATGTCCAGGGCTTTCTGTAAATTGGCGTCCTCATCACGAGTAAACCTTTTAGAGTTTAGTGGTGGATGCAAACCAGGTACGGGTTGTACAAAGTAGTAAAGACCCTCATAACTAACGACTTCTCCAGTTTCATCAAACCATTCTATGTTGCGAAAATCATTGTCATGCACACTAATTTCTTGTAAAAGGGCATTTCGAAGCTCAAATTTGAAAAAGCGAATCACTCTATTAACCGCTTCAACTGCGACATTTGTATATTCTTTCAATCGTTTCTCAAAATATTTTTCTTGAACTGTATAGTCTTTTCCTCCTCGCTCAGTTATGGCAGGTTGCGGAGGCATTTCAACCTCATCACGTGCCACGGAAACCTCTATTTCTGAGATACCCGTCGTCCAGTATTCCTCATCCCTACCCTTTTGAAATTTTCCATACTCATCAGCGACAAGTCGTAACTCAACGTCAAGATCATCAATTTTGACATGATAATTCATCTCATCCTCTTCGGGACGGTACACGATAAAATAGCTTGGTAGCTGAACAGTAGCTTTGGCAATCAGTCTGCCCATGTGAATATCCTTTAGTGGTTATCCCTTCTCAATTTGAGTCTTGATGAGAATTCATGTGAAGTCAATAATTTCTCGATTCCCGCCGTATCCAGCGCGGCGGCGATAGTGGCGAGGGTCTGACCGCGTTCGGGATGCACGTAGTCAGGCGCGAGTTCCGCCAGCGGCACGGCCACATGGGCGAAACGCAGGATGTCCGGGTCGGGGACATGCCAGGGCTTCGGGCCATAGTCCAGCGATGAGTCGCCCCACAGGGAAATATCGAGGTCAATCGTGCGCGGCGCGTTCTTGTTGTGTGGGTCGCGTACCCGCTTGAACTCGCGCTCAATCCAGTCCAGCACCTCCGTTTTGAAGGCGTACGGGGCTAACGCTGTGGTGACTTTCACCGCCATGTTAAGGAAATCGGCCTGTTCGGTGTAACCCTGCGGCGGCGTGCGGTAGACCGACGAGACGGCCAGCACCTCGCACCGGGTCGCCAGCAGCCGCACCGCCCCGGCCAGATGGCGTTCCGGTTGGATGTTCGAGCCAAGCGAGACGTAGACCACCGTCCCCCCGCTAGGCGAAGTCATCCAGCGCCCTTTCGATCACCACGCCCACGCTATCCGAAAAACGCAGCGCACCGGGTTTATGCACCCGCACCTGTACCCATGCCGCCCCGTGATCCACCACACAAATCCGGGCGATAGCCGTCGCCAGCGCCTCCACCAGGGCATAAGAGGAGTCTTCGACATGGGCGATAATCGCTTTCGTCACGGTGCGGTAGTTGAAGGCATCGTCGGGGTTATCGGTTCGCCCGGCCAGGTGCATATCCGCCCGTATCCGCAGATTAATCACCACATCCTGTTTCGCGCTCCGCTCGTGCGGGCTGAAGCCGATCACGCAGCGCAGTCGTAAGTTATCAATTTCGATGATGTCCATTCCGGCCTCCTTGAATACTGCCAGTATAAAAGTTCCTTAGTCGTGGGGCAATTCTTACCGTTTTCATTGCCGCTGGCTGGTATCCTGGCTATACTAAACATAGGTACCAAAGTACCGGTCTTGTGTCGAAAGCAAAAAATTGAAAGCGCCGAGTGTAAAGCACCCTGAATTACCAGATACAATCGCCAGAATCATGATTGTAGAACCTCTGTAGTGAATGTCCCGGTTCTGCGCCGGATTGATGAAGGGTATTATTGTCATGCTCCACCACATTTTTCTGAGCTACAGTCACGAGGATAGCGAGATCAAAAAGCGCATCCGTGCGACTTTCCGGCAGGCCGAGCTGACTATGTGGTCGGACGCGGACCTAGTCCCCGGCACGCATGCCTGGTCAATTGCCATCGAGGAAGCTATCGAAAATGCCGGTTGTGTCGTGGTTTTGATGTCCCCGGCGGCTAAAGACTCGCAGTGGGTCAACCGGGAAATCAGCTACGCACTGACGCAGGATATCCCGCTTATCCCGGTGTTGGTGGGGGGAAGCGTCTCCACTGCTATCCCGATCAAGTTGATTGATACGCAGTATGTGGACATGCGTACCCACTTTGAGCGCGGCATGGGGCAGTTGATCCTCACCATCAAAAATGCCATCTCCAAAGGCGATGTACCCACCAGCCCGACAGTCCCCACCGAAATGATGAGGGCCATCCAGCGCGGTAGACTGCCCGCAGGAAACTGGTGGTCACGCCCGGAAGTCTGGATGGGAGGGGGCGCGGCGCTGGTCGTGGTCGTCCTGCTGGTGCTGGCGCTGCTGGGGCCAAGCCTAGCACCGCCGACCACCCCGACGCCGGCAACCGGACAGGTCGTTATCAATATCACTCAGCCGACTGACCCGTCCACAACGCCCCGGCCTACTGAAGCCGCCAGCCCCACCAGCATCGTTATCGTAGGGGACAACCCGACAACCAGCATGACAAACACGCCGTCAGAACCACCGACTGCCACGAACACACGCACCCCCACGCCAGCCACACCCGTCGCCCAACCTGTGCGAAATGTGGTCGTGCGCCAGGGGCCGGGCATCAGTTACCCGGTTGTGGCGACGATTACCGCCGATGAACAGGTCGTCATCCAGGGGATCAGCGAGGATAACGGCTGGTATCAGATATTGCTGCCGGATGGTAGTGTCGTGTGGCTGATCGCCTCCCAGGTGGAAACGTTTGGAAATATGCGACTCGTGCCGCTGGCGCTGCCGCCGACCCTCACACCCATCCCCACCCAAACACCGACCAATGTGCCTGCGGCCACCCAACCGCCAACCGATACACCTGTACCACCGGCGGCTACCGATACGCCCGTTGTGATTCCGACGGATACCCTGCAACCCAGCGCAACACCGCTGCCGACAGATACGCCCACTGAGCCGCCACCCAGCGCAACAACGCCGCCGACAGGCACGCCTACCACGCCGCCGCCCAGCGCGACGCCGCTGCCGACAGACACACCCGAACCGACGGCTACTTTTACCGAAATACCGTCACCCACCCCGACCTCTCCCCCAGCCGGCGCGTTCCCGTATTTCAACACGTTCAACCAGGGCAATGCGTTGGATGGCTGGGACTATGACCCGGCGCTCTGGATGCTGCGGAGCGAATCCGGGCGTGGTATGGTGCTGGAAGGTACGGGGACAGGGCGCTCCACCCTCGATTCCCCAGCCATAGTGCTGGCCGAAAGTGACGCGGACTGGCTGCACAGCGATAACCTCGTCATCCACTTCAGTTTCAACATTCGCGCCGATTCACCCAGCGCAGGGGCGCGGGTCGTCTTCCGGGCGACTGATGAAAGCGCCTATAACGCGCTGGAACTGCTGCCGGGGACGGTGATTCTGCGGCGTGGCGGCGAGAGTACAGCCTTCGTCAACCGCGACAACGAACGAATCGTGCGAACCCGTGCCGGCGTGCCGGTCAGCGGCAATACCTGGCACAATGTGATTCTGTGGATTGAAAATGACCGGCTTGATGTTTATCTGGATGGCGAACGGCTGTTACCGATTGAACAGATTACGCCGCAGCTTCGCGCCGGGCAGGTCATGTTCCAGGTGATCGGCAACAGGCCAGTGGACTTCGATAATCTCGCCATTGACCATATAAACGCCGTCAGTTCCCACTTTGAAGCGGCAGGGCTGCCCGGCGCCTGGACAGCCAGTGGCGCACAGCTGACCACCGAGGATGATGGCAACCAGTACCTGACGCTGAGTGGGGAAGCCAGCATCGCAACCACAGGGACATGGAGCGATTTCGAGGTGATCTGCCGCCTCTGGAACCGCGAAGGCACCTACCAGATTCGCCTGCGCGATGGCGATGCAGGCGCGGTAACGCTTGATTACCTGGTATCCGGCACGCTCAGTGTAAGCAGCCGGGACGCCGGGAATACGCCGGTGTGGAGTGCCCTGCCGGTTGCCAATGTACACGGACGCTCGAACTGGGTTGACCTGCGGTTGTTATTCAAAGGCGATACCCTGCGTGCAGATATAAATGGGCAGACGGTCTTCGCCTCCGCTATCCCGAACGCACCAGGGGCGGGGCGCATTGTCTTTGCCACTACGGCAAGTCGTGACGTGCTGCGGCTGGATGACTGCCTGATCCTGAATGTCGAACCATGACGGCGACAGTGGTACTCATCACGGGGGACTCCCCCTGGGCAGACACGCTGCCTGACCAGCTCCCGGCGGGGTGGCGGGCTGCCATCTACACGCAGCAGGGCGGGTATGTCCCGCGCCTGGTGGATGACCGGGCGGCGCTCATCCTGGTGGACGGGACGCGGGCGGACTGGCAGTTCTGGACAGCCACGCCCAAAGCCAGTTCCGCGACCCGCCGTATCCCCGTGATTCTCGTGAGTGATGACATGGCGCTGCGGGCGGCGGCACGGTCTGCCGGGGCGGATGAAGCCCTGACACCCCGCGAACTATTGGCGCGACTCCCGGCGCTCCTGCGCGATTTCACCCGGCTGCCAGACGCGGCGCTCCAGGCACAGCTGGGCCGTGAATGTGTGGGTGAACTGCCACCTCAGGCGCAGCGAGGAATCGCTCTGTTCAACCAGGGTGAATACTACCGCCAGCATGATGTCTTTGAGGCGCTGTGGATGGCGACACCCGGCCCCTCCCGCGACCTCTACCAGGCGATTTTGCAGGTTGGTGTGGCCTACTATCAGGTTACCCGAGGCAACCATCGCGGCGCATTGAAGATGCTGCTGCGTAGTATCCAGTGGCTTGCCCGGCTGCCGGATGTCTGCCAGGGGGTGGACGTGAAGCAGCTCCGGGCCGATGCTGAAGCAGTGCGGGCCGCTCTTGAAAGCATGAATGCGGCGGACATCGCGGATTTTGATCGTTCACTCCTCAAGCCAGTGCAAGTTGTACACTGATATTACCCTACCCGACAGGACTTAAGCCCATGAAACCCGAAATGTACACCCAATTCATCGAACAATTGACGCGCAACCTCGCAGCCGATCGGCGTGTGCGCGGGTTGGTGGCCTGTGGCTCTATGGCGGGGACACAGCATCAACCGGATGAATGGTCGGATCATGATTTCATGGTGATTGTGGATCCTGGGACAGCGGAGGATTTCCGCAATCATCTGGCATGGCTGCCGGATGCCGGAGAGATTGTGCTGGTTTTCCGCGAGACGCAGCACGCTGTCAAGGTCGTCTATCCGAGCGGACATCTTTTGGAAGCGGCGGTGTTTGAACCGGATGAATTCCCGGTTGTCTCCCTGAACGCCTACCGCGTGCTGCTGGATCGCGCGGACGTTGCCGCTGAAGCCGCCCGCATCCAGGCGCAGACGACGCAGCGTGTCCAGGACGGCCAACACGATGACCGCCACCGCTTCGGCCAAACGCTGACGAATTTACTGGTGGGCGCGGGGCGCTATGCACGCGGGGAGAAACTCAGCGGGCATACCTTCATCAAGCACTACGCGCTGGGCAACCTGCTGCCGCTGCTCGTGAAGTATGGCGACACCGAGCGGCGCGACATCCTCGACAACCTGGATGTGATGCGGCGGTTTGAGTTTGCTTTTCCGGCGTGGGGCGCGGAACTCAACGCCATTCTGCTGTTAGAACCGCTGGAGTCCGCCCGTCAACTGCTCGACCTGGCGGATCGCCTGCTGCGTGATCACCTGCATGATTACCCGGCGGCGGGGGTGGAGACTATCCGGTGCTATCTGAGCGATTTGCCTCGGTAAAACTGAGGGTACTTAGCAGAAGTATCCACAGTACAAAAACTGTTCAAACTGAACATCTTACAGCGTGCACTTTCCCCGCATGGACAGGCATTAAACCCACTACGTGCAGCACAAAACCAATGCACACTCTCTGTAATTAAAACTTATCTTAATATAGACATAATGGCAAATAATTATTAGATTCTGTGGTGCATGGATATATTTTAGTTTATAATTCCCCTTTATAATACGGATAATTCCCAAATTCACAAAGGGATCACGATCACACTTAAAACAACATATTCCAACTTCTTAGAGAATTGCGGCGGTTCGCCCGATTATCAACGGGCGATATGTTATTTCTGCTGACGGTATAGAGGCTCTGTTTATCCCCACCAACACCTGTACCGATCATCACGCCAGATTATTTGAGGAAATTAGTATTATGAAACTGCTCCAGGATTTCAAAAAGCGTCGTATGCCATTGCTGGCGCTGCTGATCGTCGTCACGCTGATACTCGCCGCCACACCGGCACTGAACCAGGTAGCAGCACAGGCACCTATCCGGGTGTTGCTGGTTGGTGATAGCCGCTATGACGAATTCCGGGCAGAGGATAACCGGAATGCCTGCCCGGCAAGTTTGCCCAACTGCCGAGGATATAACTGGATTGAGCAGATTATGGCGGATAGCAGTCGCCCGAACCGCCGTGCCTATCTTGACTTCGGTACCTGGGGCTACTGGGGGGATCTGCGGCGCACAGGGTATGAGTATAACCTGTCGCGCACAGGGACGGCCTATGCCATCACGTGGGACGCGGCCAATATCATCGTCAACCAGGTGCCGACGAAAGCGGCGAATTATCTCTCAACCGGACAATTCAACATGGCTATTGTGGAGGTAGGTTCGAACGACTTCGCCGCCTACTTCTCGCACGGTTACAGAGAGGTCTATGATGGGACGGTATCGCCTGCCACGAAAGCCAGCCGGATCATCAACAACGCTACGGCACTGTTTGCGGCGATGCGCAATGCCGATCCAGATATCCCGATTGTCGTGCACGAAATCAGCTCGTATGTCGCCACACAGTCAGCCATTTATTCCGGGTTCAGTGATCCGGCGAAACGGGCGCTGGCAACCGACGCCATCAACCGGGTGAATACCTGGTTGCGGAGCCATCCTTACAGCATCCAACTGGTATCCTACGACACGTTCTTCCAGTACCCCGATTTGGCGACCGATGCGAATTACATCTGGCACTTTGGCGGGTACAGTATCAACATGGCAAGCGCGGGTAATGATCCGCGTGTGAACGGCACGGTAGACGGGCTTCATATGAGTGTGCTGGTGAACTGCAAACTGGCAAACTGGACGATGCGGATCATGAATAACACACTGGGCATGAGCATACCGGAGTTTACAGACAACGAATGTCTGCAGCAGGCCGGTATTACGCCGCTCGCGGCAACCCCGACCAACACGCCAACGGC
>CALJKV010000029.1 GCA_937974245.1 uncultured Chloroflexota bacterium | reverse complement strand
GCACTTACAAACTGGCGAGCGAGGCGTTGAAAATCATCCCACTGCTGCTGCGACAGGCGGGTAAACGCAGCGTTTTCAGGTACAATCAGAAGCACAAGCGTAATCCTGACTAGGAGTGTTGTGATGCCTGAATTTATCCCCGGTCTGGCCTTGTGCGAAGCCTTCTACCGCGAGGCCGTCAAGCCGGTGCTGGAACAGGACTTCCCGGCAGTGCGCTATACCGCCGCGCTCATCGGCTCCGGCTCGGAAGTGCTGGGCTTCGATACGCTTATGTCCACCGACCACCACTGGGGGCCGCGCCTCATGCTCTTCCTGCGCGAGGAAGATGCGCCCCGGATGGCCGCTATCCACGAGTCGCTGCGCCACCGCCTGCCGCACACCTTTCGTGGCTACCCGACCAACTTCGCCCCGCCCGACCCGAACGACAACGGCACACAACTGCTGGCGGAAACGACCAGCGGCCCGGTGAACCACCGCGTTGAGTTGTACACGCTGCCCGGCTATTTCCGGGCGTACCTGGGCTATAAACTGAACACGCCCATTACCCCTGCGGATTGGCTGTCTTTCCCGCAGCAGAAGCTCCGGGCGATCACCGCTGGGGCGGTCTACCACGACGACCTGGGGTTAGAGGCAATTCGGGCGCGTTTCAGCTACTACCCGCAGGATGTCTGGTTGTATCTGCTGGCGGCGGGCTGGGGACGCATCGGCCAGGAGGAGCATTTCGTCGGGCGCACCGGCGACCTGGGCGACGAACTCGGATCGCAGATCATCGCCGGGCGGCTGGTGCGGGACATCATGGGGCTGTGCTTCTTGATGGAACGCCAGTATGCCCCGTATGCCAAGTGGTTCGGCACGGCCTTCGCCCGGCTGGAGTGCGCCCCGGCGCTGCTGCCCCACCTGCGCGGCGCGCTGCTGGCGGCAACCTGGCAGGAACGCGAACGCTGGCTGTCGGCGGCCTATGAACAGCTTGCCGGACTCCATAACGCCCTGAGGCTGACCGACCCGCTGCCGGAGCAGGTTTCCTCGTTCTGGGGGCGTCCCTTCCAGGTCATCCATGCCGAACGGTTCGCGGAGGCGCTGCGGGCGTGGATTCAGGATGACGCCGTGCGGCGCATCGTGACGGACATCGGTTCAATAGACCAGTTCTCCGACTCCACCGACCTGCGCGAGAACGCCAGGCTGCGTGCGCGGATTCGGGCGCTGTACGGGTAAACAGTAGCACTACCCCTGATTCGCCCGCCTTTGTGGGGCGGCATCCTCAATAATGACGGTTTCCGCCTCCCAATCCTCATCTGCCAGGCGATCCGTGTCCGGGTCTGCATTCAGAGCAACATGCTCGTTCAGGCACTGCGCAATGAAAGCCGCGTAGTCTGCGGTCACGTCGTTCACGATCAGCCGCCGGCTCCCATCCACCAGCATCGCCCAGACGCCATAGCGCGGCGTATCATAGCCCTCTTTTTGGGAGATGGCCGTTTCTTCGTAATGGATGCGCTCCACCCCAGCCAGGTCAATGGTATTCGGCGGGGCCAGCGGATTAGGAACGGGCTGGCGCGAAACCGTGATGGTATCTTCTGCTGCGTCAATATGGGTCTTGTTATAGATGGTTAGCGCCAGCCAGTAGTAACCGAGCAGTGCTGCCAATCCCATGATGAAGGCCATGAGAACCAGCACGGGGTCTCCTTCGGTCAGGTACTGGCCGATAAACAGCGCAGTGACGCAGGTGAAAACAATGCTGAATACAGCACCGGAAATAAATGTCTCATTCTTATCCAGCCGGAAGTTCGTGCGGAAAACCATCCGCATGTGCTGATCGGTTTCGTCCAGCATCAACCTTTCCGGGTGTTTCACCTTGCGCCGTTTGGCTTTGGGCGCGGGCGCTGTAAACCGGAACACCGTATCGCAGGCCGGGCATACCGCCACCATCTCCTGAATGTTGATATGCGCAGAAGGTATCTTCTCGCCGCAGTTCGGACACGTTAGCTGCATCATACACCTCAATTGCCATCCAGACGGGTCTCTAACAATAATACGAAGCTGCGCTGGAATCCGTTGCACCCGCCCCATCCGGCAGATGTATTTTCATGCCATACCGTCACTTTTCCGGTAAAAGTCAGATTAAGATAAAGTGAAAGATGGCGATTCTTCTGGAGAATTGCATAATATCGTTTGAAATGCTTTTCTAAAATAGGGTATGATAGTGGTATACTGCCTCACAATGCCTTAGTTGATATGCCTGTTTTCATTTTGCCACTTTGTGCTGCTGGTGGTGAGGCTCTACCCTACCTATACCCTTTATTGATGATGACGAGGCACAGCATGTTATGTCTAAGAAAATGGATGCCGGAGTCGGGATTTTTATCAGTTATAGCCATGAAGACCGCTTAATTGCCGAGATGCTGTCGCAGCGTATCAACCAGATTGGCTTCCATACCTGGATTGATTTCGCTGGTATCAAAGGGGGCGATGAGTGGCGGCAGTCCATTGATGAGGCGCTGGAGCATTCCTCAGCCTTCCTCATTTTGCTGACGCCGGAGGCCACCGCGTCCCGCTGGGTGAAATACGAACTGCGCCGGGCGTTGGATCATAAAATGCGGATTATCCCCTTGATGATTCGCAATTGTGCCCTGCCGGATGAGATTGAGCACTTGCACTACGTGGATTTCCTTCAGAGCAGCGAACAGGCGTTTAACGGCCTGCACCGGGCGCTGATTACGGCGGTTGTGCGCCATGAGCCGGCCAGGCCGGAGAACGAGGAAGACGAGGACAGCACCGAATCCACCCGGCCCATGGAGCGTGTCAAGGAAACGCCGGTGGTCAGTGACTCCGCGATTGCCCGGCGGCCTATCGCGCTGGTGATCGAAGACGCGCCCAACTATCAGAGCTTGCTCAAGGAAACGCTGGAAGAAATGGGGTTGGCGGTGCATGTCGCCGGGACGCGCAACAAGGCCGCTGAGTTTATCCGCGAGTATGAATACGACTTCATCACACTGGATATGATGCTGGGCGCGGACGACGAGTTCGGTGAAGGCGGTAAGTTCCTGCTCGAATTTATCCACCGTTATCAGAACAATGTCCCGGTGGTGATGATTACCTCGAAAGACTGGGACAAGCGGGAAACGGCGGACTTTTTCGTCAAGGATCATATTGCGGATATGCTCGACAAAAACCCGCTGGACATCCGGCGGCTGCGGGGGACAGTGGAAAAACATTTACCGTGGATGCGCCGTTCGCAGCAAGGCAGCTAAGCGAACTATGGTTGATATTGTTCATATCGAAGACGCGCCGGACATGCAACAGATTGTCCGGCAGTATTTTCATATACAAGGGGTGGATGTGCTGACCGCCCCTACCGGGCGCGAGGGCTTACAGGTTGTCCTGCAAGCTAACCCGCGCCTGATTCTGCTCGACTACATGCTGCCGGATATGAACGGGTTGGATGTTCTGCGCTGGCTGCGTGACCACGAATATTCCCGTGATATTCCCATCATCATGCTTTCGGTGGAGGATAGCCCGGCGGTTCGGGAAGAGTCTTTTCGGATCGGGGCCAGCGCCTTCGTCACCAAACCGATTGATTTCCCCTCGTTGGAGTATGAAATCAAGCGGCTGATCGGTGAACTGGCCCGCCGTCCACCGGAAATCACCCCCCAGGTGCAGGACATCGGCCTGCTGTTTAACCGCCCTCCCGAAGCCGCTTTGCCAGCATTGATGCATGCGCCCCGTGCGGAATGGGGGGCCATACTGGAGAATATTCTGGTTTATGGCGGGCAGGTTGACCGGGGACTGGCGGTGGTTGCCCTGGCCGCCTGGCAAAAACAGCCGGACGCGCCGTACAATTTTCTGGCCGGGCAGCGTCATTTCTGGAACTATGTCCGCCATAATCTGGCGAGTGTGGCCGCTGGCGATGCCGGGGGCTTATGGAGCGAACTCGCTCCCATCGCACGGGCGCTGATTTACGATGCCGAGCGCATCCCCCAGGCGCTGGCGGTGTGCATGAACAGCAAGCGGCAGGAAGTCCGGCGCTGGGCGCTGCGGATTCTCATGGAGAACCAGGACCCGTCTGTTGTGCCGCTGGCGGTGACGGCGCTGAGCGACCCCAAAGACGGTGTCCGGGCGACGGCGGCGCTGGTACTGGGGCAGCTTGGCGATACCACCCATGTCCCGGTGCTGACCCGTACTCTGAGCGACCCCTCCGGCGGTGTGCGCGAACAGGCCGGTGCGGCGCTGGTGGCGATTGGCAGCGATATGGCCGTCATAGCCCTGGCGGCGGCACTGCTGGAAGGTAGTTCGGAATCGGCGGAAGTGGCCGCCAATGCGCTGGCACAATTCGCTACCGAAGAGGCCTGCCAGGCACTGATCCAGGCGGCAGCCGAACGCCCGGAACCCCCCGTACTGCGCCAGCTGGCCCACGCCCTCGGCAAGCTCAAGGCCCACCCCAAATGTAAGATCGCCCTCTTAAAACTCACGCGGCACGAAGACGACTCGGTACAGCGCACCGCGCAGTCCTATGTCCTGCTGACGTGAGCGCCTCCCTTTGCCTGTGTCTTGTTGGGCGTGTCTGGCCTTTGGTGTTACAATCTACAAATAAACGTAGTTCGTACGAATTATTAACTTTGTGGAGGCACATTATGTCCACGCTGCGTTGGCTGCTCAGTCTCATGCTAATCATCACCGGTCTGCTGCCGGGGATGTTCGCGCGTGCCAATACACCCAGCGCCGGCTGTCTCGCTCTGGATGGGCGCACCGGCACCCTTTCAACGTCTCTGACTATCAAATTACAGAACACGGCTTTTAACGCCGGAGAAACCATCACCGTCACGACCACACTGGACGCCGGGCTGCCGGGCGATTTCCGCGTGAATGACGTACTGCACGGCGCTCTGGTCGGCCCGCGAGTCATGCCGGGAACACTCACCTACACGATTCCCGTTTTGGCGTTGTACGGGATAGAGTTTGTGTTTTTACGCAACGCCGGGGGGACGACTTACACCTACACGATTCACTGCCTGGATAGCTCCGGCCAATCGGTAAGCAGCTACCTGGAAAGCATCTGCCCGGACGATGGACGTTTGAACCGCTGGCACTGTGGTTTTGCGCCGGTAGTCGTGTATCCCGGTTCGCTCGATATTTACGCGGTTGACCCCGATACCAGCGCCGGATTCCTGACGCTGCGGGTGGATGACGCGGCGATTGCGGCGGTAGGCGTGCCGGACGCTGTTCCCGCCCTCGTCGCGCAGGCCGATAATCCCTTCACCAGCCAGCCCATCATGCTCTACCGCCTGCCCACCGGGGAGTTCCAGATCAACACAGCCTATGCTGATGGCAAGCCGTATATCATCACCTGGAGTCCTGACTCGCCTGATAAGTTGTATCCGCAGGCATGGTGAGCCGCAGGAGGAATAGCCTTACATTAGGATTGGGCGGGGAAAATGTCCTTTACAGCGATTACAAAGCCAGGCAGCACCGTGCCGCCGTCCAGCAAGTCATCAACACCTGATTCACGCGCTGGATAGCCGGGGGCATAGACATCTATCTTCTCAAGCTGTGGGTAGATTTCCCACAACAGAATCTCCGCCTGGCGATAGACGGCTCGCTTTGATCGAATGTCAGAAGCCTTATCCGTCGGGGATATGATCTCGACGGCCCATAACGGCGCTACAGGGTCAGGATAGTCGTCACTCATGGGGGTTGGCTTGTAGGCAAAATCGGGGGCAATAACATGCGTGCCGATCAGGAACGCGCCATCTCCGCCGCTGGTATGGCAGGGAAGCGCGTTTTCCTGGCAAAACAGGCGGACCGCAAACGCAATGAGATGCCCGAACTCAGAATAGCGGGTTCGGCCTGGTGACACTTCAATGATCTCCCCATTGACAAACTCAAATAACCGGTCAGCATTTTCGGGCAAGGCCACAAAGGTCTTGAACTCGTCCATTGTTGTGACCAGTCTTTCTCGTGCAACCATGTTCAAGTCTCCCGTTGACTATCTCCTATTATAGCGCAGTTTCACCGCCCGCCGTTTGCATAAAAACAGGGGCAGCCGCTGCCCCTGTCTGTTACGATTCTGAACGAAGTGAAAAAGTGGACGTGCGCCGTACTGCCCGGCGGTCTTCAAGCGCCTTTTTCAAGCGGGGTTTCACGTTTTGCAATGCGCCTTCGCGCTACTCGCCCGCCAGCACCCGAATCGAATCTGATTCACGCCCTTTAAGAACCTGTCCGTTAATTCGCCACACCAACCTCATCCCTGCTCGCTGCGCTCGTTTTGCCCTCGCCGTTGACGGCTGAGGGGAGGGAGAACCGCAGGTTCGGAAGGGGTGAGGTCAAGCATTTAAGTGATTATACACCAGAAGTCGTCTAATGTGAATGAGGGGTCAGGAAGTGGCGGGGCGGGTTTTAAGGGCGCGGCGAACCACGCCCCTTTTTATTCGTCAGACGAAGACTTACAGCCCGGCCTCCTGGCGCAGGATGTCGGCCTTGTCGGTGCGTTCCCAGGGGACATTCAGGTCATCCCGCCCGAAGTGGCCGTAAGCTGCCACCTGCTTGTAGATCGGGCGGCGCAGGTCGAGGTCACGGATGATCGCCGCCGGGCGCAGGTCGAAGTGCTTGCGGATCAGGGCTTCAATCTGGTCGTCGGGGATGGTGCCGGTGCCGAAGGTTTCCACCGCCAGCGAGGTCGGCTGGGCGACGCCGATGGCATACGACAGTTGCAGTTCAAAGCGGGCCGCCAGCCCTGCGGCCACCACATTTTTCGAGACGTACCGCGCCATATAAGCCGCGCTGCGGTCTACTTTGGTGGCATCCTTGCCGGAGAACGCGCCGCCGCCATGCCGCGCCACGCCGCCGTAAGTGTCCACGATGATCTTACGCCCGGTCAGCCCGGCATCGCCCAGCGGCCCGCCGGTGACAAAACGCCCGGTGGGGTTGACGAAGATTCGGGTGTGGCTGTCCAGCAGTCCCGCCGGGACAACCGGCGTGATGATGTGCTGGATGACCGCCTCGCGGATTTCCGCCTGGCTGATTTCCGGGGCGTGCTGGGTGGAAATGACGATGGTATCCACGCGCTTGGGCTTGCCGAAGGCGTATTCCACCGTCACCTGGCTCTTGCCATCGGGGCGCAGCCAGCTCAGTTCGCCGGACTTGCGCGATTCGGCCAGGCGGCGGGTGAGTTTGTGCGCCAGCGAGATCGTCAGCGGCATGTATTCCGGCGTTTCGTCACAGGCGAAGCCGATCATCATACCCTGGTCGCCGGCCCCGGTGGCTTCGATTTCCGCTTCGCTCATCGTGCCTTCGCGGGCTTCCAGCGCCCGGTTGACGCCCTGGGCGATGTCCGGGGACTGTTCCTTGATCGAGACGACCACGCCACAGGTATCGGCGTCAAAGCCGAACTTGCCGCGTGTGTAGCCGATGTCGCGCACCGTTTCGCGCACGAGTTTCTCAATGTCCACATACGCATGGGTGGTAATCTCACCGATCACCACCACCAGCCCGGTGGTCGTCGCCGTTTCGCACGCCACGCGGGCGTTGGGGTCAGAAGCGAGAATGGCGTCCAGCACGGCATCCGAAATCTGGTCGCACATCTTGTCCGGGTGGCCTTCAGAGACCGACTCGGACGTGAAAAAATACTGGGGCGAATTCATGAACGTGGTATTCGCCACCTGGGGGCGTTCCTGAATAATGCTCATGACGGGTTACATCCTTCCTATAGGCTAACCGATATGCACGGGTGAGCGATTCTCGGAATTACAGGCGTCCGGCCCAGGCTGCTTGACCGGAACAGCATCAGTTTAGAAACGAAAAACGCCTCTCCGGGTTGATGAAGAGGCGCATAAACACAGGGTAAACTGCTGCTCATCTTCCAGAGATTCCTCTGCCGGACTTGGCACCTTCCCGACGCTTCGGGGGTTGCCGCGACTTCAACGGGCCGGTTCCCTCTGTCGCTCTTAATGAGTGCTACAGCACTGCTTCAGTTGTCAGCAGGGGAGAGCATCCCCCCACCTGGAAAATATCCTATCACGATTCTGGAATGAAATCAATCACAAAATTCAGGCGGGGTACATTTCGCTTGGGTGCAAAACAGGACAAGGTTCTTAGAACCCATCTGAAAATTCCTATCCGGTAGAATAAGTGTTGCCAAACAACCC
>CALJKV010000028.1 GCA_937974245.1 uncultured Chloroflexota bacterium | reverse complement strand
TGCGGGCTGAGTTATATGGAATTAAAACCATTGTCAAGAAGTGCAATGAAATTGGTAGTGAGTTTACTCCCGATGGATTGAGTCGAGCGGAATGAACCCCGTCTGTATGCCCAGTTCGCGCGGTGTCTGTCCCGAAGGAGTCGGCACATCGCGCAAGCGTTCAATCAAGTCCTGCACCGCCTGTACACCGGAGTCGACTGCCTGCTGCATTTCATCTGTGAGCGGAACAGATGTCTTCAGTCGGAGCAGGTTCTCCTTCGCTTCCAGCATCTGTGCCTCGGATGACGCTTTGGGACGGTAATGTGAACACCGGGCACAGGCAAGCAAATGCCGACAATTCTGGAAGAAATCATAGGTGCAGTAGCCATGCGTCAGATCGTAATATTTCCAGGGTGCATCGGTGGATGTACCCTGAGCTTCAATCCGGTCACGATCAATCAGCACCTGGATTTGGCGCAGATTGCGTTCGAAGTAACCCGCATCGGCATAGGCTTTCATCAATCGTGTCGGACGTAGCTCAATGTAACGACGGGTCGCATTGGCATTCCGATGCCCAAGCCAGTCTTTCAGTTGCAAAAAGCTCATCGCCTCATCTGCATTAGCCAGTTGTGTGGCAATCGTCGACCGGGCGCGATGGCTGGTAATCTTGCCGAGCGAATCGGACAGGGGAAGGTTCATCTTACGGCACAGGGCGGGAATGAGGGTTTGGTTGATGTACTTTGTTCCCAGTGTGCGGTGCTGGTAGGTGAACAGCAAATCTTCCTCCGATCCGGTCGTGGCATCATACGTTCTGGCAGCGTCAGGACGCATCTGCTGCCAATGAGCGATACTCTGCCCGACGATGCCATCAACGGCAATGGTACGTCCTCTGCCAGATTTCCCCGGTGGCACCTGTAGCAAGCAAACCCGTTCATCCTGCCAGTGGATGCAGTTCAAACGCAGACGACGGATTTCAGAACGGCGCAGCGCGGCGAATAACCAGACGATACTGAGGGTTCGGATCATCTCAATCGGGTAGTAAGGCGCGTTCCGACCAGATTTCAGGAGAGCAGGATTGGCATACAAGTCCTCCAGTTCCAGATAGAGTCCTGCATAGAGCAGCTTCGCCCAAATGTCGTCATCAATCGCCCGTGGCTGCACCGGATCCAGTTGACGAATGCGATGGGGGAGACGGAAACAGAGACGGGGATCAAACCGACGGTCAATCCACCCCCATTCCTGGCAATCACCAAAGAAATTGCTGGCAGCCGTCAGGTGATCCTGAATGGCACTCGGACTGAGCGGCTTGCCCACGTCTTTACGGTAATTGACGGCGGTCCAGTCGCCAACACGCATCTCACAGACCATAGCCGTGTAACGCATGGCCGTATCCCGTGTCCAGTTGGCAGGATGTGTACAATCTGGATGCGTCGCCTGCAGCCAGCGCCCCATTTTCAAAAGCGTGTAGAAAAGATGGCGGTTGTAAGTATCGCCGCGGGGTGAGCGTTCGAGCCAGTTCTGACACATCGCTAACCAATCCGAAGGCACATCAGCCAGCACATCCTGCGAAAAACAGGGGTTTTGCTGCCGATTCCAGTTCGGTTGCAGCAACGTATCCAGATGTCCTTTGAGTTTGAGATACTCGGTCAGGCGCACGATGGTCATCTTGTAATTGGTGGACTGTGTCTCACTGTAAAGCTGTTGTAGAAAATCAAGTGTGAGGCCAGCCAGTGACCAGCGATAGTGCTTGAGCAACGTGTAGCTCAAACCGCCGACCAGCCCATAGCGACACCAGCGCAGACTGTAACCCCGCTCGACAAAAAACGGGCGCACATCCGTTAGCATTGATTCATAGGCAGGCTTGCCGAAGACCCAGCGTGCCACAGCAGCGGGTCGGACACCCTGAACAGCTTCCAGATCACTCCATCCGCGCAGCAGATAAAAGATGGCGAGAATGGGCTGTTTACAGAGCATCTGGCGATGTTTGGCGTTGAGATCACTGTTCTCATTGAGATAGGTCACCATTTCCGCTGGTGTCCACCCCCACAGCGTCCGCCCGGTTTGCAGGGTCTGTTGCAATAACAGCTGACGGGTTGCCGTGTAGGATGGGTGGCTGACACCCATGTACGCCATCACATCCGCAAGGGGTTTCAGGATCGTATCCAGTTCCGTTTCAAAATTGACTTGCCGTCGATCACGACTCGTCAGGGACAGGTAGGTTGCCAGTTGCTGTGTCTGTTGAGCCGACACGGCGACCGATGAATCATATGCTGACAGATCGACCAGCCACTGCCCACGATCAATCTGCTGCTGGAAACATTCATTCATCATCCCACCAGCCCGCTCAAGTCACATCATCCAACGCGACAAAGCCAGATGCTGATACATCCGGGGTCGGAATCGACTGCAACCGGTCAATCCACGTTTGCAGTCGGGTTAAATCCGTTTCAATGGCTTCCTGTTCGGCATCGGTCAGTGCAATGGTTTCATGGGCTTCCAGCAGATGGTCGCGAGCCTCTAACATCTGTGCCCGGTGCGACGTCTTCGGCAGGTAATACGAACATTGCTTGCAGACCATCCGGTGCGGGCAGCGCTGAAAGAAACTGTAGGAACAATACCCGTGGCCCAGATCGTAGTAAAGCCAGCGATTCTCCAGAAGTCCGTTTCCGGTCTGAATGGCAGCCTGGTCAACCAGCACCCGGATGCTGCGCAGGTTGCGCTCGAAGTACCCCGCATCCAGATAGGCTTTTGTCAATGTGTGCGGGTTCATCTCCAGATAATACTGCGTGCTTTCGGCTGTTTTGTGTCCCAACCACTGCTGGAGATCGGTCAGGCTCATCCCCTGTTCGGCGTTCGCCAGTTGGGTAGCAATGGTGGACCGTGCCCGGTGACTGGTGATGGCACCGCGTGAGTCAGCTTGGGGCATGTCGGCTTTGTAACAGAGCAGCGGAATCAGGGATTGGTTAATGTAGCTCTTGCCCAGTCCACGCCCGCGATACATGAAAAGCCAGTCCACCTTTTCACGTGATTTTGCATCAATGACCGCTGCCTGTGGCGGACGCAGTGCCTCCCAGACCGCAATCGCTTCGCCAACAATGGCATCGACCGGTTTGAGCGCCGCAGGTCCGGTTTTGTTCGCTGGATAGTGCAGCAAACAAATTCGGGCAGTGTTTTCATCTTCATCTGGCTGTGTCGTTTGCCAGCGAATGCACCCCACACGCAGTCGGGAAATCTCATTCTTACGCAGACCTGAAAACAGCCAGGTGATGGCAACGGCACGCACCATCTCAATGGGATACGGATGAAACAGGGGCTGTTGTCCACCTTTACGACGCAGAAAGTCATTCAGATCCGCCTGACCCAACTCCAGTGCAGCCGACAAGAGTTTCGCCCAGACATCCGCTTGGATGACACGCGGTTGCGGATGGACATCGTTCAGAATGTGCGTGGGCGTTGCCAGCGCGCGCTGCGGGTTGAACCGTCGGGGAATCCACTGCCAGCTTTGAATATCGGTGAAATACGAGCGTATCGCGTCCAGCACTTTCTGCTTACTGCTGGGCTTGAGCGGCTTGCCCTGCTTTTCGGGTTGGGATGACCACTCGTAACAGTGCAAATGGCTGACCACCTGCACGCAATCCAGTGCCGTCTGGCGTGTCCAGTGCTCAGGATGCTGGATATCGGGATGAGTTGCCGCCAACCAGCGCCCAATCTGCAAAACAGTGCGGTAGATCCGTTTGCGCGAGTTGAGTGCCAGTACCGACGTTTGCAACCAGCGATCGGCCATGACGACCCAGTCCAGTGCAATGTGGTCGGCCAGCGTCGAAGGGGTAGATGATGACCGGTGGGCGTGCTGGAAACATCGGGCATAATTGCCGAATTCCAGGGTATGCAATGCCAGGGCGATACGCTGAAAGTGGCGGCTGCGGGCTGTGATTGGATTCTCGGTGTAGAGCATGTACAACAGTTGCGAATCAATCCGCTCAATGTCAGTGGATCGTTGAACCAGCAAGAGGATCGCCAACGCTGTATCGAAAGCACTCCGGGTTTGTATGTTCCCGTACCCGATGTTTGTCAGTGTATTGGTGATTGTTGTGTATCCCTTTTGCCATCCCGCTTCCCCGAAAACCTTGAGGGCAAAGGATTTGAACGCAAAATGCTGTGTCAGACGATCCAACCGTGTTACGTATCTGGCCTGATACAGACTGCGAACGAGCGCATTGCGTGTCTTGTGACCTTCGGTTTCGCCTGTGATCGCTGCAAAGTGATCCACATAGTGCCACCATCGAGCCGCGTCGATGAACGGCATCCGCTGCTGTTCCTGCACCTGAACATACAACCCAACATAGCAGAGCACAGCCTGCTGGTGTTTGCGCAGCTTTTCCTGCCGCCACCAGTGCTGTAATGGTTGCAAATCAGGTTCAAGCGCCTGTTGCAATTGTGCCAGCCACCTGCGGGTATCCACCTCATGGTAGCGACGCAGCCACGTTTCCAGATATTCGGTCTCGTTTGTTTGCAGCCGCTGGTCGCGTATCTCAGTCGTCATGGTCAAACCACCTCATCATCTCGCGGGTGCGCCACGCATGGATTTCGTCCATACCCTGCTGGAGCTTGCTGGCAATATCTCGCCCACTGAGATGAATGTAGACCAGCGTTGATTGAATGCTGCGATGTCCTGCAAAGGCGGCAATCTCATGCAGATCCCAGCCGGAGCGGGCCAGGTCGGTCAGGCACAGATGGCGCAGTGTGTGGGGCGTGAAATGAATCAATCCCGCTTCATCTCGCAGCCTGCGAATCTCCTTGCTCCAGATTTCGTAAGACAGCGGTTGTCCGTGATTCCGTGGCGATTCGGATAGAAAGAGTGCGCCACCGTCACGGCTGATGTGACGGCGATGAGCCAGATAACGGTGAAAAAGATCATCCGTGACCAGTGAGTAAATGACAACCCGTCCGCGTTTGCCCTTGGTTGTTTCCGCTCGCACATGAATACTGCGAAAAGCGGGGTCAATATCCCGTATCTGAAGTGCGCATAACTCCTGTCGGCGCAAACCGGTGTCGTAGCCCAGTGCCAGCATGAAACGCATTCGAATAGATTTGTGCTGTGCCACGTTGAGCAGTGAGCGCCATTCTTCATCTGTTGGAATCCACGGCAGCTGCTGGACGGTCGGTACAAGTCCCCGCTTACCCTGTGCAGGTGATCCCAGAGCATACTGTCCACGTCCTACTGGATTGGTATCCCGCACATTCTCCTCGATGAGGAAATCGAAGAAGAGGCGAATCGCGGTCAGACGTTGTTTCTGGCTGGCGAGCGCATACCCGGTTTCATTCTGTACCCGACGTTGTCTGTATCCTGACGGCAGCGGGCGCTCGGACAAATCCCGGATGTACAACAAAATATGATCCCGTCTGGCTGTTGTCGGATTGATCTCCAATCTGGCACAGAAAGCCAGAAAGTCTTCCAGTGCATTTCCATATGCGCTCACCGTGTTGGCACTCAGCCGTACTGCTTGAAATTGGAGCCACTCCTGAGCAAGTGGTTGCTGCTGTATATGAGGATGGCGTTCGCTGCTCTGTTCGGAGTTACCCATTGGTCGCCTCTATATCGTTTGCTGTCTGACTCATTCTAGTTCGGATGGTCAATTCCGCATAACTTATAGAGAGTCCCGCCCGCGCC
>CALJKV010000027.1 GCA_937974245.1 uncultured Chloroflexota bacterium | reverse complement strand
CTTGAATTGGTAGGTTCCGACGGCGTCCTCATCCCCCTTGACTGCCAGTGTATATGTCCCGCCTTGCGTCAACGTGAAGATACCGGCGTCGGTCACCATGCGGCCACCGTCAAAGATGACCGTCCCGGCGGCATCCACTACTGACCAGCGCATATAGAACGTACCACCCTGGGCGTCGAAGTAGAGGGTCTGCCCGGCTGTCGCCTGGAAGGTGTAGATATCCTGGCTGCCGGGCGATTCGATGTTCCCCGCTCCGGCGCCGGGCTGATCCTGCGTCACCGTGTCGCCGATGGCAAAGGTGAAATTCTGCGGCGGCGGCACATCCCACACCTTGAACTGGTATGGGCCTACCGTGTCCTCGTCGCCGAAGACCGTTACCGTGTAGGTTCCGCCCCGTTCCAGCGTGAAGATACCGGCATCGGTCACCATGCGACCACCGTCAAAGATGACCGTCCCGGCGGAATCCGTCGCCGACCAGCGCATATAGAATGTGCCATCCTGGGCGTCGAAGTAGACGGTTTGCCCGGCGGCGGCCTCAAAAGTGTAGGTTTTCTGCTGGCCGGGCTGGTCGAGGCTGTCGGATACGGTCAGGTCTATCGGGACACGGCCCGCGACCTCGACATAGGGCGTGGCCGTTGGCTGGCGTCCAACCGGCGTAGGACGCACCATCAGCGGCTGGACGGAGTTGGTGAGATGTACGCTATCCAGGCAGCTTGGCCCCTGTCCACCGGGGATACTGATCGTCTCCAGCGCAGCAAGAACGGCCCGAATCTGTTCGGCGGTAGCCGGCTGATTGGTGGATGTATCCGTCCAACCGGCAGACGTGGTTAACGCCAATCGGTAGCCTGTCCAGGCGGTATCAACCGGGTAGGGCAGGCGATTCGCCAGGGTGAGTCCGCCGCCGGTCAGACGCACATCGGGCGTTTCTGCCGGGCTGGACTCTGCCCGCAGGATAACATACAGCGCCCCGCCGTATGCCGCCGCGTAATCGCCGCGCCATGCCGGGGACGAGACAAAATACCAGGGTTCACCACTCGCCGGACTCTGGGCGCAGATGTAGCCGTCAGCGGTGTCGTCCGCCGGACTCTGTTGCAGATTAGCCGCACCCGGCGACACTGTCCACTCTTCGGCAGTGTCTGTGAAGGTCGCCGCCAGGAGCTGGTTGGCGATGTCAATCTGGCGCTGCAAACTGGCGAGCGGCAGCGATTGCAGGCGGGCAGCTTCATAGACCTGGGGGACTGAAGGCGGCCCGGCAGGGCGGCGGTTCGCATCCAACGGAATCTGCGTGCGCGTCCCGGCGCTCACCCGGCGGGTTACGCCCTGCGCGGTGACGGCGGCCTGGCCTTCGACCACATTCACCGCCATATCCGCGTTCTCCGGCGCCTGGAAGTAGGCGGTTGAACCCAGTTCAATGTCCACTTCATTCATACGCAGTTTGACGGTGCGCACACCATCCGGGGTCTGCACCAGAATCCCGCTCTCCGGCGCTTCTACGCAAGGAGAATCGCCGATGCCGGTGCGGAAGTAAAACGAATTGACAACCGTCGCATCGTCTGAAGGCGGCGCGGCTTCGATCTCGACATTCCCGAACAGGAGAACCGTCAGGTTCTGCCCCGGCAGCGAGTCGGGGATATCGCCCTGAACCCGCATTAAGGCCACGCCCCATTCACCTGAATCGGCGTTCATGGAACTGAGTTGGAGGGTTTTCAGGTTGTTCAAATCCACAATATCGCCGGGGGCGTTAAACTGAAAGTTGCTGGCACCGGACTGGGGAACGGCGCTGAGGCGCGTGTTACCATAACAGACCTGGTTGCGGCTGGTGGCGCTGCAATTGGCGTCCAGAGCGGACATGGCGGTTTGCACCAGGCTGGGGCAGGTCTGGGCGCTGGTTTCGGGGGTGACAGGTGGGGACTGACCGGTATCCGGCGAACAACCGCCTGCCAGAATGACCGCAAGCAGAACGACGATCCAATGATAGCGCACGACAAAACGAGCCACCGGTACACCCTCTCCTCACACGCTTGCCATTGGGTTGCAGTGTAACAGAAGTGCGGGGATCGGGCAAAAACCCAGGTGAACGGCAACTACAGGCGGCAAGTCAATTATGAGGAGTCAGAATGTTGGTCGTCTTAAGTCTGGAAGGCATAGTGCAGCCCGGAAAGGGGGTGATGCTACAATAGAAGGATAGCGATTCAGGAGCAAGAGATGCCACTAGCCTCAGATAGAACGATCTAGGATGTTGTAACTGATTTTCTGGGTTCCGCGCCCAGCCTGGAAGAAATCGCGGCTTACCGACTGCCCGACGAGCTTCAAGCCTGGGCGCATGACCTGCTGGAGAAGAACCGTTCGGGCAGCCAACCAGCTTCATCTCAACCCTAATCGACTGGAAGCCGCTATTAGGCGGGCAGTCACCAATCAAATACGCCTGGACACCCTGACCGGTTTGACTTGCGTGATCACTTTCAACTGGCTGGGTAGCTAGTAGATTATGTCATCATCAACATTTGTAGAGGTGCTTGGATGCCAACGGATTACGAGAAAGTCTATCAACAACAGCGCCATGCGTTGGGCGACCCAACGCCGGAGTTCGTGACCTTCTTTGACGGCTATAACAAGCAAAACGCTGATGTTCTGGACATCGGGTGTGGTCAAGGACGCGATGCCTTATTCATCGCGCGTCGCGGCCATCATGTCGTTGGGGTCGATAGGGCTACGACCGGCATCGCACAGTTGCTCGAAGAGGCACAAGCTGAAGCTCTCCACATTGAAGGTGTTGTGGCCGACCTGAGCGACTTCTCGCCCGTCGGCACCTATGATGTCGTTGTCATTGATCGAACGTTGCATATGTTGGAGGCAGACACCCTCCTGGATGTGCTAGAGCGGATCTGTCATGCCGTTCGAGACGATGGGTTTGTGCTGATTGCTGACGAGAAATCCAACCTTCCCGCTATGCGGGCGTTTTTCGAAACGGACAGCCATCGCTGGACGGCCCTAATAGACAGACAAGGCTTCCTTTTCGTACAAAAAAAACAGCGCTCACTGAGCCGTTATGATATTGCGAAAACGTTTTGTTCAGGAATTCTTCTAAAGTCTTTCAGTCACTGACTTAGATGGGTTGCGGATTGTCCCGTTGACGGCAAACGGGCGCGTGACGGTGTTTCTGCTGCAATTGAACGCAGTTGAACGGATAAAGGAACGTCGCGTATTGGTCGAACCGGGCGTGTATCCCTCCCAGAAAGTCTGTCCTCTACGGGCTGACGGACGAGGAAATCCGGGTGGTGGAAGGCGGATAATGAGGGCGAGGCTAAGTAGAAGTCCCCAGCACGGCGCTTAACTGCGGGAACTCGGCGGCCAGGTGCGCCAGCAGCGCCTTGGTCACCGGGGAAAAGGGCAGGCTTTCATCCCACACCAGTTTGAGTGTGCGCTGCATGACGAGGTTATCCAACTGCACGGTACGCACCACCTTCCGCGCCTGTTCGTGGTGGACGGCGTATTCCGGCAGGATGGTGATGCCGATGCCGCTGGCAACCGCCTGCTTGATCGCTTCGGGGTTATCGAACTCCGCCACGATACGCGGTTTGACGCCGTGTTGGGCCAGCAGGGTGTCAATCCAGCGGCGCGTCTGGCTGTCCGGGCTGCGGGTGATGAACGGCTGACCGTCCAGGGCGGCAACCGGCACACTCTCATTCTGGCACCAGTCATGCCCAGTCCCCACAATCACGTACATATCAATCTCGCGCAGCACGAAACTGGCGAGACGATCGGTGTCGGTGAGTTCACCTTCAATCAGGCCGATGTCGAGTTCGTGCGCCAGGACGCCCGCCAGTATTTTGCTGGTGACCGCCGTTTCGAGCGCCATTGTCAGGTTGGGGTACGCCCGCTGGAAGGTGCGAATCCAACCGGGCAGCAGGTACATGCTCACGCCGGGGGTCGCGCCGATACGGGCCTGGCCGCGCTTGATGTGGCGCACATCGGTCACGGCGGTTTCGGCTTCCAGCACCAGCCGCAGGATACGCTGGGTGTAGGCGTAGAGTGTCTCGCCGGTTGCGGTGAGCGTTACCCCGCGTCGCCCGCGTTTGAAGAGGGTAACGCCGAGCTGGGCTTCCAGGTCCTGGATATGCTGGCTGATGGCCGGTTGTGTCAGCAGCAGATGTTCCGCCGCCGCGCTAAAACTGCCGGTTTCGACCACCAGCGCGAAGATTTCCAGCTTGTTCAGACTCAGCATAACGGCGTTACCCGGTGAACATTCACCTATTCATGAGCGTATTGTCGTGCTCGCTCCTTCGGCGGAAATCGTGGCTGCGGCCTAATTGCCCCACTGGCCGCCGCCGCTGCCGGGGTTATCGGGCGGGGTCGTGCTGCCGCCATCGCCCACCAGCTGTGAAGTCGCGTCGCGCAGCACACCGACGCGGCCCGACGTGCAGGCGATCTGGTTGCCCACCAGCGCCTTGACTTCCCAACTGAAGTCCGCGCCATCGCCAAAACTGCCGGTATCTATCGAGAGCGCCGTGTTATCCGACCCGGTTTCAAATGACGCCACCTGGCTGCCCGCGCCGTTATAAATCAACAGCTGGTAATTGGTCGCGCCTAGTGCCCCGTCCCAGTAGAACGTCTCAACGCCCAGGCGCATCCCGCCTAAGGGTGAAGTCGGGGCGAAACGGCTGCAATTGGCCTGCCCGGATGCCGGGCCGCTGGTCGCCTGTCCTACACCGCCCGCCGCCAATGCCGCCAGTGTCGCCTGAATATCGGCCTCGCTCGGAATCTGGATTGCCGTGTTGAGCAGTTCCGGCGCGATTCCCGTCAGGGCAGCCAGGGCGGTGCGTTCGCCGGCCAGCATGGAGCGCAGATTCTCCCATGCCCCGGCGATAGTGCGGCCATCGGCGCTCAACGGGGCTTTCACCGTGAAGCCCGCCGGGATATTCAGGTTGCCGATCTGAGCGCCGCCGGAAAGAACCAGGACGCGCAGTTCGTTCGCCTCGGTGATCCACAGCACAATGGTTGAAGTAAAGGTAATCTCCTGACCGTTGGCTGTCACCGTCACCGAAATAAGGTCGGGCGCCTGCAGCACCAACAGGGCGGGGACAGCGCCTTCGCAGTCAGCCAGCCCGCTGGCGGTATGCAGGAAAAAGTCCTGCATCAGTGTGCGGCTGCCCCGCGTGATGGCCGGCAGGTTTTCCAGCGGGTCGTTGATGGCGAGCAAACTGGTAGAAACCCAGGCGGCGCGGCCTTCATACAGGACACGCACCCAGCTATTGTCGGCGCTGCGGGCGTCGGCCAGAAGTTCCGTTCCGGGCGGGGCGCTGGCGAGTACCGTGCCATCGGTGCTGGGGGAAACGCGGATATTGCTGCCCACCAGCGTCGTGACGGTAATTGGCTCGCCGGGCTGGATGGCACTTTCCGGCGCGACGGCATTTTCAACCGTGACGTCACCCAGCAGCAGGTACAGCACCGCCAGACCGTCTACCGAGGTGGGGACATTGGCCTGCACGTTCAGCGCCGCCACGCCCCACTGCCCTGACGCCACATCCAACGCGGCGGTTTGCAGTGAATCCAGGCCGGATAGCCCGACACGATCACCTGGCTGGCTGAAGTTGACCACCGACCCGGCAGCCGTCACCGACCCGGCGGCATAGCAGGCGGTTTGCCCGTCTAAACTGGCACAGTTCTGCGCGAGTTCGGCCAGCGCCTGGTCAACCAGGGGGACGCACGAAGCCGCTTCACTCTGCGCCATTGCCACCGGCACGAATATTAACAGTAAAAACACCACTGAAATTACAATACGAATCCGCATGACTCCACTCCCTCACTATCTCAACGGCAATCATCATCACCCGGTTTGATGCGAACCGGGGAAGCCGCATAGTCTCATTATAGCAGGATTGGCGCGGCGCTGGCTTTAGCGAAAACCCCCTCTTTTTGCGGGGTTGGTAGAATCGCGATATTCCAGTACGCTGATTTTACCAACCACCATCCATTCATAGGATAGGGATGCCCGCTCATGACCCCTCTATTCCCTAAACAAGAATCACCTTCGGAAAAACCAACCCTGCCGCCACGTCCCAAACCGTTCCACATCACCGAGCCGTTCGAGCAGCGCGGAGTCTGGGCCTTCTGGCTGACTGCTGAGCCGGAGGTGATCCAGTTTGTGCGTCACTTAAGTTGCGTCCTGCAAGTCGTGTATAACGGCCCGCCCTTTTTCCAGCGCCCGAATAACCGGGTGATGGTCACGTTTGACCCCCGCTACGAGCATGAGGAAGCCTGGCTGTGGGTTCATGAGGAGTTGGAGGCCGAGAGCGTGCCGGTGGAACTGGCGGAAGAAATCGAAGCCGCGCTGGATGACGCCATCCCAGAGGACACCAGCAGCAACGGCCTGTGGTAAACAAGGGCGAGGGGGCAAATCCATGCGCATTTGCAGGCATTGTCCCTTCAAGGAATCTGTATTTCATCTGCAAACTGTATCATAGGGAAGTAAGGTTTAGGGAAACAGCCTCAAAATAGGACAAAAGCAATTGCCCCAACACAATCACTACATTTCAACATTATGCTATAATATATAAGGTTGTGGCTATCACAGACCGGAGGGCAGGATGCGCGATTCCGATTCCGAGCCGCCGGAGGTCATTTACCAGCCACTGACGAAACGCGAAAGCGAAA
>CALJKV010000026.1 GCA_937974245.1 uncultured Chloroflexota bacterium | reverse complement strand
TCATCCCTCGATGATTTCTACAGCAATTGTGCCGTGAGGGCGTAGATGAGCGCGGCGTCAGTCAAGCCGGGGATGTCCACGTACTCGTCTATGGCGTGGGCGTTGGCTCCGGTTGGCCCCATGCCGCAGATGGTCGGGATGCCACGCTCGATGAGCAGGTAGCCCTCGTTGGCTGGCCCGGCTACGACACGCGGGGGACGGACGCCGGTCACCCGCTCGACGGCGGTTTCCAGCGCCCCGACGATCCGGGCCGTGTCGGGCGTGATGGCGGCGGGCAAATAGTTGAGCCGCTCGACAGTAAAGCTCAGGCGGGGGTTGCCCTCAGTAACGCCGCTGATACATTCCGTAAGGAGCCATTCGATGGTGGAGAGGTCGTATTCCGGCGTAAGGCGGACATCCACCAGGGCGATGCAGGTATCCGGCACGAGGCTGACTCCAACGCCCCCCTCAATCATTGTGCCGGGCGTGATGACGGTGCGGAAATCCTCAAAGTACGGGCGCTGCGAATAGGGGAAGGAGAGCGCCTCGAGTGACAGCAGGAGCCGAGCCATGCCGGTGACGGCGTTCGCGCCGCCCGTTCTTTCCTGCCATTCCACCGAGCCGGTATGTACCGCCTGGCCGGAGCAGGTGACACGGAAACGCGCCAGTCCCCGGTGGCCGAGCGTGACCTGGTGGCCGGAATAGGCGTAAATCGCCCCGACTGCGCTTAACAGGCCGTGCTGGTGGAGAACCTTGATACCCAGCGTGCCGGTTGCGCCCGACTCCTCGTCGGGGACGCAGATGAGTTGGGTGCGGTGGGTCGTGAGCGCCCCTTCCACTTGTCCCAGGGCGGCAAGCGCATACACGGCGGCGGACATCCCGCCTTTGGTGTCAATCGCGCCCCGACCATAGATGCGCCCGTCCGCCACTGTACCGGAAAACGGCGGGTACTGCCAGCGCGACTCGTCTCCGGCAGGGACGGTATCGAGATGGCCGATGAGCAACAGCCCGGTTGGTCCATCCTCGGCGGTGCTGATAATCACATTGGGGCGTTCGGGATTTGCCCCGGCGAACTGCACGTGCAGCCCCAGACGGCGGGCTTCGGCGGCGATGCACTCAGCGGCGGGGCGTTCGGGGTGCTGGCCGTTGACGGAGGGAACCTGCAAAAAGCGGCTGCAAAAATCCACCATCTGCGGGGAATACCGGCGAATCCGTTCGGCTACAAGGTCTTCAATGGGCATTGGAAATCACTTCATTCAATTGGCGCCATGTTGAAATATTCGCGGATCGCGCCGGGCGCGAAAATGCCCCGGTCGGTGCAGATCGCGCCAATGAGGTGCGGCGGCGTGATGTCAAAGGCCGGATAGTAGCCGTCAATGCCGTGTATGGCCGTGCGCACCGTCCCGGTTTCGCCGCGTGCATGGAACACTTCTAGCGGGTCGCGCTCTTCAATAGGGATGTCCGCGCCGGTAGCAGTATGCGGGTCGGGGCCATCGTAGCCCAGCACGTAAAACGGCTTGCCGAAGTGATGGGCGGCAATCGCGTGTTGCAGCGTGCCGATTTTGTTGGTGATATGACCGTCCAGCGTGATACGGTCAGCGGCACAGATGAATTTGTCAATTTTGCCGACACTCATCAGGTGAGCCGACATGCCATCGGTGATGAGTTTGAAGGGGATGCCCATCTCCTGGGCGCTGGCGGCGGTCAACCGCGCCCCCTGGAAGTACGGGCGGGTTTCCGCGCCGATGAGCGTAATTCGCTTGCCATCCTGTTTGGCCGTCCATAGCATCCAGCACAGTGCCGCACCGGCGATGCAGTGCGTCAACACCTGGTCACCATCGTTCAGCAGACGCGCCGCATGCTGCCCGCATCTGCGGCTGACCTCGTTACCGCGCGTGATTTCGCTGTTCACATAATCCAGTGCCGCGCGGAAAGGATCGCCGTCATGGTCGAGCGCATCCAGTGCCACCCTCAGCGCCGCCGGGACAACGTGGTGCAGGTCATCCGCCGTCGGGCGGGTCGCCAGCAGCCGCTGGGCAACCTGTTCTAGATGCTCCACCGGGTGCGCAACGCCGGAGAGATCACGGGCGGCCATCGCCAGCCCCAGCCCGGCCACATACGCCAGCGGCGGGCCACCCTGCACCGTCATATCTTCAATCGCCCCGGCAACGGCTTCCACCGTCCGCAGCGTGACGTATTCCACCGTGAAGGGGTACTTGCGCCGGTTGAGGATGATAACCGCCTGTTCGTCCTCGTCGTAACGCAGCGTTTTAAAGCGATCCGCCAGCATCGCCGGCGGAATGGAAACCATCGGTTTTGCAGTCATCGTGCCTCATTAACATAAGGTAGCGCCTACCCTGCCAGCGCCATCGTCACCAGTTCATCCACCTGTTCCGCAGTCAGTGCGCCAAAGTGCCGGGCGATGATGATACCATCCCGGTTGAGGACATAGGTGCTGGGGTAGCTGACGACGGCGTACTGGCTCTGAATCGCGCCGGATTCATCCAGCAGGAGGGGGAAAGTGAGGGCGTATTCATCACGGAAGCCCTGGACGTCTTCGAGCGTTTCCATATTATTCACGGCCAGAATCGTGAATCCTTCGTCAGCATGGGCAGTATACGCTGACTGGAATTCCGGCATCTCAACCCGGCACGGGCCGCACCACGTCGCCCAGAAATTGAGCAGCACCGCCTGGCCGCGCAGGTCATCCAGCACTACCGTCTGACCGTCGTCGGTCACAGCGCGGAAATTCGGGGCGCGGTCCCCGACTTCCAGCCCGATCACTACATCCGCAGCGGCAGCGGCACTTTCGATGCTGCCGAGGGAAGGGAGCGCACTCCCCTCGTTAGTTTCCGGTACGGGTGTGACTTCTGTATCCAGCGCCCCGCCAGTCAGAGCGTTCAGGATGTTTTCTTCCAGTTCAACCGAGAAATCAGCCGCGTCACCCTGGGTAAACCGCTGGGTCAGTTCCGCCAGCGAGCCGGTAGCGACCAGCACGCCAATCAATACGAGAAACGCGCCGCTGACGAGTTCGACTTTACGCATATGGCGCTGGAGTTTGCGTAAAACGCCCTGGGCGCTATCCAACAGCAGCGCGGTGAGCAGGAACGGCACGCCAAGACCCAGCGAATAGGCGGCCAGGAGCGGCGCGGCCTGCCCGGCGTTACCGGTGTTGGCGGCCAGGGTCAGCACCGCCCCGTAGACCGGGCCAATGCACGGCGTCCACCCTGCGGAGAAAACAATACCCATCACTGCCGAGCCGAAATACCCCTGCTGCCCGGTGGCTGTCATCTGGCGGCGGGTATCCGCATAGAGCGCACGCTGGATAGCGGAAACCGTGCTGCGCCAGAACCCGCCGGGATTGCTGAACGCGCCGCCAAGCACCAACCACATCACGAAGGCCACCAGCGCCACCAGCGCCGGAATCGGGATGAACCAGGCGACCAATGTCTCGCCAAGCGTCGTTGAACCGGCGATTATCAGGCTACTATTGTGCAGGCTGAGGGCGAACTGCGCTTCAGCGCCGGTCACGATCTCCGTGGCAAATCCCCACAGGATGAGCAGTGAGCCAACCAGGAGAACGATGATGGTGGTCAGCAGTGTGTGTTTGCGCTGGAGCAAGGCATTAAACACTCTGGGCATGACACCCATGAAGTGCAGGCCAAAGAAGATAATCACCAGGCCGCCGACCCGACCAATGATATCGGTAATCAGGCTGATGTTCTGCCCACCAACCTGCTGCACCAGCACCGTCGTCACAATACCGAGAGTCACAAAGATGAAGGTGAAGCCGCCCACGAAGAACAGACCGTGAATCACCGTATTGAAACGCGCCCCGGCATTGGAACGCAGCGCCACCTGCCCGCCAGCGCCGCCCGCCGCGACCTGAGCCGCAACGGTGTTGGTCACACGCCCGCCCATATAGCCGATATAGGCCGGGACAAGCGGCAGCACACACGGCGAAATAAACGAAATCAGTCCGGCGACAAACGCCAACCCAATAGTCAGATTCTCAGGATTCACCGTACAATTTTCCTTCCACGACAGTGCAATACCAATTACTCTTTAGACCCAGGCTACGCGGCAAATCTTTCGCCATTCTAACATTGAGAGATTAGGCTCTGATGATAATCGCGCTGCCGTCGTTCAGCCAATGATACAGCCAGCGGGCTAAGGCCGGAGGAACTTGCAGCGCCGGGCCAGGAGCCACCGCGCCGAAACGATTGTGCCAGTACGCACCCGCCAGGAGTCCCGCCGCGCCTAGATCAATGGTCCAGGGAACACCGTACCGGGTCTGCCCTTCCGCACCGTCTGACCAGGTGATGGCAGGCTGACGGCGCTGGATCATGCAGCTGGCAGGTTCAATGTCCGCGCCCAGCGATACCGGGGCAGTCAGTACGGCGGTGTTGTCTTCCAGGGCGGTCAGCATGTGGGTGCTGAGGGTGATTTCTACGAGATTCTTCGTAGAATAGGACCTAAGACCCTGGAAAGACTCTGGGAGCGTGAGGGCTGACCAGCGCACGCCGGGAGTCCAGCCAAGAAGTTCGCCGGTTTCGTCCGCGATTCCGTACCAGGCCATACCGGGCTGATCGGCGGGGAGCGCATCTATCACCTGTGCCACACCTCCATGCCCGATGCGGGTTACCAGGGGCGCATCCGCCGCACACCATGCCCGTACCGGCGCAACCGGGGCGGTGACTTCCGCCCAATACGGCACATCCGGCAGCGGCATAACCTCCGGCGGTGTATAAGGGGTCATCGGCTGGAGCAGTTCGTGCCGTACCCAACCATCGGGGACACGATACCAGTCGCCTCTGGTTTCCAGCAGCGGGGTGATGCTGTCCGGCCACAGGGTACGCGCCACTGACGCGGTGACGGCAGGCGACGCGAAGACCGGCGCAGCAGTCAGCGCCCGCCCCTGGTAGACCGCCTCATGCGGAAATGCGAAGGCGGTGTCGAACAGATCTAACCGGCTGGCAAGTAAGGCGATGCCGGAAAATTGCAGAAACTCTCGTCGTGAAAACGGCCCCACGCTGTCATCCTCTCTCATACCCGTGCGACGCGGAAGACCACTGCCGTCACCGGGGAAACTGTCCCATCCGCTGCCATCCCCCGCGCCTGGAGCAGGTAATCACCTGGCGCGGAGGGCTGCCAGTCAACCCGCCACTGCGCCCAGCTATAACGCTCTGGCTGTGTGAAAGGCACTGGCATCCAGGGCGCGTCATCTATGCTGAGTTCAACGGCGCTGATGGCCTGCAAACCGGCATAGGCAGCCCCGGCGAAGGTGATCGAACCTGTGAACGTTTCGGTGGGGCGCGGTGTAAATAATACAGTGAGTGGCGCAACAACCGTGATGGTTGGCAACGCATCCGGCGGCAGCGTCACCAGCTCGATGGCCTGCAACCAGCGGGGCATCACATCATCATACAGCCCCGGCACGAGCAGCCGCAGTGGGCCGCCCTGCTCGGCGGGCAGTGGTGCGCCGTTCATGTGGTAGACCAGCCAGGCATCCTGTAATTCCGCCAGCGGCAGAGCAGTCGTGCCGCCATCCGCTCCGTAGAAACGGGCATGTGTGGCTACCGCCGGGATATTCATTTCCGCCAGCAGCAGCCGCAGCGGGACACCGCCCCAGCGGGCATTACCGATCAACGGGAAGCGCGGGTCACTCCCCGCCGCCGTGAGGGTGCAGGCGATTTCGCCGCCGGGCAAGGCGTATAGAGCGGCCTTATCCAACGCAGACTGAACGCCCAGGCCACCGACACGCAGACGCCACGAATCGGCTTCTGGCCGGGGAATCGGGCGCGCCGGGCGGTAGTAAAAGTGGGCGTTGGGGGTATAGAACTCCGTCCCTGGGTGCATCGGCATAGTGGAACGGTTCAGAGCCGGGGGGCGATACCCCCGTATCAAGGCGGCGGCATTATGGAAGAAGCGCCGCCGGGTGATCTGGTTATTTGACATACCTGCAAACGACTCTCAATATGTTACAATACACGTCATTATAGTACAGACAATATCTGCACAGCATGAACCTTATCAGAAGCGTCGCTTACCGGCAAGGTTGAGGCTGGTTCTCCTCCCCGCAAACAATCATCACCATCGAAAGTGAGCAGCACTATGTCGCTAAAAACCGATTTATTGGAACAGGCTGAAATTTTCCAGGATCTGAGTCATGCGGAAGTCGAGGTGATTGGGCGGCAGGCCACCATGGTAAATGTGCAGGCCGGTCACATTTTCTACATGCCGGATGACCCCGGTGAAGTGCTGTTCACGCTCAAGCACGGTCGGGTGCAGTTATATCGGATTTCGCCCGATGGTCGCAAACTCGTGATGGCTGTCCTCAAGCCGGGTGCGTTATTCGGACAGATGGCGCTGATCGGCCAGCGGATGCACCACACCTTCGCCCAGGCATTGGATGAGTGTGTGGTCTGCATCATGAATCGGGATGAGGTGGAACGGCTGCTGGTGGAAAAACCGCAGGTGACGTTCCGACTGCTGGATAACCTGGGGCGGCGGCTATACGAGGCTGAAGAACGACTGGAAGAATTCGCGTTCCAGCGGATTCCAGCGCGGTTGGCGCGGCATGTACTCCAATTACACAGTGAATCCGGTGAGTCGGGCGAATTAGTGGGATATACGCACCAGTATTTTGCCGACCTGCTGGGCACGTACCGGGAAACCATCACACAAATTCTCAATGACTTTCAGAGCCAGGGGTTGATCCGCCTGGGGCGCAAGTCCATCACGATTCTAGATATGCCAGGGCTGGAGAGCGCCGCGGCAAAGTCATAGGCAACGACGGTTCACAACTGAATTCTTGGGCACATAACGGGCTATCGCCGCTTCCAACCCTCCGGTTTCGTTTGAATATTGACTTAAACGCGGATTGTGGTTGCATGTGCGGCGACTCATACATATAATGCAACTACAGTGGGGTGAGGGAGTTCTATTTTCTATATGTCAGTCACGGACGAAATCAAGGCCAGAATTGACATTGTGGCTTATGTCCAGCAGTATGTTCCGCTGAAAAAGGCCGGAAACACCTGGAAGGCGTGCTGCCCGTTCCACGCGGAGCGCACACCGAGTTTTGTCGTGAACCCCGATAGGCAAAGCTGGCGCTGCTATGGCGCCTGTGCTGAGGGCGGCGATATTTTCAACTTCGCGCAGAAGTTTCACGGGTGGTCGTTTACCGAGGCTTTGGAAGAACTGGGCAAACAGGCCGGTGTTGAAGTACGCCAGCAGACACCGGAACAACGCGCCCAATATGAGCAACTGGATACTCTGCGTGGCCTGATGCAGGCTGCCGCCGATGGCTATCATCATGCGCTGGTCAACCCTCAGGATGCCGGAGCCACCAGCACCTTACAGTACGTCCACGAAAAACGTGGTCTGAATGACACAACGATCCAGGGGTTCGGCATCGGCTATGCCATGCCTGGCTGGCAAAACATGCTGGAACACCTGCAAATGCTCGGCTATACCCAGGAGCAGATCATTGAAGTCGGGCTGGCCGTCAAGAACGAAAACGGGCGCGTGTATGACCGTTTCCGCAACCGCCTGATGATCCCCATTCGGGATGAACGCGGGCGGGTGATCGGCTTCGGGGCGCGGGCGCTTGACCCGGATGATAACCCGAAGTACCTGAACTCCCCGCAGACGCCTCTCTTCGATAAAAGCCGGACTCTGTTCGCGCTGGACGCGGCCAAAAGCGCCATCCGTGATACGGAAACGGCGGTGGTTGTCGAAGGGTATATGGATGCGATCCAGGCGTACCAGGCGGGTTTTCATAACGTCGTCGCCCAGATGGGGACGGCCATGACGGAAACCCAGGTGCGAGCGCTGGCGAAACTCGCCAAAAAACTCGTGCTGGCGCTGGATTCGGATGCCGCTGGGCAGAGTGCTACCCGCCGCAGCCTGGAAGTCGCCCGGCAGACGCTTCAAGCCGATTACGGCGGCAAACTCTCGCTCGACATGCGTATCCTCAGCATCCCTGGCGCGAAAGACCCGGACGACCTTATCCGTGAAGCGCCGGAAAGCTGGGCGGCGCTGGTGGCCGGAGCGATGCCGGTGGCGGAGTATGTCATCCAGCAGGAGACGGCCGCGCTGCCTGAACATGCAACGGTACAGGAGCGACAGGCCACCGCCCGGCGGGTGTTGCCGCTGCTGCTGGCGTCGGAAGATAACCTGTATCGGAAAGACAATCTGCAAAAACTGGCGCTTAAACTACGGATTGGCGAGACCGATCTGCTGGCCTGGGCGGAAGAACAGCGCCGCATTGACGAAGCGCATCCGCCGCGCCCTGCCCCACCAGCACCGGACATCCCACCGCCCGACTTTGACGGGTATCTTTCGCCGCTGGATTATGACGGCTTCCCCCTGCCGGATGAGGGTGAGTCCCTGGCTGGACTGGAATTTGCGCCCGCTGCGACCCCTCGTCCCCCAATGCCACGCCAACGCCCGCCACTTTCGCAAGAGGCGGCGCTGGAAGCCTACTGTTTGCGGCTGCTGCTGCGCGATCCCGGTCTGTTTTATGTGGTCAACCGTAAAATCCGCGAACTGGCCGCCGGGAACGCTGCGCTGCTGGCCGGCCCGCTGAGTGAATGGGGAGCGGGCGATTTCGTCCAGACCACCTACCATGCCCTGATGTCTGCCTTTGAGATGGCGCAGGGCCAGGATGAACAAGACCCGCTGGATTACCTGCGCGCATCTTTGAATCCAGTCTTGCGGGCAGAGCTGGAGGCGATTATGGTAGATGATATGGATACCATGAGAGAGAAAATCCGTCATCGTTTTCCTCATGATACAATGGCCGCCTGGAATCAGACACAGCGCTTCACCACCGCAATTAATCCGGGCGCAGAACTGGTGGAAAGCGCCTTGCGGCTGCGGTTGCAGCGGCTGGGCAGAGAACGGGAAGAACTTCGATTTTTACAGATGGATGATGAAAACGACGTGGAGACAGTTCAACGGATTGTCCTTTCTAAACAGGCAAAGCACCTGATTGATGCCGAACTGCAACGACAGATGAGTCCGCTGCACGAGTGAAACCTATGGCTAAGAAAAAAAAGCGTAAACCCGAACTGGATACCTCCCAGGAAATGACCAGAGTACAGGTTGATGATGACCATGACGATGACCTGGATGAAGATGATGACCATTTCTTCATGAGCGATTCCGACGACTCGGATGATGTGCTACTGTCCGATGACCCAGATAGCGATGACCTGGATGATCTGGATGAGGATATTGACGAGGACGCGCTCTCAATAGATGCGGCGGCGCTGGCCGACGACCCGGTGCGCATGTATCTCAAGGAGATTGGGCAGGTGCCGCTGCTGGATACTAACCGTGAAATCTGGTTGAGTACCCAGATTGCCGCCGAACAACTGCTGCAATCGGTGTTAGACCGGCTCTCCAGCGGGCGCGAAACCAGTGAACTACCCGACGGACTGCCTCAGCCGACCCAGGTCATTGAGTTGATCTACGAGCATATCTGCCGCAACTGGGAAGAAGTGGTGGAGGGTGCCATGGCCTTTGGGGTTGAGACCCCCAGCCTCAGCAAACTGATTGAAGAGGTTGTGCTGGTCTCTGAAGATTGGGACGTCACGGGCAGCTCGTATATTCGCTCCGTGCTGCGCCAGCGTGAATGGGGCCGCGATGAACTGTGGACGGAACTGGCACGCCGCCTGTTCGATGTCTTCCAGGGAATCTATGTGATTCCGCTCAGCCTGCTGGTGCAGATCAAACAAGTCTACGAGGAAGATGGGCAGATTCCACCGCGCAGCCAGTTTGCTGCGTGGCTGGCCGCCGACCCGGATACTGTCGCGGACCTGCCGGAACTCTTCGAGCGTACCGAGCGTAAAGCTGTGCTGGCCGCAGAAGCGCTTACGCGGGCGAACCTGCGCCTGGTCGTGAGTGTCGCCAAACGCTATATGGGGCGTGGCATTAACTTCCTCGACCTGATTCAAGAGGGTAATATCGGCCTGCTGCGGGCGGTAGAGAAGTTCGACCACACCAAAGGCTTTAAGTTCAGCACCTATGCCACCTGGTGGATCCGACAGGCGATCAGCCGGGCGATTGCTGACCAGGCACGAACGATCCGTATCCCCGTCCACATGGTCGAGACGATCAACCGCCTGATGCGTATCCAGCGGGAACTGGTGCAGGAACTGGGCGCCGAACCAAGCGCCGAACAGATTGCGCTGGAGATGGACTTCCTTACGCCGGAAGAAATCGAGGCGATCAGGCTGATTCGCCAGCAGGGAGCGCGGATGGATTTGGGCTTGCAGCGCAAACTGCGCCGCGCCGCGCAAAAAGTACGAAAAATCCAGCGTATCAGCCAGGAACCGATGAGTCTAGAAATGCCTATCGGCCAGGAAGACAGCAGCGTGCTGGGCGAATTCATCCCGGACGATAACATCGTGGGACCGGTGGATGCCGCCAGTCGCCAGCTGCTCAAAGAACAGATTCGTTCGGCGCTGGGCGTGTTGAGCGAACGTGAGCGCGAGGTGCTGGAAATGCGCTTTGGCCTGCTGGATGGACAGGATCACACCTTAGAAGAAGTCGGGCGTCACCTGGGTGTCACCCGTGAGCGTATCCGCCAGATTGAGGCTAAGGCGCTGCGGAAACTGCGCCACCCAACACGCAGCCGGCAACTGCGCGACTACCTGGAGATGTGACGCGGGTAGATACCCAAATGACTGCCGCACCACGCACGACCCATAAGGCTGCTGCCGTCCTGCGCACGATCATTGCGCTGGTGATGCTGGTAGCGGCCTTTGTTATTGTGCTGGCCGCCGGGCTGCCAGAACGGGCTGCATATACGGGAACATCGTTTACCGGCCTCATCCCTATCGCCCCGGAAATCGGCGCACAGGCCCCCGGCTTTACTGCGGCAACCCTGGACGGCGGAAGTGTGACCCTGGCGGCGCGGCGCGGGCGGACGGTTGTCCTCAATTTCTGGGCGACGTGGTGCGGCCCGTGCCGGGTCGAAATGCCCGACCTGCAATCCCTGTATAAAAGGGCGGCTGGAAGTATACCCATTATCGCGGTCAACCAGGGGGAATCACCGGAAACCGTTCGCGCCTGGGCAGATGAACTCGGCCTGACGTTGACCGTCGTCCTCGATCAGACGCAAGAGTTGACGCGGTTGTATCATGTGCGCGGCCTGCCCTCAACATACGTGATCGCTCCTGATGGCATAATCACTCACATTTTTTACGGCGCGGTGGATCTCGCGGCACTGGCAGCGGCGGTGGGAATCGAGTGAGATTCCTCAGCGCAAAGTCGTCCACACAGATGAGGGTTTGCTGATAGTCTGTCCACATTTTCAATTCCAGTGTACAATAATTGTACAGTTTTTGTGTGTACAGATAGTGAGGATAGTGACAGAAAATGATCGGTCAATTCGCACCGGATTTTGAACTGCCGAACCAGGATGGCAAACAGGTTAAACTCAGTGATTACCGGGGGAAAAAAGTGGTCATCTTTGCTTTTCCCCAGGCCTATACAGCAGGATGCAATAACCAGGCGTGTGGCTTCCGCGACGAGTTCCCCCACCTGGAAACAGCCAATGCCGTCGTGCTGGGCATCAGCGGGGACAGCCAGGAGAAACTACGCAGTTGGAAACAGGCGAAGCAGCTCCCCTACGACCTGCTGTCCGATACCGATCATAGGGTATTGACGACGCTCAACGCCTGGGGAATGTCTCTTTTTGGTGTAATCACTCTCCCCAGGACTACCCGTTCATTCTGGGTGATTGACGAAGAGGGGCGAGTCGTGGATATGCAGGTGGGCATCAGCCCTGGCGCGAGTGTGCGCCGGGCGCTGGCGGCCATTCAGAAGATGCAGGAACCAGGTTAAAGCAGCTAACAGCCAGAAGGAGAACCCGTCATGCCCGCAGTAGGTGAACAAGCGCCAGATTTTGAACTCTTGAACCAGGATGGCAAGCCAATCAGACTCAGCGATTATCGCGGGAAAAAAGTGGTTTTATTCGCGTATCCCAAAGCCGGGACTCCCGGATGCACGACGCAGGCCTGCGGCTTCCGTGACCACTTCCCGCAAATCGAAGCGGGGAATGCTGTAGTACTGGGAATCAGCCCGGATAAACCGAAAGACCAGCTCAAGTGGAAGCAGGCCGAAAACCTGCCCTATGACCTGCTTTCCGACCCGGAACACAAGGTACTGGAAGGCTGGGGTGCCTGGGGCGAACGCTCGATGTATGGCAAAACATACATGGGTGTCATCCGCTCTCATTGGGTGATTGACGAGAACGGCGTGATACAGGACGAGCAGGTGAAAATCAGCCCGAAAGACAGTGTTGAACAAGCAGTCAAGGCACTGGACGCGGAATAGGCCAGTGTTACCAGGGAGAGTTTGATGCATTTTACGTAATTGGCACGGTGTTGTGGTTTGGGGGGCGGGCGCTGCGCCCCTACATGCCCCTCATTTAGGGCGATTCTGTAGGCACATGACCGCCCGGTTTATCTCCGTGCTGAATTGTTAAACTGCATGAAACCCTCCCTTATACTGTAGTGCTTTCGTCCCCTATTCCGCTTTACGCTGGTTCTCCATCACGCGGACGGTGGCACTCAGTTCCTTGCGGCGGGCCTCAACCAGGGCGTTGACGAGCCGCGTCTGGAGCATCATGCCATCGCTCAGCATATCAATCTTACGGTGCAGGTCAGCAATTTCAACCTCATTCTTGAGATTGACCTGGAAATCATTCTGAGCAACCGCCCGATCTTTCGTAGCCTGCCGGTTTTGCGACATGAGAATCACGGGAGCCTGTAAAGCTGCTAACGTACTGAGCGTGAGGTTGAGCAGAATAAACGGGAACGGGTCGAAGGCGCCTGCCCCCAGGTAGGCGTTAGCACCGATCCAGACGACCATCAACAGGCCGAAAGAGAGGATAAAACGCCAGCTACCGGCGACAGAGGCCATCTTATCCGCCAGGCGATCACCCAGCGAAGCTTTTTCGTCAATATCCTCGTAGACGTCGTCGGTCACGAGGTGCGGGCGCAGGTCGCGGATCAGGCGCTGGGCTTCCGGCCCGGCCAGGCTGCTGAGTTCTTCAATTTCCTCGATCAATTCTTCAATACGAGCATCCACATCATCCACCGGGGCGGCGGCAATCCGATTCAGAAGCAGGTCGTTGTACATGGTAAACCTCCATGATGCCTTTAGAGATGCACTGACCCACGCCGAATCATATTCGTGCAGGTCGTACACAGCCAACGGTCAACAAACTATGTGATTGGTGTGGAACAGGCTCTTGCTGCCAGGGCATCCCGTAGGGATCAGCAGTAACGCGGGCGCGTTATCACTGGCAGCGCATCATGCGGAGGCCAGGAGACTAACGGCGCGGGGCGTTACTACCGCTGGATAAGGGCGGCTGCTCCGTTAACGTACTACTACTCTCGTTCATGTCATCTTTCATCAGTTTAAGACAGATACAGCCGGTGTTATTCACCCGGCTGATTTGATGATACACCGGAATTTATATTTGTAAACCCCCCAAAAAAGGCGAAGTCTGGCAGATCATAGTATAGTTTATAAAGAGAACCTGAGATGGCCTGAGCGCAGACTGATAAACTAAACCTATGAACAATGACCTGCTGGCACCCGCACAAGCAATTATGGATTGGTGTGACGCGATTTTCACTGATGCCGCCGAAACCTTAGCCGAAAAGCAGACCACTGACCTTCAGCGTATCCGGCGCTGCGCTGGAGCTTTTGTGGCGCTTGTGGAGGAACAGGCGGAAGCTATCGCCCGCCTGCGTGCCGGGGAAATCAGCCGCCCGCTGCTGCATGAACTGCGGAACCCGCTCAACTGCATGATCGGCTATTCCGATATGATACTGTCTGGCTTCGACGGCGATCTACCAGACGGGATGATAGGCTACGTACAGCAGATTTTCGAAGCGGCGCACCGCGTCAACAATACGCTTGATGGTTTCGTAGCCGCCGCGCAGGATGACAGCAGCACCGGGTAAAGCACAGTCAGGGGCCAACCCTATGGCCGGGATGCTACTCATTGGCTGCCGGATCGCCCAGCGGTTGGGGGTACGGCGTGAAGGTGAAATCCGGCAGCAGTTTGAGCGCGGTGTGAGCTGCCTCTATGTCATTATGCTGGATACGCTCGTAGATAGGCAGCAGCAGCGCCGATGCTTCGGCCACGTAGCGATCCATGCAGGTTTCGTTCAAGTAGGGATATGGACGCTCGATTTCCAAATCATCCAGCGGGTTACTGTAAAAGCCACGGATATACGTTATTTGCTGGTGAAGCGCAGCATCCGAGAGATACGGCACAACTGCCGGGGGCAGCGGCGCGTCCCGGTAAACCCGCCAGAAAGCGCAGTCGGGAAAATCGCGGATGTACTTAAAATCCAGTGTGTACCAGTCATTTTTAATGCGGCCAAACACTGTTCGTGGGCCGAGTTCCGTCAGCAGACCAGCCAATCGTTCCCGCGTTGGCGCGGCGATGCGAATATCCCACAGATTGTCACAAATAAGGTGAAAGAAGTAACCAAGTAAATAGCTGTAGTGGACATCGTCCAGTGGGACGTCTGCCAGAAACAGCCGGTAAAAATTCATGTCTTTGATATTCCCCTCGCCCTGCCCTTTGTCCAGAAAATGGGTGACTTCTTTAGGTGGGTCGAACTCCGTCCAGTCGGCGTTCGGCAGGCCGGAATCCGGCGCAAGGCTACCAAACAGGAACAAACGCTCGTCCAGGTGCGGCAGGCGCTGGAGCAGGTTCTCCGCGACACGTAAATGGCCGATCCAGGTGGTCATGAGCAGTCCTTTGAGATATTGAGACACCAGATTACAGGATACGCCCAAAAGCCCTGCCTTCCAGTACGACCAGGCAGCGCTACCCCATCGGTTGCCCTTCGTACAACCTTTTCGCACTAGAATTAGGCATGACACATCCGGCGGATTCGCCCGATGCGCTCTCACCCAAGCATGTCTGCGGGATTTCTCAAAACAGAATTTAAGGAGGAGGGTATCATGTTTCGTCTCGGATTCTGGCTGGCACTGCTTGGGCTGCTGCTCGTATCGGCGGGGGCACAGTCCCAGGAAATCAGCCCATCGCCGCTGTTTATTGCACTGGACGGCGTGTTGTGGGCATGGAACCCACTCGACAACACGATAGCACGACTGAGTGACTCCGGGTATATCCACCAGCTGGCGATGTCGCCGGATGGCAGCCGTCTGGCCTATATCAGGCAGGATACCGATGGCCAGTACGATGCCTTGCTGCCCAGTGAGGTTTGGGTGATGGATGTAGTCACAGGCCAGACTACCGCGCTGCCCGGCGGCAGTGAGGAGGCGGTGTTTCGTACGTCAATCACCTGGTCGCCGGATGGAACACAGTTGGCCTGGAACGAAAACCACCAACTGGCAATTCATGATTTCGGCAGCGGTCAGACGCTTCTGGCAACCACTCTGCCGGGCGGTGGTGGCGACGCAGGGCATATTGCGGTGGCGTCACTCAATTGGGGAGAGAGTGGGATATTCACCGTGCATCAGGGCGGGATTGGCGCAGTGCGCGATGGGCTGGAACAAAGTCTGACCGTCTATGAGGCAACGGGGAAAATCATCTTTACGGCGGAGGTCGGCAGCGGACTACTGAAGGCCTATCTGCGCTATCCAACACTCTGGATACAACAACACACAACGGGCGTGATTGCTCTGGGATATAGGGTCGAGGGCGGAAACTTGTGGGATTTGATTGACCCGGTATCGGCGGCAGCGGTAACGACTACCAGTATCCCTGAATTATTCAGCCCGTTTGCGCTTGAATCTTCCACAACCGTGCTGGTGGACAGCCAGAATCAATGGTGGCTGATCGATTCGAGCGGGGCATTAACCCCACTTGACTTACCTGCGCCTGTTTTCAGCCCGCAGATCACGCTATCACCGGATGGCCGGAGCGTGGCCTATGCAGCCGATGGTGTGTATGTGCGGCGGGATGGCGAAACCCGGTTGATTTTGGGTGACAGTACACCATCTCAGGAGGTCAGCCTGGCCTGGAGCGCCCCCCGGTGGCGGCTGCGAACCGACGAACGCTTCATGGTGGCCGACTTGCCATCGTCTGCCCTGCCATCCTGTCCACCCGGTCTGCCCATCAACCTGGTGGTTGGCAGTCAAGGACAACTGGTTTCTCAGGATGTGCCGCTGACGCAACTGGCACTATATCGTCACTCCCGCCCGTTCCGGCTGGCACAGCACACGATCAGCGTAGGTGATGTGTTTACCGTGCTGGATGGGCCGGTGTGCCCGCCCGACGCCCTGGATTTCGTGTGGTGGCAGGTCGAACATGATGGTGCTGTAGGCTGGATTCCCGACGGTGGGTATTGGCAGCTTGAGGGGAGATAAGGCAAATCACCCGTTCATTAACCTCAGCAGTCGATGGTCTCATAGGTATGATAGAACAGATTGGCGAGTGCCAGAACAGTATAGCGAGTCAATTTCGTGGAGGGGGAAGGATTGGCAGCATTCAAAGTGCCTGCAGAACAGGTCACAAGAGGGATTCGTTACAATTATAATTAAGTTACACACCAAACATTATTTGACTGAATAATTCATATCAATGGTATGAACATTAATCCGGTATGCATACTGAAGGGCAGCAGCAATTCATGTTCTTCAATCAGGATAACAATCGCCGTTGCTCCCGCTGGGCTTGAGTGAGCAAGACTCGCTGGGCAATACGCGGGTAAATATCCCCCAATATTCCCTCTTGCATTCAGCAGAATTGGATTATAATTACAATCGTATCACAGTGGGCGATTCGTCGCCCGCTATTCATTTGCCCGGATGATGCTATTGACCGAAGGAGGTGCTGGTAATCAGAATGAAGAACGATTCTGATTCTCCCTGTTTTCCCCTAATTGACCATCAAGTGACCCACAGCGCCCTGACGGTTCCGATTGTCCACCGTCTGACGGCCACCCATGTCTGTAATACAACTTATCCGACCGGCATACCTTTTCACCTGGCCTAGGGCCGAGGGGATTATCATGTCACGTTTCTACCCTGATATTTTCCCGTGTTTTGAGTACGAACCGACGACGGAGCAGTTCGCCATCCAGCGTGTGAGTGATGGTGTCGGCGAAGGCGTGGTAGCGTTGGTGGACTTCCAACCGGGGGACATCGCATTCCGGTTCACCGGGATTTTTTCGTCAGAAATCACGCTGTTTACCCTACAAGTGAATGAGCATCTGCACCTGCACGACCCGTTTTTTATGGGTAAAATCCTGCACTCGTGCGATCCGACCTGTTCCGTGGATATGCAAACACGTACCTTCAGAGTCGTCAAACCAATTCGAGCCGGGGATTTTGTGACGATGGATTATGCGCAGACTGAAGCGCGCCTGTACCGTCCATTCCCGTGTTCTTGCGGCGCAGCCAACTGCCGGGGATATGTGACCGGTTACCTGGATCAGGCGGTGCTGGTGCAGGAGATTGCATAAGGCGATCTCAGGTGTAATCCTCTGTTTTCGGACGGAGGTAATATTGCAAGAGAGAGGGCGAGCATGTCTCGCCCCTGCCATGTCTGCTGGTTGATGACACCCGTGCTGCGTGGATGTGTTGTACAACCCCATGCAAGTTGAGGACTGAATGATGATACAAGATGCTCAAGAGCCGGTCGCTGCCCAATCGGATCAGCGCGAGATGCCGTTTGCCGAGAGTCTGCGTGCGGAGCGTGACCGCTGGCAGGTGTCGTTCCATATGCCAGGACATAAAGGGACACTTGATCTGCATCCCCTGTTGGCAGACCTGTTCGGCGGCAATCCCCTTCCCGCTGATCTGGTGGAGATCAGCGGGATTATAGATTACCTGCACGCGCCGAAAGGCACGATCAAAGCGGCGCAGGAACTGGCTGCGCAAGCCTACGGCGCAGACCATACCTTCTTCCTCATCAACGGCTCGACAGTGGGCAACATAGGTGCGGTGATGAGTGTATCCGGGCCGGGTCAGAAGATCATCATGAGCCGCGCTTCGCACCGGTCGGTTTACGGCGGGGTGGTGCTTTCAGGCGCGACGCCGCTTTACATCGAGCCGGCCTACCATCCCCAGGTTGGGTTTCCGCTGGCGGTGCGGGCTGAGGCGGTGGAAAAACTGCTGGACTCCCATACAGACGTAGCGGCGGTGCATATCACGTCGCCCAACTATTACGGTGTGATTTCGGATACAGCGGCGATTGCCCAGGCCGCTCATGCACATGGCGCGGCGCTGTTGGTGGACGAAGCGCATGGCTCGCACCTGAACTTCCATGAGGCGCTGCCGGAATCGGCGACCCGGTTGGGTGCCGACATGATTATTCAATCCACGCACAAAACGCAGGGGGCGCTGACGCAGGCCTCCATGCTGCATGTCAACGATCAGGGGCTGGTAAACCGGGCACGAGTGGCGCAAGTGCTGGCGCTGCTGCAATCGTCATCGCCGAGTTCGCTGCTGCTGGCTTCGCTGGATGTGGCGCGGATGGAGATAGCGACACAGGGGCATGCATGGCTGTCACAGATCATCCCGCTGGCGCAGGACGCCCGGCGGGCGATCCAGGCGATTGACGGCCTGTGGTGCTATGGTGATGATCTGGTCGGCACGGCGGGTATTTGTGCTTATGACCCGACCAAGCTGATTATCCGGGTGGTTGAAACCGGGTATACCGGGTTTGAAGTTTCGTACAAGCTGCGGCACGAACACGGTATTGACGTGGAATTCGCCGATTTGCGGCAGGTGATCTGCTCGGTGACGATTGGCGACAGCGAGAGCAGTGTGACCCGGTTGGTCGAGGCGCTTCAAGTCATCGCGGCGGAAACGACCCGCAAGACAGGAGGCTCAAGCCCACTGCCAGTGGATGTGCCGCCGCCCGCCATCCCAGAACAGGCGATCAGCCCACGCGAGGCCTATTTTGCCCCATCGCGCCCGGTGGTACTGGAACAAGCAGTGGGGCAGATCGTGGCGGAGAACATCATCCCCTATCCGCCGGGTATCCCGTTACTCGTCCCCGGCGAAGTGATGGCGCAGGCGCACCTGGATTATTTACGGTATATCATGAGCAAGGGCAGCGGCGTGGTCGGGACTGAAGATCGCACGGTGCAGACAGTTCGGGTGGTGGCAGGCTGAACATGAAGGCGCTGGCTGAATTCCAGATGGTGGCAATTGGCAGCCTGGGGGCAACGATAAGGCACGCCAGCCACCCCTTGCACTTACTCCTCGCAGTAATCCAGAGCAACCGCGCAAATGCGATCTGGCTTACCATCACAGCGGAATGGCCCTTCATCGAAATCCAGAAATACCACAAACCGTGTTACACCCGGCGCTGTGGCGAGGTCAGGTGAAGGACACAGGCCAACCACCAGACTATCGTCAATTCGCGGGGACTCATCAACCCGAAACAGGAAACTGATGTTGTTGGGTAAACGGAATACAGCACTCAGCGTATCCGAATAGTCCCCCAGATTGAGGGTATCCCAGCCCCACTGTGTAAATTGATTTCGATAAGCAGCGATGAATGCGTCCGGGTCAAGCGCGGTGTCATAGACCAGACGGGTCGAGATAGTGACATATTGGGGTGCCGACGCACTCAACGCATAGTGTTTTGTACCTGCCTGAGGCGGGCTTTCCTCAACAAGCACGCTGTCTGCGGGAGCAATCCCTTTGATTTGTCGGGCAATCTCCTCCACATGGGGCAGTGTATCCAGTGTGACCCTATCTGCCCGCATGTAAGGCCAATTTACGGCAAACAGGATGTATCCGATAAAACATCCATAGGCCACAACTGGCACCAGCACGACGGCCAGCCCAATCTTGATGATGCGTCGGTGTCTACGCAGAATTGCGAACTTCCCGGCCATTGTGGTATCCCTATCGTACGGTATAACGTCATTGTAGCTTGCTTTTCTCAAACGAGGCATAACGCATATCCCCCTAAGACAATCGCCGCAAACGGGGAGGGGGCTGGTCAAACAGAACCGACAGGTCGTCCCGCTAGAGGGGGAGAAAAAGCCGTCGCGTTTGCCTTTCCCGGCGGAATCTGGCAAGATAGGCTGGTTTTAGGTTGAGCAATAAGGATAGATATACACATGGATTTACTCGAACAGTGGAATGCTCTGCCCGATGATGTGCGCGGGTTGATCGTGCGCATCGCCCTGGCGCTGCTGGTTCTGGCGCTGATCTGGTTACTGCGGCGGGTATTGACCTGGATCATCATCACCCCCCTGCGGCGGTTGGCAAAGCGCAGTGGGGGCACCTGGGATGATGTTCTGCTGGATACCATCCTCGTCCCTATGCGGTTGTTGATTATCGCGCTGGGGTTGGCGATTGGCGTCCAGATCATCCAGCTGGATCGAGACAGTACAGTGTTTGTGGATCAGCTCATCCGCACCCTGATTATTATGGCACTGTTCTGGGCCGGGTATCGGATAGTGGATGTGTTAGCGCCATCCAGCAACCGCCTGTTCCGCGTGACAGGGCTGACGATTCAGGAACGACTGCTGCCCTTCGCCCGGACTGCGGCCAAACTGGTGCTGCTGGCAATCGGCCTGATTATCATCATCCAGGAGTGGGGCTACGATGTCAGCGGGCTGGTCGCCGGTCTGGGGCTTGGCGGTCTGGCGTTCTCGCTGGCGGCGCAGGATACGGTTTCGAACCTGTTCGGGTTCACGACCATCGTGGGGGATACGCCCTTTGTGGTAGGTGAGATGATCGCCACGCCTAATGTGACCGGCATTGTGGAGCATGTCGGCGTGCGCTCAACTCGTATCCGCCAGCTTGACCAGGCGTATGTCACCGTACCGAATAATACACTGGCGAACTCGGTTGTCACCAATTGGTCGCGCCTGCGAAAGCGGTGGATCAACTTCACGCTGGGTATGACCTATGCGACCACCGCCGACGAGATGGAAACCCTGCTGGAACGCCTGGCTGAGATGCTGAAATCGCGGGAGAAAGTAGATCCCAGTTCGGTGCAGGTGCTGTTCGATACCTTTAACGATAGTTCGCTGGATGTCCTGATTCGCTGCTATGTCTACCTGCCTGACTGGCTGGAGTGGATGCAGGAGAAGCAGCAGATCAACCTGGCGATTATGCGTATTGTGGACGAATTGGGGTTGTCTATCGCGTTCCCCAGCCGTTCGGTATATATTGAAACCATGCCTAACCTGATTGACCATTCCACCGAGGAGAATGCCTAATATGACCAACGTGCTTGTCACTGGTGGCGCCGGCTATATCGGCAGCCACGTCGTAGATATGCTCATTAACCGGGGCTATACAGTTGTCGTCTTCGATAACCTGTACACCGGCCACGTTGAAGCCGTTCATAAAGACGCGACCTTTATCAAAGGGGACTTACTGGATAAGCCTGCCGTTGACCAGGTATTCGCTACCCACAAATTCGACGGCATCCTGCACTTCGCATCACATACGCTGGTGGGCGAGAGCATGGAAAAACCCTGGCTCTATCTGCGGGATAACGCGGTGGCGGCCAGCAACCTGCTGGAGGCGGCAGCCGCTCAAGGCGTGAAGCGTTTCATCCTATCCTCGACGGCCAACCTGTTTGATGACCCGGCAGTGATCCCCATTGTGGCCGAAGAACGTATTGTACCGGGCAGCCCCTATGGGGAGAGCAAGTTTTTTATTGAGCGTTACCTGCACTGGATGGAACGCATCTACGGCATGGCCTACTGCTGCCTGCGCTACTTCAATGCCAGCGGCGCACACCTCAGCGGGCATATCGGGGAAGACCACACGCCGGAATACCACCTGATTCCGATTATTCTTCAGGTGGCGCTCGGTCAGCGAGAAAAACTGACGATTTTCGGGGAAGATTACGACACACCCGACGGCACCTGTATCCGGGACTATATCCACGTGATGGACCTGGCCGAAGCGCATGTCCTGGCATTCGAGGCGCTGGCGGACGGCAAGAGCCGCAAGTTCAACCTGGGGAATGGCAAGGGCTACTCTATCCGGGAAGTGCTGGAAACCGCCCGTGTCATCACTGGCGAAAACATCCCCGCCGTCGCAGGCGCACGCCGCCCCGGTGACCCGGCCACGCTGATCGCTGACAGCACGCGCATTACTGAGGAACTCGGTTGGCGGCCTGAGTTTGCCAGCCTGCACCAGATCATCGAAACCGCCTGGAACTGGCACAAAACTCACCCGAAGGGATATGCCAGTAAGTAAAATCAGCGTACTCGACTTGGACACGGCAGTGCCGTGTCCAATTACAGGACTCATTTCCCCCTATATCTGAACCCCTTGAGCATACTTGGAAGACATTGCCGGGTGTTTTAACGCCCGGTAGATGATTTTTTGCCTCAATAACTTAAAGCTGGTGCATATGGGGTGACCCACAAATCGCTCCTACGGGCCAGCTATCTTCTATTCCTAAAACGTAATGCAAAATCCGTCCATGCGCCTCCCAAGTTTGCAAGATTATAGAACACTGGTACAATGATCTATATTATTGCGCTTTTATTTAACTCGTAGATTTTGATATTATAAATCATACAATAATAACCTCCGCTAAAACGGACAGTATCGGGTATATATATCGGATGTTTTTCCACAGTTTTAAGGATAATAAGTATGAATATCTTAATAAATAATCTTCTGCGCCAGAAAATTTTAGGAGAGGCTGATGCCCATCTTCTCGATCAACTGCCTCCTAAACTAGAGGCAAAGGTGCAATCAATAGTCCAGCATTATTTGCAGCGCGTCGACAACACCAAAGTACGTGACGCAAATCTTTCCAGCATTCACCGCCAGTTGGTAGAAGGCGTATCTATAGGCAGTATCTCAAAAGAAGTCAACCGAATTTACAGTGACAAAAACCTGGCTTCAGCCATATTTAATGTTGCGCAGTACCACGATCTGCCAGCAGACGCTCCCCCAGAGACGGCCATCGTCCTATCTGGGGGCGGGGCTAAAGGTTCATTTCAGGTGGGCGCTCTGGCTTATATGGCACACTGCTGGGATGCACTCAATGTCAAGATCGTCATTGGCACATCGGTAGGTGCTGTCAATGCCTTGCCTCTATCACAGTCTGGCCGTGATGGGATTCATGAACTACTCGGTCTCTACTTTGACCTACACGACAACAGTGATATGTTCATCAAGTCATCAGGACATCTCATGGCAGATGGCATTTTGATGAGTTCACCGCTTAGGACAACGCTTGAAGGGTTTCTGCATCTATTGGGATCAGGAAATGACCTTGAAGCGCAGGTTAGAAGCAATATGGAAGCTGAAGGAGAGAAGTTATTAGAAGAATCTATATCCTCGCTTGACCCTGGACTTTGGCTAAAAACTATAGGATTCGTGCTAGAAAGCGGACAGTTCGGCGATCAGACCCGCCGCGCCATACTAGATGCGATTAAGCGACTGATGGCAGATACATCCTTGTATCGTTTGGATCCGTTGCGGGCACTTATTGCTGCGCACCTTGATGTCGCACGGGTCGGAACCCTCCCTATGCGGCTTGCCATGGTATGCCTTGAAGATGGACATCTCTACTACATGGATGAGCAGGCTCGCCTGCTTCAGGAAAGCCCCAATCCGGCGAAGGCCGAGAGAATACTTGAATTGGATGGTGGGATTGAGCAACTGTTCGTAAACGGCATTTTGGCATCAGCCGCAAATCCCATCATATTTCCACCTGTGGCATTAAGAGAACGGGGACCACTCCATCAACCATATCATTATGTTGATGGTGGTGTCAGAGCGGTACTCCCACTGCAAGACATTGTTGATTTGGATCATATCGAGCGAGTGATCTCAGTGGCTGCCGATGAACTATACCTGGACGATATACAATGGGATGCTTCACCGAAAATCCTTGATGTAATTCTTCGTGCCAAAGATATTTCAGGAAATGAAACTCTGGCGAATGACATTGATTCCCTTACAGAACGCCTGAAAACTGTCAGTAGAATGATTTACCCATCAACAACAGTTCATGGCTTTGCAACTATTGATCCAGGTCTGATAAGGATCAACATTGATTATGGCTACATGGTCGCATATAGCCATCTGTTAGACGTGTCTGGGAAAAAGGATCAGATCAATGGTTGGGCATTCATTTTACTGAAAATATGCGAAGTGGCAATAACAGACCTTCGGTTTGAGTGCTGGTTGCTTGAACACCAGGCATTGGTCGCGTATCATGGCGGTAAGTGGGTCTTCAATACTGAAGTGCTGACTAAGATCAGGTCTCGTAAGCAGCAGATTTTTGATTGGACAATGCTACGTTTTCATGCCGCTGGCGACGACCCAGAATCAATACCGCTGTGCCTTAGAGCGGCAAACGGGCAATCAACAACCGCCCACTCATGGTGGGAAACATGGGAAAAGCACAATACATCCGTCTCAAATAGGCTTGAGATGTATGATCTATGGAATAGGTTGCCTATCGCCTGGCATCCAGATAACACCCCTTTACTCGAACCTACACAGCCACCTGCTGCGCCCTATACAAATGCATTTGGTTCATGTTGAGCTGAGACCTATAGGGGGTCCGCCTTATGTAAAATGTGAACATCGTTCATCAAAACTCACCCTTTCCCCTCTCAACCAACCGGCAGAGAGGGGGTTGCAGTGAAGTTCAGAATTAGTGTAGTTCGCCCCGGAACACGTCCAGCAGTACCGGCTCGTAAATCCGCAGCCCGACAAATTCCAACAGAATTCGATCGGCAAATTCCCGCAGATCGCTCGATGACAGATCCACTGATGCCGTAACAACAAACCGCCCGCGCTGCCAGTGCGTCACCGCCCGCAGTACCGGCGCATCGCACACCGTCACATCCGCCGCGTAATACGGATAATCCAGATACTGCGACTCGGTGGCGGTTAGTCCTTCGGCTTCGGCCACCTGCCCCATAATACCGCTCGCCAGCACTGCCGCCGCGTCTTCACGGGTGGCGAAGGCGTCCAGCTTGTAACCCACCGTGACAAACTCCACACTTTCGAGATCGCAGGCCGGATTGATGACCGTATTGGTCACCTCGTACTGGAAGTTATTGGCGACCAGCGCATCCGTGTATGCCGTCTGCACGCTTTCCGGCGCAGCAGCAACTACCTGGGCCGAATCCCGCAAGCCGGATGCGGCTTCATCCACCGCAAGGAGTCCTTCGGGCAGCAGACTGCCGATGCCCGCCAGCGCCGTTGCGACTTCGCCCTGGGTGGCGGGTTCCTGGGTGACATAATCGGTCAGCACGCTGGCCGGGTCGGTAACTATCACCACCGTCTGCAGAGCCGCGCCGGGATTGGTATCGGTCTGCGGGTCGCGCAGTCGGATGGCGGCCACGTTGTCCTGGCCTTCCAGCACCACACCAAATATCGTATGGAGGAAGTCCAGGTGGGGGGTTGGAGCAGTCGTGATGAAGAACTGGCTGCCGTTTGTCCCCGGCCCGGCATTCGCCATCGCCAGCAGCCCTGGTACATCAAACGTCCAGTAGCCGACGAACTCATCGGCAAACTGATAGCCCGGACCGCCCGTTCCTGTGCCGGTAGGGTCGCCACCCTGCGCCATAAAGTCGGCGATCACACGGTGAAAGGTCGTGTTGTTGTAATAGTTGTTCTCCGCCAGAAAGACGAAGTTATTGACCGTGACCGGCACGGATTCTTCCAGCAGGTCAATATAGATTGGGCCGGCTTCCGTACAGAAGATTGCCCGGTAATCCACGCCGGGCTGCAAGACCTGTTCAGCCTGGGTGAAGGTGCGGGTCGCCGGTTCAACCGCCGCCGCTACTGCGCTCTCGCAGATTGCCGCCGGGGTAAGCGCATCCTGGGCGAATACTGCCGGAACCATGATAAGGCCGACCAGCAGCACAGCCAGGGCGATCAGTGACGCTTTTTTCATGCGAATCTCCTTGTTCTCGTGGGTTTTCTGAGCGTGTAGTGTAACACCTGTGGGTACAACATAAGCAAATAGAGTGCGGCAACCCTGACCAGGATAAACCGCCTCGCAATTGTATCCAGTTTTCATGAGTTAGGCATGAGCAAAATCGGCTGCCCAGTTGACTGAAAGCCCTTTTGGGAGTATGATTATGCTATCTACCCACTTAATCGGTTAATTGGTATATCTGATTTTTTAAAGTTGGTGAAAGGACCTTCAAATGGTTGCAATAGATACTGACCTCACCTATACACTGACAGTGAGCCGGATAATCCAAGCCCCTGCCCCCCAGGTTTACAGCGCTTTTACAGACCGGGACTGGATTCGTGATTGGCTGTCCGATGACGCTCACCTGCGGGCGGAAGTCGGTGGGCATCTCCTGCTGCTGTGGAATCCGGATAAACGGGTCTTCGGCATGTACACGGCATTAGAAGAGAACCGCCGGGCGGCATTTACCTGGAGCGAGCCGGGAGAACCGGTAGATTGCCAGATTGACGTGCAGCTGGACGAGCAGAACGCCAAGACGCGGTTGACCCTGACCCAAACCGGCGGCATGGTCACAGATGGACAGCAGGCCGAATGGGAAAAACGGCTGCATGTGCTGGCGGTTATGCTCGAAACCGGCGCGGATACGCGCATCACCGAGCGGGTGATTATCGGCATTTACCCTGGCGCATTTAACGCTGAGGTCGCCACTAAGCTGGGCGTGCCAGTCCATGAAGGCACGCGCGTGAATGGGCTGGTGCCGGGGCTGGGCGCGGAAAGAGCGGGTATTCAGCCGGATGACGTGGTTGTGGCGATGAACGGCACACCAGTCACAGCCAACATGCCTATGAATCTCATCGTAGCGGACAAGAAACCGGGCGATGCCGTCGAAGTCATTTTTTACCGAGGGAGTGAGCGGCACACCATCAACCTGACACTTTCCGGCTACCCTGTCCCGGCTATACCAGTGACATTTGGGGCACTGGGCGACCAGTACGAAACGATCTATGGCGAACTCGATAGCGAGATCGCGGCGCTGTTCACCGGGGTCACAGAAGCGCAGGCGGCACAATCCCCGGAGGAAGGTGAATGGAGCGCGAACCAGGTCATGGCTCACCTGATTCTTTCGGAGCGCTGGCTGCAACACTGGCTGGGCGGGCTGATGCAGGGGCCAGAAATCGCCGGGTATACGGCCAATACGCCAGCGCGAATCGCAGGGGTGACGGCGACCTTCCCGACAACAACGGCGCTGCTGGCCGAACTGCGCCGCTCCTATGCTGAAACCGTCGCACTACTGCGGGCGGTCCCCATCGAATATGCCGAGCGCAAGAATAACCTGTGGTGGATGGCCTTTGAGATGCACGGGCTTGTCCCGCACACGCGCCAGCATATTCAGCAGATCAGCGAGGCGCTGGCCGCTGCCCGCGCATAATAAAAAGCAACCCTCCTCATAATGCTGAAGACGCTGCCCATGTGAGCAGCGTCTTTGGTTTTCATCTATTGAATTGCAGTGGAATCAGGAGCGTTATTAGTCCACGCCGCGCATACGGGGGTCGAGCGCGTCACGCAGGCCGTCGCCCAGGAAGTTGAAAGCGAACATGATGAAGAAAAGTGCCAGCGCCGGGAAAATCGCCTGATTCGGGTAAGTCTGAATCGCCCGCGCCCCTTCAGAAATCATCGCGCCCCAACTCGGCGTGGGAGGGTTCACACCCAGACCGATGAAGCTCAGGAAGGCTTCAAACGAGATGTACGAGGGGATCGTCAGCGTTTCCGACACGATAATCGGCCCCAGGATGTTGGGGAGAATGTGCTGGATCATGATCGAACTACGCCCGGTGCCAATCGAACGAGCGGCTTCAATATATTCCTTTTCGCGGACAGACAGCACCTGGCCGCGTGTCAACCGCGCCATGCCCATCCACGACGTGATGCCAATACCGATAAAGATGAAGAACATCCCGCCAAAAGCGGTATCAATCGCGTTGAGGGTATAGGCCAGTGTTCCCGGTTGACTATCGTTGAAGCTCGACCTGAAATACGCCATCAGCAAGATAATCAGCAGGATGGTAGGGAAGGCATACATGATGTCCACAAAACGCATCATGATGTTATCCACCCGACCACCGGCATACCCGGCAGTCAGGCCGAATATCACCCCAACCAGGAGCGCCACCGCCGGGCCAACCGCCGCCACCGAGAGCGACACCCGCGCCCCATAGATGATACGGCTTAACAAGTCACGCCCCAGCGAGTCCGCCCCCAGGGGGTATTCCGAGCTGACTGTGATATACCCACCCTCTTCTTTGGAAGTCATGACCGGGAAAACATCAATGACCCACTGTGGCGCGGCATTGTTATCGACCAGCACCTGCGTCTTAAAATCTTTAGGCGCGACGAAGGGTGCAAATACCGCCGCGAAAATATTAATGAGGATGATCACGATGCCCAGGAGTGCAGCTCTATTCCGCCGCAAGCGCCGCCAGGCATCAGACCACAGGCTCTCACCTTTGATATATTCATCAGTACTCAGCTTCGGGATGCTGTTGACAGGGCCCTGCTTCTGTTCAGCGACTGCCATCTGCGTGTCCTTTCCGATTAGTCATAGCGAATGCGCGGATCAAGCCACGCATACGTAATATCCACGAGCATGTTGGCGATCACCAGAAACGCCGCATATAGCAAAACTGTCCCCATAATCACCGGGTAATCCCGGTTGGTGATGCTGGTGATGAAGAATTTGCCCATACCTGGGATGCCGAATACCAGTTCCGCCACGAATGTCCCGGTAACCAGCGCGGCAAAGATCGGGCCGATGACTGTCACCACCGGGATCATCGCGTTTTTCATGGCGTGCATAATAATGACAGCGCGTTCAGTCAAGCCCTTGGCCCGCGCTGTACGAATATAGTCTTCATTAAGGACTTGCAACAGGCTCGCCCGCGTGAGACGTGCCAGCAGCGCCGAGGATGCCAACCCCAGCGAGACCGCTGGCATAATTACATGCTGCCAGGTACCCCAACCTGTGGGGGGCAGCAGTTTGAGTTCAACACCAAAGATATATCTCAGGATTGGCCCCATCACGATTACCGGTACCGAAACACCAATGATGGCAATTGCCATGCTGGCGTAATCCCAGCCGGTGTTGCGGTTCAAGGCAGCAATCATACCCGCTGGAACACCAATGGTCAGGGCGACAGCTAAAGCCGCCATGCCAAGCTGGAAGGAGACCGGCAGGTTGTCACGGAAAATATCGTTGACCGTGCGTGACCGTGTTTTAATCGAAGGGCCAAAGTTCATCCAGCGGATGGTGGTGTTATCCCCAAAAGGTAAGGGAATATTGATGAGGTAATCTTCCGTCACCGAGCGTTTGAATTCGCCAGTGGTCATGCGCGGCACCATGATATCACCGATGTAACGCGTATATTGCAAAAAGAAGGGGTCATTCAAATGATATTTCTCTTCAAGCTGGCGGATCGTTTGCTCTGGAAGCGCCTTTTCACGGTCAAAAGGGCCACCGGGGACGGTTCGCATCAGCACGAAAGTGATGGCGGATACCAGGATCAACACCACAATCATCCCCAAAAATCGCCTGAAAATAAAAACTGCCATTGCTAGCTCCTACCATAACACGCTCAGGATTTTTTGTATCAGGTCATGAGCCGATAACCTGCATTCGTTCGATCAGCTGCGCAGTTGGCCGGGATTTTAGAGTGAGAAGGATGCCACACCGCGCTAGTTTCAGGTTTGATTATAACGCTTTCATCACTCAACATCCGGTTCTTGATCCACCAACGGAGTCCAACAGGATGCCCCCTTACGGGTAAAAGAGAGGCGCAGCGTAGACTGCGCCCCTCTCGTCAATCACTTCGGCATATCAAGTCAGACAATTAGCCCTTGATATCCCATTTCTCGAAGTACTGGGTACCGCCAAGCTGTGAGTATGTCCGCTCAATACGCGGGTTGGTCATCGCCAGGCTGGTGTAGTAGTAGATGGGGATGATACCCGCTTCGGTATTGCTGAGGATGTTCTCGGCATCAGCATACAGATCACGACGGGTGTCATTGTCAATCAGGACTTTTGCCTCGTCCACCAGCGCGTCAAATTCGGCATTGCTCCAGTTGCCGCGCGGGTTGGTGGAGGTGTGGAACACGTCCCACAGGAAGTTGTGCGGATCGGGGTAGTCCAGGCACCAACCCAGACGCCAGACCTGCGGCGCATCTTCGCGCAGGGTTTGCAGGTAAACGGCCCATTCCTGGGTCGCGATCTGCACTTCCACACCCAGGTTTTCGGCCCACATCTGCTGGATCGCCTGGGCGATACGAGCGTGCGCTTCACTTTCGTTGTGCATCAGGGTGATGGGAGGCAGCTGATCAATCGTGATACCCTTTTCGTCCAGGTAGGACTGGAGTTCGCCACGCGCCACATCCAGGTCTTCACCAATCACGTACTGCGGATACATTTCGGCAGTCGGGGAAGCGCTGAAGTTCGGGCGGGTGAAGAAGAATGCCGGTTCCTGGCCGCCCTTGAGGACGTTGTCAATCAGGGATTGGCGGTCAATCGCCATGGAGAAGGCACGACGGACGCGGGCATCATCAAACGGCGGTTTGGCAAGGTTATAGCCATAGTAGTAGGTGCAACCACCGGGGCCAACGCTCAGTTGTTCACTGAGGGTCGGGTCAGCCTTGATGCGGTCGAGGTCAGCCAGCGGAGCCGCGGTGACATCCAGCAGACCAGCCTCGAAGTTAGCGAAACCGGCGCTTTCTTCCAGGAACAGGAACTGAACGGCGTCAATCGTTGAAGCGGGAATCGCCTCAGTGCCAACCCAGAACGGGTTCTTGATGATGGTGGCGCTTTCTTCGTGCAGCCACTCAGAGAGTGCAAACGGGCCATAGCTGACGATGTTTTCCGGCTCAGTCCAGAAGTCACCGTATTCTTCAATCGCCCATGACGGCTGCGCTGCTGCCATCCACATACCGAAGATATTCGCCAGGAAGCCAGCCGGTTCACTCGCCGTCACCTGAAGGGTGTAGTCATCCAGAGCCACGAGGCCCAGGTCTTCAACCGCGCCTTCGCCGGAATTAAAAGCGTTGCCACCCGCAACCCAGGGGGCCAACACATACGCATAGTCGCCAGCGGTGGCGGGGTCGAGCGTGCGCTGCCAGCCATAAACGAAGTCGGCAGCAGTCACATAACGGACGTTGCCATCGGCATCCGTGACCTCTTCAACAGCGCCGGATTCGGCGTTGTACTTGACCCAGGGGACACCTTGCAGAATATTGAAAGTATAAACCAGGCCATCATCTGATAGACTCCAATCGGCCATACCGGGTTGGAGCTCAAGTGTGACCTCATGCAAACGAGTCAGGCCGGGGAAGATTTCCTGAATGACCTGAATGGAGCTGGTGTCAGTGGCGAGCGCCGGATCCAGGCTGGGAATGTCGCCAGGCCCGAATTGGAACGTCACGACTTTTTCCTGCGCGCTGACGCCCAGAGTCAGACTCATGAGCATCATCACCACGAGGGCAAGCCCGACAAAGCGTAGATACTTGGACATTGTGCTTTACTCCTCAAAATATACTTTGAATTTTTGAATCAAGCCAAAACGCTCCTCACTTCGTTCTGCTTGATTACTTCCAATGTGAGAGGATAACACATCTGATTCTAATCAGCAACTCATCAGAGAACTTCTTGTATTTTTCTAATGAATGCGGCTTGTCAGTAAGGGGGAATTCGTGTTTCACGCGGCAAATCCGCTTATTTCTGTTTCCATCTCGCGCGTATCGTTTTCGAGGCAAGCCTCGTTGATGAGCAGTCCGAAACTGGTTATTTGCAGACAGATACAAAATGGAGGGGCGTTCAGAGAGAGGATATCCGGTAGAGGCATTCTAACGCCAGGCCTCTACCGGGAAAATGCTGACAAACGGACGGTTGCTACCCCACCATGTCGCCATCGCCATTGACGAAATGATCCTGCGGGATGTGAGCGTAGTCTGTCATCGTGTCATGCTCACGGCGGAAGATCAATGCGCCATTAAACTCGTCAATCACCACCAGATCACCGGAGCGAAAGTCTCCCTTGAGCATCTGCACACTCAACGGGTTTTCGACAAACCGCTGCAACGCCCGGCGCAGGGGGCGCGCCCCAAACTGAGGATCGTAACCCTTTTCGGCCAACCAGCGCCGCGCCGGTTCGGTCAAATGCACGCCGATATTGCCCGCTTCAAGCAAACGTTCGGCGATACCTGCCATTTGCAAGTCAACAATCTGCTCGACTTCCGAGAGACTTAACGGCGAGAAAACAATTGCCTCGTCAATCCGGTTGAGGAACTCAGGCCGGAACGTCTCCCGCATGGCCTTCTCGATTTTCTGGTGGTCGGCAACAGCCTGTTCATCGCTGCTTTGCACGAAACCCAGCACGCCACCGCGCCGGGCGAATTCCGTTCCCAGGTTGCTCGTCATGATAATCACCGAATGGCGGAAGTTCACGACGCGTCCCTGGCCGTCAGTCAGACGGCCATCTTCCAGGATTTGCAGCAGCGCGTTCCATACGTCCGGGTGCGCTTTTTCGATCTCATCAAACAGGATGACGCGGTAAGGACGGCGGCGCACGACTTCCGTCAGTTGACCGCCCTCTTCATAGCCCACGTACCCCGGCGGCGCACCGAACAGGCGGCTGACGGTATGTTGTTCGCGGTACTCACTCATGTCAACACGTACCAGCGCCTCTTCATCATCAAACATGAACTCGGCCAGCGCCTTCGCCAGCTCGGTCTTGCCAACACCGCTTGACCCCAAGAAGATAAATGACCCAATCGGGCGCTTGGGGTCTTTCAGTCCGCTGCGGGAACGGCGGATGGCGTTGGCAATGGCAACCACCGCCTCGCTCTGGCCGATGATGCGCTGGTGCAGTGCGTCTTCCATGCGCAGCAGTTTTTCGCTCTCGGTTTCAAGCATCTGTGTGATCGGAATCCCCGTCCACTGGGCAACGACACTGGCAATATCTTCGGTGTCTACCACCTCATCCAGGGTATGTTCCTGCTGCCAGATAGTGCGCTCCTGTTCATAGTCTTGCTCAAGCTGGAGCCGCTGCATCTTGTACTCGGCGGCGCGTTCGTATTCACGTGCCATACCGGCAGCCTCTTCTTCGGCCATCAGGCGGTCAACGGCAGCCTTCATCTCTTTGAGGCGTGGCGGCATCGAATAAAGCGCCACGCGCAATTTGGCAGCTGCTTCATCTAACAGATCAATCGCCTTATCCGGCAACCGTCGCTCGGTGACATAGCGGGCGGCTAACCGGGCGGCGGCTTCAATCGCTTCATCGGCAATCGTGACTTTGTGGTGTGCCTCGTAGCGATCACGCAGGCCATAGAGCATCTCAATCGTATCTTCGACGCTCGGCTCTTCCACGTACACCGGGGCAAAACGGCGGTCAAGCGCACTATCCTTTTCGATGTACTGGCGATACTCATCGAGGGTTGTCGCACCCACACACTGCAGTTCGCCGCGTGCCAGCGCCGGTTTCATCATGTTCCCGGCGTCGAGCGCACCCTGCGCCGCCCCCGCACCGACAACCTGGTGCAGTTCATCAATAAACAGGATGATCTCGCCTTCAGCCCGCTGGATTTCCTCAATTGAAGCCTTTAAGCGTTCCTCAAATTCGCCTCGGAAGCGGCTGCCCGCCAGCATCCCGCCCAGATCAAGGCTCACAACCCGCTTGCCGTGCAGAATTTCCGGCACATCACCGCTGGCGATCTTCTGCGCCAGCCCTTCCACAATCGCGGTCTTGCCAACCCCGGCTTCACCGATCAGCACCGGGTTATTCTTGGTACGGCGGCTCAAAATCTGGATAACACGCAGAATCTCAGCGTCCCGGCCAATTACCGGGTCGAGTTTACCTTCCAGCGCCATGCGGGTCAGGTCACGGCTGTACTTTTCAAGCGTCTGGTAGCGGGACTCGGCCTGCGGATCGGTCACACGCTGACCGCCGCGCACGTCCTTAATCGCATCCACCACCCGCTCACGGGTGACGCCAGCATCTGCCAGGATTTTTGCAGTGGCCGTGCCGCGTTCGTTTAGAATCGCCAGGAAAATATGCTCGGTAGAAATGTACTCATCACGCAGGCGGTTGGCTTCCTCATTGGCGACATCAATCACCCGTTTAGCGCGGGGCGTGATAAAGAACTGGCCCGCGCCCTGGCCGTAGATAGCGGCCTTCGCGCCGGTACGCAGCGCTTCATCCAGCCGGGAGCGCATGAGGTTCACATCCACCGACAGACGTTCAAGAATCATCGGGATTACGCCATCGGCCTGTTCCAACAGCGCCAGCAAAATATGTTCGGTATCTACCTGGTTATGTCCGTAGCGCTGCAAGATTTCATAGGCACGCTGGGCGGCATCTTGAGCACGTTCGGTAAACCGTTCAAATCGCATCATAGGGGTTTGTCCTCAACCGTTATTCGCGCGCTGGTTATCAATTCCATTCAAGCGCCCTGCCTGGGGCCGCTTTTGTCGCCTCTACCTACTTATCATTGTACCGGATTTTGCGAATGTCCGGGGGGAAACGGCGGGTGAAGTCAGCGGTGTAACGCCAAAAGCAACGGCTACACAGCCGATAGAGACAACTTCACTATAGCCGGGGACTATCAGAATCACATATGTGGATCGCAAAGGCCGGATTAGAGTCTCAACCGCTCTGGTGATCACCCTGGGAAGTCGGTATGCTTTCCACTGTTGACATGGAGACACCAACCTCCGTCCCGCACTACAGCGCCGCCACCGTTCCCAGGTTCAGGCGGGACGCTTTTTCCAGTATCACCGCCGCGACCACCGCATCCTGCACGGCATTGCCAACCGACTTAAAGAACGTGATTTCCTCCTGTGCCTCACGCCCTGGCCGTACACCGGCGGCAACTTCGCCCAGTTCGGCGTGAACACCCTGTTCGGCCAAAATACCCTGGTTGCGGGGGATAATCAGGTCACCCGCCTCCGCCCAGGCGCTTTCACGGTGGTCTACCACAACTTTCGCATGGGTCACCACATCCGCCGCCACTTCCTGCATGTCCGGCGTAAACGAGCCGACGCCGTTGATGTGCGCCCCCGGAGCGACATCGGCCAGGGTGATGACAGGCGTTTTGCTGTTGGTCGCCGCCACCAGGATATCCGCCCCGACCAGGGCTTCCCGCCCACTGGAGACTGCCTGCACCTGCGCCGGGTAACGGCCTCGCAGTTCGGCGGCAAGTTCGTCCGCCCCGCCCCGACTGAAGATGCGAATCACCGTAATCGGGCGCACAGCACATACCGCTTCAATTTGCGTTCGCGCCTGCGGCCCGGCGCCGATCACACCCAGGATATGCGCATCAGGCCGTGCCAACAGGTTGGTTGCCACGCCGGAAGCCGCCCCAGTACGTATTGCCGTGAGGGTCGTGCCATCCAGCAGCGCCATCGGCTTTCCAGTGGAGGCATCCAGAACCAGCACCACCGCCGTCACCGCTGGAAGACCTTTTTCCCGGTTGCCGGGGAACACTGAGACGACTTTCACCGTGCTGATGGCCGCACCCTGGATGTGAGCCGGCATTGTCAGGGTGACGCCCTGGGGCTGCTCAAACACGCCCCGTACCGGCACAATGGCCTGCCCGGTAGAGAGTGCGATAAACCCTTCGCGCACGGCGGTGATGGCCTCCGGCATGGTGAGCGCGGCGCGGACGTCCTGCCCGGTAAGGATGCGTATCTCTGGCATGCTGATCTCCTGGAAGTAACAGACTATAGGTACAAGGCAAAGGCTGAAATACCACGTCGCTCCACCTTCAACCCGGCACTTTTCACTATCTGCTTTCCTGACTCACCTCAAAAAGAAACCCTCGCGCAGCGGGTCGTCCGGGTCAATCCAGAATTCATTGCGCCCGGTGATATGCGCCGTGCCGGAAACCTCCGGGATGATGGCCGGGACGCCCTGCACCTGGGTGACTTCGGCCACGCGCCCGGTGAATTGAGTGGCGATGATACTCTCAATTGTGATCGTCTCGCCCGGCTGGATTTCCCCCCGGCGGTGGTGAATCGCCAACCGTCCGCTCACACCTGTCCCGGTGGGACAGCGATCAACCTCGCCCTCCGCGAAGATACACACATTCCGGCTGTGAATGGCAGAGTCCGGCAGGAGTTTCACGAAAATCGTGCCGTAGAGAAAGTTCAAATCGGCATCGCCATCGGGATGAATAATCGTGTACTGCTCCATTACGGCCCGCTTGATGCGCATCCCGGCATCAATCATGCCTCGGTAGTTCTCCGGCGCGAGACTGACACCCACCGCGTCGGCGTCCACATAAGCATAAAACGCCCCGCCAAACGCGATGTCACAGGTCACTTGCCCCATGCCCGGCACATCCACCTGCAAATCCGCCACCAGTACGAACGATGGCACATTCAGGAACGAGACACGCTCGACAGTGCCGCCGCGCAGGTGTGCCCTGGCACTCACCCGTCCGGCAGGGGTATCAATCTCGATGCGCTCTTTAACGGGCAGCATCCCGGTTTCAATGCCGACTTTCACTAGCCCGATGATGCCATGTCCGCACATCGTACTATACCCCTCGTTATGCAGGAACAGCACGCCCACATCCGCGCCCGGCGTGGTCGGCGGCGTCAGGATACAGCCGTACATATCGGCGTGGCCGCGCGGCTCCCACATCAACGCCCGGCGAAAATGGTCGTAATGTTCGCGGGCGTACTGCCGTTTGGCGAGAATCGTGCCGCCCGGCAGATCAGGAAACCCGCCGGTAATCACCCGCAGCGGCTCCCCGGCGGTGTGGGCGTCAATCGTCGTGATTTTTGCCCAGTGTTCGGGCGGCTGCCAGTTTGTTGTGATCATATCCTTACTCCTGTACGGTGAAACTGCCGATACTCATTACTGTGCGTGCAGATTCGCCAGCCACTTCTGCACCGCGTCGGCCACGAACTGGGGCTGCTCCAGCAACATCATATGGGCCGCGGTTTCGACCACCACCAGTTCCGACCCGGCGATATGGTCATGCAAATACTGGCTGAATTTGAGCGGCGTCATCTTATCCTCGGTACCGCCAATAATCAGGGTTGGCTTACGGATTTCCGCCACGCGGTCGCGGATATCAAAGGCGTTGCAGGCCGAATAGTCGTTGAAGAGGATCGTCGGGTTAAATTCGAGCAGGCGCTGCTGGCTCATCCGGGACAGCTGTTCATTTTGCGGGTTGTCGCCCCAGTATCCTTTCAGCAGCATCCCCACCGTGCGTGACATTTCGGTCAGCACCCCATTGAGAATATCTGGGTGTACGCCTAACTTCGCCCCCGTTCCAGCCAGAATCAACCCCAACACGCGGTCAGGGTGCATGAGCGCAATTGTCTGGGCAGTTGCACCGCCCATACTATGTCCGGCGATGACAGCCTTTGAAATGTGAAGCGCATCCAGCAGCGCAACGATGCTGGTTGCATAGGCCGTGATACTCTGGTGTCCTGAACCGGGGCTCTTGCCATGTCCCGGCAGGTCGGGAATAATTGTGTTGGCTTCCGGCAGTCGTCGCAGTTCTGCCGGCCAATCCAGGTGCGTGCCGCCCGCGCCATGAATCATCACCGTCACAGGCCGGTGAGCAGTCGGGTCGCGGTGGTCAGCGTACCAGATCAGTCCTTGCGTGGTTTCGATTTGGGGCATGTTTCCCGCCTTTATCTACCTTCTACTGAAACTATCCAATTTGCAGTTTGCAGTGCATCCATAGGCAAACCCCTAAAAGTATTGTAGACTCAAGTGAAAGATTTGACGTAGTAAGCACGAGAGCAGCAGACTGTGACTCTTTTCCCTGATTTTAACATGGATGACGTTGAAAAAAGCGAGGTCATCGAACACGACCCAGCTTTAACTGAACGCAGCGCGGCGCGACGTGCTGCTTTGCAAGTGTTGTACGAAATTGATGTCAGTGGTCATGGAGTCGGGTCAGTCCTGGCAACCCGACTGGCAGAAGAAGAAATGAACAAACGCGCTATCCGCCATCTGCGCCAACTGGTCATGGGTGTAACCGAACACCGGAAGCGCCTCGACCTCGTGATCCACCACTTTGCCCCGGAATGGCCGCTGGAACAAATGGCTGTCATAGACCGGAATATCCTGCGTATGGCGATTTACGAACTGTTTATCCGGGCGCAGTTGGTGAACGTGGTCATCGCGGAAGCGGTTGAACTCGCTAAGCTCTTCGGAGCAGAGGGCACTACCCGATTTGTGAACGGCGTGTTGGGGGCAGTAACGGAAAACAGTCGTGAAGCCTGGAAAATCCTGTCCCCCTCGGACGTGGAGTAACCGACTATGAATATTTTGGGTATGGGCGGCGCGGAACTGGTCGTCGTCTTTATGATTATGCTGGTTGTCGCCGGGCCGAAGCGCATGATTCACTGGTCATATATCATGGGGAAGTATATCGCCAAACTGCGCCAGATGTGGGCGGAAGCCGCAGCCGTGATTCAAAAGGAATTTGATGAAGCTGGGCTGGATGTGCAAGTCCCCCGTGAAATACCTACCCGGAAGACCCTCAACCGCGAGGCACAGAAATTTCTCAGCCCGGTGACAAACCCACTACAGCAAGCGTTGGATGAAACCAAAGCCGCCGCTGCGCTCCCCCCAGAAAATGGGCGGCCCACCAGGTCACCAGCTGCGGCCAAAAAGTCAGAAGAACGTCCCGCTTCTGATCTGGGGTCATGGTCAGGCAGCAGCGCCGGGGACAAGCCGGACACGAGCTTTGGTTCATGGTCAGATTCGTCTGATCGCAGCAAGGATTAAAGGAAAGCGATGATTTCCAGACTCAAACGTTCACACCAGTCACCGCCCCCGCAGAAGGTGCTGCCCGAACCGGAAGCAGAAGAAGGCGAACAGGGGCGTATGTCCCTGTTGGAACACCTAAACGAACTGCGCCAGCGTTTATTCAAATCGATTGTAGCACTGGTCATCGGCACGATCGGCGGGATGATTGTCGCTGTGCCGATACTACAATACCTGCAAGTGCCGTATGGTGAGCGGTTTATCGTACTGGGCCCAACCGGTGGGGTCGTCTCCTACTTTCGGGTGGCGCTCATGGTGGGTGGTATTCTCTCGATTCCCATCATTACCTACCAGCTCATGATGTTCATCCTGCCCGCGCTTAAACGCAATGAAAAACGCTGGGTGCTGTTCTCACTGCCTTTTATCACACTGTTATTCCTGGCCGGGGTCGCTTTTGCCTGGTTCATCCTTATTCCCCCGGCACTCGATTTCCTGGAAAACTTCCAGTCCGACCTCTTCGCAGCGGAATGGACAGCCGATCTATACCTCGGCTTTGTGACAGCGCTGCTCTTCTGGATGGGTGTTGCTTTTGAAACACCGCTGATATTTTTTGTCTTGGCGCTGCTTGGTTTCGTCAGTGCGCGGATGCTGCTGAAGAACTGGCGCATCGCGATTATCGGTGCGGCAGTCGCGGCAGCCTTTATCACGCCCACGATTGACCCGGTCAACATGATGCTGGTCATGGGGCCACTGATGGTACTGTATTTCTTTAGCATTATTCTCGTGATGATCGGCAGGCGTTTCAGCAACGTGACAGAATGACACCGGCCCCCTCTCGACGCACCCGGCGCTACTGGCTGCGGCTGCTACGCCTGTTTGTCGCCGCGCTGGCAGGGGCGCTGGTGCTGCTCCCCCTGCTGCTGGGTGTCGTGAGCATGTATGCCCTCACTCACCCGGCCTGTTCCCCCGGCGGCAATCCTGGCGATTTCAATCCCGACTATACGGATATCTCCTTTACCTCCACCAACGGTTTAGTGATTGAGGGCTACTTTATCCCCGGCGCGAATGGCGCGACTATCCTGATTACTCCGGCGTATGGCAACGGGCGTGGTGGCAGCCTGCACTATGCCAGGGTATTCAACCAGGCCGGGTTTGCTGTGCTGTTGTTTGAGTCGCGGGTCTGCACAACACAGGGTTGGATTTCGTTGGGCTATCAAGAAGTGGCGGACGTAGAAGCGGCCTATCGCTATCTGGTCAGTCGCCCGGATGTAGACCCGGCGAGAGTCGGACTGCACGGCTTTTCCTCGGCGGGGGCAACCAGCCTGATGGCGATGCCCCGGCTGCCCGCGATACGCTCAGTCTCGGCTGAGGGCGGCTACCATGATTATGCAGCGCTGCTGGGTTCGCTGGGAGAGGGGACTTACTTCGAGAGTCTCTACCGGGCTGCCGCTATCACGACTTATAACTTCATCACCGGGGGCAGCATCACTGATTTGAGTCCGATCAACGCGATTCCGCAGATCGGGCCGCGCCCGGTGCTGCTGATCTATGGCAGTCGTGAGATTTCGCTGCCCGGCGCCCGGTTGATGCTGGCCCGCGCCCAGGAGACCGGCGTCCCGGCGGAATTGTGGGTGGTGGAAGGCGCAGGACATGGGAATTACCTGAGCATCGCGCCAGAGGAATTCATTGAGCGGGTGGTGGGCTTTCACCAGGCTACCCTGCTCACTCCGCCGGAATAAGCCCTTCGCACTGTGCAGCGCCGCCCCTGCCCCGTATAATCCACCAGGCTACAGACATATACACAGGAAAAACCGCAGTGAGCCAGGCAAGAAACACCCCTTTCCGACAAGTACGCTTGTACGGCGTGCCGATGGACTTAGGGCAGAACCGGCGTGGCGTGGATATGGGGCCGAGCGCCATGCGCTATGCCGGGTTGCAAAACCGCCTCAATCGCCTGGGGCTGGCTGTTGTGGATAAGGGAAATATCCCGGTGCGCGGCATGGAGGAAGTCGGCGTGCTGCCGGGCGAAGAACGCGCCCACCACGCGTCGGCCATCGCCGCAGTTGCCCAAGATATTCACAATGCGATGCGGGAAACCGTGCAGGCCGGGGATGCGGCTATCTTCTTAGGGGGCGATCACAGCATCGCACTGGGGACAATTGCCGCCGCGCTGGACCGCGAGTCACTTGGCGTCGTGTGGATTGACACCCACGCCGATTTCAACACGCCGGAGACAACGCCTTCCGGCAACGTGCATGGAATGGTCGTGGCGGCGCTCATGGGTCTGTGTCCCCCGCCACTGGTGATTGGGGAACGGCGCTTACGCCCCGATCAGATCGTGATGGTCGGCATCCGCGATCTGGACGATAAGGAACGGGAGGCGATCATCCGCACCGGAATTAAAGTGATTACCATGAGTGACATTGATAAAATCGGGATTGCTGATGTGGTCTATGCCGCGCTGCGTGTCCTGGGGAATGTCGAACATATTCATGTGAGTTTTGATATGGACTCGCTCGACCCCAGTATCGCCCCTGGCGTTGGTACACCTGTCCCCGGGGGTCTTACCTACCGCGAGGCGCACCTTTTGATGGAAATGCTGGCCGACGATGGCCGCGTGTGCTCGCTTGACCTGGTGGAAGTCAACCCGATCCTCGACCAGGGCAACCGCACCGCGCAAATGGCTGTTGACCTCGCCGCCAGCTTATTCGGGCAGCGGATTATTTGAGCCAGTTGTTGAAAGTGCCGAGTAGAAAGCACAAAGTCTTCAGGTGGAAACACGTTCAACTTTTCACTTTTGACTTGGAGCTAACCGCATAGTACCCCATTAACCAACGTAAGCGAGAAATATGCGCAACATCTTCACAGGACGTAACAAGAAACCCCGGCGCATGATCGTACTGGGGCTGGACTGCGCCAGTCCACACCTGATTTTTAGCGAGTTTCGCGCCGACCTGCCGAACCTGACACGCCTGGCGCAAAATGGAACATGGGGCGAACTCGCGTCGAGCATCCCGTGTATTACTATTCCGGCCTGGTCGAGTATGATGAGCAGCCGCGACCCTGGCGTGCTGGGAATCTACGGCTTCCGCAACCGGGCCGACTACTCCTACGACAACATGGCGATTGCTAACGGGGCAGCTGTCAAAGTCAAACGGGTGTGGGACTACCTGAGCGAAGCCGGTAAACAGTCGGTGGTGATCGGTGTGCCGCAAACCTACCCACCCCGCCCGGTCAACGGCCATCTTGTGACTGACTTCCTCACCCCCAGCACCGAGAGCGCCTTCACCTACCCGGCGGTATTCAAGCAGGAAGTGCTCCAGGTCACGCCCGATTACCAGTTCGATGTGAAGGGCTTCCGTACCAACGACAAGACCGGGCTGCTACGCCGCCTGCACGATATGACCGCAATCCAGCACAAACTGGTGCGCCATACCCTGCAAAACAAGCCTTGGGACTTCTTCATGTACGTCAATATCGGCGTAGACCGGCTGCATCATGGGTTTTGGCGCTTCCATGACCCGCAGCACCGCCTGTATGACCCGAACAACCCACTGAATGGCGCGATCCGGGATTACTACAAAATGGTGGACACCAACATTGGCGACCTGCTCGAGTCAGTGGATGACAACGCGGCCGTGCTGGTCGTCAGCGATCATGGTGTTTCGCGCATGGATGGCGGCATCTGCATCAACGAATGGCTGTGGCAGAACGGCTGGCTGGCGCTCAAGACTCCCCCGCCGGAAGGCAAACTGACAAAATTCGAGGATGTGGAAGTGGACTGGTCAAGGACTCGCGCCTGGGGCAGCGGCGGCTATTACGGACGGGTATTCCTCAATGTTGCCGTACGCGAACCCGAAGGCACAATCCCGCCGGAACGGTACCAGGCGGTGCGCGATGAACTGGCGGCGGCGCTGGCGGCCATTCCTGGGCCGGACGGCGAACCGCTGGCGACCCAGGTCTTCCAGCCGGAGGTGATCTACCAGCAGGTACGGAATGTCGCGCCCGATCTGATGGTGTATTTTGGGGATTTGCACTGGCGTTCGGTGGGTAGCCTGGGTCATGGCAGGCATTACACACTGGAAAATGACACCGGCCCGGACGACGCCAACCATGCGGTGAACGGCATGTTTATTCTCTACGACCCCCACGAAAAGGGCAAAGGGCAGGTCACTGGTCACCAGTTGATGGACATCGCGCCGACTCTGCTCCACCGCCTGGGGCAGCCGGTGCCGGACGAGATGCAGGGACGGCTGATTGAGTAGGGGATGAAGGGAGATATTGCAAAGAAATCTATTTGATTTTCAGTAGCGCATCCTGCGATTTTATGCTAGAATATGTGTTCTAACATCCAGCCAGTATCGCATGGGGGAATCATGCCGCATCCAGTGCGCACCATCACACCGCAAATCGCCCGCCGTCTCGCCATCGCCCGCCAGCGGTTGGCCGGGCCGGAGACGCCCGCCACGCCGGGCGGCATTCTCGATCTGATACGCGACCTGAACTGTGTCCAGATTGACCCGATTAACGCGGTGGCCCGCACGCAGTACCTCGTGCTGTGGAGCCGGTTAGGGCGCTACAATACCGAAGATTTCCACCACCTGTTGTGGGAAGATCGCAGCCTTTTCGAGTATTGGGCGCACGCCGCCTCGATTGTCCCCACCGAAGATTACCCAATCCATGCCGACATGATGCGGCGTTACGGCACGAGCGAATCGGAATGGGGGCAGCGCGCCCGCAAGTGGATCGCGGAAAACCAGGGACTTTATCACCATATCCTGACGGAAATTGAGCAGAATGGCCCGCTGCCGTCGCAGGCATTCACCGACTCCACCGAAGTTGGCTGGCACTCTACCGGCTGGACGAGCGGGCGCAACGTCAACCAGATGCTTGACTACCTGTGGTCACAGGGCAAAATCATGGTTTCCGGGCGCAAAGGGTTACAACGGTTGTGGGACCTGAGCGAACGCCATTTGCCAGAGTGGACGCCCCGCGAAGAACTCGAACGGGAGGTGGTCGTCTATCGGGCGGTGCAGCGGTCGCTGCGGGCGCTGGGTGTGGGGACGGCCATGCACATCAAGCGGCATTACATCCGCAACCGCTACCACAACCTGCCGGTTGTGATGAAAAAGCTGGAGGCCGATGGGTGCATCCAACGTGTCAAAGTCGTGGATTCCGGGACAATGTGGCCGGGCACCTGGTACATACACACCGATGACCTTCCCCTGCTCGACAACCTGGAGGCCGGGGACTGGCAGCCGCGCACGACATTACTCTCGCCTTTTGATAACCTCATCTGTGACCGGGATCGCACCGAACTGATGTTTGACTTCCTGTTCCGCATTGAAATCTACGTGCCGAAAGCCAAACGACAGTACGGCTACTATGTGCTACCTATCCTGCATGGGGATCAGATCATCGGGCGGATTGACCCGAAGATGGATCGCAAAACCGGGCGACTCAATATCCAGGCAGTTTATGCCGAGCCGGATGCCCCTGGGAACAAAACCACGGCACGAAGCGTCTCCAAAGCAATTCAGAATCTGGCTGGCTTCCTGGGAGCGGATGACATCACCTATACCGGGGACATCCCCTCCGGGTGGAAAACGGCGCTAGGGTGAGGCCTGAACACAAGCGCAAAACTGCCCAAAAGTGTTTGTATTGGCAGACAGGTACTGTACAATAAAATTGATAAGCAGCACATGGGGGATAAATGTGATGTCCGATAAACCCAAGAAACCCACCCACGCAGGCTCCCAGACCGGCGTGATGCCACGCGTAGATGTCGAACCAGACACGCGGCAGGAATCCGACCAATCCGCGCAGCCCAACTTGCCGGAGTTTGACGAAGACAGTGGTGGTATCACTGGTGTGATTCCGCTGCGACATACCGAAGGCGAAGATGGGGCCAAACACGCTGACGATTCGGCCACCGATCAGCTTGCCCAGGCCTAGAGCGCAAGCGTCTGGGTAATCTCAACACACAGCGGCTCGCAGTTACCCCGTCGGCTTGGTGGATGCATCGCCGGGTTCAGCCGATTGTCCGGCATCTTCTGCTTTGCGTTCGGTTTCACCGATGCCCGGATGCCACTCGTCGGCCAGCGCCCCAACTTCCCGCGTGAGTACCCACCCACCCAGGTCACGAGCGATGAATTCGATGATTTTGGGCTGTATCCAGGTGGCAGAATCGACCTGCACAGCCCGCGCTCCGGCCTCAATATAATCGCGAGCATCCTGCTGGGTATGAATGCCACCCGCCCCAATCACCGGAATATCTACCTTACGGGCAAGCTGCCCTACCACGCGCAGCACTGCCGGTTTCACTAACGGGCCGTATACTCGGCCACTCACAAGTTTGCCGGTATGCGGGTCACGAGCTGTCCCTCGAGGCGGCGCGGCCACGACCAATGCACCCGCTCCGGCATCCATGACGGCCTCAGCGACAGCCAGCGCATCATGCAGCGGCAAGCGCACCAGCACGGGTTTTTCGGTGGCCTGAACTGCTGCCTTTGTCAGGTGTTCGGCTTCCGACCAGTCCACATCGTCATTTAGGCCGAGTTCAATTGCGTCCACGCTGGTTTCTTCGTCAATCCGTTCCGCGCCGCGCCGCACATGCTCCACCGTCGTGCTAACGAGATGCAGAATCACTGGCATCGGGTAGCGATCCCATAAGCCGCGATACTGGTTCAGCACCTTGCTCAGGCCAGGATTGGGCAGTCCGGTATGCACGAGTACCCCAGCATCCAGCGGAATCACCCGCGTCCCGGTGGCAACCTGCCAGGGTTGGTACGTCACCGGGTTGGTGACAATCGCGCCCAGCTTCTCAACTTTAATCAGGTCGCGGTACACATCGCCAAAGCCGAAAATACCAGCGGATGGCATTACAGGGGTTTCAACAACCAGGCTGTTTTTCCCGGGTCGGGTAATCTCAAAAGCCATAAGCGTCCTTCTACTCCAATAACCATGCCCCGGCTTCACGGAGCAGACTGGTAAAAGCGTCTTGGGGTGGTTCGCCACGTGTATCCGGCCAGGAACGGCGCACGGACTCGGTGGTTCGCAGCGCTTCTGGCACGGTCTGAAGCCCTCGACGACGCTTAAACAGTGCATGCTGCGACACATGGCACAGCATCGCGCCTACTTTAGCCGCGCCCCAGGGTTGAATATCCAGCGCGAGGTGAGCCGTTTCACTCTGATTCCACAGCCGATCTTCAATAGACGGCACACGCGCCGCAACCGTGTAAACCAGGGTCTCCGGCAGTGCCGCGGGGACTCCCGCCAGCACCGCCCGGTGTACCAATTGGTGCGCCGGGTGGCCGTATTCGCCATCCACGCCATGTGTGAGTACCAGATCGGCCTGATAGTGACGGGCGATTTCCCCAAACTGTGCTGCCAGCATGTCGAAAGCCACCGCAAATGGGTAGAGCGCCTCACCCTCGCCCACCGTCGGGTCTATATAGTCCAGCACCGTTACCGACGCGCCCAATGTGTGTACCGCGCAGCGCAGCTCAGCTTCCCGTGCTGCACCTAACAGATCTCGATTGGGGACAACCGGCGGGTCGCCCACCTCGCCGCCTTCGCCCCGCGTGGCGCACACGACCTGCACAAGCACGCCTTGTCGCGCCAGCAGCGTTATGATGCCGCCCGCCAAAATCGTCTCGTCGTCCGGGTGGGCGAAAAAGCAGACCGCCGAACGCAGCGTCATAACAGCGGCACCTGCGTCAGGTCAATCGCCGGCCCATCCTGGCAGATCGTCCGCACAGTATTCCCACGCAGCCCCACCAGGCACGCCTGGCACGCCCCCACACCACAGGGCAGTTCCGGCTGGAAGACACCAAACAGGTAATTGGGGGGGATGTCCGCCCGTAGTTCCTTGAAGAGCGTCCATACCTTCGCAAACCGACCTAATTCGTCATCAGGCGCGACAGTCACAAAGACCTGATCTGCCCAGCCCACGGTCATCACCCGATCCGGCCAGCCAAAATCATCCTCCCCGTGAATGATCTCCAGTTCCGGCGGCAGATGCGCGGTATCATACTGTCGGGCACTACCCAGCAGCACGAGAGTCACGCTCACCTGGTTGCCCAGCAACCAGCCGATAGACATCAGCAGCGCGGTAGGCGGCGCGTCAAACGACAGCAGCAGCACATTCCGCAACGTGCGCCGGTAACGGTAGGGCTGTCCGATTAGACCGAGCAGGCTCACGACTTGACCAGGTTCGTAGCGTGACTCAAGGGGGCGCTCGACAATCATGTTCGTTGCGCTAACGGTCACCGGCCACCAGTGTTCACGCAGATACGGATTCCACGCTTCAACCGGACGTGCCAGCAATGATTGGCCGGGTTTGATCTGGCTCAACGAGTCATCTACCGAGAGGTGTAACCGTTGAAAGCCAGTATTCACCCGGCTGATACGTTCGATAATGGCCTGGGTTTCTTTCATGGTTAATTGATTACCCTTAAAGCCTGCCCATTAATACGAATTACTGTTGCTCACCCATTGTACAGCGGTTTACAATCAGTCTGCCATTGTTGACCGCAAAACATCCCCCTTTTCCCGCATTGAGTCATGCTATAATGAGCGTATGTCAATAGTGAACCATACGCAACCCACCCAACTCCACTATACCTGCGCCGGAGCCGGGCCAGATGTCCTGTTGATTCATGGCTGGGCCAGTTCGGGCAAGATGTGGCAGGTGATGATTGAGGCCTTACAGGGTCGCGCACGTTTCTGGGCGATTGACCTAGCTGGTTTCGGCGCATCCCCGTCACTGCCCGCAAACCCGATGCTCGACATCAATGACCATGCCGCCCTGGTGATAGACTTTTGCGACCAGCATGGTATCCAGCCCAAAGCCATCATCGGGCATTCGATGGGCGGGATGCTGGCGCTCAAGTTGGCACTATTGCGCCCCGAATTAGCTGAGGCGCTGGCGTTGCTCGCGCCGGTTGTGACCGGGCGTTTCTCGCTTGAACTCAATCGTCTCGTGAGTACCGAGGTGGGCAGTTTCGCCCTAGCGCGTTCCAAGCCGTTCTGGTGGTTGGCACAATCGGAACTATTGGCACCGCTGCTGAGTGTGCCAGCGTATGTGGGAGCGGAAGCCGCCGAACGGATCCGCCAGGACTTCATACGGGCGTCATGGCAGGCCGCAACCGGAGCACTTGCGAGCATCGCCCGCGAGAACCTGGAACCGGAACTGCGGAGGATACAACAGCCTACGCTCGTGCTGGTCGGCGCGGAAGACAGCACTGTTCCACCACAGGAGGGGCGGCTGGCGGCACACCGGTTGCAAAACGCCCGACTACTGGAACTTCCCGGCGTGAATCACCAACCACTCGATGAACAGCCGGATACCGTGATCGCGGCGCTGGGCGCATTCCTGGCAGAAACCGGGGCAGCATTGCCCTGAATGCCGATTATGCTACAATGCCCGCTTAGACACTGTCTTGAACACTATAGGAGGCTTTTCTGGACTCACAAGAACTCGCACGCCACATCGTCCATGTTGTGGATGAGAAAAAAGCGGAAAACATCGTCCTGCTTGACCTGCGCCCGGACGCGATCATTGCAGACTACTTTGTCATTTGTAACGGCAACAGCGACCGCCAGCTTAAAGCATTAGCGGAAAACGTGCGCAACAGCGTGAAAGAGCAGTGTGAGAAACTGCCATTTTCGATTGAAGGCACGGCGGACAGTGGCTGGATTCTGATGGACTACGGGAACGTGGTCGTCCACCTGTTCCTCGAAAGCAAGCGCCTGTATTACGACCTGGAAGGGTTATGGCGTGGCGCACAGGTGCTGGTCAGCATCCAGTAGCCGGCAAAGCTGCACTGTTTAGCGCTCCTAGAATAAACGAATGAACATGCTGCCTATCTACCGGTGATTGTGTCCAGAAACTTGAACAGCGGATCGCGCAGAGAGTCCTGATTCAGCCGATGGAATGCGCCAGGGATGATGACCAGCGTGAGCGGCACGCCTTTCGCTACCAGTATATCAGCGAAGGCTTGCGACTCGATCACCGGGGTGCGTTCGTCGTTTTCGCCATGTACCAGCAATATCGGCGGTTCACTGCCATCCAGCCAGGCCAGCGGTAAATAGTTTGCGAGTAAGCGCAGCGGTTCGGGCATTTGCGGGCTGCTGCGCCATTCTTCCGGCGGAACGGTAGAGAGTACGGTTTCCAGCGCCTGTATCTGCTCGGCTGTCATCCCCACGGAGTCCTGCAAGGTTTTCTGGAAATTAGGGTTCGCAAAGCTCACTGCGGGCACAGCATAACTACCCCCATACCCCACCGCCCCTTTCACCCAATTGGCGTCCGGAAGACGGTACTCACAGTTACCGAGCAACAGTCCTGGTTCATCTATCATAGCCAGTAGGATCGCCATCGCTGCTCCGCGAGAATGCCCCAGGACGACCACATTACTGGTATCAAAAGGATACATCCTGCTGCTGTTGTGAATCCAGGCCAGGGCGCAGGCGGCATCATCCATCACCGAATTGGGATTGGCCGGTGTAGGCTCAGGGTAGTGAATTGAAACGGCGGCGTAACCCTGTGCCACGAGGTCTTGCACGGTATTGGTACCGGTGAAGTAGTCTTTATTAACCTCAGTGCCGTGAATCAGCATTACCACCGGAAAAGGCCCACTGCCTTGCGCCGGCAGGTACACGTCCAGGATGTTATCCGGCCCGCTGCCATAAGCAATATTGGTGGTCTGTGGTGGCGATTCCTGGAAAGTATCCAACACCGTAAAAACATCTTGCCATACACATCCCGATAACAGCAGCACACACATCATCAGTAGCACCACATGCCACCTCACACAGATATCATTTCAATCGCAGTTTCTTGCTCAAGAGCGCGGCCAGTTCATCTTCGGAAAGATCATCCAGGTCGCTGCTGTCCGGTGTACTGGCGACTTCCGGCACGGAGGCTTCATTGGTGGGTGAAGCAGTCGATTTTTCGGACAGCACGTTCGTCGTCAGGTATTCCACAAGTTCTGCCACCGTCGGATAATTGAATGTCAGCGTGGATGGCAGCGCGTGTTCCACACTGACTTCCAGCCGCCCTTTAAGTTCGACCGACATCAGCGAGTCCATACCCATCTCAAACAGCCCCTGGTGAATGTCTATTTCTTCGGGGCGAGCGATACCCAGCACTGAAGCCGCTTCCGTCCGGACATGCGCCAAAAGAATATCATGATGGTCGTCAGGGTGCGCTTCGCTCAGTTTTTGTAGCAGGTCAGACACTTTAGCCTCCGTTTGTATCGCCTTCGTCGCGTGCTGCCGAACGCCGACTCGTTCCAGGAGCGCCCGCTGGCCGCGTGCTTCGTAGATCGGTTTCAGTACCGACCAGTCCACCGCCGCCACGACCATCTGCGCCAGATCAGAAATCCCCAGAAAATCGCCCATAAATGCCAGAGCCTGATCGGATGCCATACGGTTCAACCCGGTGCGTGTCACCAGTTCCTGTCCTTCAGCGGTGGCCGCACGCATCTCATCCCATGTCCCCCAATTGATGCTCAGAGCAGGTCGCCCAGCCGTGTGCCGCCAGTGGGCAAACGAGTCGAGGAAGGTGTTGGCCGCCGCATAGTGGCCCAGGAAGCGCGACCCCCACAGCGCCGTTGTAGATGAGAACAACACCATGAAATCCAGAGGCATATCGCGAGAGAGGTCGTCCAGGATATGCGTGCCGATGACTTTGGGTCGCAGTGAATCGAGCAGCGTGTTCATGTCCATGTCCGCCAGCATCTGGTTGCTCAGGCTGGCCGCCGCATGGATGATGCCACGCAGCGGAGGCAGGGTATCACCAAAGCGGGCGAATAAGGCCGTCATCCGCGTCCGGTCACTGACATCCGCTGATTCCACGGTGACTCGCGTCCCCAGCGCCTCAATTGCCAGAATCGCATCTGCTTTGCGTCGTTCGTCACTCTCCAGCGGCAAACTGTTCCAGTGGTCACGTCCCGGCAGCCCGCGCCGCCCGATCAAAACGAGATGCCCCGCGCCCTGTTCGGCCAGCCACCGGGCGATTTTCAACCCCAATCCGCCCAGGCCACCGGTCACGAGGTACGCGCCCTCAGCGTCCCACTGAACCGGCCCTGACAGCGGGGGTGTTGTGGGCAGCAACCGAGCGACATACCGCTTCCCATGACGCCAGCCGACCTGGTCTTCACCATCGATCTGTGTTATACCAGCCAGGATAAGCGCTGCCTGTTCGCTGGGTTGGTCGTCAAGGTCAATCAGTCCACCCCAGATTTCGGGATGTTCCAGGGCGATCACCCGCCCCAGCCCCCACAGCGTAGATTGATCGGGCGCGCTCACCGTACCCTCTACTGGCTGCGCCCCCTGCGTGACCATCCACAACGCCGCCGGCTGCGACAGTGCGCTGAGTGCCTGGGTGACATACAACGCGCCGCCGCAGATCAGCTCTTGTGCTACTGCCTGTTCCACTTCCGACGTGTCCACCCCGGGAGTCGCCGATAGTCCCCACAGATAGATGACTCCGCGCAGGTTGTCCCCGGCATCGTGTACAAGATGATGATAATCCCCGGGCTCGTAAGGATTAATCCAGGTGCAGTCACTACCGGAACGATAGGCTTCGCCCGGCTTCACCAGGCGATACTGCCCACCCCGCCCGGTTATGCTGGCGGCTACCTGGTCGCCCAAGCCACCGTCATCCGCGAAGATCAACCAAGTCCCCTGCATATCGGCTTCGGCATCTCCTGACGCAGTGCGTGCCAGGATGACCGCTTGTTGTGAAAGGATGCTCCCTGGGCGCTCTCCAGCAATCGCAGCCGGTTCGACAAAGCCCACACTGTCCAGTATATCCAGCCAGCCTTGCGCGGTGAGCAGCGGGTAGTCCGGGCGAAGATCGGCATCCCGGAAGCGCCACCAGCCATCGGTCAAGCCGAACGTCACATCTACCCAACGCTGCGGGGCGACACCTTCCAATAGCAGCAGGATGCCGCCTGGTGCAAGCAGCGAACGAGCATTCACCAGCGACTCACGTATATCCTGGGTCGCGTGCAGGACGTTGGCGGCAATCACCAGATCAAATGAACCGTCGGCAAACCCCTGTCCGGCAGGATTCTGCTCAATATCCAGCCGTTCGTAACGCAGCCGCGCCCCAAATTTTTCGGCGGCGCGTTCCAGGAACAGCGGCGACAGGTCGGTGAAGACGTATTCGGCTCCGGCAGCGGGCAGTGCTGGCAGCACATAGGCAGTGGTTGAGCCAGTGCCCGCGCCGATTTCCAGAGTACGCAGCGGGCGACCCTCCGGCCAGCCTACCAGTAAATTAGTGACGGTCTGCTCGACCAGCGTGTTATATACCTGAGCAAAGGGGGCGTCCTGGTAAATCTGCTCCAGCGAGCTAAGCGAACCGCCGGGGAACAGCAGGCCTACCGGGTCAACTGCGCCGCGCAGTGTCCCGGCCAACTGCGGCCCACAACGACCAATCAGCTCCAGTTCCGCCCGGTAATCGGGATACTGCTCGACCAGCCATGACCAGTATGACCGGATGTCTATATCAGGAATCTGAGTGAGTTCCCACCCGTCATCGCTATGCTGGGCCACGCCGTCCTCCCGCAGCATATCCAGCAGTCGCGCCCACAGCCGCCGCTGGTCGTCACTCACGCCCAGTACATCGGGGTCGAAGCGCGTACCGGGATGCACATCCACACCGAACTGGGCTAACGCTGTCAGGATATAGCCCACGACGAGGCGATCCACATGCGCGAAGAAGCCGCTGTATCCTTCTAACCCATGCTGGTCGCCCAGCGCTTCAAGGCGGGAGGTCATGCTTGCGGCAGTATCCACCAGCACCGTGCCCGCTAACGGGGAAACGCCGCTGGCAGCAGTTTGCGCTTTTGGCAGCCATTCAACCTGGTAGAGCCAGTCGCCAGGCCGCTGCTGGGCGAAGCGCATGAGCACATCTTTTCCGGCACGTTTAAGCTGCAAGCCGGTCACCTCGCCGATAAGCTGACCGTCCTCGTCGAACAACCTGACATCGCCTGAAAACGTCTCTTGATTATCATCGCGCCAGGCCAATACCGTATGGTTCCACAGGCGCGTGCCTTGCGGCTTGCGGTACAACCGATACTGGTCGATCCCGATCAAAAGATAAGTCGTGTCGAAAGTGTAGTCCGGCAAGGGGACGCCCAGCAGGTGGAAGCAGGCATCCAGGAAGGCCGGGTGAATGTGGTAGGCCTTTGTGTCGTGGATGAGTCCCTCCGGCAGTTGAACCTGCCCCAGGGCTTCGCCATCGCGCCGCCAGATATGCTCGATACCCATGAAATTCGGGCCAAATTCCAGCCCGATTTCCCGAATTTGGTCGTAATACGCACTGCCGGGCAGTTCGTCGGTACAGCGTGCCTGGATGTCTGCGAGGACCAGTATGTCGGTGGTCTGCGGCATATCCATATGCAGCGCCAGTCCGCCGCTTGCGTACTGTTTCCACTCGTCGCGCTCGCCCAGGCTGAAGACCTGGAATGAAGCGCGTCCCGTTCCTTCCGGCTTGATAACCAACTGAATGGTGCGGAAGCCCTCTTCCGGCAAAATCAGCGCTTCCTGAATGCTCAGGTTCTCCACCCCATACATCGCGGAGCCAAAGGCATCCTCTGCCCCGGCCAGTGCCATTTCCAGGTAAACCGGCGATGGCATGACCACCGCGCCGTAAATCCGGTGATGATCAAGGAACGCCGGGTAATAGGCGTTGAGGCGCGACTCGTACACGATGTCCTGAATCACAGGGGAACGCAACCGTGTGCCGAGGAGCGGGTGAAGGGCGTCGCCACCCAATGAGGCAACCTGCTGTCTCGTGGCGTGGGTATCCAGCCAGTAACGTTCACGCTGGAATGGGTAGGTAGGCAAAGACACACGGCGACGCGGGTAGTCCCGGTCAAATCCGGCCCAGTCAACGTCCAGCCCAGCGACATACAACGCACCCAGACTCTTGAGCATCTGCGTCCAATCAGTATGGCCGGGGCGCAGCGAGGGTATCCAGCGGCAATCGTCACCCAACTCGCAGCGCTGTCCCATCTCCAGCAGGTTCGGCGCAGGGCCAATCTCGACAAACAGCCGATAGCCCCCCGCGTAGAGGGTCTGCATGGCCGGGTAAAACTGCACACTCTCGCGCATGTGCCGCCGCCAGTAGTCAGCGCCCGCGATTTCATGCCCGGCAAGCTGCCCGGTCAACCCGGAAATGAGGTCTATCTGCGGTGGGCGGAATTCTATACTCCGCGCTATCCGCCAAAACTCATCGAGCAGCGGATTCATGAGCGGGGAATGCGAAGCCGTTGTCACCTGTAAGTGCCGGGCGCGAATCCGCTCGCCTTTGAGTGCGTCTATGACGGCCTGCACCGCGTCTTTCTCGCCGGAAATCACCACACTTTCCGGCCCGTTCACTGCCGCGATAGAAACCCGGTCAGTATAGGGTTGGACAGCCGCCGCGACCCGTTCATACGAGCCAAACACGGTTGCCATCTCGCCGGACTGCGAGACGGACTGCATCAGCCGCCCCCGCGCTGCTACCAGCTTCAACCCGTCTTCCAGGCTGAATACCCCGGCGACACAGGCGGCAGCGTATTCTCCTACACTGTGCCCCATGACTACCGATGGCACCACGCCCCACGAACGCCATAATTCAGCCAGCGCATATTCGATAGCGAACTGCGCCGGTTGCGCGAAAAAGATGTCATTGAGCGGCGAGTCCTGTCCAGGTTCGGGGTACAGCACCGCCAGGAGCGACTGCCCTAACAGTGGTTGTAAAATCTCGTCGCACTGGTCAAGAGCCCGGCGGAAAGTCGGCTGCGTCTCATAAAGCGCCCGCCCCATATCCACATGCTGCGAACCCTGCCCGGTGAACAGGAACACCGCCCCCAAGCGCGGCCCGGTCTGGCCGATGACCATGTTGCCCGGCGTCTCACCTCGTAAATAGGCCGACAGGGTGTCCCTCATTTCCGGCAGGGTGTCGGCCACCAGCGCCAGCCTGTGACTGAGGTGTGCTCGCCCGGCATTAGCCGTAAAGCAGACGTCAGGAAGTGAGCCCGGTGTTTGTCCTGCCAGTGCATCCCGGTAACGCTCGACCAGCTGTTGCAGCGCCGGTTCCGTGCGGGCAGAAAGTGTCAGGATATGCGATGGTCGCTCGATTTCCACCGGTTCGGGGTGGCGGACGGGGGCTTCTTCCACGATGAGATGTACGTTAGTGCCGCTGAAGCCGAACGAACTCAGGCCACCAATCCGCGTTCCTGTTGGGAGTTCCCAGGGGGTGCGCTCGGTAGGCACTGTGACCGGTAGTTCGTCCCAGGCAATATACGAACTGGGATGATGAAAATGGAGATGGGGCGGAATCTCGCGATGTTGCAGACTCAGGATGAGCTTGATGAGGCCTGCGATGCCTGCCGCCGATTCGAGGTGGCCGATATTGGTTTTGACCGAACCGATCATCAACGGCTGGCCTGCCGGACGGTCTTTCCCAAGTGCCGCACCCAACGCCTGCACTTCAATCGGGTCGCCCAATGATGTCCCCGTGCCGTGCGTTTCCACGTAGCTGATCTCATGCGGCTCAAGCCCGGCATTCATCAGCGCATCCCGGATAACCGAGACCTGCGACGGGCCGTTAGGGGCGGTCAGACCGTTGCTGCGCCCATCCTGATTGATGGCCGCGCCGCGAATCACCGCCAGGATAGAATCGCCATCGGCCACTGCGTCGGAAAGACGCTTCAGCACCACTGCACCGCTGCCTTCGGAACGCACAAAGCCGTCAGCGGATTCGTCAAACGCCTTGCAGCGCCCGTCCGACGCCATCATATTCGCCTTCGAAAGCGTGACTGTCACCTCTGGCGCGAGGATGGCATTCGCACCTCCTGCCAGCGCCATACGGCATTCACCATCGCGCAGGCTCTGTACGGCAAGGTAAATCGCCACCGACGAGGAAGAACAGGCTGTATCCACTGAGACCGCCGGACCTTGCAGCCCCAGGATGTACGAGATACGCCCGGAGGCGACGCTATGGGCGCTCCCAGTAGAGACATACATATCGAATTTTTCCGTATCACCGTTCAGCACCATCTGGGCGTAATCGTTGTTGCAGATGCCGACAAAGACGCCGGTTTTGCTGCCAGTGAGTTTATCGGGAGCATAACCCGCGCTTTCCAGCGCCTCCCAACTGACCTCAAGCATCAGGCGCTGCTGCGGGTCTATCGTGACCGCTTCACGCGGGGAAATGCCAAAGAACTGCGGCTCAAAACGATCAATATCGTCCACAAAGCCGCCCCACATCGTGGCAATCTTGCCGGGTGCATCCGGGTCGGGGTCGTAGAACTGGCCGACATCCCAGCGCGACGCCGGAATATCGGTGATGGAGTCCACGCCATTCTGCAAATTCGCCCAGAATTGTTCCGGGTTATTCGCACCGCCGGGGAAACGGCAACCCATACCGATGATGGCGATGGGTTCGGGCTTACGCCGTTCGCTGGCATCCAGTTTAGCCTGCAAATCCATCACCAACAGCGCCAATCGTTTAGGGGAAAGTTGGCTGATCCGGTCAAAAAGATCGCTCATTTTCGTTGGTCCTTATTCCGGGTCTGTTCTGATAAAAGGCGGTCTATCTCTTCGTCCGTTAAATTTTCAAGGGCATCCAGCAATCCGGTCACACCGCCGGCATCCCCACGCACGGCCGATTCTTCCGGCACAACTGCCGTGGTTTCAGGCTGTGCCGGTTTCAGGTTCAAGGCCTCTTGCGCCAGGAAAATGGCAATTGCTTCCACAGTCGGGTAATCGAAAACCAGTGTCGCCGGAAGAGTGCGCTTGAGTCCCAGCCCGCTGCTGAGGCGATTCCGCAGTTCGACGGCCATCAGCGAGTCCAGTCCCATCTCACTGAGTGGCATTCGTTCGCTGATTGCACGCGACGAGTCGAGTTCCAGCACCCGCGCCGCCTGCTCCTGAACAAAAGCCACCAAGAGCGTGTGCTGTTTGGCCGGGGCAGCCTCCGCCAACCGGCGCAAAATATCCGGCTGCGACTCGGTCTGGGAAACGGGGGAAATAGTGGCAGCCTGCTGCTGGCGGATTTCGCGGGCGAGTTCTGCGAAGAAGCGCGGCTCTGAGCCACTGGCGAAACGTCGCAGAAACTTTGACCACACCACCGGCATGACGCCGATCTGCGCCGCCCGACCTTGCATTAAGCGTTCCAATACGCGCAGCCCGTCTTGCGGTGGGATTACACCCACGCCCTGCGTGTCAATCCGCCCGACAACGTCATATTCTACCGCCGCGCCGATTTCCGACCACGCACCCCAGTTAATGCTCAGGGCCGGGAGTCCCTGCGCCCGCCGGTGATAGGCAAGCACGTCCATAAACGTGTTAGCAGCGGCATGGTTGCCTTGTCCCGGCGACCCGATGAGCGAGGCCACCGACGAGAACATCACAAAGAAATCGAGCGGGAGGTGATAAGTCAGGCGGTGCAGATGCCAGGTGCCGACTACTTTGGGGGCGAACACGGTATCAAAGCGGCTCCAATCCTGTCCCAGCAGCCCGCCGTCATCAAGCACACCCGCTGAGTGTATAATGCCCCGCAGCGGCGGCAGGGAACGGTTGATGTCTTCCAGGATACGGCTCACGTCCACCTCGGACGAGACATCCCCCTGGGCAACGACTACCTGCGCCCCGGCCTGCTCCATGCGGGCAATGGCTTCGCGGGCGGTTTCAGCCGCGCCACGCCGCCCCATCAGTACCAGACTGTCCGCGCCCTGTTCCACCAGCCATTCCGCAACCAGCAGCCCCAGACCGCCCAACCCGCCAGTAATCCAGTAGGTGGCGTCCGGGCGAACCAGCGCGTCGGTTTCTTGGGAAATGACAATCTTGCCGGTATGCCGCGCCGCCGCCATATAGCGGAACGCGCTCACTGCGTCCTGCAACGGGAAGGCGCGGAAAGGCAGCGGGTGCAGCGCCCCTTCTTCAATCAGGGCGGTGATTTCCAGCAGAATGTCCCGGATAAGCGCCGGGTTGTCGCGGGTATCGCCTGTCCAGTCCACGATAAAGTACGACTTACCACCCCCCAGGGCTGCCGCCTCTTCCGGGGTGAGCAGCCCACTCTTGCCAATTTCCAGGAAGCGCCCATTGTCCGCCAACACCGACAGACTTTTAGGGATGAAGTCCCCTGCCAAAGAGTTCAGCACCATATCCACGCCGCGCCCGCCAGTGATCTGCATTATCTCGTCAGCAAAATCCAGCGAGCGTGAGTCCATCACATGCTGCACACCCATTTCCTGGAGGAACACACGTTTTTCCGGGCTACCAGCAGTGGCGAAAATTTCCGCCCCGGCCCGCTGCGCCAACTGTATCGCTGCCATACCCACACCCCCGGCGCCGGCATGGATCAGCACGCGCTCACCCGCCGACAACCCGCCCAGATGGATGAGGGTATAGTAGGCCGTGATAAAGGGGATAGCGATAGTAGCGGCTTCCTCGAACGAAAGGCGCGGCGGTTTGGGGACGGCCAGCACCGCATCAGTGATGGCGTAAGTGCTGAAACTACCTCCGGCCAGGGCGATGACCGCATCGCCCGGTTGGATACCGGCCACATCTGCGCCAACAGTCGTCACTACCCCGGCGCATTCACCGCCTAATGGGCCGGGATCGCCAGGGTACATACCAAGCGTGTTCATAACATCCTTGAAGTTCAGGCCGGTGGCCTGAACGCGGATTTCGATCTGTCCAGGGCCAGGTCGCTGGCGGGCAACCGGCTGTAAAACCAGGTTATCCAGCGTGCCCCGTGCTGTAATCTGCAACTGCATGGGGCGGTCAGAATTGGGGCGGTTAAGCACTTCACCCCGACTGCGTACCAGCCGCGCCGCTGTCCATGCGCCATGCCGAACCGCAAGCTGGTCTTCGGCGTCATTCTGCCAGATAGCCTCGGCCAGCAGCGCGAGACTGCCAGCGGCGTCCGCCGGGTCGAGGTCAACGCGCACACAGCGTAATTCCGGGTGTTCCAGGGCGATGACCTTGCCCAACCCCCACAGCGGCGACTGCATCACCGCCTCCGGCATCGTTCCGGCGGCAGGCTGTGCCCCCTGCGTGACCAGCCACAAACGCGGCGGCTCAGCCAGGGTTGTCAACGCCTGAACAAGGTATAACGCGCTGCCATAACTCAATGGCTGCGCCCATTCGAGTGCCTCTGCCCCTACATCAAGACTCCACAGGTGAATCACACCACGATAGGCCGCGCCGCCCGCCGCATCTTGCAGGAGACGGCGGTAATCGGCAGCCTCTGCCGGATTGATTTGCCAGGTGTTCCCGTTCAGCGCCGCATACGACTCGCCCGGCACGACCAGCGCATAGCTTTGCCCGCGTGCGTTGAGGTCGGCAGCTAAGGCCTGTCCAGTGCCGCTGCTATCCGCAAAAATGAGCCAGTTGCCGGGGACTCCTGCCGCCCGTTGGGCGATAATGACAGCTTGCTCCATAAAGTCGGCGCTGGTTTCCGGCAGCGCCGCCGCTCCACTGAACCCGGCTTCGTGCAGCGCATCGAACCATTGCGCCGGTTTGAGCAGCGGGTAATCGGGGCGCAAGTCATGATCTGTGAAGCGCCACCAGCCGTCGGTCAGCCCGAAGGTGATATCTACCCAGCGTTCCGGCGCGGTGATTTCCAGCATGAGCAGCAGCCCGCCCGGCACAAGCAACCGCTGGATGCGGCTTAACGTCTGGTGCAGATCGGCGGTGGCGTGAATCACATTGGCGGCAATCACGATGTCAAACTGATCCCCGGCCAGGCCTTGCGCGGCGGGGTCGGCTTCCAGGTCGAGCGTCTGGAAGCGGATAAACGGGTATTCAGCAAATTTCTGTTCCGCCCTGGCGATGAAGAGCGGCGAAATATCAGTAAAGAGATACGATACCCGGTCTGCCGGGAGTACCGGCGCGACATACGATGTTGTGCCGCCCGTACCTCCACCGATTTCGAGGATGCGAATCGGGCGATCCCCCGGCAGTTGGGCGAGTGCCGCCTGAACCGCCTGCCCCACAATGCCATTATAGATGTGGGCGACCGGTGGCTCGCGGTACAATCGTTCGGCGGTGGCAATTGCGCCATCCGGAAAGAGCAGTTGCAGGTAGTCCACCTGCCCGGCCAGCGCCTCGGCAAGCTGTTGACCGCAGCGCCCGGTAATCTCCAGTTGTGCGCCATATTCGGGGTACTCAACCAGCAGTTCGTTGAGCAGTTCACTCATATCACGGGGGGTCGGGAATGGCTGTATAACCACCCACTCGTCGCCATGGCGCTCCAGCAAGCCGTCCTCGCACAGGATGTCGAGCAGCCGCCCCAGCAGTAGACGGTGGTGTAGCTGGCGGATTCCCAAGTGATCGTTCAGTGTTCCGGTAGAGAAGCGTTCGCCCAAGCCGGGCTGCCAGCCCAACCGTTGCAAGGCATTGACAATGTAGGCACTGCTCAGGGTATCCAGCAATGGCAGCAACCCGCCGGTATAGCGTGGCAGCCGGTATTCGTCCGCCAGGGAGACGAGCCGGGGATACAGTTCACCGGCCAGTGCCTCCGGCGCAGGCAGAGCGATGTTTTCTACCGGTTCAGCGGCTTGCTCAAACCCTTCGAGCGGCAGCCAATCTACTTCGTAAAGCCAGTCTTCCACCTGAGACTGCGCGAGGTTGAGCAGCACATCCTGGCCGGCGCGTTTGAAGCGCATCCCCAGGATTTCCGCAAGGACATGGCCGTTTGCGTCCAGCACCTGGACATCGCCGCTGAAAGTTTCGCCCTGGCCGTCATGCCCGGCGCGCACCTGGGCATAAGCCCACACCTCAGCCGTAACCGGATGGTACAGACGGAAATAGTCAAAGCTCAGGGGCAGGAATATCTCGTTGGTATCTGGCATCGCGGCAGCCATGCTCTGCAAACAGGCATCCAGCAGCGCCGGGTGAATATGGTAGGCCGCGAGTTCGGGTGCATAAGCGTCGGGCAGGCGAATCTGACCGAGCGCTTCACCATCCCGCCGCCGGATTTCTACGACACCTTTCAGGCTGTCACCAAAGTCCAGCCCACTGTTGCGCAGCCGGGCATAGTGCGCCTCGGCGGTGACGACTTCGGTACACCGGGAACGTACTGTACCGAGAGAGACGGCAGGTGGCGTGGCGGGCATGGCTGCACTGAGCGTGCCGGAAGCATGTGGCCGCCAGTCGTCTTCGTCTGCACCCTGGCTGAAGCACTCAAAGGTGGCGCGTTCATCTTCAACCGGGGTGACAATAACCTGAACCTTCCGCCCGTCCTCACCCACGACCAGCGCATCATGAATCACGAAGTCCTCGACCTGGCCGCCACCGTAGACCAGCCGTCCCGCTGCCGCCGCTGTTTCGATAAACCCAGTAGCCGGGAGCAGCGCCGTGCCGTAAATCCGGTGGTCGTTGAGGTATGTCAATTGGTCGGTGAACAGGGTGTTTTCGTACTGAATGGCTTTGAGCGGGGAACGTAGGCGGCTGCCCAACAGCGGGTGCAGGATGTCGCCCTGCGGCGTGACTGACCACCGGGTATTGGCCTTCAACTGCTGCACCCAATAGCTACCGCGCTGGAAGGGGTAGGTGGGCAGCGCGATTTTGCGGTGTGGATAGTCGCCTGCAAAGCCCGCCCAGTTCACGCGCACCCCTTCGATATACAGCGCCCCCAGGCTGCCTAATATCTGCTCCCAGTCATCGCGTCCAGGACGGAGCGACGGCAGCCACACGCCGGGATTATCAACATCAGCCAGGCAGCGCTGCCCCATCCCCAGCAGAGTCGGGCTGGGGCCAATTTCGAGAAAGATTTCGTATCCCTGCTGGCTCAACGATTCAATGGTACGGGCAAATTGCACTGGCTGGCGCACATGATCGCGCCAATAGGTCGGGGAGAGCAGGTCTGGCCCGGCAGCCTGGCCGGTGACATTCGAAAACAGGCGGATACGCGGCGGCGCGTACTGCACCGAGGCGGCGACCTTCTCGAATGATTGGAGAATCGGGGTCATCAACGGGGAATGGAAAGCATGGGACACGATAAGCCGTTTCGACTTGACGCCCTCGGCTTTCAGCGCGGCCATAATCGCTTCCACATCCGCCCCTGCGCCGGAAATCACGATGCTGTCAGGGCCGTTCACGGCGGCGATAGATACCGAGTCGCTGTACGGCGCGATAGCCGCCTGCACCCGCGCTTCATCGGCAAAAACGGCGGTCATCGCCCCGCCGGCGGGTAAACCGCTCATCAACCGCCCGCGTTCGGCGATCAGGCGCAGCCCGTCTTCCAGGCTGAACACCCCGGCCACACACGCCGCGACAAATTCACCGACACTGTGCCCCATGACAGCGGACGGCTCAACGCCCCAGGAGCGCCACAGTTCGGCCAGAGCATATTCGAGCGCGAATAACGCTGGTTGCGTATAGGCCGTATCGTCCAAAAGCGCCGATTCCACGCCCGCTTCGGGGTACATGACTGACAGCAGCGGGTGATCCAGGTATGGTTCTAAAATTGTGGCGCAGCGATCTAACGCAGCACGGAAAACCGGCTGCGTCTCATACAACTGCCGCCCCATCTGGATATACTGAGCGCCCTGCCCGGTGAACAAGAACGCGATTTTTGGCTTATCCACGCGCTCGACCAGCCCGCTTATCAGGCCGGGGGCTTCTCCTCTGGTTACAAAGGCATCCAGTTTTTCGCGCAGTTCCGCCGCCGATTCCGCCGTAACCGCCAGACGGTGGTTGAGGTGCGCCCGCCCAGTATTGGTGGTGAAGCACACATCTTCAATAGCGGGATCAGGCGTCTTTGCAAGGTAGGCGCTCAACTGCCTGGCCTGGGCGTGCAGGGCATCGTCATTTTTTCCGGAAAGCGCCAGGAGATGCAGCGGGCGGCGGTCTTCACCTTCAATCGACTCAGGGTCGGGCGCGGCTTCAAGGATGATATGGGCGTTCGTGCCGCTGAAGCCGAAGGAACTCACCCCAGCGAGCAGCCGCCCGTCCACGCCTTCCCAGGACATCCGCTCGGTTGGCACGACAATCGGCCACTTTTGCCAGGGGATATGTGGGCTGGGGTTATGGAAATGCAGGTGCGGCGGGATTTCGCGGTGCTGCAAACACAGGACCGCCTTGATGAATCCGGCCACACCCGCCGAGGCTTCCAGGTGGCCGATGTTGGTTTTCACCGAGCCGATGATGAGTGGGTTATCGGCAGAACGCCCGGTGCATAACACTGCACCCAGCGCCTGCACTTCAATCGGGTCACCTAACGATGTTCCCGTGCCGTGCGTTTCGATATAACTGACCAGTTCCGGCGCGACCTGGGCATTTTCCAGCGCGGCGCGGATGACTGCTTGCTGTGCCGGGCCGTTAGGAGCGGTCAGACCGCTGCTGGGGCCGTCCTGGTTGAGCGCCGAACCGCGTATCACCGCGAGGATACGGTCGCCATCGGCCTGCGCGTCGGAAAGGCGTTTCAGGACGACCATGCCGCAGCCTTCCCCGCGTAAAAAGCCGTTGGCGTCGACGTCAAAGGTCTTGCAGCGGCCATCAGGTGCTAACATGCCATATTTGGAAAGGGCAATATAGTTATCGGGCGAGAGCATCAGGTTGACGCCCCCGGCCAGCGCCATCCGGCATTCCCCACTGCGTAAACTCTGCACCGCCAGATGTAGCGTGACCAGCGACGACGAACAGGCCGTATCTACTGTAAGACTCGGCCCTTGCAGCCCCAGGACATACGACAGCCGCCCGGAGACGACGCTGTGAGCGATACCGGAGGCATAATACGCATCCAGCAGAGTCGGGTCGCCGGTTTTGAGGAACAACTGTGCATAGTCGCTGCTCGTCACAGCCACAAAGACACCCGCCGCCACGCCGGAAAGCTGATCCGGTGCCATGCCAGCATCTTCCAGTGCTTCCCACCCTACTTCCAGGAGCAGACGCTGCTGCGGGTCCATGCTGGCGGCCTCGCGGGGGGAAATGCCAAATACCTGCGGGTCGAAGGCATCCACCGGCTGGTTGATGAATGACCCCACCCGTACCGAACTCTTGCCTGGTACATCCGGGTCGGGGTCAAAAAAGGTGTCTACATTCCAACGATCTGCGGGGATGTCACTGATCGTTTCGCCGCTGTTCCACATCAAATCCCAGAACAAGGCGGGATTATCCGCCCCGCCAGGAAAACGACAGCCCATCCCAACTACAGCGATGGGTTCGGTGCGGGCATATTCAACCGCATCAAGCCGGGCCTGCAGGTCTTCCAGCGCCAGAAATGCCTGCTTCAATGGTGAGAGTTGTGCATCGCCCGTATTGCCGGTCATAGTCATAGAGTTGTCCTCTGCTGAATCCACATGATTAGAGAATACGTCAGAAACATAACTTACACCTAAATTGCAGATCAGCGCCGGAATTTTTTCAGCAGCAGAGCGGCGACTTCCTCATCGGAAAGGTCGGCAATCTCCGACTGCCGTGCTGCCCTGGCCCGCTCATCAGCGGCTGCCGCGGCAGGCCTGGCGGCATCTTCACCCGCCGGCTGCAGAACACTTTCAAGGTAAGTCGCTACCGCGTCCATTGTCGGATAGTCAAAAACCAGCGTCGCTGGCAGGGCTTCCGGCAAGAACAGCCCGCCCCCTAACAGTGTACGCAGTTCGAGCGCCATGAGCGAATCCAGTCCCATATCGAGCAGACGTTGGTGCGGGTCGAGGGTTTGTCCGGCCTCGATACGCAGCACCCTGGCAACCCGCGTCCGCACGAAATCCACTAACATCTCGTGGCGTTCGTCTGGCAGCGCGGCCTGAAGCTCCTCGATGAAGGCCTGTGCCGTGTTTTCAAAGGCAGCCTGAGGATCACTGGCGGCACGCTCAAACATCACGACCAGGTCATCCGCCGCACCATATGTGGCGTAACCAGTCTGCGGAGTCTGGGCAACGATGATATGCTGCCCAAGCACTTCAGTTGCAGCGCCGGCTTCCGGCCAGGCCTGCAAGGTCGTGAAACCATGCGCCTGCAAGACTTCCACCCATTTCTCTGGCCTGAGGAGCGGGTTATCATGGCGGAGGTCATCTTCAAAACGCTGCCAACCGCCGATCAAGCCGGTGGTCATATCGAACCAGGGCAAATGCTCGGTAGTTTCATCCAGCAGCAGCACGCCACCGGGCGCCAGCAGGCTGTAGACGTGTTTCACAGTCTGGTTGAGGTCGCGGGTGGCGTGCAGCACATTCGTGGCAACGACCACATCATAACGACCAGGGGCATACCCTTGCGCCTCGATAGGCTGCTCAATATCCAGCAGGCTGTAGCGCATGTATGGGTAGGCACTGAATTTAACCGCCGCGTTCGCCAGGAACATATCAGACAGATCGGTAAACGTGTATTCCGTCCGTTCCGGTGGCAGCACCGGCAGCAGCGAGTACGTCGTCGCGCCCGTGCCAGCGCCGATTTCCAGGATACGCAGAGTCTTGTTAGGTGGCAGGGCATGGACAACCGCCTCCAGCGCGGCCCGCACAATGCTGGCATAGTAGCGAGAGAGCGACCAATTCTGGTACAGGTCTTCCGCCAGCGTAAACGTACCACCAGGGAACATGGTTTCCAGGGGGCTTTCCGCCCCAGTGACAACTGCTGTGAGCTTTGACCCGCAGCCGCTCAGATAGTCAATCACAAAAGGCAGATCGGCCATGACCGTCTGTGTATCTTCCCAGGCAATTTCAAGTTCGGGATCGGGCAGCGGCTGTGGACTGGTGTATGTGCCATTATCTTTAAGCAGCAATCCCAGGCCAACCAGCTTGTTCAGCCAACGCCGCACCAGGTTATGGTAGACCGGCTGCAAACCAAACCCAGAAACCACGCTATCAACAGTATGGGATTCGCCCGCTCCGGCAAATGCCCCAAGTTCACGCAGCGTATTCAAGATATGGGCGGTGGTCAGACGGTCGAGGCTGGCCCAGCGTGCCGGGTAGGTCTGCACAGCCAGGTCAAGCGGGCCTTGCGCGGCCTGGCGTTCTCCAGCGGCGGTGATTGCCGTCCACACCGACGCGGCAGGTGCGGTGGTCACCCGTGCAGCCTCCGCCCAATAGCGGGCGCGCTGGAAGGGGTAGGTAGGCAGCGGCAATTTGCGACGTCCATACCCTTGCTCAAAGCCGTCCCAATCAAGCGCCACCCCTGCCACATAGAGTTGCGCAGCACTCTCGAGCAACTGCACCCAGTCGCTCACCCCTTCTCGCAGCGAGGGTATCCACACTCCGGCATTCTCCGGCAGGCAGCGCTGCCCCAGAGCGAGCAAAGTCGGGTTCGGCCCGATCTCCACGAAGACACCCAGCCCTTCCCGGTTCAACGTCTCGATAGCTGTCGCAAAGCGTACCGGCTGGCGCAGATGCCGCCGCCAGTACGCCGCATGGGTGATCTCGCCCGGCCCCACGAGCTGGCCGGTGGTGCACGATACCAGCGCGATTTGCGGCTCGTGATAGGTGACGGAGGCCGCTACCCGCTCAAATTCATCCAGCATCGGTTCAATCAATGGAGAGTGGGAAGCCTGAGCGACAGCCAGCCTTCTTGACTTAATCTTATTCTGTTTGAGTGCCGCGACCACCGCCTCAACCGCCTCAGCAGCACCGGAAATGACAACATTCTGCGGCCCATTGACGGCAGCACTAGACACTTTTTCGGCATAGGGCGCAACTGCAGCGGCTACCGTGTCTTCATCTGCGAATACGGCCACCATCTGCCCGGTTTCCGGCAGCGATTCCATCAGGCGACCCCGCGCCGCCACCAGCTTGATGCCATCTTCCAGGCTGAACACCCCGGCTACACACGCGGCGGCATACTCACCGATACTGTGTCCCATGACCATCACTGGCTCGATACCCCAGGCGCTCCACAATTCGGCCAGCGCAATCTGGATAGCGAACAGCGCCGGTTGGGTATAGGCCATACCTTCCATGAGCGAAGGCTGCCCGGCCTGCGGGAACAGCGCTTCCAGCAGCGAGTGCTCCAGGTAGGGGCGCAGCAGTTCGTCGCAGCGGTCTATGATGGCACGGAAAACCGGCTGTGTCTGGTACAGGTCGGCCCCCATATGCAGGTACTGTGAACCATGCCCGGTGAAGAGAAAAGCGATTTCGGGCTGGTCTGCACCCGCCACCAGCTCACTAAAGAGCGAGAGCGGCGTCTCGCCAGCGGTGTAGGCCATGAGGGTATCGTGTGCCGCTTCTGCTGTGCCCGCCACCAGCGCCAGGCGATGGGCAAAATGAGCGCGTCCGGCAGTCGTCGTATAACACAAATCGGCAAAGTTTGTTGCCGGATGCTGTGCCAGAAAATCGGCGTAGCGATTGACGAGCGCCGCCAACGCCTGTGGGGTACGCGCCGAAAGTGCCAGCAGATGCACCGGGCGCTCCGCCGAGGGGTCTTCGCGCTCAATGACGGGCGCTTCTTCCAGAATCACGTGCGCATTCGTGCCACTGAAGCCGAACGAACTCACCCCGGCAATCCGTTTGCCGTTGGCTGGCACCCAGGCGGTACGCGCCGTTGGAACTTGAATCGGCAGTTGATCCCAGGGAATATAGGGATTCGGGTCTTTCAGGTTGAGGTGCGGCGGGGTTTCCTGGTGCTGCATGGTGGCGACAACTTTCAGCAGTCCGGCGATACCCGCCGACGCTTCCAGGTGCCCGACATTGGTTTTTACCGAGCCGATGAGCAGTGGGTTCGCCGCCGTGTGACTGCCGGCGAAGACCGCACCCAGCGCCTGTACCTCAATCGGATCGCCTAATGATGTTCCCGTGCCATGCGCCTCAATATAACTGACTTCCCCAGGTTTGAGACGGGCATTCGCCAATGCTGCCGTGATGACACTTTCCTGAGATGGCCCATTGGGCGCAGTCAACCCGCCACTGCGACCATCCTGGTTGATGGCTGATCCCCGGATAACGGCCATGATGGGGTCGCCAGCGGCCAGTGCGTCGGAAAGGCGTTTGAGGACGATCATCCCGCAACCCTCGCCACGCACGTAGCCATCCGCCGCCGCATCGAACGTTTTGCAGCGACCATCGGCGGCCATCATCTGTGACTTGGAGAAATTGACGTTAATCTCCGGCATCAGAATCAGGCTGACGCCGCCCGCCAGCGCCAGATCACTCTCGCGCAGGCGCAGCGACTGAACCGCCAGATGTACCGCTACAAGTGATGCGGAACATGCCGTATCGAGTGCGACATTTGGCCCTTGCAGCCCCAGGACATACGACAAGCGTCCCCCGGCGATACTCAGCGCACCCCCCGTCGTGGAATACACATCAATCTGGTTGATATCATTGAAAATCATGTGCATGTAGTCGCTGTGACTGATGCCCAGGAATACCCCAGTCGAACTGCCCAACAGCCGGTCAGGGGATTGTCCGGCGTTTTCAAGTGCTTCCCACGTGACTTCCAGTAGGATCCGCTGCTGCGGGTCCATACTGGCGGCTTCACGGGGGGAAATACCAAAAAACTGAGGATCAAACTGGTCTATGTCTTGCAGAAATCCGCCAAAACGGGTGGACATCTTACCAGGCTTCTGTGAATCAGGATCGTAGTAAGCCTCGATGTCCCAGCGATCCGGCGGAACTTCGGTAATTGCATCCACCCCATCGCGCAGGAGATTCCAGAAAGACTCCATATCATGCACGCCACCAGGAAATCGCAAGCCAGCGCCGATAATGGCAATCGGTTCATGCTGGCGATACTGTAGGTCATCCAACCGGGTGCGCATATCGCGCAGCTCGACTAATGCCCGCTTGATTGGTGAGAGTTCTTCATTTTGTGGACTACTCATCGTTGTCATCCCTGCTCAGTTCATCCAATTCCGCCAGAAGTAAGGCCTCCGCTTCGGCATCAGAAAGCGTTTGAAGTTCAGACGCTACGCTGCCAGAGACGGTTGCCTCCGCCGCTGGTCTGGCTTCTGCCTGGGCCAGCGCGGGGACATGCTTTATCAGATAGTCGGCCAGCGTATCGCTGGTGGGGTAATCAAACAACAGCGTTGCCGGGAGGTTAGTATCCAACATGAGGATTAAGGCGTTGCGGAGTTCAACGGCCATCAACGAGTCGAGGCCGAGTTCGCTCAAGGGTTGCCGGGGGTTAATCACGGTAGTCGCCCGCAGCCCCAGGACGCGAATGACTTCCTCATGAATGGTGCTGACGAGCAACCGGCGACGGCGATTGGGGTGGGTTTCGCCCCAACGGCGGATAAGGTCGGATTCTTCGGCGACCTGCTGGGTTTTCGGCGTCACAGCGGCACCCGTCCGGTGGGCGCGCGTCACCACCTTAAAGAAGGGGCGCATCCGGGCTGACTGGACAAAATCCCCCCAGGTTATTGGCAGGATGGCCGTTTGCGGCAGCTGCTGCGTTTGGAGTGCCAGACCGAAAGCCTGCGCACCCTGTTCGGGAGTCAGCGCCCGAATCCCTTCCTTTGCCCACCGTTCCAGGCTGCCCAGTCCGGCGGTCATGCCGATATTATCCCATGCGCCCCAGTTGATACTAAACGCGGGCAGTCCCTGGGCGCGGCAGGTATATACAAACGAGTCCACGAAAGCATTCGCGGCGGTGTAGTTACCCTGTCCCAGCGAACCGAGCAGTGACGCCCCCGCTGAGAAGAACGACAGGAAATCCAGTTGCAGGTCCGCCGCCAGACGCGCCAGATTCCATGTTCCATTCACTTTGGGTTGCAGCGGCGTCATAAAGCGTGACCAGTCCTGGTGGATTAACAGGCCATCATCCAGCGCCCCGGCGCCATGAATGATGCCGCGCAGCGGAGGCAATGTCCGCTGAATATCCTCAATCAATCCGGCGATTTCGGCCTCCTGCGCCACATCGCAGCGAGCGAGGACAACCTGTGCGCCCGCCGCTTCCATCCCAGCGACTGCGGCTTCAACCGCCTCGGATGGCACGCCCCGCCCCGCCAGTACAAGGTGCTGCGCCCCTTGCTCGACCAGCCAACCGGCGATATGCAGGCCAATTCCACCCATGCCACCAGTAATCAGGTACGTCGCATCCGGGCGGATGTGGATTGCGCTTCCACCGGGCTGCTTCAGCACGATTTTGCCGATATGCTTGGCCTGGGCCATGTAGCGGAAAGCACTCACGGCGTCCTCAATCGGGAAGACACGGTACCGCAGCGGGCGCAGCGCCCCAGTCTCTAACTGCGCCATCAGGTCACGGTACATCGCCTGGGTCAGTGCGGGATCGCTACGCAACACATCACCCAGAAACACGACATAGTAGCTCAAAGTGGGGTTGAAGGCGGCAACCTGTTCCGCCGTCCAGATGCCAGTCTTGCCGATTTCGAGGAAACGGCCATGATCGGCCAGCACAGCCATACTCTTGGTGATGAAGTCCCCTGCCAGCGAATTGAGCACGATGTCCACGCCCTGCCCGCCGGTAAGCTCCATAATTTCATCAGCAAAATCCAGTGAGCGCGAGTCCATCACATGCTGTACGCCGAGCGACTTGAGCAGGTCACGTTTTTCCGGGCTGCCCGCCGTCGCGAAGATTTCCGCGCCAACACGCTGCGCCAACTGCACCGCCGCCATGCCGACACCGCCCGCTCCAGAGTGGATGAGAACGCGCTCGCCCGCCGCCATGCCTGCGAAGTGATGCAGGGCATAGTAAGCCGTCATGAAGGTGATTGGGATTGTCGCGGCCTCTTCATCGCTCAGTATGGCCGGTTTGGGGTATATTGTCAGCGCCGGAGCAATGACGTACGTGCTGAAACTCGCGGGAGCCATCCCCAATACCATGTCGCCCACCACATACCCGGTTACGCCTTCGCCCACGCGGGTGATTTCCCCGACAAACTCATCACCCAATGGGCCAGGATCGCCAGGATACATACCGAGTGCATTCAATACATCACGAAAGTTGAGGCCGGATACCCGCACCCGCACTTCGACCTCACCCGGCCCAGGCGCGGGCCGGTCTGCTGGCACTCGTGTGAGGTTATCCAGCACCCCCCGCGCGCTGATCGCCAGTGTGAGCGGCTGGGTGTCCTGTTCGGCGATCACCTTTCCGGCAGACTGGCTGTGCACCAGTCGTGGCACGTAGCGTTCGCCACCGCGCACAGCAATTCGGTCTTCACTGTCACTTGTATAGATTTCTCGCAAGATGGACTGTATTGAATCAGTATCGGGCTGGGCCGGGTCGAGGTCAAGACAGACACAGCGTAAGGTAGGGTGTTCCAGGAAAATCGTATTCGCCAGCCCCCACAGTGGAGCCTGCTCCGGTGCAGTGGGGGTCTCACCAATTACGGGTTGTGCTCCACGGGTCACCATCCACAGGGCAGGCAGGTCGGCCATATCCGAATTCACCAGCGCCTGCAAAAGATTCAGGGCGCTTCCTATACTGATTGCCTGTGACTCTACGGGGGTGACTACATCCGCACCCAGCGGCGGGACGTTCAGTCCCCACAGGTGAATAACGCCTCGGTAGGTGCTTGCGGCATCGAGCAGTCGGCGGAAATCATCACGGCTGGATGGGTTGATTTGTACGACCTGTTTGCTTACAACCTGATAATCTGCGCCCGGCCTGACCAGCATAAAACCCGCGCCGTGCGCTTCCAGTTGGGCAGCGAGTGCGTCGCCAACCCCCGCATCATCGGCAAATATCAGCCATGCGCCGGAGTTGATGGCGGCGGATGTTTCGGGGAGAGGGGCGGGCTGCCAGTCCACATCGTAGAACCAGTCGTCGGGGTCTTCACCGGCCTGTTTCTGAATTGCACGACGCAGCGCCTCACGGCTGGCACGTTTCACATGCAGGCCGCGCAGTTCCAGCACCATCTGCCCATCCATGTTGAAGACCTGAATATCGCCGGTGATGGTATCCTGCCCACCTTGCACGCCGGGGGCCAACTGCACATGACTCCACATTTCGTCGCCGGGCTGGGTATAGAAACGCAGCGCATCTATGCTGAGCGGCAGGTAGGTATCCAGATGCTCTGCGGAACCGGGCAGCGCCGCCGCGATTGCCTGGATACAGGCATCCAGCAGCACCGGATGGACCCGATAGAGGGCCGCCTCCTGCCGAACCGATGACGGCAGTTGAATCAGTGCGAGCGCTTCCCCATCGCGCCGCCACAGCTCCTGCACACCTCGAAAACTCGCGCCGAACTCAATGCCACTCTCCCAGGCGATATTATAGTGTTCCTGAGCTGCGAACGGTGCCAGACCAGCACGAACCACATCCGGCGCGAACACTCCACTACCTGTCTCGCTGGCCGGTATCTGGCGCATACGCCCGACCATATGCTGAGTCCATCTGTCTTTCCCATTCAGACTGTAGAACGTGAAGTCCAGCACGCCATCCTGGTTTTCCGAAAGATGAAGCTGCAATGTGCGAGGATTGTCATTCGGCAAGACGAATGCCTCCTGAATATAGGCGTCGTGTAACTCAACCGCACCGTGCGTACCGTAAATCGTCGCCGCTGCCGAGAGAGCAGTTTCCAGGTAGGCCGCTGCTGGCAGCACCACTGTCCCCCACACCCGATGATCGCCTAGAAAGGCCGGAGTCTGCGGTGTGATCTGGGTATCAAACAGCGTGCCTTGAATCAGGGGCGATTGGACTCTCGCCCCTAGTAATGGCGTTGCGCCCCCCGCCTGCCGGGAAAGTACTGGGGCGGGTTTGGGCTGATCAACCCAATAGCGTTCGCGCTGCCAGGGGTAAGCCGGCAGGTTAGACACCACGCGCCCACCCGCCGGGAAGAACCGCTCCCAGGACACAGGATAACCAGCCGTGTACAGATCACCCAACGCACTGAGCATCGTCTCGCGCTCGTCGCGGTTGCGCCGCAGCGAAGCTGTAACCGTTCCAGCCTGTTCAGCGGCTTCAAGGCATTGAATCACCATGCCGGAAAGCACCGGGTGCGGGCTGATTTCCAGGAATGTCGTAAATCCCGCTTGTATCAGGCCATCTATCGCCTTGCCGAACTGTACCGACTGGCGTACATTGCGCCCCCAATAGGCGGCGTCAAAGGCCGGGCCATTCTGCATCCCCCCGGACACAGTGGAATACACCGGGATCGCAGCGCGTCCGGGCTTGAGGCCGGTCAATGTCTGCGTAAGTTCGCGGGCGTACGGCTCCATCTGGGCGCTGTGGAAGGCATAATTCACCCGCAGCATCCGACAGGTGACACCATCCGCTTCCAGGTGATTTAGCACGGCCTCCAGCGCCGCAGCATCCCCCGATAACACGGTGGTCGTGGGGCTGTTCACGGCGGCTACCGACAGGCGATCCCCATAGGGCGCGATGACTGCCGCCACTTCCGCTTCGGGAATCTCCACCGAGGCCATTTTTCCGGTGCCAGTGGCCTGCTGCATGAGCCGCGCACGGTGGTACACCACGCGAATCGCCTGCTCCAGGCTCAATACCCCGGCCGCATAGGCGGCAGCTACCTCACCGATGCTGTGGCCGACCACAGCACCCGGCTCAACACCCCATGAACGCCAGAGATCAGTCAGGGCGACTTGCAGTGCAAAAATAGCGGGCTGGGCGACTTCGGTTTCGGCCAGGCGGGTATCGGTCTCATCGCGGGCGAGTTCAGCTACCAGCGACCATCCGGTATACTCACGGAGTAATACGTCACAACGTTCGACAGACTCGCGGAAAACCAGCTCAGCGGCCATGAGTTGGCGGCCCATCGCCCACCACTGTGGCCCCTGCCCAGAGAAAACAAAGACGAGGCCGGGTTTCTGCCCCTGCTCCGCCGGGACAGGTTGCCAGATGCCGCGTGCCAGGGCGGCCAGACGTTCGGCCAATTCGTCACGGGTGCGCCCCACGACGGCCAGTCGATAGTCCTGGTGGGTGCGGTGCAGGGTGGTGGTATAGGCGATGTCGGATAACCGCGCCGGGCTGCCCGGCAGATGGGCAGCATAGGCTTCGGCCAACGCCCGCAGCGTGTGCGGGGTATGCGCCGAAAGTGGCAGCAGGAAGATAGCATCGTCCGCATCCGGCGGTACGGGCTTCATCTGGGGGGCTTCTTCCAGCACCACATGAGCGTTTGTCCCACCGAAGCCGAACGAACTCACACCAGCCATGCGACGTCCAGAGCGCGGTGTCCAGGGTTGATTCGCGGTTGGGATGACAAACGGCGTGTTTGTCAACGAAATGTGCGGGTTGAGTTCCTGAAAGTGCAGGTGCGGCGGCACTGCGCCATGCTGCAAACTCAGAATGGTTTTGATGACCCCGGCGATCCCGGCGGCGGCTTCCAGGTGGCCGATATTGGTTTTCACCGATGACAGAAAGCAGGTTTCTCCGTCAGGGCGCGGCTGACCGATGACATCGGTCAGGGCTTCCACCTCAATCGGGTCGCCCAGGATAGTGCCTGTGCCGTGCGCCTCAATGAATGTGATTTGCTCGGGTTCAACCAGGGCGTCTTCGAGCGCCTGCCGCAGGACAGCACGCTGTGCCATGCCATTCGGCGCCGTCATCTGGGTAGAACGGCCATCCTGGTTGACGGCAGTCCCCCGTACCACTGCTATGATGGTGTCGCCATCGGTCAGGGCATCAGAAAGGCGTTTTAGGATAAGCATGCCACCGCCCTCGGAACGCACAAAGCCGTTTGCCCGGCTGTCGAAGGCCTTACAGCGACCATCCGGGGCCAGCATCCCCCACTGAGAGAGCGAAATAGTCATTTCAGGGGAGATAATCGCGTTGACGCCGCCCGCCAGCGCCATATCACAATCACGATTACGTAAACTGCGTACCGCCAAGTGAATGGCAACGAGAGACGACGAGCAGGCCGTATCCACCGCCAGGCTTGGCCCACGAAAATTAAAGAGATAGGATAGCCGATTGGCGAGAAAACAGTGGGTGTTTCCGGTGCTGGTATAAGGTTCGATGTGGTTGATATCGGAAAACAAGCGGAAGCCATAGTCAAAAGCAGTACTAGCGACAAACACCCCGACCTGGCCGCCGCTGATTTTCTCACGAGACAGGCCAGCGCTTTCGAGGGCCTCATAGGCCACTTCCATTACAAGCCGTTGCTGCGGATCCATCTGGAGCGCCTCGCGTGGGGTAATGCCGAAAAACGCCGGGTCGAAGCCTCCAAGTTCCTCGACAAACCCGCCCCAACGACTACTGATTTTGCCCGGTTGGGTATAGTCAGCATCATAGAAGGCGTCTATTTCCCAGCGGTCAGGGGGGATCTCACTGATGGCATCTTTGCCGCTAGTGAGCAGCTTCCAGAACGCCTTCGGGTTGTTCGCACCGCCGGGGAAACGGCAGCCCATCCCAATAATCGCAATCGGCTCTGACTTAAGGACTTCAAGGCCCTCAGCCTGCTCACGCATCTGGCGTGCCAGCAGCGCGAGCTTAACACTAGAGACGCTCTTTAAACGTTTTGCTTTATCACCCATGTTTTACTCTCCAAGGGGTTATGATGACCTATGACCCTGTCCCTATTGGCCTAACAGCCGGTTGAGCGCGTCTTCATCGGATAAGTCGTCCAGTTCGGCCAGAACACTATCGAGTGGCCGACTCTCTCTTGATCCGGTGTCCGCCGTGTTCTCCGGCGATTCAACCGCCAGTTCGATCCCGATTTTGCCCGCAATATGGGGAGACATTTCGGCAATCGTCGGATAATTCCAGACAAGTGTTGCGGACAGCGCGACCCCCAGGTCGGCTTCAAGCTTATTACGCAGTTCGAGCGCCATCAGCGAGTCGATTCCCAGTGAGCCGAGCGGCCTGGTAGGTTCGACCCGCCCCGGATCAAGTTTCAATATCTGGGCGACGACTTTTTGCAGATAGGTTTCCAGGACTTCACGCCGTTTCGCGGTTTCAACCGCGAGTAGTTCATCCTGTATGGTGCTGGTAATGTCGTTTGCAGTCGTAGTCTGCCCGTCCTGGGCGCTGGTCAGGTCTATCAGCAAGCGGTATTGGCTGGCGGCCAGACGTGTCTCCCGGAATACCGCCCAGTTGACCGGCATGACGGCGGTCTGCGGTGCCCCCACCTGGGCGGCATTGCGGCGCATCAGGTATTCGAGCGCCAGCATCCCCTGTTCGGCTGTCACCGGGTTGATACCCTGTTTCTCAAGGTATTGCGTGGTACGCAGCCCACCGCTCGTAATCGCCAACCCTAACTCCTCCCAGACGCCCCAGTTGATACTCAGCCCTGGCTTGCCCTGACCGCGCCGGTAATACGCGAATGCATCCAGGAAGGCATTGGCCGCCGCATAGTTCCCCTGTCCAATATGTCCAAGGATTGAGCCGATGGATGAAAATGATACGAAGAAATCCAGGTCATCCAGGAGTTGGTGCAGTAGCCAGACACCCAATACTTTAGGTCGTAAGACTGGCGCAAACGAGTCGTGATTCATCTGGCTGATGAGACGATCATCAATGACGGCAACACTGTGTATCACCCCTTTGATCGGCGGCCAGCCTTCAAGCTGGTACGCTTCCAGGAAGCCGCGCATCTGGGCTTCATCCGCCACATCCAATGTCACCGGGTGAACGCTTGCGCCCAGCGTTTCTAGATCACGGATCGCGGCGATGCGCTGCCCTGCGGTGCTGCTGGGATCCGTTGCCAGCCAGTTCCGGCGTGGTGGCAAGGGGGTGCGCCCCGCCAGAATCAGGCGGCGTGCGCCATTTTCGACCATCCAGCGGGCAACACGCTGGGCGATACCGCCCATCCCACCGGTGATCAGGTAGCTGGCATCTGGGCGGAAACGGAGCGAATGCAGCGACATCTCCGGTTGCTGTGCGCGCAATAATCGAGCGGTATAACGCTGCCCGTTGTAGAACGCATACTCAATTTCAGCATCCTGACTTTGTGCCTGTTGCCACATCCAGTCGGCAGCCTCGTCCGTAGGCATCGCCGGTGATAGATCCACCAGGCCACCCCACATTTCCCCCTGTTCCTCGGCGATTACACGGCCAAAGCCCCAGAGCAGGGATTGAGTCGCTGCATGTGGGGCGATATCGCCCATGACCGGCTGTGCACCCTGAGTCACCAGCCACAGCCGCGGCGGCTGTGCCCAACCCGACTGGCTGACAATTTGCGCCAGGTAGAGCACCGGGTCGCAGCCCAATGCCTGGGTTTCGCCGAGCACGGCAGCGTTCAGTTCCGCCGTGTCGGGCATATCCAGGCTCCACAGGTGGATGATACAGGCTGGTTGGCTGGCGGAGAACCACTCCTGGAACAAGTGGCGCATGTCATCCGCCGAGTCCGGTCGTATCGTGCAGCGCTCTGTATCCAAAGTGGTGTAGGCTGCGCCGGGATATACCAACAGGCTATCCTGTCCCTCGGCGTGCAGACGTTCAGCCAGTGCATCGGCCACGCCGGTCTGGTCGGCAAAAATTAACCACACACCAGAGAGCGGCGTCCAGGCCGATTCGTCCAGGGCAGCCGGCTGCCACCCCATTTCATAACACCAATCTTCAAGGCGCACCACACCTCGGTCTGCCAGACGAAGTTGTGCCCCTTCAATTTCCAGAAGCACCTGCCCCTGATCGTCAAACAGCGCCATATCGTGTGCCAGGGCAGCATTCGCCGTCTGTTCGCGCGTATAGGCCCAGGCCTGGGGCTGCAACGCACCGTATGAACGTACGGCCCGGATTGCATTTGTTACATATAGACTGCCCGTACCGGGGGCGAGTGCCGCCGGCAGTTGGAATAGCACTCCGGCGTCCACTGCGCCATCTGAAACGGGGAGTTGAGCCAGTGCGCTCGCGTCGTCCATCCAGATATGCGCGATGCGGCGGGCTGAATCGCCAAACGCGATGCCCGCGCCGCCTAGCCGTGCGTAGTAATCATCGCCGGAAAGCGCCGGTTGCCCGGCCTGCCGGAGCGCCCCGGCAGCGTTCCAATCCAGGCGGGGAGTGTCTGCGCCGGTTTGGATCTCTCCACTGACATGCACCGTCCACGATTGGCCTGCCGTTTGGCTGAAGAACCGGAACGTGGGGGGGGCCGCCCTCAGCGAAAGCACGAGTTGCATGGTGGTCGCCTGATCGTCAGGCAGTACCAACGCCTGGTGAAACGCGATGTTCGCCAATGTATACGCGCCGCCGCCGTAGGCATCGCGTGCCGCTGCCAGAGCCCAATCGAGATATGCTGCCGCTGGTAACACGGCCATCCCCTGGATACGATTCTCATAGAGGTAGGGGTGTGTCTCTGGGCTGAGAATGTTCTCCCAAATAAAGCGGTCTGTGGTTTCAGCAGTCTGTAATAACCAACCGAGTGTCGGGTGCTGTGGCGCTGCACGGAAACGACCCGGTTCACTATCGCCGATAGTTCGCGACCCGGCGTCCAACCAGAAGCGCTCATGCTGCCAGGGATAGCGCGGCAGCCGTACCACCTGCCCCTGCGGGATGGTGTGTCCCCAGTCGAGGCGATAGCCGGCACAGTGCAGGCCGCCTAACACTTCCAGTAATGTACCCTGTTCGTTTTCCTCGCGACGGAGCGCAGGCAACATCACCAGCCCGGCTTCCGGCCAGGCGTTCTGCATCGCCGGGAGCAGGATGGGGTGCGGGCCAATCTCCACAAAGAGCGTGTAGCCATCCGCAATGATTTGCTGCACTGCTTCGGCAAAGCGCACCGGCTGGCGCAGATTCTGACCCCAGTACTCAGCATCCAGTACCTGCCCATCCAGCGGCGCACCAGTTACAGTAGAATATACCGGGATAGCAGCAGGGTGAGCCTGCAGTCCTCCGATTTGCTGCACAAGTTCCGGTTGCAGTGCATCCATGTGTGGGCTGTGTGCGGCCACATCCACCTTGACCTGACGGCAGAAAACATCCCGGCTTTTGAGCGTCTCCATGATTTCCGCCAGAGCGGTTGGATCACCAGAAAGCACTACCGAGCGCGGCCCATTATTGACCGCGACAGATAGGCGATCCTCATACCCCGGGAGCAGCGCCCGTGCTTCGTCCATACTCAATTCAACGACAGCCATCGCACCGTGCCCACTCACCCGCTTCATCAACTGGCTGCGGCGGCAGATGACCTGCGCGGCATCCTCCAGGGTGAGCGCCCCGGCCACATATGCGGCGGCGACTTCACCCATGCTATGGCCGACAACGGCATGCGGCTGAACACCCCAGGCACGGAGCACTGCGACGAGCGCGACCTGAATGGCAAACAGCACCGGCTGGACAACATCAATCTCTGCTAATCGTGAATGGGATTCATCAACCTTGAGCTGCTCAATCAGCGACCAGTCTATATAAGGATGCATCGCCGCCTCGCACCGTTCCAGCGCCTCGCGGAAAACTGGCTCGTGCTCAAGCAACTCGCGCCCCATGCCGAGCCACTGCCCGCCCTGGCCGGGGAAAATAAACACCAGGCCGGCCTCCTGATTAGGTATCACATGTCCGAAAGTCATACCCGGGCGGCGCTCCCCTCTGAGGTGGGCGTCAAGCTGCTGCGCCAGCTCCTCGTGAGTATCCCCGGTTACGACCAGCCGGTAATCGCCGTGCGTGCGACGCTGGCTGGCGGTATAAGCGACATCGGGTAAAGCGGCTTCTGTCCGCAGCAGAAAATCACGGTAGGCAGCGGCCTGTGCGTCAAGCGCTTCCGGCGTATGCCCGGAAAGCAGCAAACAGCAGGTTCGCTCACCAGATGATGCATCCATCATTGTTGGTTTGGGGGGGACAGGCGCTTCTTCCAGGATAACATGACTGTTTGTCCCCGACCAGCCGAATGAACTCACTCCAGCAAGGCGTGGCCCCCCGGCAGACAGCCAGGGCGTTACCGCAGTCGGGATAACAAACGGAGTATTCTCCAAGGTGATATATGGGTTAAGCTGCGTGAAGTGCAGGACTGGTGGCACCGCCTGATGCCGGAGCGACAGAACAGCCTTGATAATCCCGGCGACCCCGGCAGCGCCTTCCAAATGCCCTACATTCGCTTTGGCCGAACCGAGTAAGCAGGTGTGATCATGTACCCCACTAAACACTGCTGAAAGTGCTTCCACCTCAATCGGATCACCGAGTACCGTGCCGGTGCCGTGAGTCTCAATATAGCCGATTTGTTCCGGCGTCACCCGGGCATTGGCGAGTGCCTGCCGAATCACTGTCTGCTGGGACAGGCCGTTAGGCGCGGTCAGACCGTTGGTATTGCCGTCCTGGTTGACAGCCGTACCGCGAATCAGCGCGAGGATCGTATCGCCATCGGCCACTGCGTCCGACAGTCGCTTGAGGATGAGGATGCCACAACCCTCGCCACGTACGAAACCATCGGCGCTGGCATCAAAGGTCTTACAGCGACCAGCAGTAGAGAGCATGTGCATACGTGAGGCAGCTACCGTGAAATGGGGCGAAAGGATCAGGTTCACACCGCCCGCCACCACCAGATTTGACTCTTTGCTCCGAAGGCTCTGTACCGCCAGATGCAGGGCAACTGACGAGGACGAACAGGCGGTATCCAGCGCCACATTTGGCCCGCGCCAGTCGAAAAGATACGCCAGACGCCCCGCGATGACGCTGTGTGATGTCCCTGTGCCGGTGTAAGTATCAACCGTTTTGAGATTGCCTGCCTGCATCAGGTAATAATCGGCACTATGACTGTGAACCCCCAAAAAAACCCCGGTCTGACTGCCTGCCAGCCCTTCTCTGGTCTGCCCGGCGTCCTCTAAGGCTTCCCAGGTGACTTCAAGCAGCAGGCGCTGCTGTGGGTCCATACGGGCGGCTTCGCGAGGGGAAATACCAAAAAAGTAGGGGTCGAAACGGTCAACATCCTGGATATAGCCCCCCCACCGGCTGGTGATTTTTCCGGCGGTAGTCGGATCGGCATCAAAATAGGCGTCTGCGTCCCAGCGGTCAGCCGGCGTCTCGGATATCGCATCCACGCCATTTTCCAGCACCTGCCAGAAGGCTTCGGGCGAATCCGCGCCGGGGAAACGGCAGCCCATCCCGATAATGGCGATTGGCTCTGTCCGCGCTGTTTCAACCGCGTCCAATCGGCCTCGCAGTTCCTTCAATGTCACCAGAGCGCGTTTGAGTTGATCTACCGTATCACTCATCACCGTTAGTTCCCTTCAACAAATCATCAATGGATTTCAATTCTTCGGCCAGCAGCGCTTCAATTTCATCCCGCGAGAGATCGTCCAGTTCAGATGTCACCGGTTGTGCGACTGCCTGAGGTTCGGCCTCACCTGTGGCCTGTGCATCCAGCGGAATTGCGAGCTTGTCGGCCAAATGGCCGGTCAGGGCAGCAACTGTCGGGTAGTTAAAGATCAGGGTGGCCGATAGTGTGAGCTTCATCGTGGCTTCCAACCGGTTACGCAGTTCCAGCGTGAGCAGCGAGTCGATGCCCAATTCCCGCAGTGGCTGTTGCAGCCCGATGCGTGCCGTCGGGATGCGAAGTACCTGGGCCACCTGCTCGCGAATATGAATCTCTAAGAGTGTTCGCCGCTGCCGTCCTGGTTCAATACCGAGCAGCGCCTGACGCAAATCACCGCTGGCCTGCTCCGGCTTATGCCCAGAAGATTCGGTCTCCAGCACCTGTCGAAGCCCGGCCAAGAGCGAAGTCTGGGCACTGGCAGGGTAGGCTTGAGTCCATGCACTCACGTCAAACGCCATGACCGCCGCCTGGGGCGGTGTGTCTTGTGTCATCAGCCGGTGGAAGATCGCCATGCCTTCGTCGGGGGAGAGACTACCCAAGCCGCGTGCCGCCAGCCGTTCACCGCGAATCGCATCCGCCGCTGCCAGCCCAACACCTGACCAGGGGCCCCAGTTGATACTCAAGGCCGGGAGTCCTTGCCCGCGCCGATAGTACGCCAGCACATCCATGAAAGCATTGCCCGCCGCATAGTTGCCCTGCCCCGGCGTGCCGAGAAGAGCTGTTACTGACGAGAACATCACGAAGAAGTCCAGCGCGTAATCCTGCGTAAGTACGTGCAGATTCCACGCTCCCGCCATTTTAGGGGCCAGCGCCCGGCGGAATTGGTCACGGTTCATCTGTGCCAGGAGGCTATCATCAAGGACGCCGGCGGCATGAACCACACCTCGCAGCAGCGGCATGGTCGTATCCAGTGTACGAAGCAACGCAGCGATATCGTCAGCATCGGCTACATCCGCTTGAACAACGTATACTACCGTCCCCACTGATTCAAGTTCGCGGATGACCGCCTGGGCACTTTCCGAAGCTCCGCGCCGCCCGGTCAGCACGAGGTGATCTGCGCCTTGTTCGACCAGCCAGCGGGCAACTTCCAGGCCAAGCGCCCCCAGGCCGCCGGTGATTAAATACGTGCCATCACCATGTACCGGGGTAACGTTCTCGTCTTCAAAATTGACCAGGAGCGGCTCGTCAGTACGGGCAATCACGATTTTGCCGATGTGTTTGGCCTGCGCCATATGTCGGAATGCTTCAGCCACCTGCGCGGTTGAGAAAACTTCCGTCGGAATTGGCGCTAGTTCACCGTTTTCGAAGCGTTCCACCAGACTCCGCAGCATCGCGCCGAGCGCTGCTGGGCGTTCCCGTGCCATTTTGTCGAGGTCAACGGCGAAGTAAGACAGATTCTTCTGGAAGGGCATCAGCCCAACCTGGCTGTTCTGGTAGATGTCGCGCTTGCCGATTTCGACAAAACGCCCGTAGGGACGCAGAATCGCGAGTCCCCTGGGGATGGCTTCCCCGGCCAGCGAGTTGAGGATGACATCCACACCTTCGCCGCCGGTCACTTCCATAATCACGTCGGCAAACGCCAGCGAACGCGAATCCATGATATGTTCGATGCCAAGCGACTCCAGAAAAGCACGTTTAGCCGGACTGCCGGCAGTCGCGTAGATTTCCGCGCCCGCCAACTGCGCCAGTTGCACGGCGGCCAGCCCAACGCCACCGGCTGCCGCGTGGATTAACACCCGTTCGCCCGCTTCCAGCCGAGCCTGGTGTAACAGGCCGTAGTACGCAGTCAGAAAAACGATGGGAATTGAAGCGGCCTCGACAAAACTGAGGTGCTTCGGTTTGTGTGTCACGAGGTGGGCATTCGCCAGCGCATGAGAGGCGAGGCTGTCAAAGGCAATGGCGATGACTGCATCGCCAACCTCAAAGTCATCTACACCTTCGCCTATCGCGCTGATGACCCCGGCACATTCGATACCCAGCGGGCCGACGCCATCCGGGTAACCAGGATAAGTGCCCATCGCGGAAAGGACATTCATAAAATTCAATCCGGTGGCATGAACTTCAATTTCGACCTCGACCGTCCCTGGCTGGTGGCGCGGCATCGCCCGCAATTCGAGATTGTCGAGAATACCAGGTGTGGAGACAGCGGCACGGAAAGACTGTTCGTCCGTTGTGATCTCGCGTACTATCCCGGTGGCTGCGGCGGGGGGGTCCGGCAGGCCGTGTGCCAGTCGTGCCACGTACCGTCTGTCCCCGCGCAACCCAATCTGATCCTCACCATCGTTCAGCCAGAATTCACGAAACAGGGTATCTACAGTTTCCGTGACGGTTTGCCCATCCGTATCCACGCGGACGACATGCAATTCAGGATGCTCGTTGGCGATGACCGCGCCCAGCCCCCACAGCGCCGCGCCTTCGGCTGCCGTCACCAGGCCATCAACAGGCTGCGTACCGCGAGTCACCAACCACAAGCGAGGTAACGTCTCCAAACCAGCTAAGGCCTGTACCAGGTGCAGCGCCCCGATACAGCCGTGTGTCTCGGCCAGGTGCAGCGCTTCGGCTTCGTTTCCAACCTGCTCGCCACTCTCCAGCCCCCACAGGTAAACGATTCCCCGATAGGGTGGAAGACCTGCTCTGGTGGTTTCAGCCAGGAGTTGCGCAAAATCGGGGGCATTGGCGGGGTTTATGGTGTAATGCCCGGCGTCAAGCTGGCGATAGTTCACGCCTGCCGACACGATCATACTGTGTTCGCCCTTCGCACCCAGCCGTCCCACCAGCTCCACCGCCAGGTCACTATTTGAGAGAATCAGCCAGCTTCCCGGCGAGTCCGGCTTTGGCAGCACACCACCTGCTAACGGCTTTTCTTCCCATACAACGCTGTACACCAGTTGGTCAAGCGCATCGCCACCCTCGGCGCGTTCAACCCTCTGCAAGTGCAGGCCATAAACCGCCGCGATAACCTTGCCAGCGGCATTCAAAAGAAAAACGTCTCCAACGGACTCATCACCCTTAAAGGATGAACAGCGGGCATACCCCCAAAGTTCAGAATTGACATCCACAGGAGCATAGCGGCACAGACGCTCGATACGCACTGGCAGATAGGTATCTGCCGCCGGGGGCAACAGTGCCACCAGCAGTTGCAGGCAGGCGTCGAGCAGCGCCGGGTGTAACTGGTAATCCCCGGCCTGGGAGCTAACGGCTTCTGGCAAGCGGAACTCAGCAAACCCTTCGTGCCGAGCATCATCGTGCCGGAACCCGGTAGCAATCTGGAACTGTACACCATAGTTCAGGCCACGCCCCTGCATCGCCTCGTCGTAGGCTGTGCCGGAGACGAAGGTCTGACAACTGGACTCCAGCGCTGCCCATGACACAGTCTCCGGTTGGTCTGGGGAGGCCAGCCGTGCCGTACCGCTGGCGTGCAACGTCCATTCGTGATTTGAATCGTCTGCCGGGCGACTGAGACAACGAAAAGTGTATGTCTCCGACATATCGGGCGTGAGTACCACCTGAATCGTGCGCGTCTCGGTTTCACCCAGGAAAAGGGCTTCCTGTATCGAGAGGATTTCGAGTTGACCGCCTTCTCCGATTTGCGCCAGCGCCGCCAGCGCCATTTCGCCAAAGGCAGCGGCAGGCAGTACGACATGGCCTTTCACACGGTGGTCGACCAGGTAGGGCAGCGCCGTGATGTCAATCTCGTTTTCCCAGAAGTGCGCTCCGGCATGAACCGCCGAGCGCCAGTGTTGGCCGAGCAAGGGATGTCCGCCGCGCAGTTCCCGCCGTTGTTTTGGGCGGCTGACGGTATCGGCCTCGTACCAGTAGCGTTCGCGCTGCCAGGGGTAGGTTGGGAGTGGGACATTGTTCCCGCCCGCCGGGTAGAGCCGCGCCCAATCCACCGCGTAGCCATGCACGTATAGTGTCCCCAGCGATTCGAGCATCTGGAGGCGCTCATAGTCATCACGCTTGGTAGAGGCCAGCGTCGTCACTGTCGCCACCGTATCTGCGTCAAGGTCGTAATCACGCAGGCCGCGTTCAATCGCCGGGAGCAAAACCGGATGCGGGCTTATCTCAATAAACGTATTATAACCGTTCGCTAGTGCACCCTGTACCGCCGGGGCAAAGCGCACCAACTGGCGCAGATTCGCGCCCCAGTAAGCCGCGTTAAAGGCCTCGCCATCCTGAAGTGCGCCGGTTACGGTGGAATAAACCGGCATCACGGCGGGATGCGCCGTCAACCCTGCGAGCGCATCCACCAGTTCCGGGCGCAGGGCGTCCATGTGCGGGCTGTGTGCTGCCACGTCCACGTTTACCCGGCGACAGAACACGTCGCGGCTTTGCAGAGTCGCCACGATCTCATCCAACGCCGCAGGGTCGCCAGAAAGTACGCAGGAGCGCGGACCGTTCGTCACAGCCACGCCCACCCGGTCTGCATAGCCAGTCAGCGCGACCTCGGCCTCCTCAACGGATAGCTCAACCATCACCATCGCCCCAATACCACTGACTCGTTTCATCAACTGGCTGCGGCGACAAATGACGCTGGCAGCATCATCCAGGCTGAGAATGCCGGCAATATAAGCGGCGGCGACTTCGCCCATGCTGTGGCCGATGACGGCGTCCGGGGTGACGCCCCAGGCCTGCCACAGTTCCGCCAGCGCGACTTCAATCGCAAAGAGCAATGGTTGAATCACATCAATTTCGTTGAAGCGCGAGTCGGCTTCGTCCGCATTAAGCAGTTCACCCAGTAAATCCCACTCAATATATGGGCGCATCGCCGCCGCGCAGCGTTCCAGCGAGTCGCGGAAGGCTGGCTCCTGGGCATAAAGCCCGCGCCCCATGCCCAACCACTGCCCACCCTGGCCGGGGAAAATAAACACGACACGCGGTTCAACGGGCGGGGCATCCGGCGATCCAACGACAAATCTGCCCCGTATCTCACCATGACTATATGCTTGCAACCCTTCGACCAGTTCATCGGTAGAGTGAACCACCGTCGCCATGCGGTAGGGGTGGTGTGTGCGGCGCAGGCTGGCGGTATAACACAGGTCATGTAAAGTGGTTTGCGCGGCTGTCAGTGTGTAATCGTGCGCCAGTTCAGGCAGCGCCTCTGGCATCCTGGCAGAAAGTGGCAGCAGGTAGGTTTCCGCCTGAGGTGGGGTGATATGCGTCCGTTCCGGCGCTTCTTCCAGCACCACATGGGCGTTCGTGCCAGTCACGCCAAATGAGTTGACTCCGGCTACCGCCGGCCCACTAATTTCGGGCCAGGGTGTCAGAGTTTGGGGAATAATAAAAGGTAATTCTCCCCAGGGAATTCCCGGATTCGGTGTTTCAAAATGCAAACTGCGGGGGATCATCTGGTGTTTGAGGCACAAAACTGCCTTGATTAACCCTGCGATGCCGGATGCCGCTTCAGTATGGCCGATATTGGTCTTCACCGAACCCACGTAACACGGTTCGTCATCTGGTCGGTTTTCACCCAGTATCAACCCCAGTGCTTTCAGTTCTACCGGGTCGCCGACTCGCGTACCAGTGCCGTGCGCCTCAATATAGCGCACCAAACGCGGATCCACGCCCGCATTGGCATACGCCTCGCGCAGCATCATTGCCTGGGTTTCCGGGCTGGGTGCAACCAACGATGCACTGGCACGACCATCGTTGTTCACAGCACTGCCCCGAATCAGCGCGTGTACCGGGTCTCCATCTGCCAGGGCTTTTGCAAGCGATTTGAGGATCACCACGCCGACCCCTTCACTGCGCACATAGCCGTTAGCCCCTACATCTCCGAACTTACAGCGACCTTCCGGCGAGAGCATCCCGGATCGCGAATAACCGATGGTGATGTCAGGCATCAATATCAGGTTTGACCCACCTACCACCGCCATCTCCGACTCGCCTTCCCAGATACTGCGGCAGGCGAGATGGGCAGCCACCAATGAGGATGAGCAGGCGGTATCCACCGTCATGCTAGGTCCTAACAAATTGAAGATATAGGACAGACGCCCGGAAGCTGAGTAGCGCCCGCCGCCGGTGGTGACATATAGGTTTATATCCCGAAGAGCAGAATGCATCCGGGCTTCGTATTCGTTGGTCCACATGCCAATAAAAACCCCCGTGCGACTGCCCGCGAGTTTTTCCGGCGTTTGACTGGCAGCTTCCAGCGCCTCCCAAGTGACTTCTAACAGAAGTCGCTGCTGTGGGTCCATATAATGGGCTTCACGCGGAGAAATATTGAAGAATGCCGCGTCAAATCCATCTATTTGATCGAGAAAGCCACCTTCCCGACTCACCACCTTGCCAGGTGCCTCAGGGGTAGAGGCATAGTAGGTGTTGATGTCATATCGGTCTGGTGGTACTTCACTGATTGTATCCGTGCCGTTTTTGAGCACTTCCCAGAATGAATCGAGGTCTTTAGCACCGCCTGGGAACCGGCAGCCTATACCAATAATCGCAATCGGTTCTCGCATGAAATTTGTTTCCCTCTCGGATTTACACAGTCAGGCGGTAGTCAAGTGGCTTAAACCCCGTGCTCATGCCAAAAGGCTCACTCAACGGTGTAAATCCCATCTCCCTCAAACCTGATTCCAGGTTGCGAATGTAGAGTCCCACTTCCAGGATGTCAACGACCATCCTTGTCCCTCAACGACGAGCGCGGCAATATAGGGTTTAGTCAGGTTAAGATCACACAGTGACCAATGCATAACCGCTTGTGGGTCGCCGGCAATGTGCAACAACCGGGCCGGTTTGCCCGGCTCTAATGATACATCAAATTGGTCAAGTGGATACAATAGCCCCTGGCCGAGCGCCTTGATAAAAGCCTCTTTGCGAGTCCAACAATTAAAGAACCCTTCATGCTGTTGTATCTGTGGCAGCTGTCCCCAGGCAGCGACTTCATAAGCGGAAAAGGTACTGGCAGCCAGTCGGTCTATATCGTCCAGCGGGCGTACAAACTCTATATCCACGCCCACTTCGCGTCCATCAGTGACAGCGACCAGCGCCATCTCATGCGAATGCGACAGGTTGAAGCGCAGTCCCTCACCTGTCGCCAGAGCAGGTTTCCCGGCGGCGTTATAGCTGAATTCGATTTGCTCCGGTTGGCAATTCAGGTAATATGCCAGGATCAACCGTAACATACCGTGCGCAACAATGAAGTGGCGGCGATGCATTTCAAAGTGAAAGCGCGCCGCCCGTTCCTGTTCATCCGGCGGGAGCAGAGCGGCCAGGTCGTTGATCTGCGGCACGTTCTGTTCCAGATGCACCCACCAGACATCCGCGCGATCTGGCGCGAGTGTCGGCGCAGTCGGCGTAAAGCCCCAGCCGTGTTCAGCCATTCCACCCGGTCTCCACTCAATCATCCCAGCAGCGGTGTCAGGCCGCGTGTAACGATTTGTAGAATGGCGGGTAGATGATTCTGCAAAAAGAAATGATCGCCCGGAAACATAAAATAGCGAAAGGCCGCGCTGGTGAGTCCGCCCCAGGCCGCAATCTGCTGGCTGTTTACGGTGGGGTCTTGCAGCCCACCAAAGGCCACTACAGGCATATCGAGCAGCACTTCGCCGGAGAACGTGTAGGTTTCGATCATTTCAAAATTTGCCCGCAGCACCGGCAGCAGGAGTGTCAGCAGTTCCCGTTCCTGGAGTATGGCTTCCGGGATGCCGTTGTAACGGCGCTGCACCTCACTGATAAACAGCGGTTCCGCGAGTTGGTGAATGGGGGAAACCAGCGGCGGGACGTGCGGTGCAGACCGAGCCGCGATGAAGAGTTGTTCCGGGCCACGATCACCACGCCGTTCAAATTCCTGTGCCAGCGCAAAACCCACCAGCGCCCCCATGCTATAGCCCCAGAAAGCTGCCGGCACATCCAGGTATGGTGCCAGGACGTCGGCCAGTTTTTCCACCAGGGGTTGCAGGCGAGTATATGGTTCTTCGCGGAAGCGGCTTCCCTGACCTGGAAGTTGTACCGGACAGACTTCCACCCCCTCTGGCAGCGCCTGATGCCAGGTGCGGAACTGAGCGGTAGCGCCCCCTGCATTGGCGAAACAAAACAAGCGCAAGCGTGGCTTCGGAATCTGGTGAAAACGAACTACCCAGTCGTCTGTATTGACCCGTATTGTCATCAGTTTTCAACCGTTCTTTGGGTGTTCTGGGACATGATGTTATGATGTCGTATTATTAATTTAGAGACTTGCTTAAGCCTAAAATCAGCCATACAGCAACGATGGGCACTCCGGACATAGGGTTCACTACCGTCTGTACGAAAACCAGGTTGTCCTGTATCTGGTTGCATTTCTTATTTTCACTGTTTTCACTATAATGTTATGGACAGCCCTTGAAATCACTAAAACGAGAACAGGGAGAGGAAGTTACCAAATGCGCTTCCTTACATCAAGTTGTCATTCTCATCTTGTTGAAATCATCAAGCACAGGCAAAAAATGGCAGGTCCTGAGTTTTTAAATACGAATCTCGGGGGCAGAACCAAGTGAATCTAACTGTATGTAACCAGTGGTGCAAGTTGAAATCGTCATGAAGAAGACGCACACTTAAGGTGACA
>CALJKV010000025.1 GCA_937974245.1 uncultured Chloroflexota bacterium | reverse complement strand
TGTCCATTCCCTCAGTTTATTCTGGCTGCCGCTACTTTTCAAATGGCTTCTAAGGATATGTCCTTAAGGGAAAAAATCAATGCAATAATCAAACATTTCGAAGCCTCTGCTACGTGTGATCCCGCCAAATTAAAGGGGATAAAGTTACTCCATTCACAACGCAATCACATATTATCGGTTGATAGTCTAAATGCCTATGTCCATAACAAAGATTACACCCCTGCCCCATCAGACTTGAAAGCCAATTGGGATAGCATCCAAGAATTTGTTACAATGCTATGGTCATAGGGGGAGATGATTATGGGGCAATCACAACATCATAGCTATGCAAGCCCACTGCGTTATCCAGGGGGCAAAGGCATGTTGGCAAACTTTATGAAGTTGATAGTTTCCCATAACGAGCTTCTAGATGGGCAATATGTTGAATTATATGCGGGTGGGGCTGGTGTCGCATGGCAACTTTTATTTCAAGAATACGTAACAAAGGTGCATATAAACGACTTAAACAAGCCCCTGATTGCATTTTGGGAATCCGTACTTGAGGACACTGAGAGCTTGAGCCGGTTGATAATGGACACACCGGTAGAAATGGAAACTTGGTTCCGTCAGCAAGAGGTTCAACGCCATCCCCAAAATCATTCAAGATTAGATTTGGGTTTTAGTACATTTTTCCTAAATCGCACCAATCGTTCAGGCATTCTAAAGGGTGGGGTTATCGGCGGTAAGAAACAAACAGGCAAGTGGAAAATTGATGCACGTTATAATAAGAAGGACCTAGTGCAAAGAATTCAACGCATCGCCCGATACCGTAATCGAGTCCAAATCTATAATCTAGATGCTGAGAAATTTATAGCAACTGTGCTTCCTGACCTTCCACACAAAACATTAATTTACCTAGACCCCCCTTACTACAACAAAGGTCAAAGATTATACGAAAATCATTATATTCGTAAGGATCATGAGAGAATAGCTCACTTAATTTCAGATATTAAACAACCTTGGATTGTTTCATACGACGGTTGTTCTGAAGTCGAGGAATTATATAAATCCTATAGAAATTTACATTATCATATTGGTTACAGTGCGCAAAGTCGATATTCTGGCTCGGAATACCTCTTCTTTAGTCCAAAACTCTTGCTTCCAGAAGTTGATGATCCTAAATCCGTCAAAACACATTTGTTGTACGAAAAATATTTATTATAAACCGAGAATTTCATGCATTGTTTTTCAAAGCGCAGGTATGGTTGCCTGCGTTTTTTGCGATAGATATACAGATTGAAGAGACCCTCATGATCGAATCCGTCCCGTTTGAATCCTGGTTGGAACGTGTCTGCCAGCGCCCACTCCCCTCCAATCCGATTGTCCGCGTGCGCACCCTGGCGAAAGAACTGGCTGAGGGCGCAGCGGAAACCCACTGGCGTATCTATCTCTACACCTTCCGGGGCGACCTCACCGCCGACCAGGAGGAACTCACCGCCTATATGGAAAAACGCTGGTCTGGCAGCGCCCCCGGCTTCGACCTGCTCCTCACCAACCAGTATGTCACACCCTACAGTGACGGTTCGGACACATTGGTGATTACCCGGCAGGCGTTCGACCTGCTGGAAACCGCCGAACCCGCCAACATCTTCATTTCCTATAAACGCAGTGAAAGCAGCGCCTTCGCCCTGCTGGTACTGGCACGGCTCAAGCAGGCCGGGCTGGAACCGTTCCTCGATCTGGCGCTGGTGCCGGGTGAGGATTGGGAAAAAGCGCTGCGGGAACGGATTCAGCGGTATCAATACCTGGTGGCGCTCATCGGGCCGGAGACGTTGAAATCGAATGTCTGCCTGAAGGAAATCACCTGGGCGATTGAATCCGGCCTGCGCATCATCCCCATCTGGCATAACGGCTTCACCTACCGCCCGCTTGAGTGGTCTGTCCCGCCGGAGATAGACGCAGCCCTGCAAAACACGCACACCATCCGCGTGCTGGAAGAAAGCGCCCTGGCTTATAACAACGCCATCGTGGAACTGTTGAATCGCTTTGGGCTGACGCCGTAGGCCACAAAAATCCCGACTTTGTTTGCTCCCACGCTCCACGCTATAATACCCGGTAATGATGGCAAACCAGGCAAATCATACCGTTACCCGGAACACTGCGCCCGGCTGTGGGCGCTGGCTGGCCGTTCTACCGCTGTTTCTGGCGGTTTTTCAGGTCAATGTAGCGCTGCGTGCCCTGCAAACACCCGGCGTAATCGCCGCGCAGATCGCCCTGCCCCTGCTGCTGGATGCACTCGCCAGCGGGGTGTGGGCTTTTTTTGCGCTGTGGATAAGCTGGCGGTTACTGCGGGGCAAGCCCGGTGGGGGGCGGGTGCTGGTTCTGTTCGCTGGGTTCACGCTGTACAGCGTCGTCCGACTGGCGCTGTTCGCCCAGGCCGACTATGATCGCCAGCGGTTGCCATTCCTGGTCATCGCTGCGTTGATGACCTGGACAATCGTACTTATTTCTTTTCTGCTCACCAAGCCCGTGCGCTTACAATCAGTCAGTGGAGACAATGTATAATGGTGGCAAATCCTAAACTTGAAGAATTACGCAGCAAACGAGCTGAAAGTCAGGCTGGAGGCGGCGAAACACGTATCAAACGCCAACACGAATCCGGGCGCAGTACCGCCCGCGAACGACTGGACATCCTGCTGGACCCCGGCAGTTTCCGCGAGTTAGATGCGTTTGTCCGGCACCGTGAACATGACTTCAACATGGATAAGAACCGCCCAATGGGTGACAGCGTCGTCACCGGGTGGGGGACGATTGACGGACGATTGGTGTATGTCTTCTCGCAGGATTTCACCATCGTTGGCGGCACACTGAGCGAAGTCCATGCCCGCAAAATCGTCAAAATCATGGAAATGGCGATGAAGACCGGCGCACCTGTCATTGGCCTGAACGACAGCGGTGGGGCGCGTATCCAGGAAGGCGTAGACAGCCTGGGCGGGTACGCCGACATCTTCCTGCGCAATACGCTCGCCAGCGGGGTCGTCCCCCAGATCAGCGTCATCATGGGGCCGTGCGCGGGCGGCTCAGTCTACAGCCCGGCGCTCACCGACTTTATCCTGATGGTCAATAAAACCAGCTATATGTTCATCACCGGGCCGGATGTCGTCAAGCAGGTCACGCATGAGGATGTCTCGTTTGAAGACCTGGGTGGCGCGAGTGTCCATGCGGCTAAAAGCGGCGTCTGTCACATGGTCGGGGAAAACGAAACCGAGTCATTGATGCTGGTGCGCGAACTCCTGAGCTACCTGCCTCAGAACAACATGGAAGACGCGCCCTTCCTGGCAACCACCGATGACCCGCTGCGGGCTGATACGGAGCTCGATACGCTCGTACCAGACGAACCCAACAAACCCTACGACGTAAAGGACATCATCACCCGCATTGTGGATGATGGTCACTTCCTGGAGATTCAGGCCGAATATGCCGAAAATATCGTCGTCGGTTTTGCCCGTCTGGGCGGTCACAGTGTCGGGATTGTCGGCAACCAGCCGATGGTGCTGGCGGGCGTGCTGGACATCAAAGCCAGCGAAAAAGCGGCGCGTTTTATCCGCACCTGCGATTCCTTTAATATTCCGCTGGTGACATTTGTGGATGTGCCGGGCTATATGCCGGGGACGGAACAGGAACATAACGGAATCATCCGTTCCGGCGCGAAACTGCTGTTCGCCTACTGCGAAACGACAGTCCCCAAACTAACCGTCACGACCCGCAAATCCTACGGCGGGGCGTACTGCGTCATGAGCAGCAAGCATATTCGCGGCGACCTCAACCTGGCGTGGCCGACGGCGGAAATCGCGGTGATGGGGCCGGAAGGTGCGGTGGAGATTATTTTCCGGCGCGAACTTAAAGAAGCCGACGATCCGATTGCTAAGAAGATTGAGTTGGCAGCGGATTACCGCAAAAAATTCGCTAACCCGTATATCGCCGCTGAACGTGGTTTTGTGGACGATGTGATCGAACCGCGCGACACCCGCGCCCGGTTAATCAACGCGCTGGAAGCACTGCAAAACAAGCGCGACGAGAACCCGCCCCGTAAACATGGCAACATTCCGCTCTAGGGGCAGATGAGGATATAACGATGCGTGAACAAACAAAAATCAACAAAGTGTTGATCGCCAACCGAGGCGAAATCGCCGTGCGCATTATCCGCGCCTGCCGCGACCTGGGCATCCCCACCGTCGCCGTCTATTCGGATGCGGATCGTGCGGCACTGCATGTGCGCTATGCTGACGAGGCGATCCACATCGGCCCGCCTGCCCCACGTGAAAGCTATCTGCGGAAAGACAAGATCATCGCAGCTGCCAGGAAAACCGGCGCGGATGCCATCCATCCCGGTTACGGTTTTCTGGCAGAAAATGCCGATTTTGCCCAACAAGTCACTGACGAGGGCTTGATCTTCATCGGCCCATCACCGAGCGCTATTGCCACCATGGGGGACAAACATGCTGCCCGTGTAGCCGTTCGTAAATACAATGTTCCGCTCATTCCCGGTTGTGATGCCGGGCTGTCGGACGATGACTTGATAGCCGCAGCCCGGCAAATTGGCTTCCCGCTACTGATTAAGGCTACTGCCGGTGGCGGCGGCAAGGGGATGCGGGCTGTCCACAATGAAGCGAATTTCAGAGAGGCGCTGGCAACCGCCCGGCGCGAAGCCGAAAGCGCCTTCGGTAACGGCGATGTCTATGTGGAAAAATTGCTGGTCGGGGCGCGGCATATCGAGTTCCAGATTCTGGCGGACACACATGGCAATACGATCCATCTGGGTGAGCGGGAATGCTCCATCCAACGGCGGCACCAGAAACTCGTGGAAGAAGCGCCCAGCGTTTTCGTGGATGATGACCTGCGCCAGCGCATGGGGCAAATGGCAATCGCGGCGGCTCAATCTGTCAACTATGTGAACGCTGGGACGATTGAATGTATGGTGGACGAGGATAAAAACTTCTACTTCCTGGAGATGAACACCCGTCTTCAGGTCGAACACCCTGTCACCGAACTGGTCACAGGCATTGACCTGGTTAAAGAGCAGATTCGTATCGCCCGTGGTCGGCGCATGGGGCCAACTGAGAGCTTCCTGCAACCTAAAGCCTGGGCGATTGAATGCCGTATTAATGCTGAAGACCCGTACACCAATTTTATGCCGTCTGTCGGTAAGATCAACACACTCATCACTCCCACCGGGCCGGGCGTCCGCGTAGACAGCGGCGTTTACAGCGGTTACGAAATCACCCCCCATTATGACAGCATGATCGCCAAGTTAATCTGCTGGGGTGAAGATCGTGGCGAGGCCATGCTCAGGATGCGGCGGGCACTGGAAGAATACACCATCATGGGCGTCAAACATAACATCCCCTTCCATGTCAACCTGCTCAACAGTTTTAGCTTCATCGCCGGGAAGATTGATACGAACTTCGTGGAACAGCGATTCAGTATGCACACCTACGAGGACACCCCTACCGATGATGACCTGGAGGCCGCCGCAATCGCGGTAACGCTTTACGCCCACCGGAAACGCCAGCTAGCGACCCAGGTGGTACAACCGGGCAAACGCGATACAAGCAACTGGAAATGGTATACCCGGTATGAAAGGATGAACCGGTGAAATACATTACAACAATCAATGACAAAACCTTTGAGGTTGATATTGATAAGGATGGCGGCGTAACCGTCAACGGTGAACCCCGTGCAGTGGATTTCCTGGCGTTAGGCGGAACTCTCTACTCACTCATCATGAATGACCAGTCTATCGCCGCAGTTATTGACGAGCAGCATGGCAGTTATGAAGTGGAAATCGGCGGGCGGATGTATGAAGCTAATGTGCTGGATGAACGCTCACAACTCATGCTGGCACGTACAGGCGCCGGGGCGGACGATAGTGGTGAGATTTCGATGAAATCCCCCATGCCGGGGTTAATCGTCGCCGTCGTCGTAGAAGAAGGTCAGGAGATCGAAGCCGGTCAAACCGTTGTGATCCTCGAATCCATGAAGATGCAGAATGAGCTGAAAGCGCCGCGCAAAGGCATTGTGGCACGCATTCATGTTTCCGTTGGGCAGTCGGTTGAGCAAAAGAAAATCCTGGTAACGATTACGTGATGGATGATTCAGTTATTCATGATTCAGCAAAGGGCGGGTGGCATATCCGCCCTTCTGATTTTTTACGACGTTTGCCGGTCATGCCGGTTGGCTGGCTGGCTGTTCTGATTGGTTACATCCTGGCCGGTGTGGCCCTGACGCCGTTTCATGGTGACGAATCAACCCAGATATACATGAGCCGTGACTATGCCTACCAGTTCATCCAGCACGACCTGAGCCAAATCACCTATAGCGCAGACCCTGCCAGCCCTACGGAACAGCACTTACGCCTGTTGAACGGTACGCTCAACAAGTATGCCATCGGCCTCGCCTGGCACCTGGCGGGCTACACACTGGATGACATCAACGACCAGTGGGACTGGGGCGCGGACTGGGACTATAACCAGGCAAACGGTCACGCGCCTGCACCCGGTTTGCTGATCGTCGCTCGCTGGACATCGGGACTGTTCCTCGCAGCAGGCGTCGTTGCACTGTTCATCCTGGGGCGCAAACTCAGTGGGCTTCCGGCAGCATATCTCGCCAGTCTGTACTATGCACTGAATCCGGCGCTGCTGCTCAACGGACGGCGGGCGATGATGGAAGGCAGTTTCATGCTGTTCAGCCTGCTCACCGTGCTGGCCGGAGTGGGGTTCATCCAAAAACCGGACTGGAAACGTGCTTTGCTGCTGGGCGGTGTGAGCGGCCTGGCACTCGCAAGCAAACATACCGCTCTATTCACGGTGACGACGGTATGGGCCGGCTGCGGCCTCTATGCGCTGCTCCCGCTGTTTTCTAAATCCGTTTCCGGCTTTTCTTCCCGGCTGTTCTCTCTGCTCCTGGCCGGACTGGTGACGATTGGCATCTTCCTGGGAATGAACCCAGCCTGGTGGGATAACCCGGTGGGGCGTGTGGGGGATGTGCTGGCGCTGCGGGAAGACCTGCTGCAAATTCAAGTGGATGTCTTCGGCGGCTACACTGACCTGGGCGAACACATCGCCGGTTTCTGGCGACAGGCAGTCATCGCCCTTCCCCAATACTATGAAGTTGCCGGATGGGACGACTATATTGGTGAAGAAATTGCGGCTTACGAGGTTTCGCCCTGGCATGGGGTAAGCATAGGCGGCTCATCGGTTGACGCGGCGTTATTTCTCGCTATGATAGGAGCTGGTTTATGGGCGCTGCTGCGCTCACCGATTGACAAACGGCCTGCATTTTGGCTCGCCGGGGGGTGGGCGTTGATGATGATCGGCTCAACTCTGCTCTTGACTCCGCTCGAATGGCAGCGATACTATCTGCCGGCCTACCCCGCCCTGGGTTTGCTTGGCGCGGTAGGGCTGACACAAATGATCCGACGAATAAACATGATTTTTAATGCTCACTAAATGGTATGTCCAGTAAATCTTTGCGGTTTTCTGTGAGACATGATAATGTGCTTTCAAGAATGAATAATACGGTGATTCGATTCGCGGGTGCAATATATTGTACCCCTACATGATTCCCCTTTTACGGCGATTCTGTAGGGGTGACCCGGTGTGGTCGCCCGTTTTTCTCCGTATGTAATCTTTAAACTGCATCATCATGCCCTGACAATACAGGACTCTGCAACGGTTTCTGCGCCGCCTGCGATGAATTGATGTGTGATGCCCGATTGGATGACTGCAACTTTAGCTTCTGTACCGGCACTCCTCTGGATTTATATTGGCTCGGGGATTCCCTGGGCGCTGGTTGTTTTGCCCCGCTCGGATTGGCGCAATCGTGTTCTGGTTCTGGCGCTGGCCTTCGCGCTTGGCCCCGCTCTGCTCACCGCCTGGATGTTCCTGCTCGGCAGCCTGGAGACTCCGCTGCTGCGCTTCGACCTAATATTGGCCGGGACAATCGTGTTAGCGTTTATTGGGGCAGCGCTGGTATGGCGCAAGAAAGACAGTCCCGGTCACCCGCAAACGGCAGCCAAACAGGGTTCCACCCGGTGGGGACGCGATGAAAAACTGCTTATTGGGCTGATCGGCTTCGCCCTGGTCATCCGTTGGCTGGTCGTGGCCTACTGGCCGTTCACGGCCTATGATGCGCTGTGGGTGTATGGCTACGAGGGGCGGCTGTATACCACACTCGGACATATCCCGAACAACATCGGTTATTACCCGCAGTTACTCCCGCTGCAATTCACCTATGCGCAGCTTGCGGTCGGCGGTATCAGCGACCATGCCGCCCGCGCCGTCCTGCCCTTCTTGCACCTGGGCAGCATCCTGGCGGCGTATGTCCTGGGCGAACGGCTGGTCAATCGGCGAACCGGGCTGCTCCTGGCCGCGATCTGGGCGCTGTACCCGCATGTGGGCGAATGGTCGCGTTTTGGCGACCTGGAAATCCCGCTGGCGTTCCTGTTTACCTTGAGCGCCGCTTTTTTCCTGATGGCATGGACGGGTAACGAACATCGCCGCCGGTACGCTCTGATCGCCGGAGTCGTGCTCGGTATCGGCATGTGGACAAAGCCGACAATGGGCGCGTTCATCTGGGGCGTGGCGCTGCTCGTGGCGCTGGAACTCGTGCGCGTGCGCTTTGATTGGTGTGCCTGGTTACCGCGTTTCAGGGTAGCTGCATGGGCAGGAATCGCCTCGATTCCGCTGGGCGCGGTCTGGTATATTCGTAATATCCTTACCGGGCACAATGCGATTGACCTGCCGCCTAGCTATTGGCTCACGCAAGCCGCTCGCAGCGGGGTTGAGTTCGGTTGGCCGCTGCTGGCACTCATCATCGGGCTGTTGTTCGCCTATATGACGCTGGCACGCTCCCATGCCGCGAATTTCCGCCGGGGAATAAGTGCCGTACTGCTTGGCCTGATGTTTATCCTGGCCGGCCTGCTCCCGAGCATCCTTAATTCAGGTAGTTTGGGTGTGGTTGAAAACCGGATGCACCTGCCGGAATGGCTGGCCGTCACTGCCGGAGCAATCCTCCTGAGTGCGGCGTTGTGGCGTCTGCTGCAACAGCATGGCTCGCCCTACGCCCAGACAATCACCGGCAAAGTGACCTGGGCGCTGCTATTGGCGCTGCCATATTTCGTTACCTGGTTTTATTCCTACAGCTATCACTACCGCCTGTCGTTCCCAATTGTGCCGCTCCTGATTCTGCCGACGGCGGGGCTGCTGGCGCACCTATTCACCGGAGAACGAATTGCACGTTGGCGACCTGTTCTACAAATGCTTTTCGGCGTGGCTCTAGTCTTGTTGAGTGTGCCGGGAATCATCGCCCCACTCAGTGACCCAAATGCCGGTTCAGACTGGCTGTGGACGGATAAGCTGCCTGATGACATGGCGAAGTATCGTTCCGGCAACGAGGCACTGCTGGCGGTGGTCGAAGGATTGCAGATTTACAAGGATAACCACCCTAGTGAGATTCTGCATGTCGTCGCCCCTGGTATAGACCGGTTGCCGTTTTTCTTCCCTGGCGATGAGATTCGTATTCATACCGCACCAACCCACCTGAGTGAGCTAGAAGGCGTGGATTTTTTCGTCTATGGTACGCCGGAAACCAGGGGTGCGTATGAGGATATTCCACCCCAGGAGAATCAAGTCGTTGGCGCATTAGGGTTAGCCAACACCGGCTTCAGAACCAGCCCGGTACGCCAGGCATGGTCACGCGATGACGGCATTTTCCGCTACGAAGTCTTTGAAATGCATGTTGAAAACCGCTTTCTGAATCCACAGGAATCACTGCATGACCCAGTTGTACCGGTGATTTTTGGAGATGTTATTCGCTTCCGGGGTCATGGAATTGGGGGGGATACCTTCTGGCCCGGACGTCCCATCTTCTTACAGCTTTACTGGGAGAGCCTCGCGCCGGCTGCCGACGACTACATGGTATACATCCACCTGCGTGACCGAGAAAACAATACGATCGCGTCCTGGGATGGCCCGGTCACGAATACCGGTGATGGGCGCTACTACTCCACGCTGGTCTGGGAGCCGGGCGAGTTCATTATTGACGAGCGCAAACTACAGCTACCGGACGAAATGGTCATCAATCCGTATGAAGCCATCACCTATTCCACCTACCGGCTGGTAATTGGCTTCTACAGCCTGTCAACAGAAGCACGGCTGCCAGTAGCGATTGACGGACAACCGGAAGGTGATGGATTTACGTTGGATGAACGCATCTTACTCCTGCCAGCGCCGCCCTCATAGCGTCAACGCAGCATCAACAGGGCCGATGACAACCGTTCCTGTACCTTGCGCGAATTGAACCGTGCCCAGACTTCAGGGAACTGCGCCACCAGGTCAGGTGCTTCGGCCTCCAATGCCGCCAGGTATGTATTCAACACTCCGGCATCCTCACTGTCGAGGTCATCTAAGAGCAGATCCAGGCGATGCCGCGCATTCGCGATGTCATTCAGCCTCCCCAGGTGGTCTTGAACCATCTTGAGTTCCGTAATGAAACTCTTAATCGTGCTGCCTAACACCTCGTCAAACAGCGATACGGTGTAACGCAGCCGCTTGAATTCAATGCGGAGCGCGTGTAAGGCATCCACATCTACATCATCTTCCATCAGAACCGTTTCGTAGGCGCGGACAGCAGCCAGGCGTTCAGAAATCAGCACCGGCAGGATATGCCGTACCTGGTAGGGTATGGGGCTGTTGAGTTTGACTGTCATTGTACCCTCACCGGGCTGCGTGACGAAGTTGGCGAACCTTTTGATAAATCGCCGGTATGCTTTGCTGTCCAAAAGGGCATTCAAACCATCACGGGCGGCATTTCGACGTTCATCTAGCTGGGTAATCACCTGAGCCAATGCCCCCTGCCCAGCATCATCCAGACCGCCCTTAAAGCGTTCCAGGTCAAGAATCAGCACATCCAGATCACGCACTATCCCCAGGGCTGCCGCAATTTGCCGCAGATCACGCCTGAAAGGGCGTGCCACTTTGGGTTTATAGTACGGCTTCAATACACGAAAGGCGCTGCGCATCCGGCGGGTAGAGACCCGCATGATATGAACATTCTCAATTTGCTCCCCGGTGCGGCTGCCCGCCTCACGCTGGAGCATGGTGATAAACTCACCGAGCAGCACCTTGCGCCCGGCCTCGGCCATTGTATCGTTTGGTAAAACCGGCTGTTTCAGATTTTGCAGCGCTTCAATACGCTGAGTGTGGTCAGTCTTCATAGTGCTGCCTCGTCAAGAAATATGGAACATTGCGCCGCTAATTGTAGGGTATCTTTATCATTTCGTTAAATATCGTAGGAAATTCTTAAACATATTAGAAAAATTGCTATCTGCACCACGTCCCATGACCGGATTCATGGATTGGCGTGGCGGGTGCTATAATCGAGCATAAACAGACCTAACCGGAGATGATGCGATGACCACTGATAAAGACTCATTGGAAAAGTATACTCAGGCATTGCGCCAGTGGGAAGCGGACACCCTAAAAAAAACACTGGAGAGAATGCCGGAACGCCGTGACACTTTCATGACCCAATCGAGTGTGCCGATCAAAAGACTGTACACTCCCTTGGACGTGACCGACCTCGATCCGACGGATGACATCGGCTTGCCGGGCGAATATCCTTTTACACGCGGTGTCCATGCCACCGGGCACCGGGGCCGTCTGTGGACAATGCGGATGTTCGCCGGGTTCGGCACGGCGGAAGAAACCAACGCCCGTTACAAGTACCTACTGGAACAGGGCAACATGGGGCTATCAGTGGCGTTCGACCTGGCAACCCTGATGGGCTATGACACCGACGCGCCGGAAGCGTTAGGCGAGTTCGGCAAGTGCGGTGTGGCGGTCAGTTCGCTCAAGGACATGGAAATCCTGTTTGACGGTATCCCCCTGGGCGATGTCTCCACCAGTATGACGATCAACTCCCCCGCTCCGATTATTTGGGCGTTTTACATCGCCGCCGCCGAAAAACAAGGTGTTCCTATGGCGAAGCTGCGCGGCACGTTACAGAATGATATTCTGAAAGAATACATCGCGCAAAAGGAATTTATCTTCCCGCCCGAACCTTCGATGCGACTCGTCACCGATACGATTGAATTCGGCACCAAACATATGCCGGAATGGAATACCATCAGCATCAGCGGCTACCACATCCGCGAGGCGGGCAGCACTGCTGTACAGGAACTGGCCTTCACATTGACCGATGGCCTGGAATATGTGCGCTGGGGAGTCGAACGCGGGCTGGATGTGGACGATTTCGCCCCGCGCCTGAGCTTCTTCTTCAATGTGCACAATGACTTTTTTGAGGAAATCGCCAAAATGCGGGCCGCCCGCCGCATCTGGGCACGGGAGATGAAGGAAACCTTCGGCGCGAAGAACCCGCGTTCGTGGCTATGCCGCTTCCACACACAGACCGCTGGGGTCAGCCTGACCGCGCAGCAGCCGGAAATCAACCTCGTTCGTGTAGCGATGCAGGCACTGGCCGCAGTCCTGGGCGGGGCACAGTCGCTCCATACCAACAGCATGGATGAAGCCCTAGCACTGCCAAGCGAACATGCCGTCACGCTGGCGCTGCGTACCCAGCAGATCATCGCGGAAGAGAGCGGTGTGACCAATACGATAGACCCGCTGGGCGGCAGTTACTTTGTTGAGGCGCTCACCAAACAGATGGAAGATGCAACGTATGACTATTTTCGACGGATAGACGACCTGGGCGGCGTGATTCCGGCGATCAATGCCGGGTTCTTCCAGCAGGAAATCTCCGATGCCAGCTACCGCCATCAGCGCGAAGTGGATAGCGATGACCGTTTCATCGTCGGTGTGAACAAATACACGAACGACGAACTACCCCCAATCCCGATTTTGCAGATGGACCCGAACGGCTTCGAGCGGCAAGTGGCTCGGTTGGAAACTCTGAGACAGGAACGGGATGACGAGAAGGTCCAGCAAACCCTGAACGCACTGCGGCAGGCCTGTGCAGGCACAGCTAACACTATGCCATATATCATCGAGGCGGCCAAAGCGTATGCCACCTTAGGCGAAATCACCGACGTGATGCGTGAAGTGTTCGGAATTTACCACGAACCGGCATTCGTCTAGCAGCAGAAATCACTCCGTTGAAAGGCGCTTTTCATGGAGAAGCGCCTTTTTGTTTGTACCCAAAACCCCTTCAACCTCCCTCATAAATACATCATGAATAAGTATTGACTAATTAATCTATTCATGATAATCTCAACCTAGACAACCAATTCGACCATTCATGGAGAGCAGTCGTGACCAGCACCACTTATAGCGAACAACAACACCCCGGCCAGAAATCCGCGCAGAAAAGCAAACTCACACGCTGGGATAAACGAGTCTTATGGGGGGGTATCCTCTTCAGCCTGATCTTCACCGGCATTATCTGGGCGGCGGGGGCGCGTCTGGAAGCCTTCCCCAAGTTGCCGGACGAGGGGCCGGCCTGGTACTACTGGAAATTAGCTGAACCGACGACGATTACACGTCTGACGGCCTGGGGTTTCTATCTGGCGCATCAGTTTGCCATGTGGGGGTTGATCTGGTACGCGCAAACCCGCGTGAAGAAGTACACATCCGGCTTACACGCGGTCAATATCGCCGCGCTGGGGATCAACGCGCTTTTCATCGGGCTACACTTTGTCCAGACTCACATCTGGTATGACGGCCTGGCACAGGATGTATCAATCTTCACTTCACAGGGGTCAGTCATCATCATGCTGGTGTGGATTCTGCTGATGGAAAATAACCGGCGCGGCCTGATCTTCGGCAAAGGGCTGCCCCTCAAGAAACGTGTTTTACAGGTCGCCCGCAAGTATCATGGCTATTTCTTCGCGTGGGCGATTATTTACACCTTCTGGTACCACCCGATGGAAATCACCAATGGTCATCTGGTTGGGTTCTTCTACACTTTTCTGCTCCTGCTGCAAGGCAGTCTGTTCCTGACGCGCATTCATGTCAACAAGTTCTGGATGTTCGTGCAGGAGGTCATCGTGCTGGCACACGGGACAATTGTCGCTATCGTGCAGGGGAATGATATGTGGCCGATGTTCTTTTTCGGGTTTGCGGGGATATTCGTCATCACACAGATGCACGGTCTGAATCTGCCGCGCTGGGTCAAAGGGGCGTTTCTGGGTGCCTATATCGTCGGGGCGACCTTCGTTTATACCCAACCCACCTGGCAGGGCAAACTGTGGCAGCTTGCGGCCATCCCTATGATTGACTATCTCGCGGTAGTCGTACTCGCCCTCCTAATTGGCGCTGGCATCTGGATATATGATCGCACATTTGGCGGCAAAATCACCACTTCACAAGCAGTGTAGAAAGGTCAATCATGGGCATCCTGGATAACAAAGTCGCCGTTATCACCGGCAGCAGTCGTGGGTTAGGGTTTGGGATCGCCAAACGCTTCTCTGCAAAAGGTGCGTCTATAATCATCACCTCGCGCTCGGAAAAATCAGTCCAGCAAGCCGTCGCCTCACTCCGGCAAGATGGCGCAAAGGTCGCCGGTATTCCCTGTGATGTAGGCGATCTGGAATCAGTCGAAAGACTGCGCGATTTCACTGTGGAAACATTTGGCACGTTCGACATTTGGGTAAACAATGCCGGGCTTTCCGGCGCGTATGGCCCAACAGCGCACCTGCCCATCGGGGATTACGTGAAAGTGCTGCATACTAACATCCATGGCACGTACTACGGCTCGGTCATCGCCATGAAGCACTTCGTCCCCCAGGGCAGCGGCAAGCTGATTAACCTGTTAGGGCGCGGCGACAAAGGCCCGGTCAAATACCAGAATGCCTACGCCCCTACCAAAATATGGGTGCGCAGCTTCACGCTGGCCCTGGCGAAGGAATACAAAGAGTCGGGAGTGGGTGTCTTCGCCTTTAACCCAGGCCTGGTGGAATCCGATATGACGCAGCAGGTTTCCGCTATCAAAGGTTATGAGACACTCATGCAGCCGCTCAAGACGGTTATGCGGATGTGGGGCAACCCGCCGGAAGTCCCGGCAGAGAAAGCCCTCTGGCTGGCTTCCTCCGCAACTGATGGCAAAACCGGCATTGAAGTCCAGGTCTTAAATTTCCCGCGTGTTGTGAGCGGCGCACTCGGTGAAGGGCTGCGGCGCTTGATGGGCCGGAATAACAACACGCCGCTCCAGATTAAAGTCATCCCGCCGGCGATACCTTAGACACGCAACGCGATGGAGAAAGACGGTCTACCTGGCCGTCTTTTTGTTTCCCTGCGGCGTCAACCCTACCGTATTGAGGCAAAACGGGTACAATGCTGGCATGGATACGAAACAAGTCGCACTCATCACCGGAGCATCCAGCGGCATCGGCTATGCAACCGCACTGGCCTTCACCAGAGAAGGCACACATGTTGTCGCTACTGCCCGGCGCGCTGACCGCCTGACGCAACTTGAGGCCGCAGTCAACAGTCTGCCAGCCTCGCATGGTGAGCTGCTGCCGGTCACGGCGGATGTCCGCAGCGCAGATGATATGCAGCAGGCGGTGACGGCGGCGGTAGCCCGCTTTGGGCGGTTGGATATTCTGGTTGCCAACGCCGGACTCGGCCAGCGCGGGAGTCTGGTAGATGCTCCCTGGGAGGACCTGGAGACGCTGCTGCGCACGAACATAGACGGCGTGCTGCACAGTATACGAGCGGCTGTGCCGGCCATGCGCCAGAACGGCGGCGGGCATATTATCACGGTCTCCTCGGTGAGCTATAACCTGGTCGCGCCGTATGTCGCCAGCTATGCCGCCAGCAAAGCGTTTGTCACCAGTATCGCCCACTCGCTGCGTCTGGAACTGGAGGTCGATCATATCCGCGTCACCGATATACTGGTCGGGCGTACCGAAACTGAATTCAACGAAAACCGGCTGGGCGCGGGCAAGCGGACTGGCGGCGGCGTGCCAACCATGCCGCCGGAAAAAGTGGCCGCCGCGATTGTGAAAGCCGTTGGCACCAACAGAAAAACTGTTGTGCTGCGGTTGTTTGACCGCATCGTTATCTGGGCGAACATCATCGCACCCGGCATCATGGGGCGTATGGCACAGCGGCAGTATCAGTAACATTCAAAGTGTTTTACAGCGTATAGACTCACATGACTCTACCCACACTCCAGATCGGCCACATCACTATAGATACCCCCCTCACCCTGGCGCCGATGGCCGGATACACCAACCATGCCTTTCGGACACTGGGCCGTGACCTGGGCGGGTGCGGGCTGGTCTGCACCGAAGTCCTGAGCAGCAATAGCATCAAGCACAGCGGCGTCAAGCACTCGCTCAAGGCCTTCGACTGGACAGACGACGAACACCCGATTGCCGTGCAGTTGTTCGGCAGCGACCCGCAGACGATGGCGGAAACCGCCCAGGTTGTGGTGGATTACGGGGCGCAGATTGTAGACATCAACATGGGCTGCTGGGTACCGAAGATCGCAAAAAAGGGCGGCGGCGCGGCACTCTTACGGGATGTCTGCACCGCGACTCAGGTGGTCGAGGCGGTTGTAAGGGCGGTGGATGTCCCCGTCACGGTGAAAATCCGCAGCGGATGGACGCCGGAAGAAGCCACTGGAATACCCTTTGCCCGTGCGGCGGAAGAAGCCGGGGTCCAGGCGATAGCGATTCATGCCCGGTTCGCCAACCAGGGACACCAGGGTGAAGCCGACTGGGACATTATCCGGCAGATCAAAGAGACGGTGACGACAATTCCAATCATCGGCAACGGTGATGTCGTGGGCGCCCGCAGCGCGGCACGCATGTTCGCCCTGACCGGCTGTGATGCCGTTATGATCGGGCGAGCGGCGTTAGGTCAGCCCTGGATTTTCCGGCAGATTGCCCACGAACTCACCACCGGCCAGCGGTTGCCCGAACCAACGCGCGCTCAACGGGCGGCTATCGCCCTGGAACACGCCCGGCGCACCCTGGCGACCAGCAAATTGTCAGAACGCCAGCTGACTCTGGAACTGCGCGGGCAGATTTCCAAGTACCGGTTGGATGAGCCCGGCTCGGTGGCAGTGCGTAATCGAATTGTACACATCGAATCGCTGAGGGAACTGGAAGCTATTCTGATCCCGCTCAGTGAAGGCCTTGACTGGCGCGATTGGATATATTTACATGAAATCAATCCGAGTTAATCAACTGGCGGTGGTTTCTATCCTGTTCAATGATTCCAACTTGTTACAAACCGGCTATTCCCCGTAAGAGGGTTTCTGTTCTAGAATCGAGCCAGAAAATGCGGTATAACAGGGCTGCATGGGGTTAGGGATTCAGCAACATGGCAAAGCAAAGTAAACTCAATTCGATGCGCCTGCTCGAACAGCATGATATTCCTTACGAAACCATTGAATTCCCGGAGACCATGCGTGATGCCGCTGATATCGCCGATGTCCTGGGCATACCGCCGTATATGGTCTACAAGACACTGGTCGTTGAGCCGGTAGATGGGGGCAAACCGTTGCTGGCACTCCTGGCTGCCGATAGCACACTCGACCTGAAGAAGCTCGCGGCGGCGGCGGGGCACAAAAAAGTCAGTATGGCGGCACACAAAGATGCGGAGCGTTTAACCGGTCTCAAAGTCGGCGGCATCAGTGCCTTGATGCTCACACACAAGAATTGGCCCGTTTTTCTGGATAGCCCTGCCCTCGAACTGGAACACATCCTCGTCAGTGCAGGTCAGCGAGGACTTGACCTGCGCGTACCGACATCCGCACTTATCCGCATTATCCAGGCTAAAGTGGCAGATATCAGCGCCAGTTAACCCGTACCAAAGGTGGTTATTGACCATGTTCTTCAAACAGCGATCCCACAAAAATGAACAGCATGACCCTGGTTATAATGCCAACCGGACTGACGAGCTCTATGCGCTCACCACAGATGGGTACATCATTGCCCAGGACGTGGTTTGTCAGAACGAATACGTCCTCAGCCAGCGCTGCCCGTATTGCCAGCAGCAAACCATGACTGTGATGGCGAAGCTCAACCGCTCCTTCCAGGGACTAAACGAACTGGTTGCTATTTGCACCAACTGTCACAAACGTTCCAGCTACATTTTTGACATCAGCAACGCGGTCTATCAGGACTGGCTGGCCGAGCAGATGGGCGATTTATTCAGCCGATCATACGACGGCCCGCCCCGCGTAGCAGGTTCGGAATAGTGCCATCGCTGAATAAACAACGGGGGCAAGAAAGACCATGTCCTCATCACCGCAACGGCATAGAAAAATCATCTGACTTCTTGGAAGCGCCGTAAACCGGCGATCCCTAACAGCAGGCACATCGTTGAAAAGCTGAGCCCGAGCCAGTGGGCATCCAGGAACAACCGTACCGGGGAGAAAAGCCCCAACCACGTCGAAAGCTCGCTTAATGCGTAGACAATCATCAGAACGAGCAGCGACCACTGGAATGTTGTGCCATACGCCTGGGATAAAAGCTGTTCCTCGCGTTCATCAAACCGGCGGCTGTTACCATCTACAATACCGACAACACCGCCTAGCAGCAGAAGCAAGAGACCACCGCTGTCGAACCCTGGAAGTAGTTGTATCACAAACCCGAACAGGCCTGTAAAGACCAGTAACGACATGAGCGATTTTGGTGTCATGACTCGCCTCCTTCCAAAAAGAAGATGTCTTCCACACGAACATGAAAAACCTGGGCAATCTGAAGGGATAGTTTTGTGGAGGGGTTAAATTTCCCCTGTTCAATGGCTATGATCGTCTGGCGGGATACGCCGACTCTTTCGGCTAGTTCCTGTTGGGTCATTTCCCCATTCTGAAACCGAACTATTCGCAAACAATTTTTCAATTCACCGGAACTATTCACCGGAAAGCCATCCCAAATTCAAATCTACGTCTATATTGTAATGTATTGTTTACATTATGTCTAGTATTGTTTACATTATAGCGCCCGTGTTTTGGCATAGCAGACTGCTATCTGCTGCGATCTGCCGTTTGACCACGTAGCACTGTTTATGGCACAATAAAACAGATCACGATAAACGAAATTCTGCCCAAATCCGCCAATTCACACTCTTCTCCCATAAGAGAAATGGATCAACATGAACCGTTTACAGCACGAAACCAGTCCGTACCTGCGCCAGCACGCCGAAAACCCGGTGGACTGGTACCCCTGGGGTGCGGAAGCCTTTGACAAAGCCAAACAGGAGAACAAACCGATTCTCCTGAGCGTAGGTTACAGCGCCTGCCATTGGTGTCATGTGATGGCACATGAGAGCTTCGAGCATGAACCCACCGCCCAGATGATGAATGACCTGTTCGTGAATGTGAAAGTTGACCGGGAAGAACGCCCGGATGTGGATGACATCTATATGCAGGCGGTACAGGCGCTCACCGGAGGCGGCGGTTGGCCGATGACGGTATTCCTCACGCCGGATGGCAAGCCCTTCTACGGCGGCACCTATTTCCCCCGCGAACCCCGTATGAATATGCCCGCCTTCCGCCAGGTATTGACGGGAGTCGCGGAAGCCTACCAGAACCGCCGGCAGCAGGTGGAAGACGCCGCGGCTAATCTGACTCAGTCTCTTGATCGGGATTTACTCGGCATTGGTGGGGCGGCCCAGGACATCAACCGGGCACTGCTGGAGGCTGCCAGCGAGAATATGAGCCGGAATTTTGACCGCAGTCACGGCGGTTTTGGCGGTGCCCCCAAGTTCCCGCAGCCGATGAACCTGGAATATCTGCTGCGTTCGTATGCCCGTACCGGCGATAAAAACCACCTCGAAGTGGTGTCGTTCACCCTCCAGAAGATGGCACGAGGCGGCATCTACGACCAGGTGGGCGGCGGCTTCCACCGTTACAGCGTGGATGCCATCTGGCTTGTTCCCCACTTTGAAAAGATGCTCTACGACAACGCCCAGTTGAGTCGAGTGTATCTCCATGCCTGGCAGATTACCGGCGACCCGTTCTATCGGCACATCGCAGAGGAAGTCTATGACTACATCCTGCGTGAGATGACCACGCCAGAAGGCGGCTTCTACAGCACCACCGATGCTGACAGCGAAGGCGAAGAAGGTAAGTTCTTCGTATGGAGCAAAGCCGACCTTGAACAGCTTCTTGGAGACGATGCGCGGTTTGCAGTGGAATACTGGGGCGTTTCCAACAGCGGCAATTTTGAGGGCCATAACATCCTCTATGTACCGAACGACGACGAAACCGCCGCTGAACGCCTGGGAATCCCACTGGAAACCCTGCACGCGAAGCTGGCAGCGATCAAGAAGACGCTCTACGCCGCACGGGAAAAACGGGTACATCCCGGCCTGGATGACAAGATTCTGACTGCCTGGAACGGCATGATGCTGGCGAGCCTGGCGGAAGCGGCGCGTGTGCTGGGGCGGGACGATTACCGCCATGCCGCGCACAAAAACGCAGGGTTCATTCTCAAGGCCATGACCGCCCCTGATGGCCGGCTGCTGCGGACTTACAAAGACGGCGAAAGCAAGCTCAACGCCTACCTGGAAGACTATGCCAACCTGATTGACGGCCTGCTCGAACTCTACCAGACGACCTTTGAGGCGCAGTGGTTTATTGAGGCGCGGCGGCTAGCTGACCGGGTATTAGAACACTTCACAGCGGACGATGGCGGCTTCTTCGATACCAGCGACGATCATGAAACCCTCATCGTGCGCCCGCGCAACATGCAGGACAGCGCCACACCTTCCGGCAGCAGTATGATCGCTAAACAACTGCTCCGCCTGGCTGCATATACCGGCAACTCGCGTTATGGGGCGGCGGCGGAAGGGGCGCTGGCGCTGTTAGTTGAGGCGCTGCGACAGTATCCACAGGCCTTTGGCGAAGCCCTGAACGCAGCAGACATCCTGGTGAATGGCCTGGATGAGGTCGCTCTGGTTGGTGCAGTAGACCATCCCCATTTGGACGAATTGTTGACCGTTTTGCGTGGGGACTACTACCCGAACATCATCATGGCGCTGTCTGAACACGATGTCCCCGGCGAGGCGGCTGTTCCACTGTTAAGCTACCGGACACAGCGCAACAACCAGCCAACCGCCTATGTATGCCGCAATTTTGCCTGCGCTAACCCCGTTACTACACCGGACGCCTTGCGCGGGCTGCTGGCAAAATCAGGGTAAGTTCACGACATTCCAACTCGCACCAGTCGGGTATAGACAGTCCACAAAGGGTCATGATAGACTCCTTCTTGCATTGGCTAAATCTTAGAGGACAACTATGCAGAAAACACTACGCGATGGTTTGATGTTGCGTTCCGTGAGCGAAGGATATGACAGTGACCGGGACCGACTGCCTGGATTTTTCAAAGACGTATTCGGGCAAACCGGTAACCCGGATGCGGACTGGTTGAGACAATGGACGGAAACTCTCGTGGCGGGCGACCACCCTTCTGTCACTGGTGATGATGTCTGGGTGGTGGTAGACCCGGCAGAAAATGACCGGATTGTATCCGGGCTGCTGCTCATCCCACAGGTATGGCGCTATGAAAGCATCCTGCTGCCGGTGGGACGTCCCGAACTGGTAGCAACCCACACGGATTACCGGCGGCGCGGTTTGATCCGCGAATTGATGAATGCGGCCCATGAACGCAGCGCGGCGCTGGGGCATGTCATCCAGGGCATCACCGGCATTCCCCACTATTACCGGCAGTTTGGTTACACGATGGCACTCGACCTGGGCGGACACGCCTTTCTACCCTTCTCAGCAGTGCGTGACCTACCGGAGGGTGAGTCCCCGCGCTATACCTTGCGCCCAGCGAAAGACTCTGACATTCCAAATATCATGGTGTGGAACGACTACATGAGCCGGGAATATGCAGTAAGTGTGGCACGTTCAGCGGAAGAATGGCGCTACGAACTGCACGGGCGTGAAAATAATCCCCTATGGAAACTCGATATCTTCATTATCGCCCGACAGTCCGACGGCGTAGAAGTCGGTTATGTGGCCGTGCGGCATCAGAAATTCGATATTTCCTGGGTGTGTATGGATTACGCGGTTGGAGAGCCATCCTCCTACCTGGATACCTTTGAGGACGTCATACGCGGCCTGAAAGAGGCGGCACACGGGTTCTACGCGGAAGAAGCGCCAACCATGCTGATTTTCGACAGTGGCCCGCCAGCCGCCCTCGACCTGCTGATTGACCGCACTTTCCCCGGTATGGTGCGTGACCGGCATTACGCCTGGTATATCCGGGCTGCGAGTCCAGCACGCCTTATCCGGGAAATCGCCCCGGTACTCGAACGGCGGTTGGTTGGCTCCGGCGCGAACTGCTACACCGGCGACCTGAAAATCCAGTTTTTCGACCTCACCGGGCTGCATATCCGGTTTGAGCATGGGCGTATTGTGGAGGCCGTTGACCTGCGCATGGACACCCTGGATGTCTCGACCTGGGAAAAAGATATTGACGCGGGCTTTCCCTGGCACAGCTTTCTAACTCTGGTATTCGGCTACCGCAGCTATGACGAACTGCAACACATTCTGCCGGAATGCTGGGCAAACCGCAAAGCGATTGTCTTGTTCGATGCGCTTTTCCCGCGCAAACGGTCTTCTATCCGCCCCTTAGCTTAGCGGCGGTTGGAAAGCCTGGGCGGCGAAGTCGGTTTCAACTGTAACCGGTATCGTGGGGTCGCCATAATGAGCCTGGAGCGCAGCCTGCACAGCGGCGATCCCAGCTTGCAGCGTTTCATCGCTCAAACGCCAGGTGCGCGACCAGACGCGACCAGCCAATTGGTCAACATACTCCTGGGGTGTTTTCTGGTAGGTGAAGGGGTATTTCTCCGCAGCACCTAACGGCTGCCATCCTTCATCTTCCAGGAAATCCGGCTGTGTCTCATAATTTGCGCCTACTGTTTGGTTTTCCTCGTCGGGGATCACCGAGCGCCAGGCCGTCATCAGCACATCAAAAGTCACCATGCGCCCACCCCAGCAGTGCAGCAGTTTCCCGCCAGGCCGGAGCACCCGCGCTACTTCACGCAGCGCATGTTGCCACCCGGCGATGAGGTGGAAGACATGCACCGCAATCACGGCATCAAACGATGAGGTAGGAAAAGGCAGATACGTGGCATCTGCCTGAGCAGCGTAGACCTTGTGGGCGTCCTGTTTGCCGCGCAACCGCGCCAGCATACTGGCGGAGACATCAATACCATAATATTCACCCACATGGCGCGATACCGGCAGCGCAATCCGCCCCGTACCAGCGCCAATCTCCAATACCCGGCTCTCCAGAGTCAGCCCCCCTACCCGACTGACCAGGGCAGCAGCGCCTTGTTCAACACCAGGTGGGAAACCACGAGTCGCGTCATAATAGGCGGCAGCACGATCAAATCCAACCGAATCAGCAGTCATAACAAAGATCAGTCCTCAAAGGACTTATTGAGAGTGGGCGCGTTGCGGCTGACGAAATCCTCGCCGAGCTTATCTACCAGTTTTTTGCGGAGTTTGGGGGTTTCTTCCGCCCATTTTGAGCGGAGTTCCTCTTTGGTTGCGCCGCTGCTATCACCGGCCAGCGTGAGTACCCCTTTCGCTTGCGCCGGAGCGCGTTTAATCAGGCGTTTGAGCGCGGCACTCTGGCAGTTCGGGCAGGGCGGCGGTGCTTCTTCAAATCCATGCCGCGCCACAAACTCGTGGTCACAGTCTTCACAGCGGTAGTCATACAGCGGCATATCACGCTCCTGTTAACTTGAGACGGATTAACCTGTCTGCATTATAGCGCAGTTCTGTATGGGGAGTGTTAGACACTGAGCAGACGGACTACTCCAACCGGATTCGTGGGTTGAGCACCGCATAGAGCAGGTCGGCAGCCAGGTTTGCCAGCGCGAAAAAGAAAATTGTCACCATGACAATCGCTTGCAGCATGAGCAGGTTCTTCTGCTTGACGGCATCCACCATCAGCGCACCCAGGCCGGGATAATTATAGACATTCTCGATCACGACCAGCCCGCCAATCAGCCAACCGACACTCAGGGCGATGACGGTAATTGTCGGCAGGAGAGCGTTCCGCAGCACATGCTTGAAGATCACAACATGATAAGGCAGTCCTTTCAGTGTGGCCGTCCGCACATACGGCTTCTTCAGTTCATCCAGCACACCAGCACGGGTCAGCCGGGCGATATACCCAAGCAGGACAAAAGTCGCTGTGAGCGATGGCAAAATCAACTGCCGTATCCAGTCTTCCAGGGTGCCATCCGGCACTGAAGATGTCGCCGGGAGGCCCAGGCTCTTAATACCCAGCGCGATACCATTAATCAGCAGCAGGCCGGTCACAAACTCCGGCAGGCCGACCACCGAGAGCGACAACACTGAGATGAGGTTATCCAGCCACGAGTCTTCCCAGAGCGCGGCAAGCACGCCGAGCAGGATTGAAATGGGCACGCTGATGATAAGTGTCATGGTCGCCAGGCGCATCGAGTTTCCTAACCGTTCCATCACCAGCGGGCGTACCGCCGGGTTACCGCTGGTAAACGAGCGTCCCCAATCTCCGGTGACAAAACCGCCCAGCCAGTTGACGTACTGTACCGGCAGCGGGTCGTCCAGACCGAACTCCGCCCGAAAATCGGCCAGCGCCTGCTCTCCCGCCTCGCGCCCCAGGATGAGCCGCGGCACGTCGCCGGGGATGACTTGTGTCAGGCCAAAGATGATCAGTGATGTAACCAGCATCGTTACGGCCAGCAGCAGCAGACGCCGGACGATATAGCGACTCATAGGGATACCTCGTCCCGCTCCGAGTCCGGCGGGGTGGACTGCATGGCAATCAGTTCATCAATCGGGATGTGACAGCGGATACGATGACCGCCCCCGGCATCTAGCCAGGGTGGTTCTTGCGTTTCGCAGATCGCGCCAATTTTGCGCGGGCAGCGGGTATGAAACCGGCAACCCGATGGAACGTTACGTGGACTCGGCACATCGCCTTCCAGCCGGATATTTCCTCGTTGTACTGTGGGGTCAGGTGCGGGGATAGCAGAAAGCAGCGCCTCGGTATAGGGGTGGGAAGGAGCCTGATACACATCCTCAGTATCGCCCTCCTCCACAATCTGCCCCAGATACATCACCGCGATCCAGTCCGCCAGGTAACTCACGGCGGCCAGATCGTGCGAAATCAGGATATACGATGCGCCTTCCCGCGCACGTAGGTCTTTGAGAAGATTCAGCACTACCGCCTGTACCGAGACATCCAGCGAAGAGGTCGGTTCGTCGGCAATCACCAGCGCCGGGTCAGTGGCAAAGGCGCGGGCAATCGCAACACGCTGCTTTTCACCGCCACTCAGTTCCGCCGGGTAACGATCCGCATATTCGGCAGTCAGGCGTACTTCATCCAGCAAATCGTTCACTTTCGCCCGAATCTCGGTCTGGATCATTGCCCGACCACTCAATCGGCGGATCGTACGGGCAAGCGCCTGCCCAACCGTCTGGTAAGGATTGAGCGTGTCGTTGGGATTCTGGAACACCATTTGTAGTTCACGCAAAACAGCCTGTGAACGCCCGGCTAAGGTATTGGCAATGGGCATATCCAGCAGCGTCATCTGACCGTCATCAGCCACTTCCAGCGCGACAATACTACGTGCCAGCGTGGTTTTGCCGCTGCCACTTTCGCCCACCAGTCCCAGTGTGGACCGCGCCCGTACCCGCACCGATACATCATCTACCGCCTGGACATAGCCTGAATCGCCACCAACCAGCCGCCTAAACAGCGAAGGACTGCCAAACCGTTTGCTCACACCGCCCGCCATTAAAACATAGTTATCATCGGGCGGCAAGCTGGTTGCCACTTTTTCCAGCGGCGCGGTCTGCATTACTAATTCACCGCTGCGTATTTCTCGCCAACGATGGCATTTACCCATCCGTCCTGTATCAATGGTCTCCAAAGGCGGTTTTTCGTCAAAGCAAATCGGCAGCGCCACCGGACAGCGCGGCGCAAACACACACCCAGCGGGACGCTCCGCCAGCGAAGGCGCGACACCGTCAATCGTCGGCAGACGTGTTTCCACGCCTTCAGTGGGACGCGGGATACTCGCCAGCAGTCCCATTGTGTAGGGATGCAGCGGAGCGGCATAGAGTGGGTGTACTGGTGCGCTGGCCATTACCTCGCCGCCATACATGACCGTCACCCGGTCACACATCTGGGCAATCGCGCCCAGGTCATGAGAGACGTACAAGGCCGCAGCCTTGTTGTCGTGAATCAGGTCGCGGAATAAATCAAGTATCACCGCCTGGGTCGTGACATCCAGCGCCGTTGTCGGCTCGTCCAGCACCAGTAAGCGCGGCTGTGTGCTGAGTGCCATCGCAATCGTCACACGCTGCTGCATCCCCCCACTGAGTTGGTGCGGATAACGGCGGACAACAGCCTCCGGGTCGGCAATCTTGACCTTCGCCAGCAGTTCTACCGCACGGCTGAAAGCCTGCTGTTTAGAAAGCCCCTCGTGCAGCCGCGTGACCTCCGCGATTTGTTCACCAATGGTATAAGAAGGATTGAGCGCCGCCAGCGGGTCTTGCGGCACCAGACTCAACTTCTTGCCCCAGATTTGCCGCATCTCATGCTCGCTTTTGGAAACAAGATTCTCACCATCCAGCAGAATCTCCCCGGACGAGATACGAGCATTCCCCGCCAGGTAGCGCATAAGTGCCAGTGCCAGGGTTGATTTACCGCTGCCGCTCTCCCCCACCAGCCCGTGAATCTCAAAGGGGTCAATACAAAGCGATACATCCCGGATGGCATTCAGCCAGCGTTTACCCAACTGGTAGTCTATCGAAAGGTTGTTTACTTCAATGACGGGAGTCATTTGAGTCCTGTTTGATGCCGTCGGTTAAGGGTAGAAAGTCAACAGTAAGAAATTCCCATTCAGAACTGCCCTTCGTAGCGGAAGATACGGCGCAAGCCATCGGCCATGAGGTTGACGCCGATCACCAGTGAGGCGATAGCCCCCGCCGGGAACCATAGTTCCCAGGGCGTGCGGGCATAATTCGCCCGCGATTCACTCACCATGCGCCCCCAATCAGGCGAAGGCGGCTGTACCCCCAACCCCAGGAAACCGAGCGAAGCTGTTAAGAAGATAGCATAGGAAAAGCGCAGTGCCGCCTCTACGGTGAGTGCAGGCAGCACACTCGGCAGAATCTCACCGAACAGGATATACGGAAGCGATTCGCCGCGCAGTTTCGCCGCCTCAATGAAACCGCTATTACGAATATTGAGCGTCGCGCTGCGGATCACCCGCGTTACGATGGGCATGTACAGCAGCACGATCACGATGATGATTCCCACCGGCGACGGCCCTATCGTCCCCAGCATCACCAATGCTAGCACCAGCGCCGGAATGGACAGCAGGCTATCCAGCGCCCGCGAGATCAGTTCGTCAATCCAACCGCCATAGTAGCCGACAAACAGGCCAACACACGTCCCCAGGAAAACCGAAATCGCTGTAGCAATACCCGGAATAGCGATAATCTCCCGTGCGCCCCATAGCACACGGCTGAAAATGTCCCGCCCCAGTCGATCCGTACCAAAGGGAAACTCTAGCGATGGGGACTGTCGTGCCGCGCCACGAATCAGATCATCAAAACGGTGCGGTGCGATATTCGGCCCGAACAACGCCAGCAAAACAAAAGCAATAACTAGCAGTGTCCCCACCAGGGAAACAGGATGCCGGGCAAGCCGGCGGAAAAACGAAACCACCGCCAGCAGCGCCCGTACATAGAAGGGGCGTGAAGCCCGTTTGGACTCCACGCCAGAACGTAACGTACTCAATTAGCCCTCAACCGATACCATGCGATAGTCGGTCAGACCGGGGAATGGATCAAGGTTGAGATTCTGGACCGTGTCCCTCGCCACACCGATAAGCGGAGCGAAATAAGGCACAATCACCGGGCCGCGATCACGGAAAATGACCTCAATCTGGTGATAGATTGCCGCCCGCGCCGCCGGGTCAGCGGTGACACCCGCCTGGGCTACCAGATCATCCAGTTCCGCGTCCGAGAAGTGCGCGTCGTTGTAACCATTGATGCAGCCTTCGTCAATCGCGGAAGTAACATACCCTTGCAGCAGGAAAAGCTGTGGGGTCGGGCGGTGGCCCCAACCAGTGATACCCAGTGCCACATCGCAGTAGTTGACCGCATTGCTGGTGTCGTAGTACAGGCGGGGTTCAACGGTTTCTACCTCGACATTGATGCAGCCTGCCTTCCACCGGTCTTGCAGCACAACGGCGAGATCAGCATATTCGAACACAATCGGGGCATACAGCGTCAGATTCAGCCCGTCGGGGTATCCGGCTTCGGCCAGCAAATCGCAAGAGCGTTGTGCGTCATACGGCTGGTTTTCCAGCGTGCTATCAAAAAATGCACCATAAGCCGGGCCAATGGGGTCATTATTGCCCACCGTGCCACGACCATCCAACAACAGGTCGTTCAACTCGTCACGGTTGGTCGCATACTTGAACGCTTCACGCACCAATGGGTTGCTGCCCGGCTCAATATCCGCCCGCAGCCGGATTGCCGCGTGCTGGCCGGTAATCGCTTCAATGACAGTCAGGCCATCCGCCACGCCATCCGCTACCTGGGTCAGCGGAACTTTGAAGATCAGATCAACCTCGCCACTGTTCAGCGCGTCCAGTTGGGTGATGATGTCGCCGGAGAAATACACGAATTCCAGTTGGTCAAGTGCCGGTTCTCCAGCTTTCCAGTAGTTCTCGTTACGAACCAGTACCGCCCGACCACCAGCGTTAGCATCCAGCGATTGAAGCACAAACGGCCCGGTGCCATTGAAGTTGGTGTACGGGTTATCACCCTCAACAATCACATTGGGTTCAGTCGTACCGTCTTTAATGATGGACGAAAGCTGCGAGCCGACACCATACAGAAAATCGGCGTTCGGCTGGCTGATGGTGAAAATCACCGCGTAATCCCCATCAGCAGCAACTGCGAAATCTCCGAGCAACCGGGTCGCGGCTGAGCCGACTTCCTTCAACCGATTAAACGTGAACACCACGTCCGCCGCTGTAAAGGGGGAACCATCCTGGAAGGTGGCGCCTTCGACCAGATTAAAGGTATAGGTCAGGCCGTCGTCACTCACCACCCAGTCTGATGCGAGATTAGCGTTAATGCTGGCGTCGGTGCCAATGTCTACCAGTCGGTCATAAATCGCCACGTTTAAAGCCACCTCGGGGTCGTTGCTGCCCTGCGCCGGGTCGAGCACCGCTGGGGCATCCATACCCACACGCAGCGTGCCGCCACCCTGCGCCCCTGCTGTAAAAACACTCCCAACCAACAGAAATGTGACGGCCATAACCGCCACGATACGCCCTATTGCCGCTTTCCGAAACATTTTCCCTCCCATACCGTCATCAAGAAGAAACTACCGGTTAGATGGCGATCAATAGCTGTGTTATCATGCGCGTCAACCACCTAACAGCAGTCATTCTAGTGTGACCTGAAATCGCACTTCTGTTCTGTAAGTTAGCTTACATTAAGGGCTGTATTCCTAGATTTCTGATACATCGTTAATGAAAGGTCGGCAAATCCCGGTTGAAGTATCGCAGAAAATCAAAGTTTTGTGACCAAGCTACCAATACCCTATTAGAAGCAAGCACTAAAAGTGCCGGGTCATGCCTGATCGATCAGCCCGGCACTCCGCACGTTTAAGCCATTATTTCAATTCCAGCAGCACGGCCTCAGCCGGTACCGAGTCGCCAACAGTATAGTGAATCGCTGTGACTTCCCCGGCATACGGGGCTTTAATGCGGTGTTCCATCTTCATCGCTTCCAGGATGAGCAGCACATCCCCCTCAGCAACCTGCTGACCGGCTGTCACCAGCACCGCTCGCACCTGCCCCGGCATCGGCGCATGGAGCGAGCCTTCTGCCACGCGGGAACTGCCCGCTTCCGGCAGTGGATTCACCCACTTAACCATGGCGCTACCGGCGTGGGTATGTACCCACCACGACTCATCCGGGCCGGGCAAGGCGGTAACGGTCTGGCGGTGGCCGTCCAACGACAGCGTGATGTCGCCATCTTTCTCACCCCACACCTGCACGGTGTATGTCTGGTCGCCAAGCTGCGCGGTATAAATGTCTTTACCCCTCGCGGTGAGTGCAACCACGTATTCTGTCCCACCTGCTGCGAAGGTATGCCGAACCGGACTATTCACGTTGTTGCGCCATTGCGTTTTACCCTCGACCTTGCTTAACGCCGCCGCGATCAGACCAAACGGTTCGGGTGTCGTGTCTTCCAGGAGCAAATCGGGGTGTTGGGCGATAAACGTCGTGCTGATGTCCCCCGCCAGGTGGTCGGGATGCAGCAGCACACGGCGCAGAAAAGCGATGTTATTCTGCATACCAAGCAGTTGTAGCTGACTCAAAGCATAGTCCAGGCGGCGAATCGCGCCTTCACGATGTTCACCGTAGGCGATGATCTTCGCCAGCATCGGATCGTAGTACACGCTCAAGGTGTCACCGGAGCGCACACCGGAATCAACCCGCACGTCACCCGGTTCGCGCCAGCGGAGTATCGTCCCGGTCACAGGTAGAAACTCATTGGCCGGGTCTTCGGCATAAATCCGCACTTCAATGGCATGTCCCGCCGGATACACATCCATTTCCGGGAGGGCGTGACCTTCCGCCACCATAATCTGCCAGCGCACGAGGTCAACCCCGGTGGCTTCTTCGGTGATCGGGTGTTCGACCTGTAAACGCGTGTTCATCTCCATAAAATAGAAGTTTCGGTTTTCATCCACCAGGAATTCAACCGTACCCGCGTTATAGTAGTCCAGTTGCTTGCCGACGCTCACCGCCGCCATGCACATCTGGGCACGGAGTTCGGGTGTTAGCGCGGTAGAGGGCGTCTCTTCGACAATCTTCTGGTGGCGGCGCTGGATGGTGCATTCCCGCTCCCCCAGTGAGATAATATTGCCTAACTGGTCGCCAAATATCTGCACTTCGACATGACGCGGGTTCACTACGACACGCTCTAAAATCAGCATGTCATCGCCAAAGGCTTGCAGCGCCTCGCGCCGGGCCGCTTCCAGTGCTGTGGGCATGTCCTGTGGAGAGACCACCTGGCGCATCCCTTTACCACCGCCGCCTGCCGATGCCTTGACCATGATGGGGTAACCAATCCGCTCGGACTCAGCAATCAGTCGCTCGTCAGACTGGTCATCGCCCATATAACCGGGCACGACAGGAATCCCCTTGAGCATCTCCTTCGCCGCCCGTTTTTTGCCCATCGCAGCAATCGCGGAAGGCGACGGCCCGATGAATATCAGTCCGGTATCTATCACAGCCTGAGCAAAGTCGGCATTCTCCGCGAGAAAGCCGTAACCGGGATGCACGGCGTCCGCCCCGGTTCGCACCGCCGCCGCGATAATCTTCGCCCCATTCAGGTAACTTTCCCCCGGCGGGCTGCCCCCGATATGCACGGCTTCGTCGGCCATTTCGACATAGAGAGCGTGAGCATCGGCATCAGCGTATACCGCAACCGTAGCAATCCCCATTTCCCGGCAGGTACGGATAATCCGGCAGGCGATTTCGCTCCGGTTGGCAATCAGGATTTTTCGGATCATGGTTTGTTTTCAGTCATCAGTATTTAGTTATCAGTTGTCGGTTTTTAGCTGTCAGCGATTCTGGACACGATATACCTATATCATGCCCCTGCACGGTCTTTCCCCAAGACTCAGTACCCAAGACACAAGACTTACTTCACCCATTGCGGCGGGCGCTTCTGCACAAAAGCCATCATGCCTTCCTGCCCATCCTCGCTGCGCCGCAGTTCATTGAGCAGCCCCGCCCGGTAGTCCACTGATTCATCCAGCGATTGATCCAGCACCGTGAAAATCAGCTGCTTGCAGGCTGCTAGCGCGTTCGGGCTGCATTGGCGCAGGTCGTCTAAAATACGCTTGAGGCTGACATCCAGCACTTCTTCCGGGCAAACATCGTGCAGGATGCCGTATTCATGGGCGCTCACCCCGTCAAAGCGCCGCCCGCTGAGCATCAGTTCCCGCGCCCGCGTCAGGCCAACCCGCTGGATAACAAAGGGCGAAATCAGCGCAGGGGCGAGTCCTAACCGCACTTCCGGCATTCCAAAAACGGTAGTTGCGGAGGCCGTCGCAATATCGGAGACACACACCAGACCGAAACCGCCGCCCATTGCCGCACCCTCCACCTTAGCGACCACCACCTGGGGCGCGGTAGCAACTGTCCGCAGCATGGTATCCAGCGCGGTGGTATGGGTGTTCAGTTCGCCGCCCTGGAACGCTGCCGCCAATTCCTTTATATCACCACCCGCGCAGAATGTGCCACCCGCCCCGGCCAGGACAATCGCCCGCACCTCCCGGTTATCCCGCAGCGCCTCGAAGGCCGCCGTGATGTCCAGCACCATCCGGCTGTTCATGGCGTTCTTCACGTCAGGACGGTTGAGCGTCACATAGGCAAACGGCTTTTCAATCCGCACATCAAGCGTTTCAAAATCAGGATTCATAGCAGTAAATATTCCCTTCTAATGCTGTATAACGATAAATCCCATCGGTTTCCGGCAAGCCGTTGGGGGCGTACTGATAGCCCTTTGTCCCTTTCAGCAGTGTTGCATCTTCTTCCACAACCACAAAGAACTCAGGCCTCCCTGGATAATACACGGTATGCTGCTCACCGTCCGCTGTTGTGAAATCCAGCGAGTCCACGTCCTGCCTGGCGTACTGGTCAATCCAGGTCCGTTGGTTAGCGCGGACCGCCTGGAACATAACATCATCGGGCGTGCAGAACGTACCCGCCACCCGCCGCGCTGAGAGCGGCATCAGGATGAGCGCGACCACGAACACAAAACCGAGCGTCACAACCAGGGCTACTCCCAGTACAGACGGGACTAAGGAAAAGACTCCTTCGCGGAAACCGGTAACACGCGGGCTGCGCATAGTTACGCTTCCGCATCATTCCACATCGGCAGGCTAAACGTAAACGTCACCCCCGTATCAGTAACCTGTATATCCAATTCGCTGCCGTGCTGCCGAAGAATTGTTGTCGTTATCGAAAGCGGTGGCTCAAATCGATGGATAAAATCATAGCTCGTGAAACTATCAGATGGTCGTTTCTCTTGAAAATCCCGAACCACTTGAACCCGAACTCGGTTGTCCTCCAAATAGGCTTTCAACGTAGACTTGCTGGACAGTGAAGAACTGTAATAATCCCAAAGGAGTGATGTGATAGCGTGATGGATTTGTTCGGTGACTCGGAGTAAAGGGAGATCGTCAGCAACTTGAACCTGCGCAACTATTTCCGGGCTGTTTTGTGGTAATCGCCCCAAAACTCTAGCCATAATCTCAGGAAAGGTCGTAGACGACCATTCATAAATACGGGGTGAATAATCAAGCCCCACCAATCCGAAAAAGTTGTCGAAGAGTAACCTCAGATATGAGGAGAACTTCGAGAGTTGCCGGATATAATCTTCACGTTGGGAAGCTGGAATTTCTTCGAGATGTGACAATAGATGTATGTAGCCCTCGATACCAGAAACCGGAACTCGCGACTCGTTTTGGAATATAGCAATCTGTTGCGAGAGCGCCTCTAATCGGTATCCCAACGCCTCAAACACATCCTCATGTTCCAACGCAGGATAAGCCGCCAACACTTCCGTTTCCGACTTACCCGCCATGACCCGCTGCACAACCTCGGACACCAGAATGCCGGTGTCCCGGATGGACGCCAGCCCATTATTGACCGCTGGATCAGTTGTAATGCGGGTAAAGGTACGCATAAACTTCCCACTTAACGCTTTCGGCAAGCAAACGCCGAATACGCTACAATAAGGCACAATCCGATCATAGCATGATCGAGAATCCCACGCCAAAACAGGTTTACTGGTATCGAGAGCCGTCACATGGATATATTGTTAGCGCACGCTTATTTCCTATACGAAGACCCGCATGAATTGAAGGTGATGAAACCATATCCGCCCCTGGGGATACTGTATATCGCATCATACCTCAAACAGCAGGGCTTCGCGGTGGAGGTATTCGACAGCACCTTTAGCTCGTTAGCGGCCTTCACCGCCAGACTCACAGCCGAACGCCCGTCCGTCGTCGGCATCTACACCAACATGATGACCAAACAGAATGTGCTGGCGATGGTGAAGCTCTGTAAACAGCACGGCGCAACCGTCATCCTGGGCGGGCCGGAACCGCCCTACTACGCCGCCGACTACCTGGCGCACGGCGCGGACATCATCGTGAAGGGCGAAGGCGAACTCACGCTGGCCGAACTGCTGCCCCACCTGGCGCAGCATGGTATGAGTAACCTGGAACATGTCGCCGGAATCGCCTTCCGAAATAGTGACGGGGCGGTCATTGAAACCCTGCCGCGCCCCTTCATCCCCGACCTGAGCGCCCACCCCTGGCCGGATCGGGAAGCGATAGACATTCCGGCCTACATGCGAGTATGGAAGGAGAATCACGGGCAAAGTTCGGTCTCGGTCATTCAGGCGCGGGGCTGCCCCTACACCTGTACCTGGTGCAGTCACTCGGTTTTCGGCAACACCCACCGCCGCCGCACACCGGAGGACGCCGCCAATGAACTGCTATGGATTAAAGAGCGTTATAACCCTGACCTGATCTGGTACGCCGATGATGTGTTCACCATCAACTCCCGCTGGTTCTTCCAGTACGCCGAGGAACTCAAGAAGCGCGGCGTGCGCATCCCCTTCGAGTGCATCTCCCGCGCGGATCGGCTCAACAAGGACATCGTCAAAACGCTGGCGGAGATGGGCGCATTCCGGGTGTGGAACGGTTCGGAAAGCGGTTCGCAGCGTGTGCTGGACGCCATGAAACGCAAAGTGCAGGTGAAGGATGTACAGGAGAAAACCCATCTCTTGCAGCAGTACGGCATCGAAACCGGGATGTTCATCATGCTCGGCTACGATGGCGAAACCATCCAGGATTTAGAGGACACCGTCGAACATTTGAAGATCGCTAATCCCGACATCTTCCTGACCACTGTCGCCTACCCCATCAAAGGAACACACTACTACGCCGAGGTTGAAAGTCGTATCCTGACCGATAAAACCTGGGACGCCCGCAGTGACCGCGATTTGACTGTCTCCGGGCGTTATTCACGACGGTTCTACAGTTTCGCCACCCGCTGGATGGTCAACGAGGTAGCGCTCAACCGGGCGCGGCTGAAGGGCGATGTCCCCCTCAAGCGGCGGCTCAAACTGCTGGCGAACGCGAAAATCGGGCGCGTAGGCATGGCGCTCACGCAGGGGCAGACCGAAAACCAGGGGCAGCGCGTCCATGAACAACCCGCAAGCCTTTGACCCCCTCGCCCCGACCTATGACAAGGCCTTCACCGATACCATCATCGGGCGCTACCTGCGCGAACAGGTACATGCCCGATTAGCGCGGCACTTCCAGGCCGGGAGTCATATCCTGGAACTCGGTTGCGGCACAGGCGAGGACGCCCTGTGGCTGGTCGAACGCGGCGTGCGTGTGCTGGCGACGGATGTCAGCGCGGGAATGCTGACGGCGGCGCGGGCGAAAACCGCCGGAAATCCATTGATAGAGGTCGAACGATTGGATTTAAACGCCCTGCCCGAAACATTCCAGGGGCAGCCGTTCAACGGCGCATTCTCCAACTTCGGGCCGCTCAACTGCCTGGGCGAATGGCGAACACTGGCGGCCTGGCTGGCACAGCGCGTCCAACCGGGCGGCATCGTCGGCCTGGGCGTGATGAGTCCCTTGTGCCTGTGGGAAACGCTCTGGCACGGATTGCATGGGGACTTCGGGCCGGCGACTCGCCGCTGGCGGCAGACGACATTCCAGCCCCAGACAGAGACAGCGGGTTTCAACCCGTTGCCCATCCCCATCCACTACCCGACCATCCGGCGGCTGACAAGCGATTTCAGGCCTCACTTCCAGCGAGTCTACGTGCGACCACTAGGACTGTTCCTGCCACCCAGCGATGTGTTTCCCGCCATCGAAAAAAGACCGCGTCTGCTCAACCGGTTGTTGGGACTGGAAGCACGGATGGGAAAATATAGTAAACTGGCGTTATTCGCCGATCATTACTGGGTTGAATTTCAGAAGACATAAGCGTTATGCCTCCTAATCCACCCACCGGAAAATACCCGCGTGTACAATTCGTATTCACCTGCAAAACGTTTGATGTCACGATTACATTCAGCATCTACTATGGTGAAAACGCCATCTGGAACAACAAGGATGCCCATAAGCTCCATACCTGGACAGAACATGAAGGCCATGACACCGAACTCACTTACCCGTTCTTCGCCGGAAGACCCCGCAGACGTTATGATAGGTGATTGCGGCCTGTCTTCCGCAGCATAGCTATGTCATCCAGCCTCTCGCGTAATACTCTGACACTACTCGTCAGCAATGGCGGGAGTGCCCTGCTGTCGTTCGTCCTTTCGGCACTTATCGGGCGGGTGCTAGACGGGGATGGCCTGGGCGTATACGGCACAGTCCTGGCCTGGGTGTTCCCCCTTGCGTTAGTCGCGGAATTCGGGATGGGGACGCTTATCACCCGCGATGTCGCACAGGATACCCGTAACGGAGACGCCTACTTACGGGCAACCACTCCCATCCGGCTGCTGTTCGGTGGTAGCCTGACTGTGCTGCTCATCACAACCGCCCCGCTCATTAGCGCCGACCCGGCGGTTGTTCGCGGTCTTGTCATCGCCGCGCCCCTCATTCTGATCCTGCCGTTTTTCGGCGCATTCACCGCCATATTCCGGGCGCACCAGACCATGTGGCCGATTCCTCCATTGAATATCGGGATGCTGGTCATCCAGGTAGGGCTGACGATCTGGGTATTCCGCAGCGGCGGTGGGGTACTGGCGGCGCTCGCAGTCAATACACTCACATCCGCCGGGCAGTTAGCCGCTGCATGGGGGATTTACCGCTGGAAATTCACCTCTGAAATAACGTCAACTGTACGGGCGCACGGCGGTGCGCCCCTACCCGATGCACCAGATAACCGCCCGCCAGTCACCCTCAAAATTAACCCTCTGCTCCGCCGGGCTTTCCCTTTCGCTCTGGCCGGGTTGATTGTCGCGCTGCAGGCCCGCCTGGGGACAATTCTGCTGGAGCAGCTCACCGACTCAACCAGCGTGGGCTATTACACAGCAGCGACTCGCTTTGTCGAAGCCGGGCGCATGATCCCCAATGCCCTGTTCGGAGCATTATTCCCGGCGCTGGCGGCGCTGGCGCTCCATCCCGCGCATTTGCGACACACCTTCCGCCGGGTGATGGCCGCGCTGGGAGCAACCGGAGTCGGGTTGGGCATCCTGTTCACGCTGTTCCCGGCAAGGATTCTTGACCTGACATACGGCGGCAATTTTCTACCTGCCGTCCCAGTGCTGCAAGTCGCAATGTGGGGGCTGCTCCCTGCTTTGCTGCGTGCCGGGCACACGCTATACTGGTATGCACTCGGGCGGGAGCAGTTCGTCAACCGTATAAACGGGTTTATCCTGCTGGTTCATGTGGGGTTCAATCTATGGCTTATCCCAGCTCATGGCGCAGTGGGGGCTGCCCTGGCAGGACTGATGACCGAAACAGTGGCGCTGCTCCTGCTCGCGCAGCCTTTATACCTTCTGGCACGCCAGCGACATGATCTTCCAACGCCGCCTTGATCTGGGTCTCCTGAGTTTGTTGTTCCTGGCAGGGCTGCTGCTCCGATTGATATACCTCATTCCCAGCGGCTTCGACGGCCTTTACGGGCAGGACGCCTACGCTTATTACAACTTCGCTGGAAACCTCCAGACGTTCATACAGACCGGGCAGCCACTGCCCCCGTTTTTCTGGCCGCTGGGCTACCCGGCACTGCTGGCCGCTGGATTCACCCTGTTCGGAGCGTCGGCTGCTGTCGGGCAAACTATCAATTTGCTGATGGGCGCGGCACTAGCCCCGCTGGTTTACATCCTGGCGCGGCAGTTGCGATCCGGCGTAGGGGGCGGGTTCACCGCCGGGTTGTTGATGGCCGTCTGCGGGCAGTCCGTACAATCCAGCCTGGTACTGATGGCCGACATCCCGGCACTGTTCTGGTTGCTGGCAAGCGGAATCATGCTGATGGTGTATTTCTCCTCCCACCCCGAACGCAAAAACAGACCTGTACAACTTACGGCGGCTGTGCTGTTCCTCTCATTGGCCTGCCTCACTCGCTGGCTGTACCTGGCATTAGTCCCGGTATGGGGCGTGGCGCTGCTGCTTTACCCAAAAACCCGCTGGCGGGATATCGTCATCGCCGGGGGTGTCGGGCTGCTGGTGCTGCTGCCGCAACTAGCCTACAACCTCACTAACCCCTACCCGGTACTCAACCATGCCTGGGTACAGAACTGGTCGCCACTCAACGCCTTCCAGCATGAATTCGGCAACATAGACGGTTACTTCCTTTATAAGCAGCCCAACGCGCTGTTCTATGCACAGCCTTCCTATAACACTTACTTTCTCGCGCCGCTGTTCACGCCGTTCATTCTGGTTGGCCTTCTCATCCTGGCACGCCGGAAGCCATATTCACGCGCTGTCATGCTGGCCGGATGGCTGCTGCTGCCGTACCTGTTCCTGATCGGGATTCCCTATCAGAACATCCGCTTTCCACTGATTATGTTCCCGGCGGTGGCACTGCTGGTGGGATTTGGCCTGGAATATAGCGTTCGATGGCTGGCGACACGCGTTCCAAATCCTGCCCCAGTCACTCTCGGCGCGGCGTTGCTAATCGCCGTCGGAGTCGGACAAACGACGAACGCGGCTTACACGGCCATTAACATGTTTCTCGCCAACCAGCAGGCCGATAAAGCCGTCATCGGGCGGGTAACAGTGCGACTCCCGGCAGATGCTATTGTCTACACCTTCGGGTTGACGTTAGGGCTTCAGCATTACACGGATTTTGCAGTGTACGACCTGTACTACGAAACGCCCGAAACGCTGGCGCAAAAGTGGCGGCACGGGCAGGCCGATTACCTGCTGATTGACCCCTGGAACATCAACAGCCAGTGGGCGGGACGCGAACCGCAAACTGCTATGCAATGGTTTGAGGATCAGCGTGTTCTGACGCGAATCGGGAATTACGGCCATTATGTTTTGTATAGGATTGGCGCATGAATATCGGGATTCTCCTGCCCGGCTTCAGCGGTGATGAGGGTGATTGGGCTATCCCCGTGCAGCTCACGCTCATCCGCGAAATGGCGCGGGCAGACGATCTGCGTGTCATCGCGCTGCGCTACCCTCACCGCAAAGACCGCTACCGGGTATACGACGCGGATGTGTTCGCGCTGGGAGCGGGCCAGACGCGCGGCCTGGGGCGGCTGTGTTTGTGGTGGGAGGCGCTGCATACCCTGCGGCAGCTGCACCATGAAAAACCGTTCGACATCCTGCACGCGATGTGGGCGGACGAAACCGGCCTGATCGCAGTCTGGGCGGGAAAATGGCTCGATATCCCCGTAGTGGTCTCAGCAGCCGGGGGTGAATTGGTCGGCCTGAGTGACATCGGCTACGGCTTGCAACGCAGCGAATTCAGCCGCTGGATTGTTGGGGGGGCATTGCGGGCAGATTGTGTGGTAGTCGCCTGTTCCTACATGCGGGAGTGCATTGCAAAAACGGGGTATCGTGTGCCGGAAAATCGCATCCGGCAGATTACATTGGGGGTGGATACGGCGCTCTTCACACCCGGCAGCGCACCCACCACAAACAAAACACTGCTTCATGCCGCCTCGCTGGTGGGCGTGAAAGACCAGGGGACTCTGCTGCGGGCGATGGCACGCTTGGATGAGAATGTGTCGCTCATAGTCGTGGGCGAAGGGCCGGAACTTGGCAACCTGAAAGCGCTGGCGGCAAAACTGGACATCACGGATCGCATACAATTCGCCGGGGCAGTGCCACACCTCGATATGCCGGATTACTACCGCCAGGCAGCCCTCAATATCCTCACCTCCCGGCATGAGGGGTTAGGTATGGTCACGCTGGAAGCGGCAGCCTGTGGCGTGCCAACTGTCAGCACTGCCGTCGGGCTGCTGCCGGACGTGCCGGAGATGGGCGTTACCGTACCGGTAGGAGATGACGCGGCGCTGGCGGCAGCGATTCAACATCTGCTGGATGATGATGCACAGCGGGCGGGGCTGGCACAATCCGCTCACGAAACCGTACAAACCCGCTTCACCATCCAGCGCACCGCCGAACAATTCCGGGTGCTCTACCAAGAATTAGCGCGTTAGCCACCAGATACCGGTGCATTCCGGCAGGATCACCCATTTGCGCTGTACCACTTCGTTCGCCATCTCATCCCCGAAGAAGAAGCGTGTGAGTCGCTCGGCTTCCGCCAGCGACTCGAACTGATAATCAGTGCGAATCCAGGCTGAGGAGAAACCAAGTTCCTTTTCCACCCAGGCGTAATAAGCGGCCAACGCAGGCGTGGGCGGCGCGGGCGTCTCCCGGCCTGTTCCCTGTGTTTCTAGCATGATGAGCGTCCCGCCAGGGCGGGTCACGCGCTTCATTTCGGCAATCGCCTTGCCGATTTCATCTTTCCACGAGCCGGGATACCAGCCGCAGCAGTGGCCGAAACTCCACCCCTGGATGGTGATGTCAGCACTGCCAGCCTCCACCGGAAGGGCGTGATTTTCAGCGACCTCCAGCGCCCAGTTTGTCTGGCCGGTTTTCTGCATCTGAGATTCAGCCTCGGCCAGCATGTGCGCCGAAGAGTCAAATGCCTGGATGCGTTTCACCTGTGGGGCCAGCAGGCGCGTCAATCGCCCCGTCCCCGCGCCGAACTCCACGACTTCCAGCCCGGCCAGCGGGCGGATGTCCTGCAACGCGGCCAGGATGTTGCCCTTGTAGTCCTCGCGGGCGATGAGCGCCTCGTACTCGGCGGCATGATTGGCGTAAATATTCTGAAAGTGATCGGTCATAGTGGGTAACAGTTATCCTCTAAGTATCCGTCAGAAAGGCGTTTTTGCAGCTACACCCTGATTGTACACAAAAAGAGACACGGCTTGCACTGTGCCTCTCCTTTTGAATACGTCTCAGGCTAACCAGCTATCCGGCTAACCGGCTATCAAGCTAACCAGCTATCAAGCTAACCAGCTATTTCCCCCCTTCGTCCCACAAGCCAGCAGCTAGAGGCTAACGGCCAGCGGCCAAACTGAACAAAGATTTGAACAAAGATTCGAGCATTTGCTCACCTTTTACGACCCGTTTTGTGCTATGCTGGTGACTGTAAGGGCGGGCTACAGCACGCCCACCGATAGCGAGCACTAATTACCCATGACTGACCATCGCCGACTGAGAACGGACAACCACCAACTAAACACTGAAAACTAGCGGCTGAGAACCCGGTTTGCAGCAATTGCAGCAATTGCAGCGAAAATCCACTTTGTTGCAAAAACGCCTGATTTTTTCCCGTATGGATAGGTCTGAACCACATTTCGGAGGGCAATTTGCCGCAATCAGGCCATGCCAGGCAGCACAACCACTGCATAAATCGCCCCATTGTGCCTTGTCACCAGGCAGGAATGGTCTCCGTTAGCTGCTGAATGCCTTGACCTGCGCATCAAACTTCGTCTGGTCAATCTCCGGGTGACGATCCAGCAGCACCTTGAAGCGCCGCATGTACTCTACCAGCTGCGGGCGCTCATAAGCCTCAAAGCGCAGCGTGATGGCCGGCTGCGTATTGCTGGCGCGTACCAGTCCCCACCCGTGCTCGAAAATCGCCCGCGCCCCATCGACATCCACCACTTCATAATTCCTGGAAAGCTCCTGCTGGAACTCATCAATGATGGCGAATTTCACATTATCCGGCGTTGGCAGAATAATCTCCGGTGTGGCAACCAGCTTGGGAATTTCGTCGAAAATCTCAGCAATCGTTTTGTCAGTCTTGGACATAATCTCCAGGGCCTTGAGCGCCACCAGCGGCGCATCATCAAAGCCGAAGTATTCCTCACCGATAAACAGATGGCCGCTGACCTCACCGCCCAGGGGCGACTTAATCTCGTTCATCTTGAGCTTCATCAGGCTGTGGCCGGACTTCCACATCACCGGCTTGCCACCATGCTTCTTAATCTCGTCAGGGAGCGCCTGCGACGCCTTCACGTCAAAAATAATGGATGCGCCGGGGTGCCGGGTGAGGAGGTCACGCGCCAGCAGGGCCAGCAGCCGGTCAGCTGCGATATGGTGGCCGTGATTATCAATGAAGCCACACCGATCGGAGTCGCCGTCAAAGGCCAGCCCCATGTCTGCCCCAACTTCCACAACCTTCTTTTCCAGGTCTTTGGTCATCTCCGGGTCTTCCGGGTTGGGAAGATGATTAGGGTATGTACCGTCCGATTCACAGAACAAGCAGGTTACCTTGACGCCCAGTTTTTCCAGCAGTGCCGGGACATACGTGCCGCTTAACCCGTTACCGGCATCCATCACAACGGTCATCGGCTTGGCGAGTTTCACCTTCTGGCCGATTGCGTCCATGTGACGGTGAATCATGTCATAGTCCTTGGCAATCTCGCCCTGCCCCACTGTAAAAGCTTCGGCCTGGATAATAGTGAGGAGTTCCTGAATCTGCTGGTCAGCCAGCGCGAGTTTGCCATAGGCCATCTTGATGCCGTTGTAGCGCGTATCCAGGTGGCTGCCGGTAATCATCACGCCCGCGCCGCGTTCGCCGTAGCTGGCCGAGGCGAAATATACAGTCGGCGTCAGCACTGGGCCGATATCGGTCACGTTCAGACCGGTTGAGGCGATTCCTTCCATCATCGCCTGCCGCAACCCTTCCGACGAAGGACGGTTATCACAGCCCACAAATACGCGTTCTGTTTGGAAGTGTTTGGGTAAGTATGTACCCAGTGCCTTCCCCACCAGGCGGGCTAAATCAGGGGTTAGCTGGGGGTTATCGCCACCCACCATGCCACGAATATCATATTTACGAAAAATCGAAGTATCAAGCTGCGCCATATACAAGCTCCTTCATTTGTTCGTTCAAATAAAAACCAACCTCACACCAATACAGCAGGACCGCCCATCACGCCAGATCATCAGAATGGTTGCCAGTACGGGCAGCGAATTCCGGCGCGGCGTGGCGGTATAAACTCCGGCAAGCATCACACAGCGTGACCTGCTGCTCGGTTATTTGCAGCTTATCGGCCTTTAGCTGCGCCCGCCAGCGCATATCCGGGCTTTCTACCGGGCGGTAAACCAGCGTAATCCGCCAATCCGCCAGGAAAATCGCAGCGGTTGTCAGCACCAGATGCTCAAGCACTTCCTGCGTAACGGAATCTAGCCATTCGTTTTCGGAATAATTGGCTGGGCGCTTAATGAGCGCCTCTTTCGTCTCGAAAATCACATGCCGGCTGGCGATCTGCTTCCATAAATCTCGCAGGGCGTGAGGAAGCGACGGACAATCGGCAACAGCCTCATGATTCCGTCCCCAATCGGCTTCAGCGGACCAACCTACACCATCATCCAGACCATAAACATGAACCGTCAAGACCGCATCCAACTTGTACTGTGTATGCATATACCCCATCGTCGCTTGCCAGGCAAGCAAGCCGTATTCCGGGCGTTTGGGCAATGGTCGGGAAGCAACAGTTTCGTTCATATTACTGCCAGATGTCCTCGTCACCGGAAAACTGCTCAATCGCCTTCAGCAACATCCCTTCGATCTGGGCCAGGTTATCGGCCAGCACAATATAATGCAGGCCGTGCAGGTGATACGGCAGTTCGGGGATTTCTTTGCCCAGTATGGGAACAATCACCTTGCCTTTGGCTAACGCATAGCTGACTTCCCGCTCCACTTCGTCGGAATTAGCGGCGTCTGACGTCCAGATCACGACAACATGGGTAGCATCGTCCAATGCCCGCTGAATCGTCTGCCGCCAGCTGGCCCCGGCTTTGATTTTAGCGTCGTAGAAAATCGCTTTACCATGCCCGATCAACAGTTCTGCTAGGCCTTTCGCCAGGTGGCGCTGGTGGTGTGAATATGCAATAAAGATACGCGCCACTGGCACATCGCTCAGGATACGCTTCCGGTCTTGCTCAAGTTGTGATTCGGAAACCGGTGGACGCTCTGGTATGTTATGTGTGATCTCGCTTTTAAGTAGGCGAACAAGCTCTTTCAAATCATTCTGGGTCAGGTCAAACTGATCGGCGTTAAGCAGATTCAGCGGTAGCAAATCATACGGGCTGCCCTCGCCTATGATGAGAGCAAGGAGTTGAACCCCACGATTCTGAGCGTACACGATTTCACGCTGAATACCACGAGAACGCCGTGTGTGGCTGGATGTCAGAATCAGCATGATATCCGTCTCTTCAATGGCATTCTGAATCAGTATCTGGGTGCTGGCATAATCCGTTCCCTGGGGAACTTTTGCAAAAAACGTCCAGATATCAAAACCCGCAGCTTGAAGCCCCTTGGCGATTTCTCTGGCCTTCTGTTCGTCCTGGTAGGGATAACTCAAGAAGACGCGCATCATTCACATCTCTCCGATGGTTTCCACCTACTCCCCTACCGTAACTTCTTTACCATCCACGATAGCCGCGAACTTCAAATCCTGTTCGTCGGCGTCAATCCGTACCACCGTCCCGGCAGGCGGGTTGGCTTTCAACAAGAAATCCGCCAGCGGTTCGCGCACAAAGCGCCGGATGATACGCCGCAGCGGACGCGCCCCGTATTCCGGCTCGTCATTCTTCGCCAGCATCCACACCAAAGAAGCATCCGTGAATTCCAGTTTAAGGCCGCGCTCAGCAGCCATCTTATTCTCTTTCTTCAGCAAGAGCTTGAGAATACTTCCTAGGTCCTCTGGCGAAAGCGCATTGAACATAATCACTTCATCCAAACGGTTGAGGAATTCCGGGCGGAAGAACTCGCGAACTTCTTCCATCGCTCCGTCACGGATTTCATCGGTAATCACCGGGACAGCCAGTTCATGCGCCCCCAGGTTGCTCGTGAGAATAATCACCGTCTCGCTAAAGGTGACAGTGCCGCCGCGCCCATCGGTCACGCGCCCTTCCTCAATCATCTGAAGCAGAATATCCAACACGCGCGGATGGGCTTTTTCCACCTCATCAAACAATACGATGATATACGGTTGCTGGCGAACGCGTTCGGTAAGCTGCCCCCCGGCCTCGCTGTCCACGTACCCGCTGGGCGACCCTAACAGGCGATTCAGGCTGGCTTCATCCTTGAACTCGCTCATATCGAGCGGCAGCGTGGCTTCCTCATCGCCAAACATGAATTCCGCCAGCGCCTTCGCCAACTCGGTCTTACCCACGCCCGTCGGCCCCAGGAAGAGGAAAGCCCCAATCGGGCGCTTCGGGTCTTTCAGTCCCACACGGGCGGTCTTGATCGCCCGGCTGACTGCCAGCACTGCCTGGTCTTGCCCAATGATCCGTTCCTTCAGGTGTTCGACCATACTGGCATAACGCAGACGTTCATCCTCACCCAGTTTGCTCACCGGGATGCCAGTCATCTGGCTGGCCGTCAGTGTCACATCTTCCGCATCCAGGTTTTCATCAATCAGTTCTGGCTTGAAGGCCAGGTGACTCTGTTGACTCATGCTGACCATCGCCGCAGTACGGTGCAGCAGATGTTCCGCACTACGTGGCAGCGGCGTGGCAGAAAGGTAACGCTTGGCGAAACGTGCCGCCAGTTCCAGCGCATCTTCCTTGACTTCCAGGCTGTAATCCGCCTCAAAATGCGGTTTCATGATCTTCAGAATTTCAATTGTTTCCTCGACGGATGGTTCCGGCACACGGATAACCTGGCTGTTTTCAGTAATCGCGCTGACCGACGCAATCCGCTGATTGTATTCGATCTCGCTGGTTGAACCAATAATCACCGGATCATCAGCCAGAAACGCTTTCTGGATCAGCGGGGTCGCTTTGCTGAACTCGGCTTTAATCGGCCCACCGAAAAAGCGGTGCAGGTGCGGGATAAACAGGATACCGCCCCGCGCCTGATTCATCCCGGCGCGAATCGCCTTCTGGTCACTATCAAGCAGCGCGGTTTCATCCACCTGGACGACACTGTTCAAACCGGTTGGCCCCTTACCTTCCGACATCAAGAGTCCCAGGCTGTATGCCAGGGTACGCTTGCCCACGCCATCCGGCCCCACCAGAATCACATGCCGGTTGACGGCCTGTGACAGAATATTGATGATGTCCCGCAGTAAATCCTCACGGAAGTAGACTGCCCGCAGTTTGCCGATTTTGGCGGAGGCAACGAAATCTTCCGTTGTGCCACTGGCACGGCGAATCTGGCTGGAATCGCTGACGATTTCCTTAATTGCCTTGGGAGTAATTCCATGCTGGCGCAGCAAACCGCTGGTACTCACCGTGCTTTCCGACATCACGGACAGCACATGATCGGTATCAATCCGCACTTCATCCATTGAATTCGCAACACTCAAAGCATCGTCCAGTAGCACAATCGTTTGCCGGGAAAGCGGTACAGCCCGGTTGCCGCTGGCGGTGAAATCCAGGTTGCCATTCTGGTCGCGTCGGCCTTCGGCAGCCAGATGCACCTGGCGCTCCAGTTTTTCGCGGTCAACGCCGCGTGAACTGGCGAAGTTCGATAGCACCCGGTCAGCAGCGGTATCAGGGCGGCGCAGCAGCGCCAGTAGCAGCAGTTCAGGCATTAAAGTCGGTTTACGATACTCATCTTTGAGCGATACAGCATCATTCATTACCGCGTTAAGGTCTTTTGATAATAAATCCGGGTTTAAACTACCCATGTTGGCCTGTGTCCTCTGGTCATTATCAATACACTCCCTACATTAACCCGAAACAGGTTTAGGAACAAGCGGTTGATTGACCGAATTCGCCCGAAAATAGAATTCAGCTATGTAAAGAATGTAAAATGTACAAAATACTCAGTAAATGCAGTATAGTATCTGGACAAATTTCCAGTAATTAACAAACGGCAACAAAGTATCATGATTATCAGCTTACAGAATGAAAAAGTGAAACTGATCCAGTCACTCCAGAACCGCACACGAACACGGCGCAAGGCACGTAAGATCGTCCTTGAAGGGGTGCGTTTGGTGCGTGATGCTTGTGAAAGTGGCTACCAACCGGATTTCATTCTCTATACGCCGGACGGCGCTCAGACGGCGCTCATAGATATGTTACGCCGCTGGGAATGCACAATCTTGCCGATGAGCGAGACAGTGATGCGCCATATCAGCGGCACACAAACACCCCAGGGAATTATTGGGGTTTTTCCCATTCCTGAGCCAGAACCGCCCATCAAACCACAGCGACTGCTGCTGCTGGATGGGGTGAGCGACCCTGGAAACGTGGGAACTATGCTGCGCACCGCAGCCGCGGCGGGTACCGATGTCGCGCTGCTGGGGCCGGGCTGTGCCGACCCGTATAACCCCAAAGCCCTGCGTGCCGGGATGGGTGCGCACTTCCGTCTACCCATTGTCGAGCAATCATGGGAAGACATTAAGGTGTACTGCCACGGATTAGCCATGTACGCCGCCGACAGCCGGGGTGAACTCCGCTACGACAGCGTGGATTGGGGGCGCCCCTGGGGCGTCATCATCGGCAGCGAAGCACATGGCCTGAGTGCGGCAGGGCAAAGTCTGACGAACAACCGGGTTTACATCCCAATGGCAGCAGCCACCGAGTCCGTCAATGCGGCGGCGGCGGCGGCGGTGATTCTGTTCGAGGCGCAGCGGCAGCGCGTGTCGCTAACCTGAATGGCGACCTCCCTGCTCGTACTCCGCCAGCAGGTCATCCAGCGGCACAGCTTCTCCATCATATCCAGCCATGAGACGGTTGCGAAGTTCGGCCAATTCATCTTCGTTCAGCGTCGCCACCAGATGTTCAATACGGCTCTTGCGTTTGGCTTTTTCGACGCTTTCGCTGCGCGAGTCCTGGCTCGAGTCCCGCCAGATATACCGCATGGACGACAGCCCAGCTAAGATGAGCAGGATTGGTATGAAGACCGCCATGAAGCCTTCCAACTCTACGTTAAAAATCATCAACGAAATCGCAATTACCGTAATCGCCGTCCATACAATCAGCGTTGAAAAAAGGCGCACCTCATTATTGTTCATCATCCCCACTTTCAAGAACGATTGCCATTTGTATAAATGTTACGAATCAGCTGACTGAAAGTTGCGGTATGCTATATTCCAAAGACCAGGCAATTAAATATTTGCGGCCTGAGAAAAACTACGCAAAAAATCCACATTCCGGGATTCAGAGCCCAGATCGCCCGGTGGGTCAGCTTACAACCAACTTGAAGCAACGAAGCTATTCGCGCAGGTGGAGGGTCTTATATGGCGAAGTCAGCGAGTACTAAAGAGAAAGTCACTTCGGAACGAAAAGACAAGAAGATCAGCTCGAAATTCTACGAAGCTGAATTGCGACGGTTGCAATTCGAGTTGGTGAAGCTGCAATATTGGATTAAAGATCAGGGGTTGCGTGTGATTCTGATTTTCGAGGGGCGTGATGCAGCGGGCAAAGGTGGGGTCATCAAGCGCATCACCGAACCGCTGGATGCACGTGGTTACCGTGTGGTTGCGCTAAGTAAGCCAACTGAAGTTGAGCGCACGCAGTGGTATTTCCAACGCTATGTGGAGCATTTTCCTTCGGCAGGGCAAATGGTTCTGTTTGATCGAAGCTGGTACAACCGCGCTGGGGTCGAACGTGTGATGGGTTACTGCACAGACGAGGACTACTGGGACTTTCTACGCTCCTGTCCGGATTTCGAACGGATGTTAGTACGTGCCGGAATCATCGTGATTAAATATTATCTATCAGTTAGTGATGAAGAGCAGGAAAAACGTTTCCACGCTCGCGCCAAAGACCCCACACGCCGCTGGAAACTAAGCCCGGTTGACCTGGAGACGCGGCAGCGCTGGGTGGAGTATTCCAAAGCCAAAGATATCATGTTAGAGCACACCGACCTACCGGAGGCGCGCTGGTATCAGATTAATTCTGATGACAAACGACTTGCCCGGCTGATCTGTATTCGGCATCTGCTGGCGCACATCCCCTATGAGGATGTCACTCCTGGGGCGATTGAACTGCCCCCGCGCCCGCCTAGTGATCAACATTACATCCGCCCGCCACTGGATAAGCACATCATCCTACCTGATCCTTATCATGGGCAGCATTAAAGCATAGCTGGTTAAGAGTTGGCACGAAGCATCGGTGATAGGTCATCATGCCGCATGCTGATTCTACCAGCAACAGGTGTGTTTGACGTATCGTTCAACTTCGCACCTGAATTTTGATATGATGTCAACAAGCGCGGCTTCACCACGTGACACAGCGGCGCGCTGCTGTCTGTCGTCCAACCTCGGGCACCATAAGCGGTTATAGTGGTTTTACTCGATAGCGATAGTAGTCAATAGGGATTCCACTGCTTTGGTATAAGAGATACGCTGTTTGTCCCTGGCTACGTGACAAACAACCAGTTGGGATATCATATTGCTCTGGGTATTTGCATCTCCACCTGGAACGTGTTATGCTTACCTCCATGAGCGAAATGACGAACACAAGCCACCTAGTTTTACTTGCAAAATGCATCGCGCTTTGTATGTGTATGCCTAGCCATGCCCTCTGGCGGATGGGATACCGGATTCCTGCGTTGCGGTGATTTGACAGCATCGCTGCGAGTTTCGAGAGTCAACCGTCCTGGTTGGCTTTTTTTGTTGGATCATTATAGCGATTGAATACGATCATTTTTTCCGGAGTACCCTATGCCTATTGTAGAGCATACCCTGCTGCCCACCTTCGGTTACTTGCGGGAACGTGGACACGACATTCTGACACTGGATCGTGCGCTGCATCAGGACATCCGTGAGCTACACATCGGTTTGCTGAACATGATGCCAGATGCCGCATTACAGGTTACCGAGCAGCAATTCATACGATTGGTTGGAAGTTGTAACCGGATTGCGCAGTTCTTCGTCCATCCCTTTTCGGTTCCAGGCCTGACGCGCAGTCTCAAAGTGCAGCATTATATTGACACCTATTACACGACCTTTGACAAGCTCAAGGATGACGGTCTGGATGCGCTCATCATTACAGGGGCGAATGTTGCCAATCCCACCCTTGAGGAAGAACCCTTCTGGGGCCCCTTAGCGGAGATTATGGATTGGGCAAATGAGCACGTGACCTCTATTCTCTGCTCGTGTCTTTCAACCCATGCGCTGATGAAATATTTCTATAATATCGACCGACAGCCGCTGCCAGCTAAGAAATGGGGTGTCTATCGCCATCGTGTGGTGAAACCGGATCACCCCCTCTTGCGGGAAATCAATACCCGCTTTGATTTGCCGCACTCGCGCTACAACGCCATCACGCGCAAGCAGTTTGAGCAGGCCGGGCTGACGATCCTGATTGAAAGTGACGATGGCGACGTTCACATGGCGGTCAGCCCCGACCAGATGCGCCTGATTTACTTCCAGGGACATCCCGAATATGACCTTAACAGTCTGCTGAAAGAATATAAGCGGGAGGTGCTGCGTTTCTTAAATGACGAACGCGATTTGCCGCCATTTCCTGAGAACTATTTCACGTCGCAGGTCGAACAGATCGCGGAACAATATGTTGAAACAGCTTTGCAAGCGAAACAACGCGGTAAACCGCTGCCGCCATTCCCGGAAGCAAGCATGCTTCCGCACCTCGATAATACCTGGGGAGATACGGGCAAAGCGGTGTTCAATAACTGGTTGGGTCTGGTATACAGTCTCACCCATCTTGACCGCCGCAAGTTATTTGATGATGGGATCGATCCGAATGATCCCCTTGGCATTCGCAACAAGTCAGGGTAAGTCTGCCGGTACTATAGTTCAAACCTTAAGGAGCATAATATGAAACCTGAGACAATCGCAATCCACGCTGGTTATCAAACCGACCCAACGACAAAATCAGTCGCCGTCCCAATCTACCAGACCGTCGCTTATGAATTTGATGATGCGCAGCATGGGGCTGATCTTTTTAACCTGGCAGTTCCAGGGAACATCTACTCGCGTATCATGAATCCGACCAATGATGTGCTGGAGCAGCGTGTGGCAGCACTCGAGGGCGGGATTGCCGGCCTGGCCGTCAGCGCAGGCAGTGCAGCGATCAATTACGCTGTCTTAACCATCGCAGCGAAAGGAAATAACATTGTCTCAGTTCCGCTGCTTTATGGTGGAACCTATACCCTGTTTGCCCATATGCTTCCTCAACAGGGAATCGAAGTGCGATTCGCCAAAGATGACAACCCAGCAAGCCTTGAAGCCCTGATTGATGACCATACTTCCGCAATTTACTGCGAATCCATCGGTAACCCGGCAGGCAATATCCCGGACATGGAAGCCATCACAAGGATGGCGCACAAGCACGGTATCCCGGTCATCGTAGATAACACCGTCCCGACGCCAATCCTCATGCGGCCGATTGATTATGGCGCGGATATTGTCGTGCATTCTTTGACCAAGTATATGGGGGGGCATGGCACGACACTGGGCGGCATTATCATTGATTCCGGTAAATTCCCCTGGGCAGATCACGCCGACCGCTTCCCCATGCTGAATAGACCGGAACCCTCCTATCATGGCGTTGTCTATACCGAGGCGATGGGGCCAGCCGCGTATATTGCGCGGGCGCGTACTGTACCATTGCGAAACACCGGTTCAGCGCTCAGTCCCTTTAACGCGTTCCTCATTCTACAGGGCATCGAGACACTGGCACTGCGTATGGAGCGCCACTGCGAAAACGCCGCCTCTGTAGCCAGATACCTGCAAAACCATGATAAAGTCGCCTGGGTCAGCTATGCTGGCCTGCCGGATTCCCCTTATTACGAACTCGCCAAGAAATACACAGGTGGCAAGCCTTCCGCGTTGATGACCTTCGGGATTAAGGGTGGGTATGAGGCTGGTGTGAAGTTCTACGATGCACTTAAGCTGTTCAAGCGGTTGGTCAACATTGGCGATGCCAAATCGCTGGCGGCGCATCCTGCTTCAACCACACATCGCCAGCTTAGCTCAGACGAACTCAAAGCTGCCGGCGTCACCCCCGACGCGATTCGTCTGTGCGTTGGCATTGAGAATATTGCCGATATTATCGCGGACCTGGAGCAGGCGCTGGCCGCCGGATAAATAGGGTCAAACGGTAGTTGAGACTACGACCAGGTGCATTTCTACTTGCGTGTTTCAGCGAACGGTGGCAAAACAAAACGGGGTGCACAACCGTACACCCCAACCGTCACATGATTTAACCCTATGATCGCAGAAATATCTCACAGATCGGACTTTCCCGCCATCGTAAAGTAAACAGCTTTTCGTGATTATGATGGCGGGTCTGATTGCTACTGCCTTCGTCCCAATAAGCCGTCTGTCCGGATTGATCCAGCCCGGCGTAGCAATAGGCTTGCCACGACCTGGCGAACCATAACCGGAAATGAGGTTACATATTTATCATGTGGCCTTCCAACCCGTGCGCGGCCTCTTTGATAGCCTCGCTCAGTGTCGGATGGGCATGGACATTACGAGCAATCTCGTGCGGTGTGAGTTCCGCCAGGCGGGCAAGTGTCAGTTCCGGCAGTAATTCCGTCACATCCGGGCCGATCATGTGAGCACCCAGGATTTCACCGTACTGCTTGTCACTGATGAGTTTCACGAATCCGGTGTAATCGCCCAGGCCATGCGCCTTGCCATTAGCCTGGAACGGGAACTTCGCCACATTGATGTCGTAGCCTTTTTCCCGTGCCTGTGCCTCGGTATAACCGAAACTGGCGATCTGCGGCTGGCAGTAAGTCGCACGCGGCAACATATCGTATTCCAGGGTGATGGTCTCCGCCCCAGCGATGTTTTCAGCAGCGATCACGCCCATTGCCTCAGCCACATGCGCCAGCATCAGCTTGGAAGTCACGTCCCCAATAGCATAGATATGCGGCACATTGGTCTGCATCTGCTCGTTGATAGCAATCGCGCCACGTTCGGTCAACGCCACGCCGGTGTTCTCCAGACCGTAGCCCTCGGTGCGCGGCTTGAAACCGATGGCTTGCAGCACCTTATCAGCTTCCAACACCTGTTTCTTGCCATCCTTGCCGGACACACTGACTTTAACGTTTTTGCCGGTATCTTCGATCTGCTCGACCTTTGTCCCCACCAGGATTTTGATGCCCCGGCGCTCATACTGCTTGTGCAGTTCGGCGGAAACTTCCTCGTCTTCCAGCGGCACGACGCGATCCAGGAATTCGACAATCGTCACATCCACGCCGTAGTTATGCATCACATAAGCGAACTCGACGCCAATCGCCCCCGCACCGGCAATAATGATGCTGTTCGGCAGGGTATCCTGCATGATCTGTTCTTCGTAGGTGACAACACGCTCGCTTAAAGATGTGCCAGGAATCAAGCGGGTGGTCGCTCCGGCGGCGATAATCGCGTGCTTGAAAGTGAGCGTCTCGGTCTGGCCGTCATTGAGTGTAACATCCAGCGTGTTGGCATCCTTGAAGATGCCCCAGCCATCGAACTCATCAATCTTGTTCTTCTTCATCAGGAAATGAACGCCCTTGACACGGCCATCGGCCACGCGGCGGCTGCGCTTGAAGGCCTGCACATAGTCGAACGTGACGCTGCCTTCAACTTTGATGCCAAATGTCTTGGCCTCGTTCGTGAAAATGTTCGCCAGTTCCGCGTTGCGCAGCAGCGCCTTTGAGGGGATACATCCCACGTTCAGGCAGACGCCACCCCAGTACTGCTTCTCAATCACAGCGGTTTTCAATCCCAACTGACTGGCGCGAATCGCGGCAACGTAACCGCCCGGCCCCGCACCCAGCACCACCACATCGTATGCTTTCGCCATAATTAACCTCACGTAGTTTCAAAAGGGCGGCCCGGCCACCCCCTAAAGGACACAACCAAAAAGACGGTGCGTGTAGATTACCTTGACACGCGCCGTCTAGTTTACCGTATTGAATGGAGAGTGGCTACTGTGGGTGAGAATTTAGGCTTACTCAACCCCCGATCTGTACGGTTGTGCTGGCTTCGCCCACAAGTCCGGTCAATGCTTCGCCGGTGGCGCTGTCCCGCACCACCCAGGGGTGGGTCGCATACGTCTCCTGCACATAGGACTGCCCTGGCTCCAGGGTATGATACAGCACCTCACCGCACTAGAAGTCCTTCCAGTAGACCGACACTGTCCGTCGGGTATTATTCACGAACAGAATCGTGATGGGCGTGTCGCTATTGACCGAACATGACGCTGGAACATCTCCCCTGGGCAAAACACCCAACTCCCCGCCGGGCGGCGGTGTAAGTGTGATCTGCTCCCGTGCCTCCTGAGTCGCCCGAATGTCAGTGGCAAAGTCGCGCAGATCGCCACAATACGCTGGCCGTTGTCGGGGGGGTAATGCCATGCACACACGAGCGCGATTCACCAGAAAACGCCGCACCCGGTCACACGACGGCAGTGGGTCTTCGCCACAGGGCAGCTCGCCAGCCTGAATCCGTCCTTGGAGGGTATTTATTTGTTCCTGTGTCAGTGCTGCCTTCACCTCAATCCGCCGTTGGAGCAAGCGCAGCGGCAGATGTTCCAAAAGTGTCTGCCGTCCTTCGTAGGACTCCGGCATTTGCGGGCCACTCCGCGCCAACAATCGCGCCCCAATCCGTTGCAGCGGAACCCGCGCCCATGTCCCCGCCGGAATCAACTGTTGCCCGTCACCCGCAGAGACCAGCGCAGCGCCTTCTAGCACGCTCACGCTCAGGTCGTCATCTTCGCTGCCCTGGAAAAGCACAGTTGAACCCATCTGGACATCAACACCGTTCACCGTAAAGGCAACTTCACCCACACCCTCCGGTGTTTGCACCAGCAGGCCGCTTTCCGGCGCCTCATCACACCCGGAGTCGGCCACGCCAGTTCGCAGGTAGAAGGCCTGCATAGGAGACGAGCCGGGGGGAGTATCCTCGGCATCCGCGCCAGTGATTTCAACATCACCGAACAGTAAAAACGTGACGTTCTGGCCGGGCAGCGTATCAGGGATATTGGCCTGCAGACGCATCACAGCGACACCCCATTCCCCGGTTGCCTCATTCATGGGGAAAAGCTGCAATGTCTTGAGGCCAACCACATCCGTAATATCGCCCTCTGCTGCCAGCACAAAATCGGCGGCATCCGGTTGGGCCTCCGCCCGCAGCGCCAGATGACCATAACAGACCTGATTGCGTCCAGTAAGTGCACAGAGTTCATCAGCCGCCGCCAACGCCGTTTCTACAATCAAGGGGCATGAGTCATCCTGTGCCAAAGCCGCGCTTCCCAGCAGCAACGCTAACCCCAGTGTGACAAACACCTTATATCCCCAACGCATACAACACCTCGTTCGGTTATCCCGGCCCTAATGAGCCAATCGCAGACAGCAGAGGAAGCATAACATCCGGCACCAGGCCTTCTTCCATGGCAATCGCCACCGACGAGCCATCACTGCGCTCCACACTTACCCGGTAACGCATAATCTCCTGGCTGCTGCCCGGTGAAGTAAACACCCCGGATATTCCGAAGAAATTCGCCTGATCAATCAACAAATCGAGGGAGACGACCTGTTCCGGTGTAATCGTAAAACTGACACCATCGCGAACAGCCGTACCATCGCTATGCACCTCAATGGATACGGGTGTACCGCCGCCCGCACCGCCGGTCTGATAATAGATGATCTTTGTAAAGGTCAATCCAATATCCGGGTCTTCCGTCTCGGACATTACAACAGTCCCCGCTACAGGCACCGTCGCCGGGATTTCAACCACCATACGCTGGGCGGTTGGCTCCAGAGAAGGCTCTGGCGGAGCGTCGGTGGGTTGCTCGCCTGGGGGTGGGATCGGAGTCGGCTGGGCGACCTGACCGACTGGCTCAGCCGTGGGGTTGCTTACACTCGTATCCACTGTGGGGAGAGCAGGCGTTTCAGTACCACCGCCGCACGCGGCCAGCAGCAGTATCACACTGAACAATAGAATTCCTAAGCTGCGGTGCATAATCTTGTCCTTCACCTAAATAGCGCCTATTCTCAGTGTGCATCACTTTTGACCAACAGGCAATCCTACTAAACGACCACCACCCTATTCTACGAGGCAGATGTTAGCGAATGATGGCTATCGCCAGGGTAAATGTAAATTGTCTGTAAACTCCCCTTTAGCCGGTCAGGCGCGGTCTATCTCGACTTCTATAAACCCCAGCACAGATCTATTTCGAGAAAGAAGGCGTATCCATTGATAAAGCCGTCATTTTATTGTCTTGGCGATGGGTTCACCTTAGGCACTGTCATTTAGATACGCCCCACAGACGAATAAATCCGTCACGACTAGCCGCCGCAAGCAAGTCCCCACTTGGACTAAAGGCAATATCAGTTATTGGCTGACTACCCCCCTCTAACTCAGCCAATTCTGTATTTTGTTCTATACTAAATACACTCAAATTATAGTGTGATAATCCCGTTCCGCTGATACCTGAAACAAAGAGAGAGTTACTAGGACTGAACGAACCAGCGTAGTGATTTGGAAGTGATAATACTTCACTCATCATTGAGAAGCCATTTGAAAAGTCAATTTGCTGCCTGAAGTCGTACTAAACGGCGCA
>CALJKV010000024.1 GCA_937974245.1 uncultured Chloroflexota bacterium | reverse complement strand
TTTAAAAGATGAAGCCTCTTACCGTGCGTTTTCGTCTTTTTGCTACGAATTGACCTATCAGCTCTGAACTCTGACACTCTGACCTCTGGCCTCTGATTCTTTTAATAAAGCGCCGGAGGCGCGAGTCGTACTTTTCAAAAATGGGACTAGGGCGATTTGACAGGGTGACTGGTGAAGATATGGCGACGCAGGCCCCAGGTGTCGGCGTAGCGGACATGATTGATCCAGCCCTGCACGCTGGCGTCGAGTTCGGCGAAGGTGATCGCGCCCGCCTGGTACAGGTCAAGGTTGCGTTCCAGGCGGTGGGTGAAATTGACGGCGTTGCGGCGCTTGAGGTGGCGGTGGCTCGGGTACACGACGAAGCCCAGCCAGGGGATGCCCTGCTCGACCGGCGTCACCTGGGCGCTGGTTTCGTGAATCGTCAGGCGCATAGCGGCTAACCGCTCCGTGATAACCGCTTTCCAGGCGTAAAGCTGGCGTTTACTGTCGCTGAAGAGCGCGAAGTCATCCACATAGCGCAGGTAGGCCGGACAGCCCAGTTGGCCGATGATGAACCAGTCGAGCGAATTCATGTAGACATTGCTCCAGAACTGGCTGGTCAGATTGCCTATCGGAAGGCCTCTGGGACGATTGACCGCGAACAGATCATCGCCGGGGAAGTACACCATATCATATTCATCTTTCAGTACCCCTGCCCCACTCGCCAGAATCTGGTCGGCCAGCCACAGGGTGGCATCATCACGGATAACTCGCGCCAGTTCTTCGCGCAACACGGTGTGATCGAGCGCCGGGAAATGCTGGACGACATCGCAGCGCAGCACATAGGCATAGCGGCGGGCGAAACCCTGCAAGCGATCTACCGCCCGATGCGTGCCTTTGTTCAGGCGGTTAGCGTAGCTGTGCGGGATGAAGCGCCGGTCAAAAATCGGCTCAATGATGTTGCACAGGGCATGATGCACCACCCGATCCCGGAAGGGCGCGGCGCTGATCTTGCGGTGCTTGGGTTCGTAGATGGTGAAATGCCGGTACGGGCCGGGAAAGTAGGTGTGGGTTGTCAGGTCATGCTGGATGGCGAGCAGGCGATCCGCGACCTGGTGCTCGAAGGTCGCGGCGGGAGATAAGCCACGTTTGTCCCTGGCCGCCCGCCGGAAGGCCAGCAGCAGGTTCGGCCAGGCGGTGACGCGCTGATAGATGGTTAGCCCGCCTGGTAGATGGCTGGACGGTAGCGGGGTACTGGAACGGGGCGACCATTGGCACGGGCAGCTTCCAACCAGGCTTCTTTGGCAATCAGGACTTCCGCCAGCGCCTCCTGGGGCGTTTCCCCGTGTGCCGAGCAGTATTTCAGATCGGGAATGTCCGCGATGTAGGCTTCATCTTCCGGGCTGTAAAAGATGTTGATGTGATAATCATTCATCAGCGTCGTTTTCATCGTCCGCGTCTCCCATCGTCAGGGCATATTCTTCGATCAGGCTCAGAAACTGTTTGATCTGATACGGCTTCGCATCGCCGCTTTTATCGGGCTGGAGTTGTAGAAACGCCTCCGTAATCGCAGCGTGTTTATAGGTATGATGGCTGCCGTTAATCCGGTCTAACTCAAAACCAAAGGCTTCTACCAACGTGATAAGCTGCCTGAATTTGACGTTTTTCTGATTGTTGAGAATCCGCCGGTAGAGTTTCTGTTTCCTGACCATAGGTACTCACTTTTCGACCTCATTATAGCATCGAAAGAGGCTGTTTCATGTCCGACGACCTGGTGATCCTCACCCGCACCTTTGACCTGCTGACCTGGCTGCTGCCGCAGTGCGAGAAGTTCCCGAAGGCGCAGCGGTTTGTGATGACGAAACGGCTGCAAGACGCCGCGCTGGACTTCCAGGAAAGCCTGTTTGACGCCAATGCCCGGAACGGTTCCGACCGGCTGCACCATCTGGAGGCGGCGGATGCCCATCTGAACAAGCTGCGGCTGTATCTGCGGCTGGCGCACCACTGGCACTGGCTGAATGACGGCCAGTACGAGCATGTTAGCCGCATGGTGGCTGAGATTGGCAAACTGCTGGGTGGATGGATGCGGCAAACACGAGGACACGCCTGAGCCACAGTAGGCCAGAGGGCGTGTCCGGTTTTGATATATGCCTGACGGCGTCTGAAACCGCAGTCTTCGGGGCCGTAAGCCCATCATCCGTGCAGGCCAGACCAACCTGAGCTATTTTTCTTCCTTCGCCTCAGCCCGGAAACCATAGTCGCCGGGAATTGTCGGAACCGGACAGCGTATGGGAGCGCCGCCAGCCATGCCGGGAAACCACACCGACACCAGAAGAAGGGGCAGAAAAACATGGGCAGCACACACAACCCGAAACCCTTGATTGTTGTTCCTGTTGTTCGGATTATTCCTGTTACGGGACGCGGCGCGGGCATTGTTATCTTGATTGTTCCACGAACCCCCGCGCACAACCCGCGCTGCTGGTTACAGGCCGCCTGACCGGGCGTAAACACCCGGCAAGACGAGTATACCGCGTAACAACCGGAAGACGAACAACAAAATCCCATTTTTGAAAAGTACGACTCGCGCCTCCGGCGCTTTATTAAAAGAATCAGAGGCCAGAGGTCAGAGTGTCAGAGTTCAGAGCTGATAGGGGCAGCACACACAACCCGAAACCCAGGACTGCCGTTCCCGAAGAACGGATTACTCCCGTAACGGGACGCGGCGCGGGCATCGTAATCTTGAAAGAACCACGAACCCCCGCGCACAACCCGCGCTCCGCTGCCTTCAGCAGTATTGTCCTCCGGGTAGTGATACTCCTCTGCCCACTGCGACACGCACCATTCCCACACGTTCCCCGATAGGTCGTGGATGCCTATCGCCGGGTTCGCGCCGTCCGGGTACATGCCCACCGGTGTTGTCCGCTTGAGTTCGGATTCATACACGTTGCATTTTCGAGCCGAGAATTCATCCCCCCAGGGGAACTTGCGCTCATCGGGATGCCGTGCTGCTTTTTCCCATTCCGCCTCCGTCGGCATCCGGATTTCCCAACCCACCGGCAGTGTGTTCCCCAGTTTCTCCGTCAGCCACCGGCAGAAGGCATAGGCTTCATACCATGTCACCCCGATCACCGGGTGATTGCTGATGTGCCACTCCGGGTCATGCCAGCCATATTCCGGCTGCGTTTTCTCGCCTTTCCAGCTCCACCCCGCTTCCGTCCAGTAACGCTGGTTGCTGTAGCCATCGCTGTTGACGAAAACCTCGTACTGAGCGTAGGTGACCGGGTACTTCGCCAACCAATAATCATACGGCAGGTTAATCCTTGCCCCGATCCAGGCATTATAGGCTTTTTCATCCCCACCCATCTGGAATGCTCTCGCCGGTATCTCCGCCCATTCTATATCTGGTACACCATCTTTTAGCCCCACCCCTTCTCGTGAATCCAGCCTGAGCAGCCCTAAAGCCCGGCCCACCGCCGCCCGTTCGGCAGGCAGCTTATCGAGTTGGGTCAGCCTCGGCAGCCAGCGTGGGCGCAAGGCCTCCTGCGTCTCCGGCGGGGTGTGCGCCCCACTTTCCAGGATGCAGCGAGCCGTGAGTTCCGGTTGCGCGTCATGCAGCCACTCAATGACCGGCGTCGTATCATCGCTGTAGAGTCCGGCCAGCAGGATGGCGGTTTCTTCCCAGCCCTGCGGTTGCCACCACCCGTCGGGCGGCCAGACCTGCGATGCTGGGACACCATTCTTCATCTCCCGGTCTAAGCGCCGTGCCGCGAAGTATTCCTGGAGCAGTTGGTGCGTGAAACGAATTTCGTCTTTACCGGTCAGCAGACTGGCACTCTGGGCGCGGTACAGACTGGTCTCGTCCAGCAAGTACTTCATGGCCTCGACAGGTGGGAAACTCGTGCCTTCTCCCTGGGACTGCATCGCGAAGGCCACGTCTGCCAGCCGGGTTTCCAGCGTTTGCGCTTCTGCTTCCGGCAGCTTCTCCCGATCAAGCAGCAGGAACTCCACGAACAGCCGGAACAACTCCCCCCGGTTAGGGGGTAGCTCTCCCTCTTCGGTGAATACCTGAGTAATCATGTAGAGCATGAAGGGATTGGTCGCCAGTTGCAGCATACTGCGCGGCTGCTGGCGCTCTTCTAACCATTGTTTCCAGTAGGTGTTTCTATATCGCTCGTCACTATCGCCCCAATCCCAGCGTTTATCTGCTGGCATTTCCGACGCCAGCCAGAATATCTCCAGTGACTCACCCGTTGCCTTTGAAAATGCGCTCCAGCGCATTTGTGCATGTTCGCCAGCCAGCAGCCAGAACAGCCGCTCCCCGGCGTCAGGGGGTGCGGTGATGTAACCATTCACGAAACGGTGAATTCGCAGCGGGTCGAGCGGCGTAATCAGCACTTTCTCCGGGATGCCAATGTCCAGCGGCGAGTAATCCAGTTCCCGGCAGGTCACAATCGCCCGCATATCGGCGCTCTGGCAGGTCTTGATGATCGCTTTGATGTCGCTCAGGTGAGTATCCCGGTTCTCGGCGGGCAGCTCATTCAGCCCGTCCAGCAGGAACAGCAGGCGTTTCTCGACCAGCAGTGCCTCATAGTGCGGCGCGAGGTCGCCCAGCTGCGCCCGGATGCGGCTCTTCAGCATTTCCGTCTTGCTCAATTCGCCCAGCCGCACGAAAACCGGCAGTGGCTTGCTGGCGTCGGCTTTGGCTTCCTGCGCGGCATGAACGGCAATTGCCCACAAGGTCGTGGTTTTCCCTGCTCCAGGGTCGCCCAGCACGACTAAGCGTTTCAGGTCGTTCACCGCCGGGATGATGTCGCCATACGGGCGTTCTTCAACTTCGACCGGATGCTCTGTCATCAGTGCCGACTGCTCTAACCGTCGCTTAAACCGCGATTCAATGCCGTGCGGCACAGTCACCATATGTGGTTTTTCTGTGTTGTTGGCCTCTTTCCGTACCTGTGCAACCCCGGCCATCGGGGTGTAGACCGTCTGCCAGACGCTGTGTTCCAGCAGCATCCGGTCGAGGTAGGCGATCTCCTGGTCGCGGCGGTCGAGGGGCTTGTCGTCCGGTTCGGTGCGTTCCGAGTGTGGCAGTGTCGCCAGCATCGCGGCGATTCCGGCCTGCAAATCGGGGTGGCCGTGAATGACGTTCATCGCCAACATCATCGTCGGGATTTCGCAGCCATCCACCTTAATCGGCACGATCAGCTTGTTGCGCCGCCTGGCGTGCAGGAACTCAATCGTCACCCACTCGCTGGCCTGGGATTCCTGGGTGACCACAGTAACGACGGCATACGCCCGTTCAATGCCATCTTCGATGGACTTGATCCACTCCGCGCCGCCTTTGATAGCGGTCGTGTCCTGCCAGATCGCGTGTCCGGCGTCTTCCAGGGCGTTACGGACTTGCAAAGCCAGCGCCAGGTTGTGGCGGCTGTAGCTCAGGAAGATGTGACTTCCCTGCTTGCGTTCGACCAGCGCCTTGATCTCCGGCTCTTTGAGCAGTGCGTCCAGGCGGGAAATGACATCGTCAAAGCGTCCGTGCATTTCGCCGCGCAGGTTGTTGAGAGCCGCCGTCATGGACTGCACATCCCGCGCCAGCAGAATCGGGCCGTAGGTTGGGTCAGCAGCGAACGTCTCGCGCACCTGGCGCAGATAGACCGCTAAATGAGTACGGACATCCGGAGCAGATGCTGGTTTCAGGTGGCGCTTGGCGTACAGGTCAGCCAGCGTATTGAGGTCGGCCTGGTCGCCTTTCACGATGTACGCACCCAGATGTTCCTGCACAGCGGGCATCCTGATGAAGCCCTCGTCGAAGAACTGCGGTAGATCGCTGTTCTCGGCGAACGTTTGGAATGCACTCTTAGTCAGTTGACGAAAGGTGTCAGCCGTGAGTGCCTGTTTGATCGGCTCCGTCAGCGGAGCCAGTTCTGGTCGGTTCCAGGCAGCCTCACCGACGGCCTGGAAGATGAGATCGAGGATTGCGGGTGGTAACGTGAACATGCTGTGTCACCTGTTCGGGTGGGTTATGAGTCTAGGGAGATGATAACACGTTCGCGGGGGCAGTGCATGGCGTCTCGGAACGGTTCCGGGCGTATTGATGAGTGGCAGTTGCTACCATGTTGATGCCATCCGACCCTACCGGGACAAGGGCACATCGGCGGCGCACATGAAAAACCTCTATTCGCCCCAGGCCGGGATAGTGACGCAACGGCACGAACACCCAGCACCGCAATAGAGAAACAATCGAACAACGCACAGACCACCTCACCGCTCATTTCAAGGCAGAGAGCGCATATTAGTGAACAGTAGAAGTGAATCTGTGCGTGTCCTGCTGTGTCCCCATGCTTGAGCGAAGGCGACCTAACAATTATCCGGTTTAATGCTGCATACCGGGTACGGGATGTCTATCCCCCGCCCCTCTCACTATGTCCGACATTGTTTTTGACCTACCGATGCACTGTGCCTGGAAAGGGTGACTAACGGAGTCTGTTGCGCCTGCCCCGCCAGGCCGATGTCGTGGTCTGCGAACGTATCCCAGGGCTGAGACCGGGATCATGCCCAGAAAAAAGTGTGACCGGCGATACACGAGGACTTCTGGATTGCACTTTTCAAGGCGTATGGCTTTGAATACATGCCGCATATAGATACCTGCTACGTGTCGGAATGGGCGATGGTCTTTAAGCGGGTTGGGGGGACTCTTGCCAGGAAAGAGGACAGGCCGAGCCTGGTAGTGAGGTCCTGGAGTCTTCGGAACCGTTCCGAGAACCGCAAGGTCTGATGCAGCGCCGGATTTTTCACCCCAGATGCACCTTCGGAACCGTTCCGAGAGCACCTCATACGCAGCCATAAGTCACCTTTCCCGGCAAGGAAAAAAGAACGCCCCTGGTTAGGGAGGCGTTCGTTTCCATCCAGACAGGGTACGCAGCTCGATCAGGCTCCTTTCACAAGCGGCTTGAGGTCAGCCAGGAGCGCATTATAGCGATCAATCTCGGCCCAGGCGCACGCCACCGCTTTGCGGTAGTTGCTCCGAACATCGTCCCCGGCCTCATCGAACAAGGCTCGGATGTCCCCTTCGTGCTTGATAAACTGCTCTGCCGTCCAGGCGTGTTCATACAACGCCAACGACAGATGGACGAACCGGCAGGTCTTTTGCTCCGGGACACATAGTCCGACGGCATCATGTCCAGGCGCCGCCCTATTCCAACCGACCTGCATGAATGTGGTTTTGAAATACGCCTGCACAGAGAAAAAAGGTGGACGTATTGGGGTATGCGGGGACAGTTTATGATAGCGCGTGTTCACCTCTGTGGCGTGCCGGTGCAAGCCATCGTCCATCGTGTACAGCTTCCACTGGGTCGGCATGGGATCGGCCCACGGATTGTTGAGCGGAACCAGGCGCGGCGAGACAGCAAATAACCTCTGCATCGCTGCATGATAGTTCTCCAGGGTGGCCCGAACTGAGTCGGTGTTGTAATAATCGGTCATTTCATTCAACTCCTTGCATAGTAGCCTATGTGAGATGGGGGAAGACACGGCGGGCGCATCCTCCCCAAAGGTTTGTGTATGCAGCCCCTCAGCCACGACAGACCACATACGGCGCTGCTGGTCAGGCGGAAGTAAAGGGGAAGAGGCAAGAGTCGGGCGACTCTTACCCCAGGTTTGTGTACGCAATCCCTCAGCCACGACAGATCGCATACGGCGCTGCTGGTCAAACAGCGATTGAAAGGAGATAGGGAGCGTCCGTTTTCGGGCGGACCCTCCCTTGGTTTGGCGAACAGCCCCTCAGCCACGACAGACCGCTCACCGTGCTGCTGGTCAGACAGCGATTTAGGAGATAACCGTGTTACAGCATCACAAGTGGGCTAGATCGGGATGCCATACCGCGCCAGGACCGCTCGCACCCGCCCTTCCACATCAGGGGGCGTAACTTGATGCGGAAAGTTGACGCCAGCGAAATCCTGATACAGCAACCGACTGGCGCAATCGTAATGCCGGGCAGCAGTGACCGCATCCGCAAACCGTCCCAGGTGGATACGCTTCCCGGCATAGCGGATACGGGCTTCATACAGGCCCTGATTGATGCTGACGCCCTTGAAGTTGGAGGTATTGTTGAGACCCTTGCCCTTGTTAGCCTGGTTCTGGCTGCGGGTGGCGAGGCGCAGGTTGGCGCGGCGGCAGTCGAGGCGGTCGCGGTTGATGTGATCGACCTGTAATTCAGGCGGGATGGGATGGCCGAGAATGCGAGCATAGATGGTCCGGTGCAGGAACATAGTCTTGCGCTGGCCGAGTTCGTCCGTGTAGTAGCGGACGGCGTAACCGTTCCGGGCATACGACCAGCGCCCAACAGCGAGGAGCGCGGTGTAGTCCACGTCGTCAACCAGCGCGAATCTGCCTTTTGTGAGGGGAATTTGAGACATGATAGAAGAACTCCTTATGGGGATTGTGAAACGAGGAAGAGACCCTGCTTGGTTCAGCAGAGTGAAATGGGAGGTTTCGATTGTCAGCGGCGTTCCAATCAGTCATCTGTAATCGCTAAGACCGGGTTGTGAGCGGATACTGGCCGCTCCCACTCCGTCGCTGGGCAGGAAAAAAAAGAAGGGCGTGGTGCTGCACTAAAAATGTGTTTATGGGTTTGACTCTGCACGTTTTTAGTACGGTGGGCCGCAGCGTAGCGCACTCGTGTACGGGCACGCTCTAGGCGGTAGGCCAGATGGTCAGCATCAATCCAGTAAGTCATCTGGCGATCGGGACCGCGACCAGTTTGCTCGGAATGGAGGCTGATGCCGAAGTATTTCAAGAACCAACGGCACAGACCCGTCACCGTGCGTGCATTGTTACCTCGATGGCCGAGTGCCTGGAACCGATCCAGGGCTTCGGGCGTGCCGAAGGCTGCGAAACGTTCCGAGATGGTGGTGGCGGTTTGTTTCTCCTGGAAGAAAGCGGTAAATGCCAGGAATTGCGTTTCGGGCGATCCGTTGAGGCCAATCATAGAGAAAAGACGTGCGCTGACCTCGTAATCAAAATGTCGGTACAGCCGCTGGGCGAGCGGTACACCTTCATCATTTTCCTGGGCATCGGCGGCCAATAGCTCAGCCGATTCCGAAACCAGGTCGGTCAACCGGAACAGGCGTTTACGACCGAGGGTTTTCACAAGATCACGGTCCTGGTCGGTGACGTTTTCGTGATGGAGAGCCTGTTCGATCTTGTAGCGCGTGTTACGCAGTTTCAGATCGCGGGTGATCTCATGACCGGCCAGTTTTAGCTTGTCCAGGTCGCCATCGGGCAAGGCCTGTCCCTGCGCAGCCAGGATGATCTGCCAGCCGGTCTCATTGCGGGTTTCCAGCCAGGTGCTCCATTGAGTGGTGAAGGTTTTACTGGGTTTAGCATTGTTGGCGGCGACTGTATAGCCATTGGCCTTGAGACGTGCCGCGAAATATTGCCGCCAGCGCGCGGTTTCACGTTGCCGCCGCTCTTCAAACTGCGCCCAAAGCTGAAGCATTTCCAACTGTTCACCGCTGGCCGCCGAAGACCGGGTTAAACGTTGAGCTGTATTTTGTTCTCTCAGCAGGCGGTCGGCCAGCAATTTGCTGACATTGGGGGTAGCATACCCGTCAACGGTGTTCGGTACGGCAGCGAAGTAGTGTTTCGCATTGCGGACACGCCCGAAAAGCTGGATGGCATCCCCTGGTGTGAGTGGCGACTGGGTGAAGATGCCGACAATGGCATATACGGGCTCGGAGATGTCCACGCCCGCGCCCATTGCAGCGGTATAGACCACCAGATCATAGTCCTGGCGGTTCTCCGGCGATTGGATGAAGGCCTGTACCGGTGGCGTGTTAGAGGTATCGGTGGTGATCTTCATCACCTTGTACCCCTGCTCCATGTACCAGTCCGTAACCTGGCTGGCGGTTTCCTCGGAACTGCAGGGAACATAGACGCTGCCTTGTTGCCTTGCCAGCAGCTTCCCGATCTTTTGAATAGTGGCATAGGGGCTGGAGAGGAAGGTGACCTTCCCGCGCCGGTCGGTGCGGCGATAGCGTTTCACAAGGACCTCACCGCGCAGCCCGCGAATCCACTCAGTCGTGATGTCGGAGAGATTGGCGTCCATACCGATGACCTGGTCTGCGCCTTGGATCAGGGTTTTGAAAGCCCGATAAGCCTGCACCGCGCCGTCGTCGCTAAAGGTGCGGCTGTTGAGTACGAACTGTAAAACGCCTTCAATTTCATCGGCGATGACCACACCACCCTGACGGTTGAACTTGTACAGACTGGAGACGGAAGATACCAACCGCGATTCATGGGAAAGGGCGTGCTGATGGTGGCTGTCGCTGTCACTGTAATGCGAACTGTTGTGGATAGTGTGTCTCAGCGACTGGGTCAGCAGGCGGAATTGGGCAACGCCAGTGAGCTGGGTATCATTCGGCAACGCATTGGCATAAGCGGCAATGGCGTGGGTTTTTCCGGTTCCAGTAGCGGCCTGGATCAGCAGAGTCTTTGTAGCGGCGATGTCATCTGGAGTCAGATCGTCGGACACATAGCGCACCGGGATCGTTTCGGAGGGATTGTCGATATGAATATTGTCGGTGTCCATATCTTGCTGATGCGAAGGACGCCGCACCTTCTGGCGTTTGTTCGTGGCGGATTGGACGTTGCGCGGACGGTCAGGAAGTTCCAGTGGGCGAGGTTTTGCCTGATACTGGATGCTGCGGATCAGGCTCCTGATTTCCTGTTCCGGCAATTCGGTAGCTTCCAGCGCTTCTTCTAAACGGCACTCAATGTCTCTGGCAGATACACCCGGCCAGCCACCCAGGATGAACCCGTAAATTTTACAGCCGATGCGGAAGCCGGCGTTGTTTCGGTTAGTCCGGGTCGCAGCCAGTTCGGCCAGTAGATTATCAATGGCGATTTCAGCATAGCGGGCGGCACGTTGGTCATCGGCGGCCACCGGCTGGGGGGGTGTCGTTTCCCGCTGCTGGAATACCACTGGCGCGGCCTCAAGGGTGGGCAAATCGGCCAGCAGTTTGGCAGCGTGTTCCCGATGCACCTTACAAAAATCGGCGATGTCCCCGCCATTGTTGGGGAGGGATAGATTAACGGCACGGGCGGTCAGCCCGGCGGTCTGAAGCTGCCCGGCTAATGCTGCGCTCGTCGGGCGCCCAGTATCATCATTGTCGAAAGCGATGAGAATCGCGCCGCTGTAGACGGCCAACAGTTCGGCTAGCAGATTTTCCGGCAGACTCCTCTTCTCGCCCCCCGTGACGCAGCAAGCGGGAATACCATGCCAATGGGCGACCACTGTCCCGGCCTCCCCGTTGACCAGCACCAGCGGTTGACCGGTTTCCTGGGCCAGTGTGACGGCGCGTTCCAGGCCATACCAGCAGCGTTTATATCCCAATTGGCTGGTGTACTTGTTGCCAGGCAACCCGTCAATCCAGCGATACCGTTTCCCCCTAGCTGTGGGGAAGCAAAAAGCTGGGCGTTTTGTCCGACTAATGGAATCATAGTGGCTAACAATATGATACCCGGCATCCACGAATGCGGCTTCCGGCGCTCCTTGTTGGGCGGCATAGTCGGCCAGATCGGTGTAGGCCCGATGAGAAGATTGGATTTGCGGTGAATCGTCTGTCATGACAACTCGCTTGTTGATGGATGAAGTGCGGGGGAGTCCTACCCTTCAGGGAGCGGGACGGATGTTGTAGTAGCGGGACATGCGAGGTTTGTTTCAACTGTTGTGAAACAAATGACTTGAAATCTGTACTGTATCTGCATATAATACAAACACAGTACGCTCGCAGCGTACTACCCTGAGAGGGGTCGGGACGAAGATGGCAAATTTTGTTTCCGGCTTTTCTATGAACCACGCGCCGCCTACCAAAGAAGTGCGTGGTTTTTAATTTCCTGGTTCTTGTGTGGTAATTCCCCTTCAGTCCATCAATCAGCTGCCAGACGCCATTCGAAACTTGAACTCCATGTTCGCTGCATGATGAGGCCGGCTGTGGCGCACCACGTCATGCCACAATGGGCGTAGATGGATATTTGGTTGAACATATCTAGTAATCGGGTGAATCCCGTTACCGAGTAAGTCTGAGTGAACCCGTATCCGATTGAGTACAACTTACCCGCACGAGGCTTGCGGAGTTGAAACATTGGTAAATCTAAAACACAACCTAACACTAACAGTATATCCCAAGATTCGGTGGATTGCGAGATGGAAAACTGGCAGCTCGTGGCGAATTTACGTTCATATCCCCCCTGCTCTGTTTACCCGCTTCCGCCCCTGCTTCGCCCGTTTGCTCTTTCTCACCTTCGCCGGCACAAACTGAATGGTGCGCGTGTTCTGATGCGCCAGCTTCCAGAAGCCGCGTGTGACCGTGATGAGCAATCCCGCTCTTGATTTCACGGCCTCTGGGTCGCGCTTAACCCTGGCTCTCAGGTTCGCCAGCCCCTTCCCCGCTGCCGTGTAGCCATAGGTATCCACCAGTTTCCGGGCATTCATGATGCTCAGGCCGCTCGGTCTGGTCAGGTCGTGGATGTCCTGGGCCAGTTTCTCATCCAGGCTGTTGCTCAGCGGCTTCGTTAGTTCTCTGCGACTGCGGTTGGGCAGCGGGGGTTGTGCTGGCGGCTTCGGAACCGGTTCCGAGACCGGCATCCCTGGCAGTACCGCTTGCCACGTCGCCACGATGGGCTGTTGCATCACCGCTGCGGCGGGATCTGACAGCCGGAACGGTTCCGGGAACGCCTGGAGCTGAGGTACAGCCGGGACAGGGAGTGTTCCGTACCAATAGAAAGAAGGCCGCTGCGCCAGCAGGTAGACGGTATGCTGCCCCTTCAATAGCTTCGCGGCGATGGCCCGTAACGCTGGGTACTGCTTGCCGGCCTCGTCAGTCAGGAAGACGCTGGGGTCAATCCTCTCCTCCTGCACCATGCCCAGGTTGTGCCAGCCAATTTTCTCCCGTGTAAATGAGTAAATCACGTTAATTGGGATGTCCCGGTTATAGGTGTCGAGCGTGACGAGGCACACGCCCAGGCGAGCGGCCAGCCATTTCCGGGTGTAGGTGCCGGGGCGACGGCGGATCAGCTCCCGGTGAACGGCTTTGCGCGTGCCTGGCGCGGTTTTCAGGTCATCGAGCGTGAGCGTATCACCGCCGGTATCTGTCACGCCGAGCAGGTCGCACAGTTCGGCGTTGGAGGGCATCACGAAGACGTGTGTTTTACGACCGCGTTTAGGGGTATTTGAGGGGAAAGTTTGAATTTTAAACGGTTTTTTAGCCCCAACAAAAGAGCAGTTTTTTTGTTGTTTGCAGCCATTGGAAATGGCAGCCTCGTAAGAGGCCTGGGGGTGTCCAGAGGGGGGCGTATACAGCGCGGCGATGACCGACCCCTGCCCCACAATCCCTTTGAGCAGGTCAATGGCGTCCTGGCGGGTGAAGGACTGGCCGGGCAGGATGCCTTTGAGGCGCAGCGCCTCGATGGTGCGCACGGTATAGGTCATTTTCATGCCGAACAACGCCTCACGGACCGCATTGGGCAGCTGCCGCGTGGACCTGCGGATGTGTCTGGGCTTGCCCGGTGGCCGCGAATAGGCCGAAGCGAGGGTGGCGGCTGCTTCTTTGTACCGGCCCACCGCACTTTCCCAGCGGTGGCCGCGTGGTGCGGGCTGCTGAACGTGGATCCCGGCCAGCAGGTGGCGTGCCTCGGCCAGTCCCCAACCGTGATCGCGGGCGTGGATGCCGGCCTGGAACAGGGCGTTGTTGCGTCCCTTTTTCGCGGCAAACTGCCGGTACAGGCTGACGAGTCCAGAGGGCGTTAAAACGGGTGTAGAAAGCTGTTGAGCGTTGTCAGCGGACTCCTGAAATGCCGCCATTTCGCGCAAAACGGGGGGTATGTGCGGTTTTGGGATGCGGCGGGTGTAATCTACCGTGAAGGCGTGTAAAACGGCGGTATCACCCTGCCCCAGTGCTCGGGTTGGATACCGCCCTGCTACGGCGTAGGTATGCCCGTCTACCACGCTCGGCGGCGCGACGACGTATTTGCCATGAGATTGGATGTCGAGGCCGGGTAACGCCTGACTGCTGATGTTGAGGGTCGGTGGGAGATGGTAATACAGATGCCAGCCGCGTCGGGTGCGGACGGTACGGGTGTCGGCCAGGTCGCTACACTGGTTCCGAAAGGCGTCGTAGGCCGCCTGGGTATCGAAATCAAGGACGACCAGGCCGGAGATCCAGCCGGTGAGGATACCGATGCCGGTGATGTCAGGCTGGCTGAACCAGTGGCGGAGCAGATCGGGGTCGGGTTTGCGGCGCTGGAAGGCAGCCCAGGGGACGGCGGCGACCTTGCCTTTGAGGGGAATCACCGCATACCCCAGGTCATGGTAGGCCTGGGCGGTGGTTAAGAGTTGGTTAAAAATTCCGGCGTCAGGCAAAATAAAACCTTCCGAAAGCGAAAGGCTACTTGCACTCCCCGGAAATATGCGTTATAGTGACTCTAACAACGCAAATGCGGGCGACGGTAAATCCGTTCGCTTTAGGCTCGAGCCCTTATCCTGGTGAGGTTGGTCGCCGTCCTCAGGATCACGGGCTTTTTGCTTTTATATGGCATGTCCCCGGCGCGGTTAGCGCCTGTTTAGTGCTCCGGTTTCGCCTGGGTTGTCCCCATCGCGCTCCTCAAAATCCAACAAAAAAAGCATCACCCCGTTGCCTCTGAGATGACGCCTCCGTGATTTTGTGCTATCATTGGAGTTGAACGTTGCCCATTGGGGTGTGCTATATGGGTGCGTTCTACGTCGAACTCGGTGCAAGAGTTCGGCATCCAATTTGTAAACCCGTTTGCAGCGGGCTTCGGCGGAGAGCGAGCTTCACAGCTCGTTTTCCGTTTAAATTGGATGTGTCACTGAAGGTTAGTATAGCGCTTGTGTCGCAGTCGTGCAACTCGATTCGCAATCGAATTCTGGAATCAAAAAGGCGCTCGATGTGAACGCCCTATCTCCCCTAATTCCACAGGTCATCCGCATCCGCGTCGCCAAACAGGTCGCCCATCCCGGCGCTGAAGTTCTCACGGGCCTCGACCGGGTCGGCGTGGTTTT
>CALJKV010000023.1 GCA_937974245.1 uncultured Chloroflexota bacterium | reverse complement strand
CGCCGTTTAGTACGACTTCAGGCAGCAAATTGACTTTTCAAATGGCTTCTAAGAAGCACTCACGGCTTTTCCAGAGACGGCGGAAGTTTGCATATTGAGAACCATCTCCCGGCATAGGATACGCTCATAGACATGAACTCTCTTCAGTTATTGATCCAATATTTCTTTCATAGAATGAAGTATTTCTTTTCGATCATAAAGCAACCCCCACCAAAAGGGAATTGGAACAGTAATACATGATAACAATATAGAAAGAGTGTAAATATTAATTGCATTATATTTTGATATGAACCATATAAAATATAAAATGCAATTTAATTGCATAATTATCATCATTAGGAAAGGTAATCCTTCAAGTTTTACCTTTCCTTGTACAATTGTTTTGCCAGATACCGGGCTTTTTTCAATAGAACCATTAGCCTTCGCTATTGGCAGATGAAGCCCGAACCTGTTTTCAACGCCTATCATTGAGAAATATATAAAACGAGTAAGATTACTATCAACCCGAGACGATTTTACGACCCATGAAGCATTAATTTGCGACCCTCTATAATATCTGATGCCACTTAGGGTATTTAATCGCTTTTCACATTCCTGAATGGAAAAATCAGTTTCGTATTTGAATGACTTCTGTAATAGAACTTTCTGTCTCCATCTATCGAGAATCCTATAAAAACTATTCTCTATGTTGTGTAAAGACATTGGAAACTCTGTTTCTGCTAACGGATTACGATAATTGGATTCAGGGCTTACGCAGTTGAAAGGGGATTAAACCCTTTGCTCAAACAGAATTTCTCTCTCAACTGCGTAACTTCTAATCCTACTTCTGCCGCAGCACGAACACGCCCCAACCGAAGTAATCCCGCCCGTATTCCAGGTAAGCGCGGCGGTTGTTTGCCAGCCAGGTGCGGAGTTCAGGCGTGTCAGGGTCGTCCGGGTTCGCCCGCAGCCAGTCGCTCAAGGTGAACCACTGCGACGCCTCGTAGCGATCCCAACTATTCTGGTCGGCCAGCACCATTTCCAGCAGTTCAAACCCGGCAGACTCCATCCGGTCAAGCGTCCCGGCCAGCGAGGTATAGTCGTCCGGTTTCACACCCCAGGCGGCATAGGCGGCTTCCGGCGGGGTGCTGATGAAATACGGCTCGCCCACCAGCAGCAGGCTGTTTTCATCCTTGAGCATCGGCTTCATCAGTTTGAGCGTGCCGGTCAGCCCGTCACCAATCCAGGTCGCGCCGATACAGCTTACAATGTTGAACGGTTGCGGCGGCTGGTAGGCGGCGGCATCTCCCTGGATAAACTTCACTTGCGTACCCACACCGAGTTCATCGGCGCGGTCACGGGCAGCGGCGATAAAAACCGAACTGATATCCACCCCGATCGCGGCGATGCCGAACCGCTGCGCCCAGAGCGAGAGCATCTCCCCTTTACCGCAGCATAGGTCAAGCTGACTGAGGCCGGGGCGCAGACGGCAAATCTCGCCCAGCAGCATCAGCTTTTCTTCGGTGAATGGATTCAGAATCCGGTGGTTGGCCTCGGCCAATTCATGAAAACGCAGCGACATCAGATTCCCTTTCAGACAAAACCGGTGACTATGGCCGGAACGTGTTTAAGTTCCGTTTATTTTAACGCAAAGGCTGGTATGCCGGTAGGAAATCCCGGCTGCGAAAGATTGAAATTACAGCCTGGATGAGGCCGTTAGAAGCGACGATTTAGGTAAATCGCATAAACCTGGCAGAAATCTGTTGACAGCCTTCCAGATTCGGAATATGCTTATAGTTAAGCGGTTAACTATTGTTATTTCTTACAAAGACTTATACGATGCCAACCTTACAGGATGTTGCCCGGCACGCCGGTGTTTCGACTGCAACCGTCTCCAAAGTCCTTTCCAATACGCCTTACTTCACCGAAGAAACGCGCTTAAAGGTGATGCAGGCGGTGGAGGAACTGGGCTACGTCCCCAATCTGGCAGCGCGGGCGTTATCCAGAGGCAAGACACAGATTATCGCGGTGGTATTCCCCTATATTTACGACGCAATTTTCACCGACCCGTTGGTGCTGCGAATTTTAGAGGGGATCGAAGCTGAAGCCACCCAGCATGGATATAACCTGCTCCTCAGTACCCCCCGCCTGACTGCCGATGGCCCGGACGCCCATTATCGCCGCCTGGTTCAAAGTGGTTACATTGATGGTGTAATCGCCCTGGACAATGTTCCAGTAGCCTCTGTTATCAAACCGCTGCGCAAGAAAAAAGTCCCACATGTCGTGATCGGATACCATGAATCGGCCTATTCGGTATGCAGTGATGACTATTCCGGCGGTCGCCAGTTGATGGAGTATATCCTCAGCCTGGGGCATACCCGTATCGGGATTATCACTGTCCCGATAGATATGAACTATGCCCTGAATGAACGGGTGCGCGGTTTGCAGGCTGTCGCCGCGGAACACGGGATTGATATGGCGCGTATGCCGACAGTTTATGGGGATTTTTCGGTCGTAAGCGGGATTCGCGGGGCGGCAGAATTGCTGGAACTGGATCAGGGGTTAACGGCGCTTATCTGCCTGAATGACCGAATGGCGATGGGAGCTATCCAGCACATTGTCCAATCGGGCCGCCGTGTGCCACAGGATATATCCGTTGCTGGCTATGACGATATCCCTACCGCCGCGACATTTTCACCACCCTTGACTACCGTGAACCAGCACGCCCCGGAACAGGGGCAGATGGCGGCACAACTGCTGTTCGCCATACTGAACCATAAGACACCTACTCCCGTGCTGCTGCCTGTTACGCTCATACCACGCAGTTCGGCAGCAGCACCACGTTCATTGGAATAGAAGCAGTTCAGCGATGAAAGGAGACAACCACCCTGCAAATTAGTAGTCCGATTTTAGTTTAGTCTGAGTTATTGTTCAGGAGATATAACCACATGCTTTCTCATAAGAAAACCTACCTCGTTCTGGCTATTCTGCTCCTGGTATGCGCGGTGCCGCTGCTGGCGCAGGATACTTCCGTCAGCTACAACTCGTATTCCAGTGACCCGGTTCCGCGTGCTTTTGATGAGTCGATTGTTGCCCTGTGGAATGAAGCCCACCCCGAAATGCCGGTGAATCATTCCATTCTCAATCATGAGGACTTCAAACAGGCCATTCGGGCCTATCTCGTTGCCGAACCGTCACCCGATGTGTTGACCTGGTTTGCTGGCAACCGCGCCCGTTTCTTCATTGATAAAGGGCTGATCCTCGACCTTTCCGATATGTGGGCCGCCAATGGCTTTGACCAGTCGTACGCGCCTGGCTTCAACGCGCTGGCGACAGTCGGTGGCAGCCAGTACTTCCTGCCTACTTCCTACTACTGGTGGGCGATTTACTATCGTCCGTCCCTGTTTGAAAGAGCCGGGATCACGCAAGTGCCGGAAACCTGGGAAGACTTCCTGGGTACATGCGATGCTCTAAACGCCGCCGGAATCACCCCGATCACTATTGGCGCTCGCTTCCGCTGGCCGGCTGCCGCCTGGTTCGACTACCTGAACATGCGGACGAATGGTCCCGATTTCCATATCAACCTGATGCTGCTCCAGGAATCCTACACGGATGAGCGCGTCAAAGCGACCTTCGCCCACTGGCAGGAACTGCTCGATCACAACTGCTTCGTACAGGACCCCGCAGCGCTTGACTGGCAGGAAGCCGTAGATGATATGGTACAGGAACGCGCCGCGATGTATCTTATGGGCGCTTTCATTGTCGACTCGTACCCGGATGACATGGAAGATGACCTCGATTTCTTCCGCTTCCCGATCATTGATCCCGCCATTCCGGTAGGTGAAGATGCCCCGACTGATGGGTTCTTCATCTCCGCGAATGCCCGTAACCCGCAGGGTGCGCAGGAATTCCTGGCATTCCTCGGTTCGCAGGAAGTACAGCAGATGGCGCTTAACGAACTGGGCCGGCTGCCAACCCGTACCGATGTGGACATTTCGGGCGTCGCAGCCCCCACGCAAAAGGGTATTGCGCTCATCCAGAGTGCCGACTATGTGGCGCAGTTCTATGACCGCGATACCACACCGCCGATGGCGGAAGCCGGTATGGATGGTTTCATGCGCTTCTGGGACGATCCCGCCAGCATTGATACCATTCTGCAAGACCTGGAAGCCGAACGGCTGCGTGTACTGGAAGAAGAAGGTGGCTAAACCCACCTGATCGTAATCCGGCTGAATAAGGGCGGGACTGGCTTGCGGCTGGCCCCGCCCTGCCAGCTAGGATGGATGCATCCGTTATCACATAAAACATGATTTTTTACCAGAAGGGAAAGGGTAATGGCTCAGGCTGCCAGTGTAACCCGTAATACCCGGACAAAACGGCGCATTGATTGGACACCTTATCTTTTTTTGCTGGTTCCGTTGGCAGTGTATTTTGTCTGGATTATTGCGCCAACGTTTTACACCTTTTATCTGAGTATGACCAATTGGGATGGGATAGACCCCTACCCCAAGTTCATTTTTCTGGATAATTTCCAATACCTGTTCACGAAAGATCGCACCTTCAGCGAGGCGCTTATCAACAATTTGCGCTGGGTTGTCGTATTCATCACCATACCGACCAGCGCCGGGCTGGGGTTGGCGATGGTCTTTAACAACGAAATGCGTGGCGGTCGCTGGTATAAAATCAGTTTCTACTCACCGCTCGTCATTTCGTTAACGGTGATTGGCCTGATATGGGGTTGGGTGTATCATCCGCGTGCCGGGCTGATCAATGGCTTTCTCTCCATCATTGGCGTGGAGGACCCACCAGGCTGGCTGGGTGACCGGGGGCTGGCGATCTGGTGCGTGATTATCGCCGCAGCCTGGCGGCAAGTTGGGTACGTTATGGTCTTGTACCTGGCCGGGCTGAAGAATATTGACCCCAGCTTTGTAGATGCGGCGCGGGTGGATGGCGCCAACCGCTGGCAGCTCTTCCGGCGGGTGATCCTACCGCTGCTAGCACCCGTCACCACCATCGTCGTCGTGATTTCGATCATCGACTCTTTGCGCGCATTTGACCTGGTATCCATAATGACCCGCGGCGCACAAAGCACACAGGTGCTGGCGAATTTTATGTATATCGAGGCTTTTAACAATTACCGTATGGGGTATGGGGCAGCTATCGCGGTAGTATTGTTCGCCATCAGCATGGTTTTCATCATCTTCTATCTATCCCGCGTGATTAAAGACGAGTTGGAATATTAGGAACGAATACCATGAGTACTGCTGTCCAACCACTCGAAAAACCGACTACCAGCCGTCCTGCCGGTTCATCCAGCATCTGGCGCAGCACGGTCATGCACATTTTCCTGATCGCCTGGGCGCTGCTGTGGCTGCTGCCGATTATCGCCGCAGTTGTCACATCTTTCCGTACCATGGATGACATTTCGACTCACGGTTTCTGGACGCTCCCCCAGGAAATTACGCTGGAAAATTTTGACCAGGCGTGGAACCAGGCGAGAGTCTCTGTTTACCTGGGGAACAGCTTCAAGATCACGATTCCATCACTGATTGGCACATTGTTCCTGTCATCGTTGGGGGCGTATGCGCTGGCACGCTACAAGTTCAGGCTGAATCTGCCCATCTATTTTATGTTCATTGCCGGGACGATGCTCCCCTTCCAGATTTTGCTCCTCCCGGTCTTCCGGCTGACCAACAGCCTGCGTTTGTACGATACGCAATTGGCGTTGATCCTGATTCACACTGCGTTCCAGATGGGTTTCTGCACGTTCGTGCTGCGGAACTTCATGCGGACTGTGCCAAGTGAGATTTTCGACGCCGCCCGTGTAGACGGCGCTGGCGAATTTCTCATGTACTGGCGGATCATGCTGCCGCTGAGTCTGCCGGCGATGGCTGCCCTGGCAACGCTGGAATTCACCTGGATATTCAATGACTACCTGTGGGCAATCATTCTGCTGCAATCCGATTCGCTCAAGCCGGTGACAGCCGGGCTAGCCACGCTCAAAGGCCAGTTCAATACCAATTGGCCGGTGATTACGTCCGGGGCACTGATCTCGACCCTGCCAACGGTACTGGTATTCATCTTCTTGCAGCGCTACTTCATCCAGGGGTTGACATTGGGTTCAGAAAAATAGGGAGAAGCGGTTTGCCACTCCCCTTATTTGCCTACATCATGACCTTGCCGCCGTCCACATTAATGGCCTGCCCGGTCAGGTAGCGTGCGCCATCCGAACACAGGAACAGCACCAGGCCGACGACATCTTCGGGGATGCCCAGGCGTCCCTGGGGAATGTCTGCCAGCCATTTCGCCATCTGTTGCTTATTCTCGCGCAGGTGCGCCGTCATTTCGGTTTCGATCACGCCCGGACACACGGTATTCACCCGGATGTTGTAGGCCGCAAATTCGCGGGCGCATTCCCGTGTGAAACCGATCAGCCCGGCTTTGCTGGCGACATACCCGGAACGCAGCGCAATCGGGATGTTATGCCCGGCAATTGAGCCGATATTGACTATGACGCCGCCCCCCGCCGCCTTCATGATGCGCCCGGCGACCTGACTGATATAGAATATGGCGCTCAGATTGACATCCAACGCCCATTGCCAGTCCTGGATAGACATCTCCAGAATCGACGCAAATGGCTCAACGGCTGCGTTGTTAATCACGATGTCCAGACGGCCAAAATCACTTATAATCCGATCAACCATCCCTTGCACTGCCTGCGGGTCGGCCACATCAGCCACATAAGGGTTCGTATCGCTGTTCAGGATGCCACAGGTTATGGCGGCACTGGTGGCGTCAATATCGTTAACGGCGACGATTGCGCCTGCGTCGGATAACCCCTGTGCCATAGCCCGCCCGATTCCGCGCCCCGCCCCGGTGACTAAAGCCACTTTGCCTTTGAGATTTACGCTAAACATGCTTGTAAGAGTTCCTTCCGTTTAGTAATCTACCCTTGATGCTCTCAACCGTATGTTAGAATTATAGCACTTAGCAACTTCTCATTGCCTGGTAAAATGCTTCTGGCTATAATGGGTTCGTGATATTCATAACAAATTGAACGTTATGAAAGTTTGTTGCTGCAAGCCAGCAAGGGGTGAAAACCCCTTGTGTATTGTTTAAGGGAGCGTGTATGGTCTACCGACGACTGGATGAGTTTATTGTCCGGCTGGAAGAAGCCGGCGAAATCGTGCGCGTTAGCACGCCGGTGAGTGCGGAACTGGAAATCACCGAAATCACGGATCGCGTCTCTAAGATGCCGCACAAAAAGAACAAGGCGCTGCTGTTCGAGCATGTGGAGGGCAGCCAATTCCCGTTGGCGATAAACTTATACGGTAACCCGCGCCGGGCGGCCTGGGCGTTGGGCGTTGAAGACCTGGATGAACTCAACCAGCGCCTGGGGAAACTGATTGACCTCAAATTGCCGAAAGGCCTGGGCGCGATGATGGGCCGGGCTGGGGAAGTATTGGGGGCGCTGCGCAGTGTTGGACTGGGGCCGAGTGTGACCAAGAAAGCTCCGGTGCAGGAAGTCGTGATTACCGAAAATCCGGATGTGAATATCCTGCCAATACTCAAGTGCTGGCCGGATGACGGCGGTAAATATATCACGCTTACGTCCGTCATCACCCGCGAGCCGGGTACAGGTATCCGTAATGTAGGCATGTATCGCATCCAGGTGTACGACGGGCAGACGCTCGGTTTGCACTGGCAGCGACATAAGGGTGGAAAGGAACACCAGGAATCGGGCAAAGAACTGGGCGAGCAGCGTGTTCCGGTGGCGATTGTACTGGGCGGCGACCCGGCGGCGATGTGGTGTGGTTCAGCACCGCTTCCTCCTAATATTGATGAATACCTGTTAGCGGGGTGGCTGCGCGGCAGGCCGGTAGAATTCGTCAAATGTGTATCGCAGGATTTGGAAGTTCCCGCCGACGCAGAAATCGTGATCGAAGGCTGGTTCGACCCTAACGAACACCGTATGGAAGGGCCTTTTGGCGATCATACCGGCTTCTATACCCCGCAAGACCTGTTCCCGGTGATGCACGTGACCGCCATCACCCACCGCGCTGATGCGATCTACCCGACAACCATCGTGGGCAAGCCGCCGCAGGAAGATGTCTGGATGGGCAAGGCCACCGAGCGCCTGTTCCTGCCGCTGATGAAACTGTTCATGGGCGAAATCGTGGATGTGAACATGCCGCCGGAAGGCGTTTTCCACAATCTGGTCGTCGTCAGTATCAAGAAGAAGTACCCCGGCCATGCGCAGAAGATCATGTACGGCCTGTGGGGACTGGGGCTGATGATGCTCACCAAAGGATTCATCATTGTGGATGGCGATGTAAATGTGCAGAACATGGCTGAAGTCACGGCGCGGGTACTGGAAACCGTGGATTGGCGGCGTGATGTTACCATCGTGGATGGCGCGGTAGACCAGCTCGACCACTCAGCGATATTCGATTCGTATGGCGGGAAAATCGGCCTGGATGCAACCCGCAAACCGGAACGCCCATCTTTTGCGCCACCCGCCCCGCTGCCAGCAGAACAAATCGCGTCGTTGGTGGGGGAACAATGGACGGAAACCCACCAGACGATTATCGTGGCGCTTGATAAGGGGCGGCAACAGCCCAAGGCGGCGATGCGTGCCTTGTGGGAAGTCGCGCCAGACTATAATATTGTCATCCTGGATGATTTCGTGGATGTGCATAATCTGTCGGATGTGGCCTGGCGGGCATTGGGTAATGTGGACTGGCGGCGCGACATCGAAATCAAAGGCGGGCCGGTGAACCCGTATGACATGGCGAACGACCAGCCTCGCGGGCAGATTGGCCTGGATGCCACCAGTAAAACCGCTGAAGACGGCTACCCTCGCGGTTGGCCGCAGGAGGTCGCTATGTCGCCGGAAATCGTGGCGCTGGTAGACAAAAAATGGAAAGACTACGGGATAAAATGAACGCCGACTCAATCCGCCGACTGTATGATTACTCTTATTGGGCCTCTGAAAAAGTGTGGGACTGCATCATGCAGTTAACCGACGAACAGTTTACCCAGGATACTGGCTATTCAAGCGGTTCGATCCGCAACCATGTTGTCCACATGATGAGCGCCGAACGACGCTGGATGCAGCGTGTCCGAGGTGAAGCAGTGTCGCCTAACCTGTTATTCGACGACTACCCCACTCCCGCAGCGACCAAAGTGAAATGGGATGCTGTCAAGGTAGAAGTCCTGGACTACATTCACTCGCTTGACCAGGAACAACTGGATGAGATCGTCCACAGTGAAATCCAGAGCCGGGAACTGCACTTTTCCCTGCGTCGCTGGGAACTGCTGCTGCACGTTGCCAATCATGCAACCGACCACCGGGCGCAGATTCTGACGCTGCTGAATCGACACTTTGGCGTCGAGACTGTTGAGCAGGATATGCTCTTTTACCTGATTGAGCAGGCGTAATCGGGCAGGCTGTTTGGCGGATGTCACGGAAATTCCAGCGGCGAATTGAAGATTTTACCTGCGAACACTGCGGCGCACAGGTCACGGGCGACGGCTATACCAACCACTGCCCGGTTTGCCTGTGGAGCAAGCATGTGGACGTGAATCCCGGTGACCGGGCGGCGGACTGCGGCGGGCTGATGGAGCCGGTGGGCGCGGAACAGAAAAGCGGCGAGACTATTATTGTGCATCGTTGCGTGGTGTGTCGACACATCAAGCGCAACCGGACAGCGCCGGAGGATGATTTCGATTTGATTATCGAACTGCTGGCGATGGGGAATATGTTCTAAACGACTGCGCCGGAGCGCATCCCGGCAGTTGACAAAAAGAGGGAAAATGGCAAATACGGCCTCACAACCAACCATCGGAAACGACACACTTCTGGCGAAGATTCGCACTTTCCTGGAACTCATTAAATTTGAGCATACCATTTTCGCGCTGCCGTTCGCTTATCTGGGTATGGTGCTGGCAGCGCGAGGGCTGCCGACGTTCCACCAATTTTTCTGGGTGACAGTGGCGATGGCTTCAGCACGAACGCTGGCATTTGCCGTCAACCGCCTGGCTGACCGGCGCTTTGATGCCACGAACCCGCGTACCGTCAAACGGCCTTCGGTCACCGGGGCGCTCAGTTCGCGGATCATCGCCGCTTTCGCCGTGCTGTCGCTGCTGCTGCTGGCGCTCTCAGCGGCACTGCTCAACCCGCTGGCGCTGGCGCTCTTCCCCGGTGCTGTGGTGTTCCTGCTGGGGTACTCGTACAGCAAGCGCTTTACCACGCTGTGCCACTGGATTCTGGGGTTTACGGATGGACTCGCGCCGATGGGTGGCTGGGTCGCTGTGGCCGGGAGTATTTTCGCGCCTTCTGACCTCCCGGCGTGGCTGCTGATGTTCGCCGTCACTTTCTGGATTGGCGGTTTTGATCTCATATATGCCTGTCAGGATGTGGAGCATGACCGGCAAGAAGGGTTGTTCTCCTGGCCGAGCCGCCGGGGGATGGCGAACGGACTGTTCATGGCGAAGGCCAACCATGTTCTGACCGTACTGGTGTTGATTCTGCTGGGGCTGGTGATGGGGCTGGCATGGCCGTTCTGGGTCGGGCTGGTGATCGTTGCGGGTCTGCTCGTCTACGAGAACAGCATCGTGAAGCCGGATGACCTGTCGCGCCTGAATGTGGCGTTTTTCAATCTCAACTCGTATATCGCCCTGACGCTATTCGCCGGGACGTTCCTGGCGCTGATAATCTGACATCCACAAGACTGAGATAAATATATGGCACATCTGACTGGAAAAGACCGCGCGGACTACGTTCAGGATATGTTCGGGCGTATCGCGGGGCGCTACAACCTGATGAACCGGCTGATGACCTTCGGCCAGGACATGCGCTGGCGGCGTTTCGTCGTCCAGCAGGCGAATCTGCCCCCTGGCGGCAAGCTGCTCGACCTCGCCACGGGGACGGGAGACATCGCTTTTGAAGCGGTCAGGGCAGTTCCTGCGATACAGGCGGTGGGCGCGGATTTCTCGCTGCCGATGATGCGTGTCGGCCAGGGATTACCTATGGGAGATCGGGTCGGTTGGGCCGGGGCGGACGCGCTTAACCTGCCGTTCCCGGATAACACCTTTGATGCGGTGACATCCGGCTACCTGGCGCGGAATGTAATAGACATCCCCCGTATGTTCATCGAGCAGCTTCGTGTCCTCAAACCCGGCGGGCGGGTCGTCGTGCTGGATAGCTCCCCTCCCCCTGCCAACATCTTGCGCCCGTTCATCGAAATCCACCTGCGTTACATCATTCCGACACTGGGCCGTATCGTCGCCGGGAAAAACGGCGCGGATGCTTATCAATACCTGCCGAGTTCGACGCAGGCCTTCAAAACGCCGGGCGAACTGGCTGCTCTCATGCGTGACGCCGGGCTGCGGAATGTGCAGTATACAACCTTCATGTTCGGCACAATGGCCGTCCATTGGGGGGAGAAGTAATAATGGAAAATGAGATTTCCGAAGATGTCTGGGAGCTTCGTAAGGGTGAAACTTTGATCGGTAGATTAGAAATCTTTGATCAAGACATGTTCTAGTTTAGTGCTCACTTTGAGCCAACCCCAGAATTTCAGCAATTTAAGGTCATATTTGACGAAGGCAATGAAATAACCTTATCCAAGAGCGACAATAAGGAACGGCTGAACGAGTTGGATCCGTGGCTCCACAGGGTCAATAACCTGGGATTGTGTCTGGTTCGCCTGTGGGATGGTGCCAGTGCGCATGAATTTATTCTCTACATTGATGATGGAGATGCCAGTTTCCGGCCACGATTTGATGACACTCGCCCGAAATAATGATTAAGGTTCTTTCACTCATGATTAACCGTCTCATTATTGAATGCGATTCATAGAACTCATGGGGTGGACGTAAAGTTTCCCAGCCATTTTACCCATTTCAAATCCCGATTCACTCTGTTAAAAAGGCGTTCATCAGCTGTCCAGAATTCGACTTCTAATCGTTCGGCAAGGGCAAGGTATTGAGAGTCATAGGCAGTCGGGCGATTGTAGCGTGTCGCCATTTCGTAGGCTCTCTTGAGCAGCATTTCGTCAATATGGGTCTGAACAGGGTACTGCAACATAAAATCACGAGCTTGAATGCCTTCTTCTGGCGAAATTCGCGTTTGAAATACAGCTTTGCGCGTAACTGCCACAATTTCATAGCGAAACAACGTTGGAACTGCGAGTTGAAAATCCTGTTCCTGCCAATATACCAACCAATAGGGCTTTAGCCCGTGCAGTAAGGGGTTCATTAAAAACGCTGGTGATAAGGATGCCGGAATCGATCACCACTACTGAGGCCAAGAGGTTTCCTCACGGAGTTCATCCAGTAAATCCTGTACCCCGAAAAAATGCAGCTCCCCGTACTTCGCTTTGAGCTGTGACTGGAAACTTTCTACGTCCAGCAACCATTTATCCCAATCGAAAGCAGGTGCGGTGATGGTGCTTAGAAATTCCAGGACGCGCTCTTGTTGAGGGGTGTCAAGTTGGCGAACCTTGTCCAGAATCTGTTTTTCAAGCGCATTCATCCGGCCATCTCCCAACACCGTAGGTATACCCTGGTATAATCTCTGATATATTTTACCACGATACGCTAGATTCATGAGAGTTGTGAACACCAATGACTAACCGCCTCATCATCGGCATTTCCGGCGCATCGGGCGTGATTTACGGGATTCGTCTCCTGGAAGTGCTGGCGCAGGACAACACCATCGAAACGCATCTCGTCCTCAGCGGCGCGGCCAAAGCCACCATCACCCAGGAAACCGACTGGACGGTGAAAGCCGTCGAAGCGTTGGCCGACGTGGTGCATACCCCCGGAAACATCGGCGCGAGTATCGCCAGCGGCTCGTTCGATACCCTCGGAATGATCGTCGCGCCGTGCAGTATTAAGTCACTTTCGGCCATCGCCCACAGCTACGACGCCGACCTGATCGCCCGTGCCGCCGATGTCCAACTTAAGGAAGGACGCCCGGTGCTGCTGCTCGTGCGCGAGACTCCGCTGCATATCGGCCACATCAGACTCATGCTCCATGCCGCTGAAAATGGCGCAATCCTCATGCCGCCAGTTCCGGCATTCTATGGCAAGCCGCAAACTATAAACGACATCATTAACCAGACATTAGGCCGCGCCCTGGCCCGGATTGGCATCAAGAACCAGTTGTATTTCGAGTGGCTGGGGATGGGGAAGGACAAGTCCGGCGATGGAGAATAGGGGAGCAGTCCGCGCCTTCCTGGAAACACAGTCCACACTGGCGCTGGCAACCGTGGACGAAGCCGGAAATCCTCAGGCCGCCCCACTGTTTTACATATCCGACGACGCCCTTAATCTCTACTGGCTCTCTTCCCCAACCAGCCGCCACAGCCTCAACCTGGCTGCCAACAAGCATGTCGCGGCTACAATCTACCCCACCGTCTGGGGCTGGACAGAGATACGCGGCCTGCAAATTGAAGGGGAAGCGGGCATTGTGCGGGATGACGCCCACCGTGAAGCCATCCTGACTCGCTACCGCCATAAGTTTGACCTGCCACCATACCTGAACGCCATTATCGAACAAAGTACCCTCTACAGCCTGTGCCCTACCTGGATTCGCTGGCTCGATAACAGTGTTGCCTTCGGGTACAAGGCGGAGATAGCGCTATAATATAAATACGTGGTAGGGTTGGGAGGTGTGCCAATGGCAACCGTACAGGTCAAAGCGTATCAGGGTCTGGGGCTATTTACTGTATTTTCATTACTGGTTCTGGCGGCTCTACAGCCCGGCAGCGGATTGTTCCCCCTATTCCCCCTGTTCCTTATTTTCCTGATCTGGGGCGTGATTGTGACGCCGCTGGCCTATCAACGGGAACGGATGCGTCCGCAGGCAAAAACCAAGCGCGGTGTCCAGCCGGATATGTACGCCATGATTGATCGGATGCTGGACTACCTGGACGCCAATGAGCTGGCCTATTTACAACGGCGTCTGGTGGAAATCGAAGCAACTGAGCAGGATGAGGACTTCCCAGTGGCTCTCGAAGCCCTGCTCAAGCAGCGAGAAGGCAATGCGCGACACAAACTCAGCGGGTCGCGCTGACCAACCACAACACCACTGAGGCCGTCTCGATTGTTTCACCTGGACGCGGATAGGCGGCAATCTTCTCCACCTGTGCATCTAAAATTGTCACGTCCAGGCCGATCAGCGGCGCGTTGTCTACCAGAACGTAGACCGCGCCAAAGGTATCGAGTGCTTGCTCGACCTCAGCGCGTCCCGGCGCAGCGACACACTGCATTTTCCGCCCATCCATTGCATAGAAATTCGCCCGGTGGCAGCTATCAGGAAACATACTGGCGATCACTGGCAGTTCGGGTCGTGTAAGGGTCTGTGGGAAGGCCTGTACCGCTTCTCGCAGCCCATACCCGGCGCTGTGATCGGTGACATACTGTGTACGGATTGCCCCCGGCAGTGGCAGATTGCCCGGATCATGGTGAGCCGTGAGCATAAAGGGAATGAATCCCAATATCAGGACAGCAGACACCAACCCGGCCACGACCCACTGTTGGCGCGATTCTCGCAGCCAGTTCAGCAGACTGCCCCACCCCGCCCCGGCCAGTATCAGCAGCATTGGCATGGCAACAATATAGTGACGCGGCAGCACCTCACGCCCGATAAAAACGATGATTCCCAATGGCAGCAGCCCGGCCAGCAGCAGCGACCAGATGAAGCGCCCCGGTTTTCGCTGATGAAGTACGACCAGTAAACTCAACCCGGCTATCAGGGCTACTGCCCAGCCCAACGTGCCAAACCCGCTCAACTGTTCCCACATGCGCGTCACATTGGCGATCCATGCCGGTTGGTCGCCAGCGGATGCGCCGCCAAGACCGATCCAGCCTAAAGCAATTGAAAAGAAATCTTTACTCCGCATTGCGAGATAAACCAAAGGGGGCAGTAAACAGGCAAAGGCCACCGTACCGGCAGTCGCCAGACCTGACAGCCGCTGTCTGATTGGTTGCTGTTGTGCCGCCAGTATGATCACAGTGACCATCAACGCAAAAGGAGCGGCGGTGAACTTGAACAGGACGGCCAGTCCAAGCGCCAACCCGGTGAGTACGGCATCACGCCAGCGCCCCGAACGGTAAAATCGCAGGCTCAACCACAGGGTGACGACCACCAACGCCCCGGCTTCTGCATCGCTCAGCGCCAGACGTTCAAAGAAGAATAGGTAGGGGGATGTGATGTTTAACAGGCTGCCGAGTACTGCCGCCTTCAAACCAAACATCTGATTCAAAAGCACGTAGCCCGCTGCGAATCCAAAAAGACTCACCAATACCGTTGCGAAGCGTCCCGCAAAAATCGGCGTTTCCTGAGGGAAGAAGAGCGCAATCGGCCAGTGATTGATGATCTTGCCGTCGCTGATCGCCCAGAAAGGGTGTCCGTTCCAGACTTCAACGGCCCGTGTAAGATGCAGCCCCTCGTCATTGTGAAGGGGAAGGCTTTCCAGCCCTGGCAGACAAGTACCCCACCAGGCCAGGCATAGCGCGATAAATAGAATAAGCCGAAAATAGCGGTGTCTCATGGTTGGCTCGGATTATAGATGAAAAAGCCCGCTACGGTTTGCGAGCTTTATTGCTATGAATAAGGCCGAAATTTCTGAGACTGCCTGATAATGCCCCGACAGTTATTCCGTGCTCTCGTCGCCGCCACCGCCGCGAGGATCGCGGTAACGGAACGTGATGCGCCCCCGTGACGGATCGTACACGCTCATTTCCACCTTAACCCGATCTCCCAGCAAAATGCGAATGTAGAATTTTCGCATCTTACCAGAAAGATATGCCAGAATCCGGTGTCCATTTTCAAGCTCCACCAGAAATTGGGTATTCGGCAGCGCTTCAACAACGATGCCCTCAACTTCAATCTTATCGTCTTTTTTCGCCATAGCACTCCAAACTTACTCAAAACAACAATCCGCTGCCATCACTGTACAGCGGTTTATGAACTCGGTATGAGATTTACCAGCACCACTCAGGCGAACCTGATTACCGCCCTTGCGCCTTGCGCTGGCGGCGGCGTGACCGGCGAATCGCCTTCTTCTTCTCAATGCGGCGCAGTTCACTTTTCGAGATATGCCAGCGTTTGCGCCGTACTGTACTCAATACACCACTGTTTGTCACGCGCTTGCGGAAGCGGCGTAAAAGTTGTTCCTGACTTTCATTTGGTTTCAGCGTAACAGAAGCCATATATGCGTCAGCCTGCTCCTTTCCTAATTGCTAGTGTGTTTTAGTAGGATTGATGGAACAATCCTACGCTTCATTGACTATACTTTCTAATTGTACCGAATCTGTTTCGCCTTGACTACCGTCAACTTCAGCATTCTCGTCATCACGTTCCACGGGAAGCCCGGCTTCAGCCCGACGGGAGAGCCATTTTTCATGTTCTTCCGGTGTGACTTCCTTCAGACTCAACCCCAGGCGCTGCTTATCAGCTTCAATGCTGATAATACGCATCAAGAGTGTTTGCCCTTCATAAATGATGGCTGTGGCATCCACCGGAGTTGGCTCCGTAATCTGGCTGACATGCAGTAAGGCTTCAATACCCGGCTCCAGGCTGACAAACGCCCCAAACTGGGCCACCCGTGATACCACGCCTTCAACCAGTTGGCCGACATGATACAGGTCCTCAATCTGCGACCAGGGGTTTGGTTGAGTGCGTTTCAGGCTCAGGCCGATTCGCTTGCCCTCAGCATCCAACCGCAGGATATAGACTTCGATTTTGTCGCCAACGTTCACCACCTCATGCGGGTGTTTTACACGGTGCCAGGCTAGTTCGGAAATATGGATCAGACCATCTGCACCACCCAGGTCAACAAATGCGCCAAAGTCACGCAGCCCGCTTACTGTGCCGGTGCGAATGTCACCTTCAGAGAGCTTTTCCAGCAGAGCTTCCTTCTTGGCTTCGCGGCGTTCACGCTGGGCTTCGCGCTGGCTAAAGACCAGGCGGCGGCGTTTGCGGTTCACCTCAATCACCTTGACCATGACGGTCTTACCCATCAGGCCGGACATGAACGTTTTGCGGTCATCTTCGTTGATGCCACGTGGCAGGTCGGCGACATGGCTGGCCGGGATAAAACCGCGCAGATTGCCGAATGGGATAATCACCCCGCCCCGGTTGACATCAATTACTTCACCTTCCCAGACATCTTCATTGGTCATCAGTTCTTCGGCGTGCTTCCAGTCTTCGCTCTGCAGCGCCTGCGAAACCGATAACACCATGTTGCCGTCCATATCTTCCACACGCAGAATCACCACGTCGATTTCTGCGCCAACCTGGTAATCAGCGGTATTTTTGCCCAGGCGTTCAATATCATGCCGTGAAACGATGCCATCCCGCCCCACGCCGACATCCACAATCAAGCCCTGGTTATCAACCGCCAAAATACTGCCGGTCACCAGATCGCCACGCTCCAATGCGGTTTCGGCAAAGGATGCTTCTAAAAGCGCAGCAAAATCCATGTCGTTCGACAGTGTATCATTGAGTTGCATACTCTTGAATCCCCCTTACTGGGTCTTTTTTTGGGTGATGTTCCCAGGAAGTAGGCAAAACAAAAACCGTTAATCCAGCCCGATTGGGTAGATTAGCGGATGTGGTCACAGTGATTATGAATAATCAAAAAACACACGGACAAATATGGCGCGTTAAGTCCCAATACGGTTGGGAGAGAACGCGGGCCCCTTCCTGGAAAATTCAGGCGCATTATACTGGTTAGAAAAATGTTTGTCAATAATCGGCAGGGGGAAATCAAAGATTGAGGTACAATAAGTGTCACGGTTTTGGCTGGCACCCTCGTCGCCAGGATAAATACGGCATTTTAGCAGTGTTAAGGCAGTGGATGAGGTCATTCCATCAGATAAAATTTGGCAAGACAAAAAGAGTAACCCATGAAAATTCTTATTGCTCCAGGTGCTTTTAAACATAGCTTGAGCGCGGTTGCTGCTGCGGAGGCTATCGCTACAGGGCTGCGTCGCTCCAGCTTAGACGCCGAACTCCTCATCTTTCCTATCGCCGACGGAGGGAATGGCACGGTGGATGTGTTTATGGTCGGCGGCGGGCAGCGGGTCAGTGTTGCGACAGTAGATCCGCTTGGCAGACCGATCTATGCCGATTATGCGCGCATCGAAGGTGGGCGGACTGCCGTGATTGAGATGGCATTGGCATCCGGTCTGGAACTGCTAAAACCCGGTGAAATGAACCCCTTAGTCACAACGACGTATGGCACGGGTTTGCTGATGCAGGCTGCGCTTAATGCCGGTGCCCAGCGCATTATTATCGGCATGGGTGGGAGCGCTACCGTTGATGGCGGGGCCGGGTGTATGCAGGCGCTGGATATTCACCTGCTCGACAGTTATGGCCGGGAAGTTGAGCGCGGCGGAGGGAGTGTAGGAACGGTTCATACGGTGGATACCTCCCGCCTGGATCCGCGTTGGCGTGACGTGGAGGTGATTATCGCCTCAGACGTGGATAACCCGGTTGTAGGTAGCCAGGGTGCGGCTGCTGTCTTCGGGCCGCAGAAGGGCGCTGACCCGCACACCGTCCGTGTCCTGGAAACCAATCTGCGTCAGTTTTTTGCGCGTGTGCATGAGCAGACAGGCGTGGATGTACGTCAAGTGCGGGGGGGTGGGGCTGCCGGCGCATTTGCTGCCGGACTGATGGCTTTTCTTGACGGGAAAATCCAATCGGGGATTGACCTGGTGCTGGCGTATCATCACTTTGCCGACCAACTCGTGAATGCTGATCTCGTGATTACCGGCGAGGGGCAGATGGACGAACAGACCATACACGGGAAAGGCCCGATTGGTGTGGCGCGTTTGGCGCGGGAGCGAGGCATACCCACTGTGGCGATTGTCGGCGGGCTGAATGCGGACGATACACTGCTGCACAAGGCCGGTATCCAGGCAGTGCTGCCGATTGTCACCCGCCCCATGCCATTGCGGGAGGCACTGCGCAACGCCCCAGAACTGGTCGAACGGGCGGCGCTGCGCCTCGGCTATCTGCTGGCGCTGAAAGCTGAGTAAAGCGGGTGATCACTCTTTAACAGAGGCATCTTTGGTGTCGGGCATGATTGTTGGCCGGGCCTGTACTTCATACAGATTGGACAGCATGTTGGTCATCATGCTGGAAACATACCGCACGGTGCTGATCGCGCGACCATAGTTCAGGTGAGTTGGCCCCAGTAAGCCCACCGCGCCGCTCATCTGGCCGGCGATGCCGTAACGACTGAGTACCATGCTCAGTTGACTCAGTTCATCCCAGCGTTCTTCACCTGCGATCACCACCTGTACGTTATTCACCATAGGCGACAGGATGTCATTGAGGATCATGCTGATGAAGGCTCGCTCTTCAAAGACGCGGATCGCCTGCTGTGCGCCTTCACTGGTCTGAAATGAACTGATAATTTCGCTCAAGCCTTCGCGGTAGATCAGACGTACCTGGTTGCTGTCGGCATGTTCCATCAGGTCGGCGGCCAGATCAATCACCTCGCGTTCCAACAGCCGGAGCTGCACCCCTTTGAGGCGGACTTCATTGGCATTGGCTTCCTGGCACAGCGCGTTAATACGCGAAGCTGTTTCGCTCAGTTGGGGCTGCGGCACAGGGTCGGTCAGGGTGAGCATCTGCTGATGCACCCCCCCACTGTCGAGTACCAGCACCATCAGAACCAGCCGCCCCTGGATGGCGATCAACTCGACATGCTTGAAGCGGCTCGTTTCCGCAATCGGAGGTGTGACCAGGGCAGCGGCCTGTGCTGTTCGCGCCAGGATATTGACCGCGACCCGCATCCACTGGTCAGTGACCAGCGGCGCACCCTGGAATTTTTCCACAATTCGCGCCTGCTCAGTCTCACTCAGGCTGCCGTCATCCAGCAACCGCTTGACGAAGTAACGGTAACCTTTTTCCGTAGGAATGCGCCCGGCGGAGGTATGGGGCGCGGCGATATAGCCGAGTTCTTCCAGCAGCCCCATTTCATTGCGCACAGTCGCGGAACTGACACTCAGATCCCCGTTCTCCGCCAGATATTTAGAACTAACTGGCTCTGGATTCTGGGTATAGGTACGGATGATAATGGAGAGGATTTCTTCCTGTCGCCGGGTAAGTTCTGGCAGATTGGGGTCGTCTGGAGTCATGTAAACGCTGCTACCTAATCACAGTACACATTGATTTTGCTGGCAATTTGTGCGTTAATTAGGACAAACGCACACAATTAGCATCATACCATGTGGCATGGTGAGCGTCAAAGTTGAAAGGTATGGAGAGACCAATGGGTTCCAAAACGTTTGAAGTAACCGAAGCAAATTTCCAGAATGAGGTGTTGAATTCAGAGCAACCGGTTCTGGTGGATTTCTGGGCGGAGTGGTGTGGGCCATGTAAGATGATTGCCCCTATCGTAGACGAGCTTGCCACCCAGTATGAAGGCAAACTCCGTGTTGGCAAGCTCGATGCCGATGCGCACCAGAGTGTGCTGATGAACTACGGTATCATGGGTATTCCGACACTGATCCTGTTCAAGAACGGACAGCCGGTGGAGCGCATCGTTGGCTACCAGCCCAAAGACCGTATCAACAACAAGCTCAAGCCCCATCTGAGCTAAACACGGCCATTCTCAAATCCTCTGAAAAGACAATGCCCACCAAAACAGTGGGCATTTTGATTCGCCATGCAAAGCCAGCAGCAGCTACTTGATGGGTTGAGTCGCGTCTTCCAGTTCCGGTTCTTCTGGCTGTTCTTCGTTCACTGCCAGCGGCAAAGTAAAGTTGAAACTTGTGCCTTTGCCCAATTCGCTCTCCACCCAGATTTTACCTTTATGCATCTGAATGATACCCTGCGTAATCGTCAAACCCAGCCCTGTACCCGGCTGTTCCCGCGCCAGAGGGTTATCGCTGCGGAAATAGGGTGTGAACAGGCGTGCCAGATCGTCCTTGCTCATGCCAATACCCGTATCCCGGACGGAAATATGCAGCATTTGCTGAGGTTGTTCCTGCTGCTTCCTGTTCGCAGCTTCCTGCTCGACAATCACCCCTTTAATCGTAATCGTACCATCCGGCGGGGTGTACTTATAGGCATTGCTCACCATGTTGGTCAAAACCTGGATCAACCGGCTCTGGTCGCCTTGAATCAACGGCATTTCGGGCGGCAGGTCTACGACTAAGGTTTGCCCCTTGTCCTCAATCTGGTGCGTGAGCGGGCGCAGCGTTTCGGTGATGACCATACGGAAGTCGAGCGATGAGAATTCCATCCGCATTTTATCTACCTGGAGCTTGGTCACATCGTTGAGGTCACTCACCAGGGTATTCATGCGGTCAATATTGGAGCGGATCGTCCTCAGGAAGTTCTTTTGCTGTTCGTTCAAGCTGCCAGTGATACCGCCCAGCAATAAGTCAGTAAAGCCTTTCATGGAAGTCATCGGCGTTTTAAGTTCGTGCGCCACAAAGCTCACAAACTCACTCTTGGATTCGTTCGCCCGCTGCATCTCGGCATAGAATTGTGCGTTGGTAATGGCGATACTGGCGTGTTCTGCCAACCGCTGCGCGAAAGCCATGTCCACCAAACTCAAACGCGGCTCACGATCCGTCTCCAGGATCAACAAGGCATGAATTTCACCTGCCGATAGCATCGGGATCGTGATCTGGCTCAATGAGTGGCGTAAGCTGGGGATATAATCCCGGTCAATCCTGACATCCGGTACCAGGTCGGCCTGGCGGGTACGCATGACACGGCGCACGATGCCCCGATCCAGCGGCCAGAGAATACCTTCCGCGCCTTCCGGGTAATCCGCTGTGTCATAACCGTATCGGGCGACGACCTCCAGATGGGAGTGGTCGGAAACAATAAGTCCCAGAATGCCGGCAGTTGCACCACTGTTGGCGATGGCCCAGCGCATCGTGATCTCGGCCACTTTGTGCAGATCGAGCGAACGGTTCAATTCAACGTCAATACGTTCCAGCACCTGCAACTCATCCACACGCTCGGAAAGCTGCTTGTCAGTCATTTCAAACAGGCGAGCATTTTCAAGGGCGATGGCGGCTTGCCCGGCGAAGGTTGCCAGTAATTCAGCATCTTCGTCTACAAAAATGCCACCATTTTTCTTATTGAGGACTTCCAGCACGCCCGTGACCCGGTTCTGTGCAATGAGCGGCGCAGCCAGAATAGCATTGGTGATAAAGGTGCTGCCCTCGAAGTCACCCCCCCAGCGCGGGTCATTGGCGGCGTCATTGACAATGACCGGCTTGCTGCTGCTGGCGACCTCACCTACCAACCCGCGACCAGCCGGGAAACGTGAACCAACCAGGTCTTGCCCGGAACCGCCGACGGCAATTTTGAATTCCAGGTCATTACTTCCATCATCCACCGTGAGCAGCAGTGAGCCGGCCTCCGCTTCGAGAATGTTCACGGCGCTGCGAGTGATCAGATCGAGCAGTCTTTCAACATGCAACTCAGAGGCAAGCTGCTGGCTGATGTCATTGAGTGCCGAAAGCTGCCGGGCGCGGGTGTTTGTCTCAGCATAAAGCCGCGCTTTTTCCAGCGAAGTAGCCGCCAGGGAGCCAATGTTCTGGAAGAGACGCAGTTGTTCGTCGTTGTAGGTTTCATCAGGGTGAACCGTGCCAACGGCCAGACAACCCAACGTATTCTTACCCGCTACCAGTGGCACACCCATCCAGGCTTTCAAGGTTGGGTCTTCCAGGATAATCGGGCTGTGCCGTTCCTTCATGGCCTCAACGTAGTTCTTGACAATCAGCGGCACGCCATCACGCGTGACCTCGCTGAAAAGGTCAAGCCGCATCTGCCAGCGTTTATTTTCTTTCTCTTGATACCGTTCCTGATTCTCTAGGAAGAAGGCATAGTACAGCTTAGTAGGAGCTGCGGGGTGGCGCAGTACAATATAGAAATGTGTCGCTCCCAAAAGGCGTTCCGTTTGATTGCTGATGAGTTCCAGCAGATCGTCAAACTCAACCGTGAAGTTCACTGCCTGGCTGATGTTGCTGAGAATCCCCAGTTCACGAACCCGCCGTTCCAGTGTATTCATCGCCACTGCGCGTTCGACGGCAATCGCAGTTTGTCCGGTCAGGTTACGGATGAACCGGATTTCCTCATATAAGTAATGGCCCCTGCCTGAGCGTGGTCTCCCAAAGATGATGAACCCGTTTAATGTATCCTGACTTCCCAGAGAAGCGATGACGAGTGTCTTGAGAATATTGATCCGGGTACGCTCTGGCAGCAGCGCCGTCGGCCAGGGACGGTCTTTCTCAAGATAGACAATCGGGTCAGTAGGCGTCTCAGTCAAATAGCTGACCATGCTGCTGGCACTGTCAAATGTGACATCGGTTGGCGGTGATGAATGGCCGACTCCGAATGCTTTGTAGTGACCGCTCTGGTGGTCCTGCAAAAAGATGAAGGTATGCTCAGGCTGGAGAGATGTGTTCACTTCTTCCTGAAGAACCTCAAAAATATCCTCCAGATCAGTAAGCGTGGTGAGCTTCTGGCTGTACGCTTCGGTCCGCTCCTGGTAATTGGTGCGCACATGGAAGTAAATCTGGTCAATGCGCCGCTGTAACCGGGTTCGTACCGGCAGGAACAGGGTGGCAATGATAAAGATTGTGGCAGCGATTAAAATCGGGTTATCGGCGCCAATAAGCTCGTTCGTGACAAAATTCGCGCCTAATACCAGCAACAAGTAGCCGGTAATCAAGGCTACCAGCATCAGCCCATAGGTGATCCCCCGGCTGATAATCTGCTCGGTATCCAGGTTGCGATACTGCAAAACCCCGTAAGCGATACCGACAGAGGGCAGAATGAAAAAGGGCATGAGCGTTGAGGAGTTCAGCGGCAGGATGGGGCTGCCCATCACGGTTTGCGTGACGAGGTTTATCAACCACAAGCCCATCGGCAGTCCGATCAGAATCAACCCGATCAGCGCGGCATTGATCTGGTCGCGCACATTGGTGAAAGGGGTGCGTGACCGCCGTCGGAGCAGGACGGCGACGAATGCAATCACCACCAGGATATCTACCGTCATCGCAGCTTGCCAGGTTCCAGAAAAGTCCCTGGGGTCTGTAGGGTAGAAGAACCGATATAACACCAGGATGGCGACAATCGAACTGCCCACCATTGGTAGCAACTCTACCCAGGTATACTTATAGGCAAATGCGGCCTTAGTCGGGTAATGAATAATGAGCGACCCGAGCACACCACTCAGATAAGCTATCGAAACCAACCAAACCGGTGTGAGCGCATAAGTATTATTGATGTCGAAGCCGCCGCCCATAAATACCGCCAGGGCAATACACATCAATGCCACAAATTGGGCGGCTGCCTGGTTCGGGCGGAGTACCAGCACCATGATGCCAATGGCGAGCGTTAGCACACCCGCAGCATACGGAATGATGAAAAACGCCAGGAAATCGCTGTTGGGGAGGGGTTGTACCAGGTAACTGGTGCTGCAAAGGGCGAAGCCGTCTGTCACCGCATCGCACTGAACAGTGCCAACATGGGATACGCTGCTGCCCACCGCAGACCGCAAAAATGTGATAGACACATGATCACCCGATTTCAAGCCTGCCATCACATCGCGCAAACGGGTGCGGGCTGTGGCATAGTCCTGGGGAGTGGACATCAGCTGTATGCTATTCACTGCCACAACCTGGTCGCCCCGTAGGAGCCCGGCTTGAAGCCCTGCCCATGGGGAATCCGCATTGACCGGCTCACTACCATCCACCACCATATTAGGTGTGAGCATCACCCCCAAAAACGGTTGGCTGCGCCATTCCAGCGCCAGCACCAGGAAAGTGAGCAGCAGACCGGCGGCAACGAGTGCCAGCAGCAAGGTGATCGCAAAACCGGGACGCCGGAACGGCAAATTCGACAGCAAAGCGGCTGGCGTCGAATGAGTTGAGGCGACCTGGCCGGTGCTGCTTGTTTTAGACACTGCGCTCATGTAACCTTCTCCGCGACTAGCCTTCCAGGTTTTTGTAACAAGACTCCCGCTTTGATGAGGGTCAAGCTTGTATTCAGTCTGGCTACTTCTAGTTCTGATTATCGCACAATTCTGCCATATTTGAGTGGCAAGATTGTCACTTCACGCTAAACTGAGATACTTGTCCTGATCTCTGATTGTAGCATAGGCTGGAAATCGGCACTATTGAAGTACGTTGTCTTTTAGTTTATTTTATATTTGTCTTTGCTGTTGGCAAACGAAGTCTTGCTATAATCGAAAAGAAGACAAGTTCTCTCTATTGAGTAATCGCGCACCTTTTGCCAAAGAAAAGATGCGTTCACCGTGTTTAAAACATCATCCTTTAGTACATTTAGGAAGAAAAATAGAACTATGACGGCAAATCCGGTTATACGTGTTCTCATCGCCAAACCCGGTCTGGATGGGCATGATCGGGGTGCGAAAGTAATCGCACGGGCGCTGCGCGACGCGGGTATGGAAGTAATCTATACCGGGCTGCGACAGACCCCAGAGATGATTGCCGAGGCCGCGCTGCAAGAAGATGCGGACGTGGTTGGTTTGAGTATCCTGAGCGGGGCGCACATGACGCTTGTCCCGCGTATCCGCCAGGTGATGAACGATAGCGGGCTGGCGGATGTGCCGCTGCTGGTAGGCGGTATCGTCCCTGGTGAGGACATTGCCCGCCTAGAGGCGCTGGGGATTGCTGGTGTGTTTGGTCCTGGCACGAGTACGGACGCGATTGTCACCCATATTCGCGGCTTGATGCAGGCTAAGGGTGAGTAGCAGCGCCGTATGAAGACTCTGGTTGAAGCATTACTACGGGGCGAACGCCGGGCGCTGGCCCGACTGCTGACGATTGTTGAGAACGAGCGTGAGGGCATGGACGAGGCTCTCGCGGCCTTATTTCCACACACCGGTAAAGCCTGGGTTATCGGTGTCACTGGCGCGCCGGGGACGGGCAAAAGTACGCTGATGAATGCCCTGACAAAAGCCTACCGCAAAGCCGGTAAAACAGTGGGCATCATCGCCGTAGATCCAACCAGTCCTTTTTCCGGTGGGGCCATCCTGGGTGACAGGATTCGGATGCGCGACCTTGCCGGAGACAGCGGCGTCTTTATCCGCAGCATGGCGACACGCGGCAGTTTGGGCGGCCTTTCGCGGGCGACACGCGATGCGATTCGTGTACTGGATGCTGCCGGGTTTGACATCGTGCTGGTAGAAACCGTTGGAGCAGGACAAAGTGAGGTAGACATTGTCCGTACTGCCCAAACGACAATCGTGGTGGAAGCGCCGGGTTTAGGTGATGATGTCCAGGCGATTAAGGCCGGCATCCTGGAAATTGCCGACGTCCTGGTCGTCAATAAGTCGGATCGTCCCGGCGCGGACAATACGGTACGCGGCTTACGGGCGATGCTCGAATTGGGGCATCCGGCGTCGCGCGCTCAGCTCATTCAGCATCACGGCCAGTTATTAGGGGCGGATCCGCCCGCCAGTGATCCTGCTATCGCCTTGTGGCTGCCGCCAGTAGTCCGCACCATATCTACCGAAGAAACCGGGATTGATGAGTTGATGGCGGCAATTGAAAGTCACCGCGATTACCTCAATGGTAATGGCGTGCAGGATGCCCTGGAACAGCAGCGTATCGAGATTGAATTGCATGACCGGTTGCAGGACGCGCTGCTCTCCCGCTTGCTCCAGGTTTTGCCGGGCGACGCTCTTGCTGGCGTGATTCGTCGGGTGCAAATGCGGGAAATGACGCCGCAGCAGGCTGTCCGTGCCATCCTGGCATTACACGATGAGCGGTTACTGAAATAGATGCGCTTACTCTTCCGGGCAGGGTTATTGAAACAAAACGAGAGGCGAGTGATGGAAGCAGAAATGGAAAAAGTACCAGGTACCAAGATCATGCGGGAAACCGGGTCGCACCCGGCGGTTGCATCTATCGGGCAGTATGGTCATATCATGCTGTTTTTCGGCTCAGCATCACAGAACCTGACCCAGGAAATTGGCTCGTACCTGGGGGTAGAACCAGGGGACTACAAACGAACGACCTTTGAAAACGAGAATATCTTCATTCAACTCCAGGAAAGTGTGCGCGGCCAGGATGTTTATCTTGTTCAGACAATGGCCTCGCCAATCCACGACAACATTATGGAAATGCTCATCATGATTGACGCCTTGAAGCGCGATTCTGCTGGGCGCATTAATGTCGTAATCCCCTATATGACCTATACACGATCGGACAAAAAAGACCAGCCGCGTGTGCCGATTACAGCGCGATTAATTGCCAATATGATCGAAGTGGCGGGAGTAGATCGGTACATCACGATTGACCTCCATGCCGGGCAGATACAGGGGTTTTTCAACATCCCTGGGGATGTGCTGACTGCCTTTCACTTATTGTGCGACTACATGAAAGAGAAATCGGTCAAAGACCTGGTGGTGGTGGCCGCCGACCTGGGATTTGCCAAAAAAGCCCGCAACTGGGCTGAGCATTTAGGAACGCCGCTTGGAATCATCGAAAAGCGGCGTTTGTTTAATACCGGCCAGGCCGAAGCCCTGACCATTATCGGCGATGTGAAAGGTAAAAATGTCTTGCTGGTGGATGATGAAGTATTGACCGGCGGGACGATTACAAAAGCGGTTGATCTGCTGCGGTCAGAGGGTGCCCAGGACATCTACCTGGCATTCACCCATGCGCTCCTGGGCGAGGACGCGCCCCAGCGGCTGGCAAAACTCAACTTGAAAGAGATCATCACGACCAACACACTGCCGGTGCCCGAATCCAAACAACTGCCTAACATGACGGTGCTTTCGATTGCGCCACTGCTGGGTGAAGTCATTTTGCGGTCACATGAAGGGCGCAGTGTCGGGCAGTTATTCAACGAGTAGCGTTTAATCAGCCTGGGCTGCGCCGAATAGTTCTCGCGACTCTTCAATGTAGCTCAAAGACTGGTGCCGGAAATACGTGTTATACAGTTCAGCATAATGGCCGTCCTGGGCGATCAGTGACTCGTGACTGCCCTCTTCGATAATCTTGCCGTCCCGCAGCACGATGATCCGGTCTGCGCTGCGGACGGTACTCAAGCGGTGCGCGATCAGTATCGAGGTGGACCGCGCCAGAATCATGTCGAGCGCCTCTTGAATCTGGGTTTCGGTAAAGGGATCAATACTCGCTGTTGCTTCATCCAGTACAAAGATGGCCGGTTTTTGCAGCAGCACCCGTAACAGGCTTACCAACTGGCGCTGCCCCATACTGAGTTGTGCGCCGCGTTCACCCACATCGGTTTGCAGGCCGTCGGGCAGCGTTTCCAACCATTCACCCTGGCCGATACTCAGCGCAATCGCTTCGATTTCGGCATTGGTCGCATCCGGCTTACTATAACGAATGTTGTCGACAATCGTTCCGCTGAACAGGAATGGCGCTTGCGAGACGATACCCAGGCGACTGCGGTAGCTTTGCAGGTCGAATGTCCGAATATCCTGCCCGTCAATCAATATCTCACCGTCCTGAAATTCATAGAAGCGGGCGATGAGTTTGGCGATGGTGCTTTTACCCGCGCCGGTATGTCCCACGAAAGCAATGCTCTCCCCCGGTTTGATGTTCAGGTCGAAGTGATCCAGCACGGGCTGGCCGGGTTTGTATTCAAATACGACATCATCAAAAACAATATGCCCGTTCAGGTCGCCGGGCTGCCGGTTATCTATCTGCTGTAGCGTGTTTTCGGCGTCTATCAGGGCGAAGACGCGCTCGGTGGCACTCAAACCTTGCTGGAACTGACTCCAGAAAGATGCCAGGTTCATGAAGGGAAACCAGAAGCGATCCACCCCTTGAATGAACAGGAACCACGCCCCCAGGCTGACGACACCTATCGCCGCCAACTGTGCGCCCACATAGACGACGACACCTATGGCGATGCCCGATAGCAGGTTCAGCACCGGGAAGATAAGCGCCAGCACAAATCCACGCCGCAGATTAATGCGATAAGATTGCGTGTTCACATTTACGAACTCATCGTAAATCATCGTTTCCTGGCGGAAGTTCTTGGCGACACTGATGCCGGTGACGGTTTCCTGGATAATATCATTCACCGAGGCCATCACCCGTGATCCCTGGCGCGTAACCTGCCGTGCCAAGCGCCGGAAACTTAGCGCCGCGACGACAACCATCGGCGTTGTGAGCAGCAGCACCAGGGTCAACTGCCATGACTGGTTAAGCATGACGACCAGCAGAATAACGACTTGTACCATCTGGCTGATGACGTCACTGCTGACCAGCACCACATCCCCGAATTCCTGGGTATCCCCTGTGATACGGCTGACGATCTTGCCGGATTTGTTAGTATCATAGAAGGCCAGGTCGCGGTGCAGGGCGGCAGAAAAAGCATCTTTACGCATCTCGGAGACAACGTTCCCGATTACCTGGCTGGATAACAGCCGCCGCACCCAGTTCGCGGCATACTCGGTGACTGCCGCGACCAGCAGCGCCGCAAAAATCAAGGCCAGCGATGACGCGCCTTCAGTTTCTGTCTCCAGGGCGCCCACCCCGGCTGCGATCAGAATCGGGCGCAGCGCCCCGACAATCGAAATGGTGACGAACCCGCCAATGACCAGGATGACTTTGCGCCGATAGCGGCCCATGTATTGGGCGATCCGCCCAAGCAGGTATTTGTCGGTATACTGGCGGTCATATTTATCGGCTTCCAGGCCGCGCATGATTCCCATGATTTAGTTCCTTTCCACGCCGTTCGCTGGTTTCACTAAGGCCGCCGCCGGTTCGTACCGGGCAAATATCCGGCGGTAGGCTTCCGATGACGTGAGCAGGTCTTCATGGCTGCCTTGCGCCACTACGCGCCCTTTACGCAGGACGATGATATGATCTGCCCAGCGAATTTGAGAGAGACGGTGGGTAATCAGAATAGTAGTTCGCCCTTTGGCCGCCTTCCAGATCGCCTGTTGAATCAGGTCTTCCGTGGCACTGTCAATTGCGCTTGTGCTGTCATCCAGTATCAGGATGGGTGGATTTTTCTGAAAGGCACGAGCGATAGCCAGTCGTTGGCGTTGTCCCCCGCTTAAGGTGACCCCACGCTGCCCGATGACAGTCTGATAAGCTTCCGGGAACGTCATGATGAATTCATGTGCCTGGGCATTCCGCGCTGATTCCTCAATCTGCTCTTGTGCGGCATCCGGGTCGCCAAAGGCAATATTCTGGCTGATACTGCGGCTGAACAGGAAAATGTCTTGCTCAATAATGCTGATCTGTGACCGAAGCGACTCCAGTTTCCAGTCACGCACATCAACACTATCTACCAGGACACGCCCGGCGTTAATGTCATAAATCCGGTTAATCAATTTGGTAACGGTGCTTTTCCCTGACCCGGTTTGCCCGACGAGCGCGACAGTCTGGCCGGGCTTGATCGTGAAGGAGATGTCGTGCAGGACAGTCGCATGGTCCGTGTAGCCAAAATCAACATGCTCAAAGGTGATTTCCCCTTTGATCGGCGCTTCATGCCCGGCCTCGTTCTGGTCAAGATCGGTCTGGGCGGTAATCATGCTCAGAATACGACCCGCACTGGCGTACCCCAGAGCGATGCGGGGTAGCGAGAATAAGGTCGAAAACACCGGGAAGCCGAACAGGAAGATGAGTGAAACATAGGTTACGATGTCCCCGCTGTTGATTTCACCCTGCTGGTAAAGCGCAATAGCGTGCAGGTAAGACAAGACAATCGTCAACGGAAACAGCAGGTTAGAAAGATACCGGGCTTCAATCTTGCCCTGTTCAATGAATCGATCCCGCACCGTATCAGCTAATTGATTGAAGGTGTCGGCTTCTCGCGCTTCCTGTGCCGCCCCTTTCACGACTTGCAGCCCGTCCAGCGCCTCGGCTAGCCGGGCATTCATCCGGCCAAAACTGGCGCGGACTTCCTGCGCGATGGGATGCAGTTGGCGGATAAAGCGGATCTGAACCGCGACGTGCAGCACGATAAAGACAAATGGCGTTAGCAGCAGCGCCGGATGAATCAGCGGAGCGGAAACCAACGGCATCATCAGGAACATGCTTGACCCGATTAATACGTTCATGCCCGGATTCATCATGAAATTCATCTCACGAACATCGTTTGTGACCCGTGCCATGATCTCCCCCACCGGCTGGAAATCGTGGTAAGACATGCTTTTGCCCAGCAGGCTGGCATACAGTTCATCACGAATATCACGCTCAAACCGCTGCGCGAAGATTTCCGACGAGTAGTTCCGCATCAATTGCAGGACAGCCCGCACCGCCTGCGATAGCACAATGGCGATGACCATCGTCAGCACAAAACCGACATCCTGCCGGTCTTTGATGGCGTTGACCGATTGCCCGATGAAAGCAGGAACAACCGCTGCCAGCGCCGCATTGCTGAACGCGCCGATAATCAGCCCCAGTCCAACCCACGGATGGCGGCGCACATGGGAGACGATGAATCGGAATGGACTGGAATAGTTGGTATTATAAGATGTGTGTGCTACAAACTCTGACGACATAACACTTTGACCTGAATTAAAGAACCTGATTTCACTGCGTTTTCAATGGTATCATACGCTCCACAGCCCAACTAAAGCCAATTTTGACGATGAGAATACCTGCTCGCAGAACCAAGCTATGGGGTAGCCAAATCCGCTGTTTCGGTTAAAATGGTGCATCAGCATGGGCAGGAGATGCGGTCGTACCCTGTTTAGGCTGGTCTTCAGAATAGATACCGGTTAGCCGCAAGCCGGATAGTAAAAGGCACGAATGCGTGAATTATACAGGGCAACTTGATTTGAAAGAACCTGTCATCGAGAATCAGGCTGGGGCAACAGGTGCTTCCCCGAATGGCAAACACACTGCACTTCTGCTCTCCGTCGTGATTCCGGTGTTTAATGAAGTGTTAGTTCTCAAGTCGGTGGTCGAGGGGATTACCTCCCGGATCAGTGACATGGATGATACCTACGAACTCATTCTGTACGAGAACGGCAGCACCGACGGCACGCTGGAACTGGCACATCAACTCGCTGAACAATACCCGCAGGTCGTCGTGTTCACCAGCCCGAAGGCCAGCTATGGCGCGGCGGTCAAGAATGGTATCCTGGCTACACGCGGTGAACACATCGTCGTTTTTAACGCGGACTTCTGGGATATTCCGTTTTTACGCAAGAGCCGTGAACTGCTGCATCAGTACGACATGGTGATTGCCTCTAAGCTACACCCCGATTCAGAGGATAATCGCCCCTTCGTGCGCCGCTTTATCACCTGGGGCTTCAACAAACTGCTGCAAGTACTGTTCGGCTTTGCGGGGTCAGATACACATGGAATCAAGGCTTTTCGCCGCAGCAAGATCATCCCGATCATTGAGCAGTGCGTGACCGACGGCGAAATTTTTGATACCGAAGTCATTCTGCGCGGTGAGCGTGCCGGGCTAAAGTCCGTTGAACTGCCGATGACTGTCGAAGAAACTCGCCCCTCACGGTATAGCCTGTTTGCACGAGTACCGCGTACTTTCCGTGATCTGAAAACCCTGTATCGAGCGCTGCAATCCTCATGAGCAAACCACGCGTTTTTGTCACCCGCATAATGCCCGCCGCCGGTCTTGACCGGGTGCGTGAGGCCTGTAATGCTGAAATCTGGTCGGGCGAGATGCCGCCGCCCTACGAGACTCTGCGTGAAAAAGTGCGCGGCGTGGACGGCCTCCTGTGTATGCTCACGGACCGCATTGACGGACAGTTGATGGATGCTGCCGGACCAGGGCTTAAGGTCATCAGCCAGATGGCCGTCGGTTACGACAACATTGACGTTCCGGCGGCGCAGGTGCGGGGCATTCCCATCGGCCATACGCCGGGCGTGCTGACCGAAGCCACCGCCGATTTAGCCTTCGGGCTGCTGCTGGCTGCTGCGCGGCGCATTGTCGAGGGAGCAAATTACATTCAGGATGGACAGTGGCGCACCTGGGACCCCAACGCGCTTTTAGGGCGTGACCTTTCAGGCGCGACGCTGGGGATTATTGGCCTGGGGCGGATAGGTCGAGCGGTTGCCCGCCGGGCTGCCGGTTTCAATATGCGGATTCTTGCCTACAGCCCTTCCCTCACCTTCGAATCTGCCGCCGAAGTTAACGCGGTAGCTGTTGACCTGGAGACACTCCTGCGTGAGTCGGACTTTGTCTCACTCCACTTGCCGCTCAACGCCCGGACGCGCCACCTCATCAACCGGGTTACATTATCACAGATGAAGGCCAACGCAATCCTCGTTAATACGGCACGCGGCGGCATAATTGACCATGCCGCGCTGGTCGAGGCGCTGCGGTCAGGCATCATCGGTGGGGCGGCGCTGGATGTGACCGACCCAGAGCCGATTTCACCGGATGACCCGCTGCTCAGCCTGCCGAATGCGTTGGTTGTGCCGCATATAGGCAGTGCCAGCCAGTGGACGCGCGACCAGATGGCACGAATGGCCGCCGAGAACCTGATTGCAGGTGTGACCGGTCAACCGCTGCCTAACCGCGTACCTACCGGGTAAATCTGTAAGGAAACCCCTTTCATGCAAACGCTAGTAGCCTGGATTGTAGTTGGGCTGGTACTTGCTGCTGCGTACCCGCTGGCGGCCTGGTTGCTCACAGTTTCACCGCGCCGGGAAGAAGGGCGCTGGTTAGCGATATTGTTGTCATTGGCCCTGGCGGTTGGTAGCCTGACGCTCATCATGCTCTGGGAAGGGCTGCTCACCATACCGCTGACATGGCTTGGCGTGACCGTGCCGTACTTCTTGTTGATGCTGTCTGGTGCGATAGGTTGGTGGCGGAAGCGCGGCAGCAGCGTCCGCCCTGACTCTGCATATATAGAGACACGGCCTGCTGTATCCACGAAATTCACATATCTCGCTTTGCTCCCGGTGCTGCTCGTGGCCGGGGCCGTGCTGCTCAACGCGGTATACTGGCCGTTCTCCAAAGAGGATGCCCTGGCGATTTACCACCGCTATGGTAGTGAAATGGCGCAGACCGGCGAGCTTGTCCCCTTCGCCGGACGTGATGAAGCATTTTACCAGGCGTACCCTATTCAAGTCTCCCTGACCTACACCTATAGCTATCTCGCGTCCGGCTGGGCGAATGAATACCTGGCGCGGCTGATTCCGGCACTCCTCAGCCTCGGCTGCATCCCGGCGGTCTACCTGCTGGGGCGAGCGGTGTACGGCACTCCGGCGGGATGGGCGGCGGCGCTGCTGCTGGTCATCACCGAGACGTTTGGCCGTTGGGCTTCATCGGGCTATGTGGATTTGCCGATGGCCTTCTTCTATACATTGGCGGCGCTGTTCGCCTATCGCCTGTGGCAGACTCGTCATATCCTCGACGCGGCGCTGCTGGGGCTGATGCTGGGGCTGGCAGCCTGGACAAAAAATGCCGCGTTAATGGGCTTGGCTTTTGTCGTACTGTGGTTCGGCTGGGGTTGGATGCAGCGGCGGCTGAGTCTGCGGTTGGCACTGGTAAGCGCTGGCGTGGTTGCTACCGTGGCCGCTCCCTGGTATCTCCGCAACTGGCTGGAAGTTGGGCTGCTCGTCCCGCCGACTGCCTGGACCGACCAGGCGCAGCGCACGGCGGATAGCCTGCTGATTTTTGTCACACGTCCGCAAAACTACGGCCTGGCCGGGTGGATTGTGTTGGCTGGTGTCCTGGTTGCCGTATTCCAGGTCATTCGCGCCCCACTCAAACGCCCCGGACAGGTTATGCTTCTCACATGGACGCTGCCGTTTTTTGCCGTGTGGTGGCTACTGGTGAGCTATGACCCGCGTTTCATTCTGCTGTTCTATCCGCTCCTGGCGGTCATGGGCGGCGGGCTGGTTGCCGCAATTGGTGAACGGCTGCCCCTTACAGTCCGGCGGCGGGCGGGCATGGCTGCCCTGCTGCTGGCCGTCATCCTGGCGGGATTGGTCGCCTGGAACAGTGTCGAATATAAGGACGACATGCTGCGCCAGCCACTGATGAGCGACGCGCAAAAACACGCGATTGTGCGGTAAATTCCTAAAACCCACCTTGCGTATTGAACATGAATGCCAGGAAGTTCTGCTGTTCGTCAGGCGTCATCGGGCGCGGGCGGGCGTTCTCGTCAATAATCCCGGTGAACAGGTTCACCGTCAGCAAGCGCCCTTCATAGATGAACAGTTCATCCATGAAGAAGCGCATATTGCCCCAAAAGGGCTGGTCAAAGAATAGGTTGCCCATGCCGTAATGGATGAATGCTTCCGTATCCCGCCCAGGATTATAAAATCTGAACGTCATCGGTTTATGCGCCTGCGTACCGATTACCACGTCCGCCCCCAGGTCAGCCAGGGCGCGGAAATCAACTTCCTGGCGCGACGGGGGGAGGTAATCCTCCACCTCTTCATACTGTGCCGTCACGACGACTACATCATATCGAGCGGCTAAATCGGGGATTGTGGCGCTCAACCAGTTCCAATCACAGTAAGCAGCACCGGGATTCGTCTCGGTCACCAGCGCGTAATACGGCCCGATCCAGTTGCAAGCGATCATCGCGATAGTGCTGCCGTTGTGGTTGAGGATGAGCGGCTGCCGCGCTTCATCCACTGTCTCCCCACCGCCCACGATGCGAAAACCGTCCTCACGGTAACGGCGCAGCGTGTCCCGGTATGCGGTGAATCCGTAGTCATTATTATGGTTTCCGGTCAATTCGATGATGTCTGTCCCGATGTAGTCCAGCAGGCCGTAATGCGCATCTTTGGCGCAGAACGCCCCTAACAGCGGTTCACTTCCCTCGTCCGGGCAGTTCGCCGTGAACGAAACCTCATTACTGATATGGAAGAAATCGGCGCGTGTCGTGTAGGGACGGATTGCCTCACCTGCCCACTCGATGCTGTGCTGGTCGAGCGCCACCTGGGTGTCACGGGTCAGCGCCGTCACCCCGGAAAGCATCAGGCGTGTCAGATGTTCCGGGTAATAGTTGGGCTGCTCGCTGGAGAGGACGAAAGGATACGCCGCCAGGTCGTCGTCAAGAGGATGAACACCATCTACCAGCAGGACACGGTAGCGCGGTGTCAGTTTGTCGAACGGGAGCAGGGTGTACAAGCGCCGGTTACCCCACATCAGGTTGTACAGGGCATCATCGGCCACGACGCGGAGGCCCGGATGCAAAGTTACGCCCAACCCGCGCAGTGTCGCCGCTGTCGTCTCGTTCAGAACCAGGTTTGTGTCCGGTTCTCCGGCGCGAATCGCCTCCAGTGCCATACCCGTAATGGTCGTTTGCAGGCTGGGGAAGCTGACCGCCGGCACGAACAGCGCCAGGCCTGTTTCCGGCTGTGGTGTGGGTTGAGGTGTATTGGTGGCAAAGGCGGCGAGCGTTGCCGGAGCAACCTCGTTCCGCCAGGCTGTCGTATAGAACAGCAGATAGTCCATCACATGCTGTGCCCAGTAGGGGTCGCTGTGGTCTCCCTGCGGATAAAGCTGGTAAATATACGATAATCCACCCTGGTTGAGCCGCTCTTGCATCACGTTCATAGCTTGCCGGGAGAAATCATCCGGGCCGCGATCCATCCAGATGCGCAGCGTATCCAGACCGGGCGCCGTCAGGGCTAAATCCAGTGGGTTGTACTCTGGGGGGGCGTTATTCAGGTCGAAAAAGGGGCTGTGACCGCCCACCGCACTGAACAACTCGGGGTGGCGGAAGGCGATCTCAAATGCCCAGAACCCACCCCGTGAAATCCCGCCGATAGCCCGTTCCGTTCTGGTCTGTGCGACCCGGTAGGCGCTTTCGACCTGCGGCATCAACTCCTGGATGAACACACTTTCCCAGGAATCATCGCCAAACTGGTTTTCATTGGCGACCCAGTTGCCGAACGGCAACACCGCGATTAGCGGCGGCAATGTTCCCTGGGTGATCCCCTCGTTGAGCGCCTCGGCCAGCCCGATCTGCAACCAGTGGTTGTCATCACTGGCCGAACCATGCAGTAGGTACAGCACTGGGTAGTCACGCTCGGTTTGGTCGTAGCACGGCGGCGTGTAGACCGTAACCACCATATTGGTTTCGATCAACGCGCTGCGATACGGGCGGCGTTCGATAGTGCCGCTGGTCTCGGCACAGCCCTGGTAGGATACGGCGGGCAGCGGCAGTCCGAGCAGAATCAGGAGGGTGTATAGGGTAATCAGGCGCAGAGGTTTGAACATAGTCAGTCTGGATTATGAACTGGCGGACAGATGAGCATTGTGCCAGTCCCTCCGCGAATAAGGAAGGGCATGATTGACCGTGAGCCGCTGGGACAACTTGCACAAAATTACACACGACTCTTTAGGCGTTTTGTAGGATAGTCCGTATAATTGAGGTTTGGGTACTCTCGTCGCCTGCCACCACCCCACCCTGCTGAGAGTTCCCATTGAGGCAGCACTCAGGAAAACTACTCACACGGAACAATCTGGTGAGATGGTTTTAGCTGCGTCTCAATTTTCTGTCCGTTATCTGTGAGGAAAAACGATGCCCACAAAAACTGTGGAGCGCCCTTCGGCGGCACTGGACGAACAAACACTGCTCGCCATGTTCTGGACGATGCTGCTCAGCCGGCGACTGGATGAACGCGCCTGGATGTTGCATCGCCAGGGGAAAATAGCCTTTCATATCAGTGGGATGGGCCATGAGGCGGCGCAGGTTGCAGCAGCCTTTGCGCTCAATCGTGGCGTGGATTATGTCCACCCCTATTATCGCGATCTGGCGCTGGTGCTGGCGCTGGGTGTGACCCCGACTGATTTTATGATGAGTCTTTTTGGTAAGAAGAACGAATATAGCAGTAATGCCAAACAGATGCCCAGCCATTTTAGCCACAAACCCGCCCACATTCTCAGTCATTCATCCCCGGTGGCGACTCAGGTGCCGCAAGCGGCGGGCGTGGCGTTTGCCATCAAGTACCAGCAGCAGTTGGGGTTAGCAGACCCGGATGACGCGACCCAACCGCGCCTCGTTCTCACCAGCCTGGGCGAAGGCTCGACCAGCCAGGGGGAGTGGCATGAAGGCATGAACTGGGCGGGTGTGCATAAGCTCCCGTTTATCTGCCTGGTGGAGAATAATCTCTACGCCATCAGTGTCCGGGTAGAAGAACAGATGGCTGTCTCGAATGTGGCTGACCGTGCCGGGGCGTATGGTGTCTTCGGCATATTTGCGGATGGTAACGACATTCTGGCGATGTACGACGCGATGCACGCCGCCGTCCAGCGTGCCTACACGGGCGAGGGGCCGACCCTGATCGAGGCCAAGACCTACCGGCCTGTGCCGCATTCTTCCGACGATGATGACCGCAGCTATCGCAGTCGTGAGGAAGTCGAAGAATGGAAGCAAAAAGACCCGATTATGCGCTTTAATGCCTATTTGATGGGGAAGGGAATCCTCACGCAATCCCTGCTGGATGAATACGAAGCACAGGCGAAAAAGGAAATCAACGCTGCCCAGGGCGCCGCCGAAAGTGCCCCCGACCCCGACCCGGAAGAAACCCTGAGTCCGGTTTACGCCCCCCTGGAGGCAAACTAATCATGCCAGTGATGACCTTGATTGAAGCCGTTACGCAGGCAATGGACGAAGAACTGGCGCGCGACCCTCGTGTTTTCATCGTGGGAGAGGACGTGGGGGCGCGGGGTGGCGTGTTCCGGGCGACGATGGGACTGCACGCCAAATACGGGAGTGAACGAGTGGTCGACTCACCGCTGGCGGAACTCTCGATTGTAGCGATTGGCATCGGCGCGGCGCTGGCTGACCTGCGCCCAATCTGCGAAATCCAGTTTGCCGATTTCATCCACCCCGCCTTTAACCAGATCGTCAACGAAGCCGCCAAGATGTACTATCGCTCCGGTGAACAGTGGAATGTGCCGATGGTCATCCGTGCGCCCTATGGCGGCGGCATCAGCGGGGCGCTGTACCACAGCCAGAGTGTCGAGGCATTCTTCACGCACGTGCCCGGTTTGAAGGTCGTGATTCCCTCTACGCCGCAGGACGCCAAAGGCCTGCTCAAGAGCGCCGTCCGTGACCCGAATCCGGTGCTGTTCTTTGAGCCGAAGAAAGGCTACCGCGCCATCAAGGGTGATGTGCCGGAAGGTGAGTATACGATACCCATTGGCCCGGCGCGGGTGGCGCGTTCCGGGCGTGATTTATCGGTATTCGCTTACGGCATGATGGCCCACTATACGACTATTGCCGCCGAGAAAGTCGCCCGCGAAGACGGCATTGATGCCGAGGTGATTGACCTGCGGACGCTGCTCCCGGTGGATAAAGGCGCTATACTGGAGTCGGTGCGGAAAACCGGCAAGGCGCTGGTGGTTCACGAAGACACCTTCACAATGGGCTATGGCGCGGAAGTCGCAGCTATCATCGCCGACGAAGGCTTTAACTACATGGATGCGCCGGTCAAACGTCTGGCCGGGCCGGATGTCCCGGCGATGCCCTATAGCCATAGTATGCAGGAGTTCTTCATGCCCAACCCGGATAAAATCGCAGCGGCCATTCGTGATTTAGCGGCGTATTGAGGACATCGTTAGAAATCACGCTATTTCCGCAGGGGATGCAATACGGAGATAATCGGGGGACCACGCCGAGTCGCCACTACAGAATCGCCATCATAGAGGGAATTTGTAGGGGCGCAATATATTCCGCCCGCGAATTGGAACACCGTACTCATTACTTAGAGCATTATGCCGCCCTTACAGCGGAAGCCCTGTATTGTTAATCAGAAAAGGTGAGACAAACCATGCCCACACAAGTGATTATGCCCCAGCTTGGCGAAAGTGTCGTTGAAGGCACGGTCAGCCGCTGGTTAAAACAGGTTGGCGACACGGTAGAGGAATACGAGCCGCTGCTCGAAGTCAGCACCGATAAAGTGGATACGGAAGTACCCGCCCCGGCCAGCGGCGTCCTGCTCCAGATTATTGTGCCGGAAGGCCAGACTGTCGAGCGCGGCACGCTGCTCGCTGTTGTCGGGCAGCCCGGCGAAAAGGCGGAAGAAGCCGCGGTTCCGGCAGCCGCCCCCCACAGCCAACCCACAGTGGCTCCCCTGGCTGCGCCGCCCGTTCAGGCCGCCTCCCCTGTGACCGTAAAAATCAACGGCAGCGGCTACACCGGACATATCACCCCGGTGGTGGCGCGGATGGTTGCCGAGCATAAACTCGATCTCTCGCAAATCCCCGGCACGGGGCGCGATGGCCGTATCACTAAAAAAGATGTAGAAGCCTATCTTGCCGGGAATACTGCCGCCCCTGCCCCCGATACCGATCTGCCGCCCTGGGAACGCCCCGGCAGCGGCGACCTGTTCAAGCCAACGGTGGATTATGGCGATGCACCGTCTGCCACGCCTGTTGCCCCCGGCGCGCCGAAACCGGCAGCAGCCCCCGCCCCGTCGCGCAGTGTCCCGGCAGCGCCCATCCCGTCGGGCGTCCCCGGTGAACTCGTGCATCTGAGTTCGATGCGCCGTGCGATTGCCGAACACATGGTGCGGAGCAAGCTGCACACCTCGCCGCACGTCACCACCGTCTTTGAGATAGACATGACCGCTGCCCTGGCGCACCGGGCTAAACACAAGGCCGAGTTCGCCAAACAGGGCGTCAACCTGACGCTCACGGCCTATTTCGCGGCGGCTTCGGTGGTCGCCCTACAAGCCAATCCCTACCTGAACGCCCAGTGGACGGACGAGGGCATTTACCTCCACCACGCTGTTCACCTGGGGATGGCCGTAGCGATGGATGAGGGGCTGATTGTCCCGGTCATCCACAACGCGCAGGATTTGAACCTCATGGGGCTGGCGCGGGCGGTGAACGACCTCTCCAACCGGGGGCGTAACCGTCAGTTGAAGCCCGACGAGGTGCAGGGCGGTACGTTCACCATCACCAATCATGGCGTAAGCGGCAGCCTGTTCGCCATGCCGATCATCAACCAGCCGCAGGTGGGCATCCTGGGGGTAGGAGTCATGGAGAAGCGCGTCAAGGTCATCAACGACGCGATAGCCATCCGCCCCTGCGTCTATGCCTCGCTCACCTTTGACCACCGCGTCGCCGACGGCGCAACCGGTGACGCCTTCATGGTCACGCTTAAAGAGGCGCTCGAAGGGTGGGTGTAGAATCCTTGTCTTCCGATAGTGTGGGAGCGCAACACGCGCTCCCCCCTGAACTGCCGCACAGATCGGTCAAGTTGTAAGATGAGGACACAATGTGTGGGAACACAAAAATAAGAAATATACTATTGTCTATAAGTGTATTATTTTGTATATCCTGCTCGCATAATCAGTATCTTCCAGATTCCCAGTTAGAGGAAACTGCTGTATATCTTCTACACGATCCGTTGCCCACCCCGGAATTTGTTATCTCCGTACCCCGATCCAATCCGGATTCTGGTACGCAATGTATACAAATAACCCAAAGGCCATTTTGGAATCAGCAATTTCTAACTGATGAAATATCTGAACACTTGATAGATAGCATTCAACTGGCTGTCGATAATCAGGTTATAGCAGAAGCTGAAGTAACGATTATGGTTGCACGTATGGCTTATCCAATATTCAAGGATAATGGGGAAATACTGGGCTTATATGGAGGGCCAATTACGGTCTGCTTCAATATTGGGGAAGTGGGTTTAGGCTCTCATGTTGCATCCCTGGAACTTTCCGATATGACAGGAAACCCTTATTCGTATATGTGGGCTTTTGAGGTATCCCACGCCAAGGGGATAAATCCCCAACGGACGAGGCAGGCCTCATCCCTACGAAACCAGATGTCAACAGACTGGTAGGGACAGGGCCTGCCCTGTCCATAAAAGAGGCTCATTTCGTCCCGCAGAATCCAGAACCTCTTCAGCAGGTTTGAAACATCTTGCCGGGTATTTTAATGCCCGGCAGACGGCATGGCGTGACAATCGAACCAACTTGGCGCTGTGTCATGAGCTATCTGAGGCAAAATGACGTGTCAGAGTTTATACTTGTGGATTTGTATACACAACATGACGCAGTCCTACGATTTGTAGAGGGTATGACTGAGGTTGAGGTGCTCGAGTGGATGCGAGATTATGGGATTGTAAGAAAAACCTCAAGCCCATACGACTCAAAGTTGTATTCCTTTCGATCAACCTCAGGTATTGTGACAGGGTTTCGCTTTAATGAAGCAGGCCATATAGTCGTATTTCATGACAAGATGTAATCATGTGCTTTGTGCCTTGCCTCCCGTTGCTTTCACTATTCCTCGCTCAAACTGAATAATACGTTCGTCCATGTTGGCCGCGTTCCAGCAATCCCGCATCATCATAATAACGGGGGATACAGGAGTTCAAGATGTTCAATAAAAGCCTTCGAGAGTTGATATATGCGACGCCTCAGATGTATGTCAATACATCAAGTAGTAAATGGAATAACGAGGCGCTACAAGTTTTGGTGATGACAGTAATGAGACAGGCTGTAGACCCTGCTGCGCTAAATGAGTGCAGTCTATTGAAAGTTTCCCTTGAGTCGGAAGATGAAATTGTCATCGAAGATAATGGCGTAGGTTTACCTGTTGCCCCTCCTTGGTATTGGAGTCCAGATACCCCCGCACTAACACACTTACTTGAATGGTTTATGAAAACGGGTGGACGCACGAAAGCATATTACGAGGAGTTTGGCTTTATTGATTATTTTGCCACGTTACTTAATTTTCTTTCGGAGTTGTTGCGAATTGATACGGTTCGTCAAGGCCAAGCCTACACCGTGTCTTGTTCTAATGGTGACATCATTACTCCTTTGCATAAAGTAGACGATTGTGCTTTGAAACAGGGAACTCGAATTTATTTCAAGCCCGACCCCGCTATTTTTCCAAGCCCTGCTTTTAGTGAAGAATTATTGGAGATGAAAATGAATACGCTGGCAAGTGAATTTCCGCAAGTCAAGTTTGAATTTTACTACTGCCCGAAATGAATAATACACTTATCCATGTTGGCTGCTTTCTAACAGTGCCAGGTCTTTGTAGCGCAGTTTAATAGCCCAGTATCACACAGCCAGCGCCCAACAATCCCCTGTTGATTTTTGAACAAATGTTTTAACAAATATTCACCCTTTTTCCCCATGAATGTGCTATGCTAACCCTATGACACCCTCTGCCAATCCGACCCTTCACGATGTTCGCTTTCGCCTCAAAACCCAGGATTCAGCCCGATTTTGCAGCAACGCCCACCGCTTTGCAGCAAATTTCGCTATTTTGCAGCACGGTTTAACCCCCGATTTTTCCCTCAAATCCACCCATTTTGCAGCAATTGCAGCAATCTTGGCACAAACACAAATTTGCCGCAAAAACCCACGACTACCCGTAACCTGTGCCAGGGGCTAGACGGTTGCTAAAATACAGGAACTGACTTTTTGGTACAGGTAAGGAACTTTCATGAAACGACTGATCCCGGTAATCGGTGTGCTGGTACTACTGGTAGCTGCCTGCCAGCCCGCCGCCCAGACCGATGAGGAACTCCCGACGCTGGCCGTTTTGCCCAGTGTCACCCCCACCGCCACTGAAACGGATACCCCAGCGCCTACCAATACTCCCCCACCGACGGACACGGCGACTCCGCTCCCTACCAGCACGACCACACCATCTCCAACACCGACCAACCCGCCGTCACCGACTCCGGTGTTCACTGTGAATCCCACTCAGGTCGCCATCAGCACCGGCACAGCGGCTGTCGAGGAAGCCCCCCGCTACGCCACCTTGACACCGCCCCCACCCGGCAGTACACCCGTTCCCGGTACGCCTCAGCAAATGGCGGATGTCATCGTCACCGAGCGCCAGTTCCAGGAAGAAGTGGACTTAAAAATCCGCGCGATTCAGTCCATCGAATTGGCTCAGGTGAGTTTTGTGCCGGGAGGAATTGACGTGGAACTCACGGCGCTGGGCGGCGAAGCTTATATCACCGGCCACGTATTGCTTTCGATTGAAATGACGGGGTCGTTTGCGTCTATAACCATCGGGGATATTACCGTTCCCGGCCTGGAGAACCCGCCCGACGAGTATATTCAGGTCGCCACGTCCGACTTTTTCATCATGATGGTGGACGTGCTGGATACGATCCTGAACCAGCGATTGGGCGACCAGCATAACCTGGAAAACATCGTGATGACCGACAGCGCGATGGAAATCACGCTCCTCGTCCCACAAAACTGATTACCCTATCAGGCACACTACGGGTGGCGACTGACCGGCATCACGTGCGCTCCTGCCACAGGTCTTCGCCATCCAGTACCCGTTGGATCAGCCGTTCAAACGCCAGGCGTGGGATGGGCTTATTGATATACCCGGCACAATGGGCGGTTCGCAGTCGGTCCTGCTGGTAGAACCACTTTTCGTCACCTAATACAATGATCGGAATATGCGCTGTCATGTCGTCCTCGTGGAGTGTCCCCAGGATTTCAAATGGGTCCCTGCGCATCAGGTCAAGTTCCAGGATGATAAAGTCTGGCGTAGGGGACATCGCCTGCGCCTGCTCTCGGACGTTGTTCCCGGTGGTATTGCGCTTAAACGAGAATCCCATGTTATTGAGGATGGCGGAAAGCACCATGAGCTGGTGAGCATCATCTTCTACAACAAGCGCCCAAATGGTTGAGGACACGCAAAACTCCTGATCGAGAAGCAATTCAGCTTGTTAAGATACATTGTAACGCAAAAACAATTTTGCCGGAATCAAAAGGCGGATACATTCTGTATCCGCCCAGGCATTACTGTAATGAGTGAAGGCTACCCTTCAGTCGTATCTTCTTCTTCACCACTGTCGTCGGTTGCCACTTCATCAGCCTCATTGACCACAGGCTCGGATACGTCGGTCACTTCGGGAGCAACTTCCTCGGCTACGTCGGTAGCTTCACGAGCGGCCTCCTCGGCCACCGCCTCAGCGCTGTCTTCTGCCGGGGTTTCAGCGGCTTCCATGTCCATCCCCCAGCGCTGCGTAAAACCAACCCGCCGCTTTTCCGGTTCCAGGTGGCTGATTCGCAGGCTCAGGCGATCCCCCTTCTTGACGTAAGAATAGGGTTCCTTGAGTGAACCGTCGCCCATCTCGCTCAGATGGAGCAGCCCTTCCAGGCCGTTATCCAGCGCGATGAAAGCGCCAAAATCCACTACGTTGGTGACAACACCTTCGACCAACTGCCCTTCGTGATACTGCTGTTGGGCATCGTCCCAGGGGTCGCTCAAGAGGCGTTTCCGGCTCAGGGCAATCCGGTTCGAATTACGATCGAGGTTGAGGACGTAGACATCAATCACATCGCCCACCTTGAGGACATCACGCGGATGGTCAACACGATGCCAGGCCAATTCACTGACATGGATCAGGCCGTCAGCGCCGCCCAGGTTGACGAACGCGCCGAAGTCACGCAGGCCGGTAACCGTCCCCTGCACCACATCGCCTTCTTTCAGTTCAGCCAGAAGCCGCGCCTTTTGCTGGGCACGCCATTCTTTCTGTGCTTCGCGCTCACTGAAGATCAACCGGCGCCGATCCTGGTCAACCTCAATCACTTTGACGACCAGTTCCCGCCCCAGCAGTTCATTCCAGGCGTCGCGCTGGTCATTAGAGTAACTGGACGATACCAGATGCGAGCTGGGGATAAACCCTTCCAGCCGATTCCAGCGCACCAGGATACCACCCCGGTTATGCCCGGTGACGATGACCGAAACGACTTCTTCCGACTCCAGGAGTTTACGGGCTTTCTGCCAATCGTACTGTTGCAGACCCATATTGATCGAAACGATCAGGTTATCATCCTGGTCACGGGGGTTCATCACATAAACCGGAACTTCAGCGCCAACCTCAAGGCTTTTGCGAAATTCGGGATCGAGGCGTTCCAGGTCGGTGGATGGCACAATACCATCCTGCTTTACACCCATATCCACGATGATTTCGCGGGGGGCGATTTGCAGAATGATGGCGTTCCGAATCTCACCACGACGCGGTGGCAAATACGCAAACGAAGATTCCAACAACTCCCGGAATTCCGCCCCAAAATCTTTTTCTTGTTCGTTATCCGAATGCGACAAGCTCATTAACCTACCTACCTTATGGGAAATGGGTCTCATTATACAATGAGATATAATCGCGACAAGCCTCGATTCATAATTTACGCGGGGGAGGCCACCCGGGTGTTGGCAGCAATCTGTGTTTGAATGCCTTCAATCCATTCTAATTCGGCTTCGCTCAGTTGCATAGCGTAATCAATTACCCAAACTTGCTGTAATGTTTGGGCGGCGACGCGTTCATCACGAAGCGCTTCAAGTGTGTGCGTCACTTCGTCACGACGCGCCTTCATCAGTGCCCCTAGTTCGGCGGCGGACAGGTCATGTGCCAGATACAATTTGAGTAGAAACTCACGGCGAATCTGGTCTGAGGCCGGTGACTGCTTGAGCCAGTCCCGGAGTTCTGCCTCACCCTTTTCCGTAATACGATATATCTTTTTGGAGGGTCGCCCTACCTGTGCAATTTCATTCACTTCAACCGCGCCTTCTTCCAGCAGCTTGTGAAGTGTGGGGTAGAGGGTGCCATAACTGGCATTCGCTATCGCTTTGAGCGCGTAGTTCACCCGTTTTTTAATATCGTAACCCGACATCGGGCATTCCGTTAATAACCCTAAAATCAAGTAGCGATGTGACATAGATCTCAAAGAATACAGCCAACAGATAGGTTGGAGTATATCCTTTCGAGATATATCGCTTCAAGCGCCTTGAGATATAAAACGGTTTTTACTAAGTATGAATTACACAACATTATCTGTTGCAATTTAAATAAATTTCCATCAACATTATAACAGCAACGTTGTTGTTCGTACAGACCGCCTTAGTTGGCCTCTGGCATCGCTGTCTGAATGCCGCGCAATCCCCGGTCAACCTCCCAGGGGTACACGATATACGCATCGGTAATCGCGCCATAAAAATCCGGTTCCGCATTGTTGAACAGGGAACGGTATGGATTGTAATGAAAGACGCAGGTAAACGTCTGAGCGCCAGCAGACTGCGCCCGGCCCCGTACCGCTGTGCTGGTGCGCCCACTGCCCCACACATCGTCCACAATCAGTGCCCGCCGTCCTTGCAAAAGTTCGGCATTGGGAAACTGCAAAAATGACGGCCAGGCCATCAGCCCAGCAGTCTCGGTTGACGGAAAGTCAACGGCAGCCGTGAGCAGATGCCGGATGCCGAGTGCTTCCGCCAGCAGTCCACCAGGGATAATCCCGCCGCGCGTAATGAGAATCATGGCGTCGAACATTCCGGCAGCTTTGAGGGATGGCAGCATTACATCCACCAGTTTGTCTACATCTGCCCACGTCAACAGCTCATGCCGTATCGGTCTTTGAGAACTCGCCATATACCACTCCCTTCATCATGTTGTTGATAAAACACAGGTGTCTACCAAGTAGAGGCGCTATTATCGCACAATCCGGCCTGAAACCCAAAGAGGCAAGAAGTGTGGGCGACTCACTACACATCCACTGCATAAATATCCTGGTAGTAACCATCCGGTTCTGCTTCTGCTCCCAGCGCCTTGAGAGTGGCATCCGTTACCCCCAGCACCAGTGTCCGGTAGCCTTCCCGGTGGCTCCAATCACGGATAGCGCTCAGGATTTGCCCTGGCAGTGGCTTGGGTGTCCAACAAAACACCTCGGCGCTGCGTGGAGCATAAAGCTGCTGTCGCACAAAGACATAAGAGTCCTGTCCGGCAGACGTCAGGTAGAGACGCTTGGTTGGGCGCTGTCGTATTTCTGGCATGGCGATCCAGGTGCGCGGCCAGAGCGTTTCCCATTGTTGGCGGGCGCTTTCCCACCGTCCCAGCGGCATGTGCCATGAATTGATTTGCGCCGGATTTGCGCTGGTGTGCTCGGTTGATTGGTAAAACACCTGACCGGTTTTCGCGGGCAGGTTGACCCGGTGGATACGCGCCAGGGGCTGCATCCCAAACGTTTGGTGCAATTGAAATGCCTGGTCATCATGGGCGATGCTGCTGACGGTGACTCGCTGGCAAGCAGACACCGCCGCTTGTTCCAGGACGTGCCGTGCCAGCGCCTCACGCACTGCCGAATCACGGCTGGTCAGATTCGTCAGATGCAGATGGTCGCCAAATGGAGCGGGTTCCGCACTGTGGTAGGCCTCGGCATATCCCACGATAAGGTCATCCAGAACCGCCACAATCGGCAGCCCGGCGCCGCGCAAGAGGTGGCTCACATGCAGCGCCCCGGTTTCGACGCTCATCCAGGGGCCGCCATGCAACCAGCGTTCATAAATAGACAATTGATCGTATGGGACATCCTGCACTTGCCCGGCGATGTCAATGCGCTGCCATACGGGAATACCGGCGCGGAACAATATACTGATCCCTTGCGTATCATCCAATAAGGCCGCTCGGACGTGAATTTCTGCCATCTCGCGCTATACTTTCCTCTGTATGAGTTATCTATGTATTGTACCATCAGGGATTTCCCTTGTGTAACGATTTTCGCTCGTAATGAGGTGTCGTGCAGCCCAGCCACATCCATTTGTATGCCGATTTTAAGGAGTTTCGCATCGTGACCCCAGAACTGAGTTTCAACCTGGATACAACCGTTGATTTCCTGGTTGGCTTGCTGAATACACCCAGCCCTACCGGGTACTATGAGGAGGCCATTGCCTACACCGAAAAGGCTTTTGCTGCCCTGAATGTCCCTGATCTTTCGCTGCTTGTGACCCCCAAAGGTGCATTGGTGGGAACATGGCGCGGTGAATCTGCCAGTGCGCCACGTGGCATGACGGCACATGTGGATACCCTGGGGTTGATGGTGAAAGAGATCAAGAGCAGCGGACGTCTGAAGACGACCATGCTCGGCGGTTATGATTGGAATGCCATCGAATTTGAAGGCGTTACTGTCCAAACGGTTGATGGCCGTCGCTACCGTGGCACGGTTGTTCCAGTGAATGCCAGTTTTCATGTAAACCGCGATATTCCGAAAGTGACCCGCAGTGCGGAGACGCTGGAAATCCGGTTGGATGCCCGCACGACCAGCGCTGACGAAACTCGCGGCCTGGGGATCGGGGTCGGCGACTTCATATTTCTCGATCCCCGTGTAGAAATAGGTGAGGCGGGTTTCATACGATCACGCCACCTGGACGATAAGGCCGGGGTTGCGGCCATCTATGCCGCGTTGATCGCCTTGAAAGCCGCTGGCCTTCGTCCAGGACAGGATACAACAATCCTGATCGCTAATTATGAGGAGGTCGGGCATGGTGGAGCGAATGGCTTCCCGCCTGGACTGGCGGAACTGGTGGCGATTGATATGGGCGCATTGGGGGACGGCCAGACTGGTGACGAGTTCTCGGTGAGCATCTGCGCCAAAGACAGCAGCGGCCCCTACCATCCGCTGATGATGCACAAGTTGCGCCGCCTGGCGGATGCCCACAACATTCCCTATAGGGTAGACATTTACCCATATTACGGTTCGGACGGCTCCGCTTACTGGCGCGCAGGGGGAGAAGCACGGGTCGGCCTGATTGGACCAGGGGTGGATGCCTCGCACGCCTACGAGCGTACTCACCGGGAAAGCATCGAACGCACCGCGCACCTCATTGCCCGCTGGTTGTTGGACTGACGGGTGCTGGGATCATGTGCCACAACATCACAAGTGACTAATCCTGATGGGATTATGGACTTTCAAGTGAAGCAAGCATAACTGAGTGTATCACCTGATTTCACGAAAGGTTTAGGAGAATGGCGAGGATCGTCTTTATCGGGGCAGGCAGTACTGTTTTTGCCAAAAACTTAATGGGGGACATTCTGAGTTACCCCGAACTCGCGAATAGCACGATTGTCCTGATGGATATTGATGAGAAGCGCCTGGCTACCTCTGAGCAGGTCGCACATCATATCAACCGGGCACTCGGCACGGCTGCCGCTGTTGAAGTGACAACAGATCGGCGCAAAGCATTAACCGGCGCGGATTATGTCATCTGCATGATTCAGGTTGGTGGCTATAAGCCTGCCACCATGATTGACTTCGAGATACCCCGCAAGTACGGGCTGCGCCAGACGATTGCCGATACGCTGGGTATCGGGGGTATCATGCGCGGACTGCGCACTATTCCTGTCTTGCTCGATATTGTGCGCGATATGGAAGAACTGTGTCCAAATGCGCTCTTTATCAACTATGTGAACCCGATGGCGATGAACCAGTGGGCGCTGAGTCGTGGGTCGGGCATCAAAACTGTGGGGTTATGCCACAGTGTCCCGCACACTGCTCACGAACTGGCCCAGGATATTGGCATCCCTTACGAAAACATCAATTACCTGGTTGCTGGTATCAACCACATGGCTTTCTATCTCAAATTTGAGGATCGTTGTACTGGGGAAGACCTGTATCCACGCATTCGCCAGGTTATTGACGAAGGCCGCGTGCCGGATTGGAACCGTGTGCGCTACGATATGTTCCAGCGCCTCGGCTATTTCGTCACTGAGAGCAGTGAGCATTTTAGCGAATATGTTCCCTGGTTTATCAAACCCGACCAACCGGAGCTGATTGAGAATTATAATATTCCGCTGGATGAATACCTCGCTCGCTGTCAGGCACAGATTATAGGCTGGGACATGGTGCAGGATGCTCGTGAGAAGGGTTATGCCATGTCGGAAAAGCAGATTCGCGAGGCGATTGCCGGTATTCGGTTGATGCCGCGTATGGCCGAAGGTATGGTACAAGGGGTACTGAATTATGAGAAGTATGAACGCAGTGTGGAGTACGGCTCGCTGATTATCCACAGCATGGAAACCGGCAACCAGCGCATGATTTATGGTAATGTGTCCAACATCGGAATTATCAGAAATCTGCCGGAAGGATGCAGTGTGGAAGTGCCCTGTCTGGTGGATGCCAATGGCATTCAACCAACCGTGATTGGTGACATCCCGCCGCACCTGGCCGCGCTTATGCAGACCAATATTAACGTGCAGGCATTGACGGTTGAAGCGGCGCTGACGGGCAAACGTGAACACATTTATCACGCCGCTATGCTTGATCCACACACAGCTGCACAGCTTTCACTCGACCAAATCTGGTCAATGGTGGATGACCTCATTGAAGCTCATGGCGATATGCTGCCAGCATACCGCTGATTGCGCATGAACGGGATGCGTGTCTTTTGCAGGGACACACATCCCTGGTTTTCGGTTTCAGCAGGGGCGCATATTGGCGCTTTCCGACTTCAAATCGTCAATCTTGTTTTGCGGATGGTCTAGAGCGCCCGCATACGATTGCCTTTTGGTTTGTGTTCTACTTCTGCTAACCCCAGCACCTCCATAAGGGGCGGGATATACATTGCAAAACGCCCCCGCAAACCCTTTTTCAGACCATACCAACCACCGATTGGATTACCTGCGGAGCGTGCCCAGGCTTCAACCGTGCCTTCCTTTGCCTCTTTTTGCTCATCAGCGCTGCCAAGCTCCATCCAATCCCCATGAGATTTCAACATCGCGTGCAGATCATCAATACAACGCAGGTCATAGTGTAAAACGGTTTTTCCCACTGTGCAGACAAGCACGGGCGGACTTGCGGATTCATCGCGGTATAGCGTATAAGTTGAGGTTCCGGGTGGTGTCTGTAATGTCCAAGGATCACTCTTTGTCCCTGTACCTGTCACGTTACTCATGTTAGCCCTCTCTGCTGAATCTCATACCATTGTCATTGATTATCACACACTTCGATTATTGCGTTCGGCTTCCCGCTTCAAGTCCGCTGCATACTGCTCAAATACAGGTCGAAAGTCCGGTAGTGAGCCAGCAACCAGCGGCATCATAAGGCCGGAAAACGTTTCAACCATCGTGAAATCTGTGCTTTTATCGGCTTGCGGTGTGCGCGTGAACCGCCTAATGCCCTTAAACATGGGTGCAGCGCCATCCTGCCACACCATCTTCTGATTCGGCGCGAATCCAACTATCTTCAATTTGAAGGTGCGTTGTGGCGCGATTGATGCAATCAATCTGATCTTTTCGCCCATAGCAATCGTTCCATCTATACGAAGTATCGTTGAATTCCAACGGGGAAAATTATTCGCATTGGTCAACAATGCCCATAGATACTCCGGTTCGGCCTGAATATGGATGGATACTGCCACTTCCCTGGAGAAAACGCTTCTGGTGCTGGTTGCTTTTCCGTTAGTCTCTACCAAGATTAGCCTCCTTTTTGCTGAACACTACCTTTATGACGACAAATGGAGGCTAAAGGATGCGATTTTGATTCCCCAGATGCTATACTGATGATGGCAATTTACGTTGGCGGAATTCACTGTATATGAATCTAAGCGAACTTGAACAACAGGAATTTGGTGTTTTAGTAGAACAGTATCAGCCAGAACTGTTGGTACACTGCTACCGGCTATTAGGCTCGATCTGCGATGCGGAAGATATGGTGCAGGAGGCGTTTCTACGGGCATGGCGGGCACGTGAAACCTTTAGCGGAAAAGGTTCATTGCGGGCCTGGCTTTACAAGATCGCCACAAATGTCTGCCTGGATGATCTAAAAAAATCCACACGCCGCTATCTGCCGCGCACGCGGGCGGCTGCTTCCGGTACGGAAGAACCAATCCCAGCGCCCGTGATGGAACGAATATGGCTCGAACCATTCCCTGATGACCTGCTCATCATTGATGAACATAACCCAGAAAAGTATCTCATCGAACAGGAAAGCATCCGATTAGCGTTTATTGCCGCCTTGCACGTATTGCCACCACGCCAGCGGGCCGTGTTGATTTTGCGAGATGTTCTGGATTGGCCGGCAAAGGAAGTAGCTGCATTAATGGATACCAGTGTATCTGCTGTGAAAAGCGCCCTGCACCGGGCACGTGCCACGATGGCTGAACAGAATACCCCGGCCCATGCCCATAGCCTGGACGACAACACGCAGTCCTTACTCGATAATTACATACATGCCTGGGAAACGGCAGATGCCAACGCACTCGTTCAACTGCTGACAGAGGACGCCACCTTCAGCATGCCACCCATTCCTGCCTGGTACCAGGGCAGAACTACTATTGGTGAGCTGGTATCAAGGACTGTTTTTAGTGGGAAGTCACAGGGTCGCTGGCTGTTATTTCCAGTACGCGCCAACCGTCAACCCGCATTTGGTCTGTATCGTCAGACGGAGGTCGCGGGCGTTTACAGTGCTTATGGAATACAGGTGATTGTGGCACAAGGTGGTTTTATTGCCGATGTAATATCCTTCAATGAAGTGACACTGTTTCCCTATTTCGACCTACCACCAATTCTTAATCGGGATTTGATTATGCGAAACAGGGGGAATTGAGACACGTCATCCAGGCACATCACCCAAGCATGTGACTAACGAATCTCAAACGCACTGTCCTCTTTGCAATGCGTTTCAGCCAATGACCCCGATCTGCGCCAGTACCTTCTTGAGTTTCTCCAGATTAATCGGCTTGACCAGGTAATCATTTGCCCCGGCGGCGGCAGCCTCTTGTTGCAGAGGGGGGGAAGCCGCCGAAATCATGATAATCGCCAGGTGACCGTTTTCATGACTGCTGCGGAGCTGGCGGCAGATGTCAATGCCATTAGAATCTGGCAGCATAATATCCAGCAGAACAGCGTCCGGCGCTTCATACGCCAGTCTGTCCCATGTCTGCCGACCAGAAAGCGCACTGATGGTTTCATGGCCGATCAATTCCAGGAACGTGGTGAGCATGTCTACAGTAAGTTGTTCATCGTCAACTACAAGTATCTTAGCCATGATGAGCGCCTATACGTGCTAATACTGCAAATCAGTGTATCAGGATTGTCTGAGGGCTTGTACCCTGACATTAGCACTAATTGCCGTTATTGGACCTTTAGACCCTTCTCATAAAACCGGTGTGTTTTATAGATGGTCGTCCCTAGATTCTTGGCGATACTAACCATATTGTCATTGCTTTCCAAAATCCACCCGGAATCTGAATACTGATAAGTCGTATGCTTGATGATGGACTGAGTCATGTGGTAATACATGGAGGCGTCCACGCCCATATTCCGGTATTCGTGCTTGACACCCATTAATGGAATGCGAATCCAGCTAATGCTGGGGTTCAGCTTCCAGTACCAGAGCGCCTGGACAAGAGACACGACTTCTGGCACACCAGGGCGCGGGTAGATTTTACGCAGCACCTGGTTGAAATCTGGTACTGCCATGATAAACCCCGCCGGATCGCCATCTACTTCCGCAAAAAGTGCCAGTTTCGGTTCTACGAACTGCCCCAGGCTGTCCACCAGGGCATCCAGCTCTCTGGGTGTCATTGGTACGAATCCCCAGTTCTCGTCCCAGGCCGCGTTGTAAATCTCCTTAAAGAGGGCGAACTCCTCTTTTTTTCGTTTGGTATCCAGCGGGCGAATCGTGATTTTGTTGCGCTGCATAATCCGTTCAGTTAACCGAGAGATGCGCTGAGTCTCTTTAGCATTGACGATGCCATCACGATCCACATAGAAGCTGTACACATCCATCGCTTTGCTGAATCCAGCCTTTTCCACTAACTGCTGGTAGTAGGGCGGATTGTAAGGCATTAGCAGTACCGGACGCACAAAGCCATCCACCAACAGGCCGCATTCTTCATGAGTGGTAAAACTCTGCGGGCCACGGATGGAGTCATAGCCGCGCTCCTGCACCCAGTCGGAGGCTGTATTCAGCAGGGCTGTGGCAGCTTCCTGGTCATCGTAGACTTCAAACGTGCCAAACCACCCAATATGTTCCTTGCGGAATTCGTTGTGGCGATGGTTAATGAACGCGGCAATCGTGCCAACCAGATTGCCGCCCCGCCAGGCCGTAAAATAATCCCCTTCCATATACTCCCATGATGGGCTTTTCTTTTGGTCGAGTAAATCACGACGCATTGAAAGCAGCGGCGGTGTCCAATATGGGTCATCTTTGTATAATGTCCAGGGAAACTCGAAAAATGCCCGGTAATCGGCCTGGGATTCAACTTTGCGGATCGTCAATGATGCATTCATGGCAAGTATCTTTTCTGGTAACTGAAAGTCGGAAAGCGAGTGTCTTTCTTTCTCTGAACAATGTTACATGCTTTCCCTGGCAAAACCAAAAATTACCTTGACAGTTTGTCTCCACTTTGCTACTATGCTGTCCATCTTCCACAGTAGCTCAATGGCAGAGCAATCGGCTGTTAACCGATGGGTTCCTGGTTCGAGTCCAGGCTGTGGAGCAGTGAGAAACACCTCATTTATAGAGGTGTTTTTGGTTTAAACACGGTTTGGGTAATTGAGTTCGTAAATCACACGCAGCCCATCCAACGTGAGTTCGGGTGCGATCATATCCAGCACGTCGGTATGTGCGTTAAAAAGTGGCGCCAGGCCACCTGTCGCGATTACTTTAACCTGATTGGGGTCGCCCAGAGCTGCTTTGGTACGGTTGACCAGTCCTTCAATCAAACCGACATATCCCCAGAATATACCAGACTGCATCGCGTGAATCGTATTGCGGCCAATCGGGTTGGGCGGTGGCACCAGGTCTACCTTGTGCAGCCGGGCAGCACGGCTGACCAGCGAATCGTGCGCGACCCGGATACCGGGAGCAATTGCGCCACCGATATACTCATTTTCCGCTGAAACCACATCCAGGTTGGTTGAGGTGCCAAAGTCCACGACGACCGCCGGCCCGCCGCCATGCAGCGCCACTACTGCCGCCGCGTTGACGATGCGATCCGCACCTGCCTGTTCCGGTTGGTCAATAGCAATCTTCACACCGATATTGGTTTTGCTGGTGACGACCAACGGCTCAACACCAATGTAGCGACGCACCAACTCGGCAAATACTTCTGTCAATGGGGGGACAACGCTGCTGATGGCAACGCCGGTGATAGCCTTGAAGCCAATTTCGCCCCCATCCAGGAAACTGCGTACCAGTACCGCGTATTCATCGGGCATCTTGTCAATGACAGTTCGTGCCCGCCAGGATAACCGCCACGTATTATTTTGCCACAAACCCATGTGGATGTTGGTGTTCCCAATGTCAAAAGCCAGGAGCATAAAACAATCCCTTATGATTAGCGTTTAGTGCATTTCGATGATACTGCCAATGCGGTCTACCCCAATAGACAGACCTTCGTCGGCGAATTTGCGAATATCTTCCAGGGCATTGTCAAAGAATTCCAGTAACTCGGAATCATCGCCCTTGTAGCGGCGCAGTGTTTGGATGGCGCAGGCGGCGCATCCCCGCATCGCCCGGTAGCTATCGGTCTCGCAGGCCATACAGCCATTGAGCCGGATCATCATGAGCATGAATGCCAGGGTCTCTTCGTGACATTCGGGTAGTTTTGTGATGCGTTCTACCAGTGCTGCCCACTCCGGGCCACGCAGTTTTTTGAGTGTAGGGATAACATGGTGTGGGAATAAGAGTTCATTATTGGTATACATAGGCCAATCCTTACAGGTAGATGAATGTGACATTTTTTGTCACTTTACAGCATACGGTTGCCGGCAGCATTCGTATAGTAGGACGTTAGTACCATATAACATGCGCTGCGCGTAAGTATAGGTCGGATTACGCAGGTTTGCTATACTGTGTGAGGAAAGCAGTGAGCGAGCCGTACAACCGAGAAGGAAGCATCGTGCGAAGTCTGATTTTGCTAATGAGTGTTGCCCTATTATTAGCGGGTTGCAGCAGTGGTGCTGTCGTATTTGCGCCGACCGCCCCGCCGCCAGATACATCATTGATGGGTTACACGCATCCCAGCGGCGCGTTCACGGTGGATATGCCGCGCAACTGGCCGGTGACTGCCGTACATACCACCACACTGGCAGCGGCGGCTTTTTCCAGGCCGCATGATAATGAGCCGGTTATCAGCTTCACGGTTGCCAACCTCGGTCGCGCTGTGGATTCGTCCACCCTGGGCGACATCATGGATCGCTACCAATCGGAACTGCACCCTGATGCAGCCCATTATAGCGAACAAAGCCGGCAGGCAATGGGTGATGGGAGTTGGCGTTTGACTGGACTATATCAGTCGCCAGGCGGTTATACTGAACAAGTGAATACGTTCATTCAGGCCGCCGGGACATTGGTGGGATTGGTCGAAGTGCGGTTACCGCGTGATGTAGACACAGCACAACTGGCGCAGCTACAGATGATCGCCAACACGTTTACGATCAGTGCCCCGGCATCCCTACAGGCGGTGGACCCCGGCGCACTGGTTTTTATTACCCGTGCCGGATTAGATATTCTGCATTTGACAACCTGGACGACTCCCGATGGCGTATTTTTTGTCACCGGGGAAGTGGCGAACTATGGCACGACTCCGGCGACTAATCTGCCGGTTCGCGCCGTTCTGAAATCGGTTGATGGCATAGTATTGGCGGAAGCAATGGATACGGTCATGAGCTATCGTATTGCGCCAGGCGAGTTCGCGCCGTTCAGCCTGCGTTTCGGCCAGGGGCAGCCCGGAGCCGCCGTCACTTATGACCTGGTCGTGGGGGATGACACCTGGCAAACGGATGTAAATGCCGTCATCTATGGGCCGGATGAACTGACCTGGATGGACGAATCCGCCTTCACCGCCGACGGCCAGCTCGTTATTCGTGGCACCGTCACCAATACCAGCAACGAGCCGGTACGCAACATCCGGGTAGTTGCCAGCGTGTTTGACAGCGCACAGAATGTCATCGCAGCGGGGTACACTGAAATGGCGCTGTCCCCCTTGATGGCGGGAGAAACCGCGCCATTTCAGATTATCGTGCCGGAAATGGGCGGCGAGCCGGTCAATTATATTGTGAATATACAGGGAAAACCCTGAGCATCACGACGGTCTATGTCACGGCTCGTGATCTATCGGACTTACTGGCTGCCTGAGGGGAAAACATGATTGAAATTGTTGTACCAGGGCGGGATATTCTCGCTATTGAACATATTGTACTGGATGTGAACGGCACCATTGCCCTGGACGGCGTGCTGCTCCCAGGGGTTAAGGAACGGTTAGGCCAGCTGCGAGAACAGTGTCAGGTTCACCTGTTGACCGCCGATACACATGGCAAACAAAAAGAGATTGATGCTATCCTGGGCATTACCGCCACCATCATTACGCACGGCGCGCCCGAAAAAGCTGCGCATGTGCTGGCATTAGGCGGAAAAACAGTTGCCACTTTTGGCAATGGCGCGAATGATGCCGCCATGTTTCAGGCTGCCGGGCTGCGTATCGCAGTACTGGGCGGGGAAGGCATCGCCGTTGCGCTGCTGACTGCCGCTGATGTCCTGGTGCGCGACATCAACGACGGCCTGGAATTACTGCTCTCTCCAGACCGTCTGGCTGCCACACTGCGGCGCTAGCCGGTTTAATTCGCCGCCCAAACCGGATAGCTGATGCTCCCTCCCCCATGAAACGTGAGCTGCAACGAGTTTTCACCGGTACGGCTCACCCGGTAAATCTGCTGGATGCTGGGATCGTCTCCGCCGCCATTGACATAAACCACGGCTGCATTGCCTGGGCCAATCGCCGCCTGGGGCGGGAACACCGTGTCACGCGCCAGTTCAACCGATGTGTTGGTAACTCGATCCAGGAGGAATACCGCATTGGCGCTTTCAATCAGTAAATACGCGCCATCCCCACTCCAGCGCAGGCGGGTAGCGAAGAAATCCGCGCCTTCAATCTCGTCCATCGGCGGTATCAGGTTTGCCCGGTTAAGTTGATACAGCACACCACCAACTTGCCCTGTATTCCGCTTATACGAGGACTTAAGGTAGTACAACCACGTACTTTGCGGATCGGGCGCAGGGCTGAAGTCCGGGCCATATCCATTGGGGATGGTCAGCGGTGGGTAAAGTGATCGGCTGGCGATCTCTATGGCGTACACCGCTGGGGAATATTCTTCAGTCGCCATTGTGAAGTAAACATGGGAGCCATCCGTATCCCAGACCAGGTCACTTACGCGGCTATACTCAAGCTGGGCAATCTCCTGCTGGCCGTTGCCGCCAGGGCATTGACCGCTGCCAATGATGTCGGCAGTGAAGATGCTCACCGGGCCATCCACTGTCTGGGAAGCACCAAACGCCAACGTTTGACTATCGGGACTCCAGACCGGTTGGATGATGCGTGCGTAGCCCAAACACGAAACCTGCTGACGGTAACTGCCATCCAGACTTAACACGAATACTTCGCGAGCGCTGCCGTTGCCCTGAGCGGAGAATGCCAGTAAGGAGCCGTCCGGTGCGAGGGTCAGGTCACTGGGCGCATCCCCAACGAGAATCAGATCCTCGAACGACCCGTCAGCGAAGAGGCGCACAATTGAATCGTTGTTGAAGATATAATAGATGAAACCATCATTTATCGCTTCCGGCGTAGAAGATGGCATCACTGCGGGGGATTCGGTGGCTGGTACGGGCGGCTGTGAGGGTGTCCAGGTGGCGGGCAGCGGTGCGCGAGTGGGCGGCAGTTGCGCGATAGCCGCTGCCGTTTCCGCGGCTTGCTGGGTTACAGTGCCGTTCAGGTCAATGAGGGTGGGCAGCGCCTCCTCAGCTTGTGGCTGGCAGGCCGCCAGCGCCAGCGAAACGACTAATGTCGCTGCCATAAAAAAACGCTTCATCGCGTGTTGCTCCCTGGTTGATTGCAAATCATCACACGTTCCATTATAACCGGGATACAATAGGGGTGCATCATGAGCGGTAATGTCGATAAGGAGCAAAAAAGTGGATAGTCAGACAGCCTATGTACATATCGAGCGCAGTGCCCTGATGGCAGGTATGCGCGGCGCTTTTCCGCCATCGGTTGCTCTGCCGGTGGCAGCAGCTCTGATCGAATCCGAGATCAACGTGTTTGAATTCACCATGAATTCGGAACGTGCTATAGAGGCGATGCAGGCCACCAAACGCGAGTATGGCGATTTGGCCTGTGTGGGCATGGGCACAGTGCTGGATGTAGAAACGGCGCAGCGCGTGCTGGATGCCGGGGCGGATTTTATCGTATCGCCGGCCTTCAACACAGGTGTAGTGAAAACGGCGCTGGCGGCTGATGTGTTGGTCGCACCCGGCGTGATGACACCGACAGAATGCGTGGACGCCTGGGCGCTGGGAGTCAAACTGTTGAAGATTTTCCCAATAGGCGCGTTAGGATTGGGATATTTCAAAGCGATTCGTGGCCCACTGAACCACATGAGTTTTATGTGTAATGGTGGCATGAATGACACGAATGTGCCACAGTTTTTGAGCAGTGGCGCGGTTTGCTGCGGTATGGCCGACTGGCTGACCGGAGACGGCACCTGGCCGGTAGAGAAAATTCGCGAGCGTGGCCGGCTGCTGCGTAACATCGTAATTGAAGCGCGTACCGGCGTGCCGCGCAGCGTGACCATATAGACACGGTATCGCAGGGTGTCCGTTGCTTACACAGCTTGTGAATACTTGAGAACTACCCAACACCCGCCGGTTTTGTGCGAAAGCGCCCTGCCGTTTCTACGATCAGCTGTCCGAGTTTGCCCAGGCGTACAGTGACTTTTGTATCCGTGATATGACCATCCTGTGAAAAGGCTGATTTTGCGTTGTGAATGGGCACGGCTAGTGGTAGCGCAGTTCCACGTAATGAGTGAACAATTTGCACCAGCGCACTGATCGTGTTGACTGCTGCCTGGTCACCGCCTGCTGTTGCAATCAGGCCGACGGGCACATTATGCAGGTACGATTCGCCGTCTCGCCTGGGCAGGAAGTCCAGCAAGTCCAGTGCGTTTTTCGTCACGCCGGCCAGCGAACCATGATAGGCAGCCGTGCTGATGAGCAAACCATCGGCCTGGCGTACCGTTTTAATAAACTGATGTACGTTGCCGGAATAGTCAAGGTAATCCACTTCCGGGTTATACATTGGCAGATTGAGTGTTCGCAGGTCGAGCAGCGTGGTCATGGCACCACTGGCTTCAGCGGCGCTGAGTGCTGCTTGCAGTGCCAACAGGCTGGTGGATGGTTTGCGGAGTGTGCCGCCGATGCCAACAATGTGAAGGTGTTTGTTCAGTGTCATAGTGAATTGTTTCCTCAGTTCGCTATATCGCTGAATATCCATATATTCAGCCCATCGGGCGATTGAATGCCAAACGAACGATTCCCCCAGGGACGATCTCCAATGGTTTCAACCAGTGTCACCCCGGCATCGAGCAGTCGAGCATAATGGGCATCTACATCATTCACCTGAAAGGCGATATTGACATTGGCGGGCGGAGGTGCGGTCTGCGGCTGTCCTTCTGGTGCGCCAAAGAACTCCACCTCAGCGGTATCCTCAGCCGCGAAGATCGCTCCCCGGCCATCGGGTTCGTTCCAGCTATGTTTGAGTGACAACCCTAACGTGTCCTGAAAGAACGCCAGAGTCCGGTCAAAATCCTGGGCGTGAAACGTGATACTCAATTTACGTGACTGCATGAGTCGGCTCCTGTATTGTGTTTGCCCTATTGCCCTCACTATCCAACAAAATATGCCCATCGCACATCAGGCAAGTGGACATATCGTGCCGGACAAAAGACCAGATTGGGGCTGTACCAAAGAGCGGGTTACAACTTGACCAGTCCACGCTGTACTGCAATGGTCACGGCTTCAGTGCGGTTGCCCGCGCCTAACTTGGCAAGTATCGAACTCACATAGAATTTGACGGTGCGCTCAGTGATAACCAGTTCGGCAGCAATTTCCTTGTTTTGCAGCCCTTGTGCCAGCAGTTTGAGAACATCTTGTTCACGAGGGGTCAGGTTTTCGGTAAACAGCTCGCCCTGCTGGTTTTCCCCGCTGACTTGTCTTAGCAATTTGGAAGCAACAACCGGTTGGAGCAGCGACCCCCCGGCATAGACCACACGAATCGCGTTGAAGATTTCCTCGCGTGGTGCGCCTTTCAGCAGGTACCCTTGCACACCGGCTTCTACCGCCGCGAGAATGCGCTCATCAGTATCAAACGCTGTGAACACGATGGCGCGAATCTCAGAATGGATTTCACGCAGGCGGCGCAGTACGCCCACACCATCCAGATCCGGCATTTCCAGATCCAGCAGCAACACATCCGGTTGCAATGACTCAGCCAGTTTGACGGCCTCCACGCCATTTCCCGCCTTGCCGACGACTTCAAAATCTGGCTGGGTGCTGAGAATGGCAATCAGGCCATCGCGCACAATTGGGTGATCGTCGGCCACAATGATACGAATTGTCTGGCTCATGAGAGCGTCTCCAGTGGTATTCTGACTTCCAATCGTGTCCCTTCCCCTGGTGTGCTGCATAGTTCCAGATGGCCGGAAAGCAGCCGGGCGCGTTCATTCATCCCGATCAGCCCAAATCGGTTTTTGGGGACACGATCGGATTCAAAGCCGCGCCCATCATCTTCAACAACCAAGGTTACCTGGTTGGGTAGCAGTACCAGTTGCACATTGAGATGGTGCGCCAGGGCATGGCGGCCTACGTTAGTCAATGCTTCCTGCAAGATACGGTACAGGCCGATTTCGACCCGTACTGGCAGGGGGCGGGCGCTGCCCACAACCTCAAAACCGGCCTCAATCTTGCGGCGGGATGCCCATTCTGCCAGTAGTTCTTCCATTGCTTCGGGCAGGGTACGTCCTTCCAGTGGGGCCGCACGCAAGTCCAGCACAGAGCGGCGTGCTTCTTCCAGGTTGGAACGGGTTAGTCCCAACGCCTGGGTGACAATTGCCCGAATGTTTTCCAGCGCTGTCCCGGATTCCAGTAAAGCATCAACTGTTTCCAGGTGCAGCGCGATACCGGAAAGTCCCTGTGCCAGTGTGTCATGAATTTCACGGGCCAGGCGGTTACGCTCTTCTATCGCTCCCAATTCGGCACTCTTGCTGAATAAGCGTCCGCGCTCGATGGCGATGCCCAGCAAATCGCCTACCAGGTAGAGAAGTTGTAAGTCATCGTCGGAAAGGTCTCCCCAATCAGTGCTGGCAACATTGAGCACGCCCAGCTTGGCACCGTCATGGGTCGTTAACGGGATACTGGCGTGCTGGCGCAGCCCGGCGGTGCCGACCATCAGGTTTTCGAGGCGGGTACAGGTGATATTCTCGGGTTTCACCAGCGTGCCGTCATCATAGTTGTTCAAGCATGAACAGTCTCCCGCCATGCGACGCGGGTGATCTGCCAGCGCTGGCGGCAGGTTCTGAGCAGCGGCCAGGTACGATTTCCCCTCGGGATCCACCAGGAAGATCCAGCTTGTTTTGAGGTCAAACAGGTCAGCGACATGCGTGAGGGCGGTACTCAAGGCACGGAGCAGGTCAACCTCCTGATTCATAGCGCGGGCAATCGTGTTCAGAATCGAGAGTTCACGGTTGCGCCGCCGTAGTTTTTCGGTATCGGTTTCTGGCTTGAGCCTTGCGCCCATCAGGAATCCTCAGACATTGCACGCTGCCATTTGATTATAGCATCCCTGGCGGCAGCCAGTCGCTGGCCTTTGGTTCACCAGCCTACTGGCAGGAAGTACAGGTGATAAGGTGAATACACAAACAAAAAGGACAGACGCTGCTGCCCTTACCGGTTGGTTGAGGAAAGTGATGCAAGGAGGCTATTTCAGTAATTCGCGCACATTGGCGGCAACGGCCTCACGGGTCGTTATGTGTTCATCGCCGCTGCCCATGTGCTTGAGCTTGACCTGCCCGGCGCTGATTTCTTCCGGCCCGACAATTGCCACCAGCGGAATGCCTTTGCGATTGGCATACCCCATCTGCTTACCGAGTTTGGCCTGGTCATTCATATAGAATTCGGTAGCAACACCCTGTGACCGTAGTTCAGCAGCCAGCCGAGTCGCTTCGGTGCGGCAGCTTTCATCAACAATGGCGACCAATACCTGCACCACCGTACGATTCAAATCCGCCGGATACAGGTTGAGCGTATCCAGCAGGTCAATGATCCGTTCGATCCCCAGTGATGTGCCGGTTGTCGGCAGACTTTCGCGGCGGAACAGGCCGATCAAGCCATCATAGCGCCCACCGCCCGTGATGCTGCCGAGGTTCGGCTCAGTGATAATCGTCTCGAAAATTGGCCCCGTATAGTAGCCCAGACCACGCACCATCGTGAAGTCAAATTCGTAATGTTCCAGCGAAATGTAGGCGTTGCTAAGTTCTTGAGCCAGTTGGCGCAATTCGCCAATACCCTCCATAGCCGCTGGAATATGGTGCATTTTGCTTTCCAGCGCCTCCAGAATCGTGAAGCCGCTGTCACGCATCTGGAGCAACCCCATCATGCGACTGACGACTTCCCGGTCAATGCCGTGACCTTCAAGTTCCTTTTGCACACCATCCGCGCCAATTTTGTCGAACTTATCCACGCTGCGGTACAGGTCGGCCAGTTGGTTTTCCGGCACACCGGAGTAGATACCCATGCCGGTCAGCAGCTTGCGGTTATTGATTTTCACCATAAACTGCGGGAATCCAAGCCGCTTCAATGCGGTGACAGCCACGCCAATGACCTCCGCGTCGGCGCTCATATCGGCCACGCCCACAATATCCACATCGCATTGATAGAACTCCCGGTAGCGCCCGCGCTGAGGGCGTTCACCTCGCCAGACCGGTGCGATATGGTACCGCTTGAAAGGGAATGTGAGATGATTTTCGTGCAATGTGACAACCCGCGCCAGCGGCACAGTCAGATCGTAGCGCATCGCCATCGGCTCTTTTTTGCTGCGTGCGTGCTGCGCATGGAAAATCAAGTTTTCCGCATCCTGCCCATATTTACCCAGCAGCGTTTCACTCAATTCCAGTACCGGGGTCTGGATCGGCTCAAAGCCATAGAGGTGAAAAACGTCTTTCACAATATTGAAGACGTATTCGCGCTTCAGCATGTCAGCGGGTAAAAAATCGCGCATTCCTTTTGGGAGGCGGGCTTCAATCATGGGTACACTCACAATCCACTTTGAGCATAACAAAAAAGCGCAGAACAACGCCTGCGCTTATAGGTATTAAGTCAGCCGTCAGTCAACACTGGGATAACTACAGATGAGCGAATAGAGATGGTTGAAATTCCACGACACCATACATCTCGTTAATGTGGCGCTTAGTATAAATGAAGGTTTGCACAAATGCAACTTGCGACACTGCAAAAATTTACGTTTTTCCGCGATAGCTGAGATGGGAACTAAGCGCAAGAGACTAACAAAAGAGGAGCCGCAGCCCCTCTTCATGATGTTTTACCGACTGGCCGGGGTACTCCCGGTGTTAGTCCCCAGCGACAGCGGCTTCGTGTGCGGCCAACGCCTGTTGGCGCACTTCCCGAATCTGATCGTAGTGGCCGATCTCATGCTTCAAACCGAACAGGAAAGCGGCAGGGGCATTGATTTCACCAAACTTTTCGCTAAAACGCGGCGAAACCTGGCGATACGTATCCAGGTGCGGGGTGTCCGGCCAGGTATCCAGGTACGCCAGGCGCATCCGCCGGCTTTCTTTCAGGCGCTGCACGCACTGGTCTTTGGTGGTGATGTCCCGCCAGGGTGTCTCGTAGCGCGGGCGCTCGGACGTGGGGCAGCCGCGTGCCAGCAAGGAGCTTTGCGCGGCACCTTCTTCACTGCTGGCCGTAATATGGGCGATCAGATGAGCAATCGTCCAGCCGATATGTTCCTCGCCCTCTGCTGCGAAGGGGTCATGCGCTAGCGGATCAACTGGATTAAAGGTCACGTCCGCATCGCTCAAATCATGGATCATGGCGAGCAGGGTATCTATCGAAGTATTCGTAATCGCCTTCAGGTCAGCTACCGTGAACCGCCTGGAAAACTCCAGGTAGGTCATACCCTGGTCGGTAATGAGAGAGAAATCAATTTGCACAACCTTGCTCCTGGCTACTTTATAATCTGCATTCTGGACTCCAGAAGCGCGGAAGTCCCGGATTCTTACCAGACTAAGCCTGGGAAAATAAAAAGTTAACACTTGCTAAACCAGTAGTTTTTTGGCTATATTTATCATGAGTATCAGAAAAATCAGGGTGTAAGGGCGTCCTCATGAACACGAGCGAGGCAATGCAGGAATACCTGGCGGAGGCTTATCGCCTGGCCTACTACCAGAGTGACAGTCACTTTATATCCACGTCGGCGCTGGCGGAAGTGCTGCATGTCTCGCCACCGGCAGTCACGCGTATGGTGCAGCGGCTGAAAGAGGCGGGTTACCTGGAACACGAACCATATCGGGGTATCGCGCTCACATCTGCGGGCGAACGTGAAGCGTTAATGTCTATTCGCCGCCACCGCCTGGTTGAGCGTTTTTTGGTAGATGTGATGCATTTTGGCTGGCACGAGGTACACGATGAAGCCGATGAACTCGGCGCAGTCGTCAGCCATATCGTGGTCGAGCGTATGGCGGTGCTGGCCGGGAGCCCTCGCCGCTGCCCGCATGGCGAACCTATTCCCACCGAAGAGGGTGTCATGCCCCAGGTTGTGGACTATCCGCTGAATGACATATCACTGAATCAGGAAATGGTTATCAGCCGGGTGACTACACATGACGCCGGGAAACTTGACTATTTGGGAACGTTAGGACTGAAACCTGGCACAGGCTTCACCCTGATCGAACGCGCTCCCTTCAACGGGCCACTGCAACTGGCGGTCAATGGCCGCATTCAGGTCATTGGCTATGAATTGGCCGGTGCGCTGCGCGTGTGTACTCTGGATGAGTACAACCTGGTCTAGCGCCCTGCCCTACGCGCTGCGTCGCCAGGCTGTCAGCCCTAAAGCCAACCACCCCGCAATGAGTGCCGCGCCGCCAAACGGAGCGACTGCACCCAGCACACCCATGTTCAATATAGACAGAAGATACAAACTCCCGGAAAAGAGTATGGTGCCGATGATGAACAGGTATCCGGCCCACCGGGTCAGCCCACCCGGCCACTGCTGTGCGATGATGGCGGTGAGCAACAGTGCCAGTGTGTGTATCAGTAGATACTCTGTCGCGGTTTGATACGTACTGGCATGGCCGTTAGCGTCCAGCAGCGCAGCTAAGCCGTGTGCGCCAAATGCGCCCAGTGCCACACCGACCGCACCAAACAGGCCGGCAACGGTGACAAAAATACGATTCATAATCTCGGAAATCCTCGTTGATGGGATACAAACGCTCAGATTTTACGCCCTTTGCGGCCAAGCGTGTAGTGCCATCCGCTCACTCCGCAAACTGGCCGTCGAGCCATTGAATAATCAAGTCGCCCAGATCAGGCCGGTTCTGGATGATGGCTGTGCCGCTCCCGGCATTCTCGAAGGGTTGGAAAAACGACTCGCCAGTGGCAGCGGCAGCTAAATCCTGTGCGGTGGCGTATGCAGTGGCATCTTCCTGGCTGGCCGTTGTGAAAATCGCACGAGGATTGTAACCCGGCATCGCTGCCAGCAGAACATCATGCTGAGTCGGACTGAGCAGGATAATCGCGTCACATAACATATCCGCCACACAGCCTAAAAACGCCGTATCGGCCCCAATTCCAGCGCCAATTGCCCCTAACCGCCCCGGATCAGCTTCGCCGCTGCTCAACGCTCGCAGCAGCACGTTGAAATCGGTTATTCCGCCACCAGGGCGCATACTCACCGAGAGGACCGTAAATCCCGCATCGGCCAATTTCGCCGGGAAGTTTCCCCAGGTTGTGTGGTCAGGGGCCAACAGCAGAATTCCTGGCTGACGTATAAGACCAGACTGGTAGAGAATGCCGTTAATCAGACCGCCGTCTTCGGCGGTAATCTGCACGACCTGACCGCCTTGCTCAACACCGCCGATAGGCAATGGCGGCAGTTCGCCACTACCAGGTAGTGCGGCAGCAGTTGGGTCGTTCTGCCCATAGTAGCCATCAACCTGATCAGTGGGGGGGAGCGGCAGCACTACCGGGCTGGCCGCAATCGTTGGGCCGGACAGGGTGCGGACTCGGGTAGGAGTCAGTGTGGCAGCAGGTTCGCAGGCTGCGAGCATGATCAGCAGGATAAAGATTACCCCACCCAAAACACGACCGGGTATGACCCGTACTCGATATGTCATCGGCTGGTCGGCCTGGCAAGTATAATCATACGCTCACAGCCGTCCTCAAATGGGGCACGCTCCGTATCCCCATAGACCGCCTCCACTGTAAAGCCGGTTTGCTTCAGCAGCAGACATACTTCGGAATAAAAGAAATAGCGGAAGACCACCGGCGCAACTGTGCGTTTGACGACACCATCGCCGGCGACTTCATCGTATATCCAGGTCACATGCATGAGTTGTTCGACTCTGTCCAGGTAGCTCACCGCTTGCTGCATGACCAGGTGTCCGTTTTCCGGTTCGATAAAAGTGCGCTCCAGGGTGATTGCGTCATTATCCTGGCTGGCGAAGGTTTCTCCAGCGTTGGGCAGATCAATCACCAGCAGGCCGTCATCATCTGTCCATTCCCGCAGCCGTTTGAGCAATGCCAGTTGTGCATCTTGATCGTGAAAGTGCATCAGGGCGTTGTAGCTTAACAGCGTGAGTTTATATTGCCCTTCCAGGGAATAAGTGAATACGTCCCCCTGATGCAGGGTCAGCAGATCTTTGAGGTGGGGCTGTGTGTTCAGGCGGTGGCGGGCGCGTTCCAGCATCGAGGCTTCATTATCAATGCCATGCACGGTATAGCCCGACTGCGCCAGATGGAACACAACCCGGCCTGTGCCACAGCCAATTTCGAGGATTGGCTGGCCGTATTCCGCCGCGATTTCATCGTATAGCGGCAGATCGTCTATTTTGTCGGCGTGTTCGGCGTCGTAATAACGGGCAATTGTCGCGTAAAAACCTGGCATTCGGGTACCCTCCCAGGACCTAATCGTCGGATTCAGAGTTGTGTGGCTTGCGCCGGTTCAGGAAGTCGGCAACAGCTTGCAGATGCGGCTCAGCGGCCCATAGTGAAGGGAAAATGTCGCGTTCGGTTTGGAGTGCGGTTTCGTAAGGTTGGCTTACGCCAGCCTGAAGCAGCACCTTGATCCCCCGTACTACATCGGGGGGAGACTCTGCGATATGCCGGGCCACACGCAGCGCCTGTGGTAAGGCCGACCCGCGCTCGACAATACGGTTTGCCAGTCCCAACACTTCAACTTCCGGGGCGTGCATCACATGACCACGCAGCAACAAATCCATCGCACGCGCATAACCTACTGCCCTGAGGAGCCGCTGCCCGGCACCCCAACCAGGAGTCAACCCCAGGCGAATCTGCACTAAGCCCAGACTCACATCCTCATCCACAATGCGCATATCACAGGCCAGAGCGATTTCGCTGCCGCCGCCCAGTGCATACCCATTGATGGCTGCGATGACCGGGACAGGCAGGCGTTCCAGCGCTAACAGGGCATCTCCCATCAGAGTAACCATGGCACTGGCATCGGACTCTGACGAATAGGTGCTGAGTTCAACCAGGTCGCCACCGCTGCAAAAAGCTGTTTCACCTGCCCCGGTCAGTATCAGGACACGCAGCCCTGGCTCGCCTTTCAGACGGGCAATGGTCTCTGCAAACAGATGCATACTTTCCAGGTCGAGGGCATTGCGGGACTGCGGGCGGTTGAATGTCAGCACCGCCACTCCCTCAACAGGGTGTTCCAATAAGATTTTACCGGGTTGTTCTATCATAGGCAGCGATTTACCATGCTGAATAATTATCGGGAGTATAAGGTTATGCCGTTGCATCATGGAACAGCGGCGGTGAAGATTGATCTCGCTCTCCACTCCTGCTGCTGCCGATAGACCCTATGCTAACTGCCTACCTGGTCAAGCACATCTTGTGTTGCTTCCTCGGCTGTGCGCTGCCCTTGCAATACAGCTGCGAACGCGCTTTGTACCGCCCGCGCCGCGACACCACCTCCACCGCCGATCAATGGAATAACAGCATGATCCATCAGGTTGTTGACAAACTCATTATAGGGCACAGCTTCCCAACGCCGCAGGACAGCATCCCGCTGGGATGGTATCAGGTGGGTGAGCTGGGTGAAATGCCCCTGCCGCTCGACATCCAGCATCCAGTTCAAGAACCGTACAGCCGCCGTCTGTCGTTCAATATTCGAAGTGACAACCACCCACATCCACCCGTCTAGTATCGTTGAGAAATCACCGGATTCGGTAGGTATCGGGGCGGCCTGCAATTCGGGCAGGTTTTCCAGTGACGTCAGGTATTGGGTAGAGGTTATCACCGCTGCCCGGATGGATCCATCGCCTAGCCCACCGCTGAAATTCGCAGGGGTGGTGAAATCAAGCAGGGAGGATGAAAGCAGTCCAGCGGTAACGGCTTGCTCATAGAAATCCAGCGTTGAGCGTAGGGCACCACTATTTATGCTTCCCAATCGTCCATCCATCGTGGTGCCACCGGCTGCCAGATATTGGATAAGAAAGACCTCATTCAGGCCGCTGCTCCGGCCAGCCGCAAAGACAAAAGGCTGGCTATTGGTCAGAATGTCCGCAAACTGCCATACAGGTTCGTCTGGGGCGTCCGCAAGATAAGCCAGATGCGAGACTTCCAGTGCATAGGGTAAGCCATAAAGTTGCCCATTGGCTGTGCCTAACTCGATGGCCGCCGGGTAAAGATCGGCCAGGTGGGTCGAAAAAGCCCGCTCATCCAAAGGTTGGATCAACCCGCCCTGGACAGCGGTCAATAGATCCTCGCGGCGTAGGAGTGTTAAATCGGGCAGTGCTCCTGGCGCGACTGAGCTGGCTGTACGCAGCGTCTCCATGATCCCGCCAATATCCCGCATCTTTTTTAATCGGGTTTCGACCAGAACATCGGGTTCGCTGGCTTCAAAAGCGGTGATCTGCTGTGCAATATCCGCAGCGACTTCTCGACTACTCATTGGCACAAGGGGTTCTGGCAACCAGACCATCAGGACGGTTGGGCCGCTCGGAGTCGGTGTTCCCAGAGGAGTCCCCTGGGTACTTCCAACCGGAGTCACGGTTGCAGTGGGACTGTCCGAGATGGGCTGTTGAACAGCCGCCTGCCCGGCACAGCTTGTTAATGTAAATAGACCAATAGCAAGGATAACGCAATTTTGAATGAGGCGGTTCACCATACAAACATCATCTCCCTGAGCATTCAAACGTTGAGATTATACATCAACTCAGAATCTATCCGTAAGATCAACTCGCTTCGCGCAGGGCAGCAATCCCTCGCGGTGGGATTTTTGAGACGCCACTCCGGGTGGGATTGTGCATTCTGTCCTGTTTGTCCGGCCCTGGATTGGTGATAAATGTTGAGTAGCCCTTAATCAAATTGCCTATCACCCTCGGTTATATTCTCCGCTATAATGTCTCCCTGCAAATGCTAAAAGTTTCACATACGAACAAGGATTAGATTTATGGCGTCGCAGGCGGTTGTCCCTCAGAGTGAAGATTTCTCCCGTTGGTATAACGACATTGTTTACCGTGCAGACCTGGCGGCACAATCCCCGGTACGCGGCTGTCTCATTATCAAACCGTATGGTTATGAACTGTGGGAAGCGATTAAAGGTGGGCTTGACCGCCGCTTTAAGGCTACTGGTCACCAGAACGCTTATTTCCCCCTGTTTATTCCCGAAAGCTTCCTCAAGCGCGAGGCCGAGCATGTTGAAGGTTTCAGCCCGGAATTGGCGGTGGTCACGATTGCCGGTGGCAAGCAGTTGGAGGAACCGCTGGTCGTCCGGCCCACGTCGGAAACAATCATTATGGAAGCCTTTAAGGAATGGATTCAATCATACCGCGACCTCCCGCTTCTGATGAACCAGTGGGCGAACGTGGTGCGCTGGGAGATGCGAACCCGCCCGTTTCTGCGGACGACCGAGTTTCTGTGGCAGGAAGGTCATACTGCCCACGCGACGTTTGATGAGGCGGAAGCCGAAACACGGCAGATGCTCGATATTTACGCCGATTTTGCTGTCAATGATGCTGCTATCCCTGTCGTAATGGGGCGCAAAAGTGACCGCGAGAAGTTCGCCGGGGCGCTGCATACCTATACGATTGAAGCCATGATGGGTGACAAGAAAGCCCTGCAATCGGGTACCAGTCATAATCTGGGGCAGAACTTCGCCAAAGCGTTCGACATCAAATATCTGGATACCAATAACGAACTCCAGTACTGTTGGACAACCTCATGGGGTGTCAGCACGCGGATGGTGGGTGCGGTGGTCATGGCGCATGGGGATGATAAAGGGCTGCGACTGCCGCCCAAGCTGGCACCGCACCAGGTCGTGATCGTTCCCATCTTTCGTAATGAGGCTGAACAGGTCCCAGTTATGGAAGTCGTCGCGCGTATGAAAATGGAACTTATCGCCGCCGGGATTCGTATACATATTGATAATCGTGAAGGCCTGACACCCGGTTTCAAGTATAACGACTGGGAAATGCGCGGTGTTCCCGTGCGCATGGAAATCGGCCCGAAGGATGTGGAAAAAAGTTCTGTTGCTCTGGCACGGCGCGACATCCCCGGTAAAGAGGGGAAGCAGTTCGTGCCACAGGAAAATATCGCCGCCCGTGTACAGGACTTACTGGCCGAAATCCAGGCCAATATGCTGGCACAAGCCACCGTGTTCCGTGATGCCAATATCCATGATGTGACCAACTACGATGAACTGCGTGAGATTGTTCTTGCTGGCGGTTGGGCGCGGGGATGGTGGGCTGGTTCCGGCGATGATGAAGCTCGTATTAAGGATGACCTCGCCGCCACCATTCGCTGCTTTCCTTTTGACCAGCCCGGTGGAAGTGGGGTTTGCCTCTTCACCGGTCAACCCGCAGACCAGGCCGCTATTTTCGCCAGAGCTTATTAATATGCACCATTAAATCGCCCTTCGTCGGATTTGACAAACACAGCATGACAGGCAGTGGGGTTGAAGCCCACTGCCCCGTGTAAGGCGTGTGTGATCTGTGTGAGACATACAATCCCGCGAACAAGATGATGAGCTTCTAATTTGTCCTGAACGAATCTTTAATATACAAGATGTATAATGTTAATATAGCGTGGAGATATATTGTGAACTCAAGTGTGTAAAAATTATCAGATGAGGAAAGCATTAATTTTATGTGGTTTTTGAGCGAATCAAATACAGCAAATGAGTTGAAATCCTTTTGATGTTATAATAAGAGGGTTTTAGAAGGCTCGTTGAAAGTCGGACTGGGTTGTTCTAGAGGCGCGAACAGTCTGGACAAATCGCGTACAAGAAACTTTTGGAAAAGCCTTATTGCGGACAATAAGAAAATGCCAAGCACATTGACCACTGTCCTGCATGGTTCTGGTGGCGTGCTTTTTAGGAAAGAAGATTATGGCGGCATATTTGATTGTAGACGTTGATAACCTGATAGAGGGGTTTGGTCGCCGGGGTATCTCGGTTGACATCCAGGAACTGGCGGTGGGATTGCGTGGCGGGGCTGCGCTGGCAGCCGGGCTTATCAGCGCGGATAAACTGAAGGCAGTAGCTGTTTCCGACTGGAATAATTTGTCCGGGTCGGCAAATTTGCAGCGTGTGTTCCGTACTGCCGGGTATGAAGTGTTCGACATGCCCTTGCGTTCGATGTTGGCTGATGCCCTCATCGTCCACTATTTCTCGTTCGACCCGGAACCGGTTGATGAACTCATCCTGGCAACTAGCAGTTCGGATCTAATTCCACTGATTCGCCGGGTGAAAACCACGCGAAATGCGCGTATTCGTGTCTGGGGGTCAGAAAATATCCTGGAAGGTACGGCTTACCAGGATGAGGTGATTTTCCAACCACTGGAATCGCTGCTGGGTATCCAGACCAAGAATGTAGCCATCTACATTGACTTCGAGAATATCGCCATTAGCCTGAACGAACAGGGCTTTATTGTGAATCTCGATCACCTGATTGACCGCTTTCTGACACAGGGCAGGGCGCATGGTCAGGTGGTGAAGCTGGCGGCCTACGCTCCCTGGGGCCAGCGCGGTAGTTTGCCACCGCTGGTCGATTCCGCCGGACGGGAGGTCGCTGACGAAGCGCCTAGCCGTTTGTTGATGGCGAACATTGACCCGGTGTTTAATCTGCCTGGCAAAAACAGCGCCGATATGCGTATAGCCAAAGATGTCATTACCGATTCGGGACATACGGATTCGGCGGATGTTTATATCATGGCAAGCGGGGACCGTGACTTCAACGAGGTGCTGAACTCGCTGCGCCAGCGCAATAAAACCGTGATTGTGTGGGGTGTGCGCGGCAGTACCAGCCGCCAGTTGGAAAATAACCCTGGCATCTCAATTGAATACATTGATGATTTCACCGATCTCCAGACCCATCAATCCTTAAGTGTCGCGCCGGTAACACACAACGGTATAGACAACACCGGGTTTACCCCGTCGCAGTGGTCAAGTGTGATTCTTCAGTTTGACCGGCTGGCGACGGCGCTCGATGCCAAGGTGGTGCCACTGCGGCAGTTGATTACCCAATTGCAGGAAGTGGGGGCAGTTATCTCACGGGCACGAGGGGAAGACCTGGTTTCCCAGGCGACCTCGTTAGGTATTCTGAAAGTGGTTTCGACGAATGGTGATGTCACGGTCAACGCGCCGCACCCGATTGTCGAAAAGACACGCTTAATCCGCGACCGTGTGATGGTGCGCGTCTATAACACGCTGTCCGTGCGTGGGTGGGAATACGTGAACTACGGATTTCTGCTCAAAGGATTGGCAATGGACCGTGACCTCGATAAACCCGGTTGCAATTACAGTGACCAGTGGCGGTCAGAATGGATTGACTGCCTCGTGCGCGAGCATATCCTCATGCGGGAACTGATTCCGCACCGGCATAATCCTGATGACCTTGTTCCGGTGATTAAGCTGCGCCCTGACCTGGAAGTGCCAGAAATGGACGCGAGCGCCGGCTTGTCCGATCAGGAAGCGGTAGCGGATACCGAGTGGACATTGATGCCGTTTGAGGAATTGGTCACACACCATCCGGATACGGCGGCTATGGTACAGCGCGTGATTGTCAGCGTTGAGCAGTTCACCAGTTTTCGTAATTTTAGCTGGTGCCCACTGGGCAGTTTGCATCGCCGCCTGCGCCCCTACGATACAGGTATGGCCTTCCAGCGCGGTGTCGAGTATCTGGTGCAGAATAATGCCGCGATTGTGCAGGAATACGAAAATCCGCAAAGCGACTTCCAGACTAAGGGCATTTCCCTCGACCAGAACATGGCATTGTGCCGTGAGATTCTGGATCAGCGGGATCGCTTTATCGCGGTATTGCTGGGGATTTACGAGCGGAATATCCTGATCTCCGAACAAACCATTCAGGAAGCTGACCCGGATGGAAATTGGGATATTAACCTGTGGTTTTCGATCATGGAAACTGAAAATGTGCTGAATCTGGTGCCTGGGCGCACGGGTCAGTACAGCCTGTTCCGCACCCATCATACAGTGAACCTGGTAGCCGAGGCATTGCATACCGAATGATTCAGCATTGGCAGCCCTGAGGGGTTCTGCTATAATGCCTCCATGCAATAGACCGATGGGCCTGGCTGTCCGGCTCATCCGGTGACCAGGCTAACAACATAGCGAGGACGGTTATGCCAATCGACAAGCATTCCAAACAGGTTATTATCCAGGATTACGCCCGGCACGATAACGATACCGGGTCACCAGAAGTCCAGGTTGCCATCTTAACATCACGCATCCACCAACTGACTGACCACCTACGGACTCACAAGCATGATGAACATTCGCGGCGCGGCCTGCTCAAACTGGTCGGCCAGCGGCGGCGTCACCTCAAGTACCTGAGTCAGAAAGACCCCGATAGTTACCGGGAACTGATTCAGCGGTTAGGGCTGCGGCGCTGAGTGCTGGCAAACGCAATGAGAACGAACTGGATGTTGTCTAGAGTGACATCCAGTTATTAAGCAAATGCCTGGCTGAGCAGGAATTGGAAAGTGTGGCTAAGAGCTTTCTTTTTGGCAACACCTTCCAGTCCCTGATAGTCAGGCATTTCACATATTTCACAAGAAGAAGGAGAGTGAAATGTCGGATTCAAATATTCACCGTTATTCCGTAAAGCTCGGCAATAGTGACCTGGTTATTGAAACCGGACGCCTTGCTGAACAGGCCGGGGGCGCCGTCACTGTGATGGAAGGCGACACGATGGTGTTTGCCACCGCCACAATGAGCAAGCACGCTCGTGAAGGCATTGATTTCTTCCCGTTGAGCGTAGACTTTGAAGAAAAGATGTACGCTGCGGGACGTATCCCAGGCAGCTTCTTCCGTCGCGAAGGCCGGCCTTCCGAACAGGCTATCCTCAATTCGCGGGTGATTGACCGCCCACTGCGTCCGCTGTTCCCCAAAAACATGCGCAACGAAGTACAGGTCATTCTGACCGCCTTCAGCCATGACCAAGAGCACCATGTTGATATGGCGGGGATGATCGCCGCCAGCACGGCGCTGATGATCTCAAATATCCCCTGGGAGGGGCCGGTAGCTGGGGTTCGCATTGGCTATGTGGATGGCGAATTGGTTGTAAACCCGACCATCAGCGAAATGGAAAACAGCATCCTGGACCTGCGCATCGCCGGTACCGCCGATTCGATCAATATGGTCGAATGTGGCGCCACCGAGGTGGACGAGGAGACGATGCTGCGTGCGTTGGCGCTGGGCCATCAGGCTATTCAACCGGTCATCGAACTGCAAAAGCAGATCAAAGCAGAAATCGGCAAAGAAAAATCCGAGTTCATCTCGGCTGATCTGAGCGAAACACTGGTGGCGGAAGTTGCTGAAAAGACTCGCAGCCAGGTACGCCAGATCATCATGGAACAAACCGACCGTGATGACCGCAATACGGCTATGGACGCCCTGCGCGATACCCTGACCAGCGAGTACGAAGCCCGTAATGCGGAGATCACCGATGCCACCCAGCAGGTCAAGCTGGGCGATGTCCGCGAAGCGTTTGCGCATGTGATCAAAGAAGAGGTGCGCCGCCGGATTGTCGAGGATGGCGTTCGACCTGATGGACGTGACTACACCACCATTCGCCCCTTGTCGGCGGAGGTCGGATTGATCCCGCGTGTTCATGGTTCCGGCCTGTTCAAACGTGGGCAAACACAGGTGTTGACGATTGCAACATTGGGGACACCGCGTGATTCGCAGATGTTGGACGGCCTCTCGCCGGAAGACACGAAACGTTATCTGCATCACTATAACTTCCCGCCGTTCAGCACCGGTGAAGCCTACCCGCTGCGTGGCCCTAAGCGGCGCGAGATCGGGCATGGTGCTTTGGCCGAAACCGCGCTGCGCAACATGATTCCGCCGGAGGACCAGTTCCCCTATACCATCCGCTTGGTCAGTGAAGTCATGAGTTCAAACGGCAGTACCTCTATGGCGAGTGTGTGCGGCAGCACGCTGGCGCTCATGGATGCTGGCGTCCCGATTGAACGTCCGGTAGCCGGGATTGCCATGGGACTGATAAAAGAAGGTGACAAAGTGGCTGTCCTGACCGACATCCAGGGTATGGAAGATCACCTGGGCGACATGGACTTCAAAGTTGCTGGAACGGCAAATGGCATTACCGCCCTGCAAATGGACATCAAGATCAAGGGTGTTTCCGATGAAGTCATGCGGCGGGCGCTGGCCCAGGCTAAAGATGCCCGGCTGCAAATTCTGGAAGTGATGAAGGGTGCGATTGCCGAACCGCGCGCCGACCTCGGTGACTATGCGCCGCGTATTGTCACCATCAAGATTGACCCGGAGAAGATTGGCGCGGTGATTGGCCCAGGCGGCAAGATTATCCGCAGTATTCAGGAACGTACCGGCTCCAAAATTGACATTGAAGAGGATGGTACGGTCTTCGTAGCCTGTGCGGATGGCCCGTCAGCAGCCCTGGCAGTGGAAGAAATCAAGGCGCTGACGGAAGACGCCGAAATCGGGCGTATCTATACAGGTCGTGTGACACGTATCGAATCTTACGGCGCGTTTGTGGAATTCCTGCCGGGGCGTGAAGGCATGGTGCATATTTCGCAGTTAGCCGACTACCGGGTCGAATCGGTGGAAAGTGAAGTCAAACTCGGCGACGAGATTATGGTCATGGTGACGGATGTAGACGACGGCGGCAAAGTTCGCCTGAGTCGCCAGGCTGTGCTGGAAGGCTGGACGGCTGAAGAAGCCCGCAGCCGTGACCGGGGTGGCAGCCGGGGCGGCGGTGGCCGTGACCGGGGTGGCAACCGGGGCGGCGGTGGCCGTGACCGGGGTGGCAACCGGGGCGGCGGTGGCCGTGACCGGGGTGGTCGTAACTAAGCCTTAGAGCGACCTGCAAAATCCAACAAAAGCATCACAACAGGGACATGAACGATCATGCCCCTGTTTTTGTCTATGCACTACGCTCGTTTAACCATGCGATACCAGCCGGACGGCCAGCCATTGGTCGTATCATTACTGATGGCCTGCCACACGATGTCCAGATGTTTCGAGAAAATGCGCTGTATATCGTCGGGCCGCCAGCCGATGGCGCGTTCTTCCGTTGGCTGGTGGGCATACAGCATATAAGTACCTCCCACTGCCAGCAGCCCGGCAATATCGGCGGCGTATTTAGCTTCCTTGTCGGTTGGCACGCCATGCCCACAGCCAATGTCAATCACCAGGTCGTAAGGCGCCCGCAGGCCGTTGCATTCATCCAGCCGGGTGACATCATGGCAGAAGAAGCCGAACCGTTCCTGCGGGAAATCAGCCAGTTTCGCCCGCGCCATAGCCATATCCACTGCCTGCTGCACGAAGTCTACCCCATCGGCTTCCCAACCGTGTTCCAGCATATAGCGCACATTCGTCCCCGTGCCACACCCCAGGTCAAGCGCTTTGCCCGGCGGCAGTTCGGCGGCAATAGCGACGATCTCCGGTGGGGTGATTCCCGTATCCCAGGGCATATCCTGGTCCCTGTAGCGTTGGGCGAATACCTCTAATCGTTCCTCACTCATCATCGCTTCCCTCTCCATACACGACTGCATCAAGTACCTGCCTGATTCTGGCATATCCACCCCCTGCTTTGCAAGATGCTGCCGCTCGCTGTGGCAGAGCTTGATTGGAGAATGGCGCGATGTGCTCTTTTCAGGTACATTCAAATCGGGGACAACCGTCGGTGACGGCATCTGGCTCTGGACTATCTCAGCCCCACCCAATTCGAACAGCTAGCCAACCCCTGACATTTACACCGTCCGTTGAATCGGGGCAAGGTCAAAAGAGAGCTTCTGGGGCAGACTGAAAACCGAATGTGCTGACCGGCCCTTTCCGTCACGAGCGGCAGCGCGTCTTGCGATCTTCGAGTACATCGAGATTTGGTACAACCGGCGGCGGCGGCATTCCGCTCTGGGCTATCTCAGCCCCGCTCAATTCGAGCAGATCGCTGGCCGCCTCTGACATTTTTCCTGTCCGTTGAATCGGGGTAAGGTCACCAAACACAATTTAAGGGATGGTGCTATATGAGAAGAGAACAAGTTGCCACCAAAATAATAGATGCTTTTAGTCAGGAAAGGTTTCCGAAAGAAGCTGAGTTATTTATCCCATCAGGAGGTCATATTTTTGACATCGAGAAAGCTGTAGCAGGACTGAATTATGAAAAGTGGAGCCAAATTCCCCTGCAATCGCTTATCCGAAACCGAGACCGAATATCTTATCTCACAGAGGTCGGCTTTCACTTTTTGTTGCCGGCTTTCTTGATAGCAGCTATCAACCATCCTCGCCAGGTTGATGTATTGGTGGATAGTGTTATCTGCGCATTGGTTCCACCTGATCGCCCTGATTGGCATGAGCGTTTTACTCGGCGTGCAAAAACCCTGTCAGATACACAGGGTCAAGCCATTCTGTGTTTCTTTGAGAGTTACACGGAAATCTACCCAATAGAAGAATGGTCATTCAGTCCCGAAGATGAAGACCAGGTAAAAAAAGCCATTGAATTCTGGCGATCGTGGCGACCTCAGTCAGAGTAAATGGTGTGCAATAGAAAAATTGGGAACCGTGATATGACAGATTAGGTCATTTCAGCCAACTGCTTTCTGGGGATGCGCCAGCCGTACCAGGATACGGGCGGGTGAGGTATAAGATTCTTTTTTTATCACCACAACAGAACAAAAATTCTTTTCGCGACCCAATACAGGATAGGCGGGTAGAGATGTTAGACTCCTTCAATACCTTCATTAACAATCCAATCGTGAATGCTGTCTTCAAGCCGGTGGTCAATATTGTTCAGAATATTGCCCAGTTTGCACAGCGCATGTCCCAGGCTGTATCAGGCTACGCTGGAGACCAGCAAGGGTCTAAGGACGCTTCTGCTTTCCAATCCAAACCTGTGAAAACCTTGACCCCCAAAGAACGTGAACAACAGCGTATCCAACGGGAAAATCTACTGCGGCAGCGCGAACTGGATAAGAAGACAGCAAAATTTGATCGGTATGCGGCGCAAACCTCTCATAAAGACTTGCGCCCTGTTACCTTGCTTGACCTCAGTGAGGAGCTTGATAATCCGATGTATAGGGCTATTAAGCGGATAGAGAAGGAAGGAATTCTTCATGCGCTAGACAGGACGCACCTTGATAAAGCATTGAATGCATTATCTGCTAATTGGGGGCGAGATGAAGCATTGGACGCTAGAGCGCTAGCAGCATGGCATTATCAACAAAGCAAAAAATATAATAACGACATTCAATATGATGGTTTGATATCTGATATTGTATATCAGGATAACTTCGATGATTATGATCCCGGGAGAGACTATAATGAAGTAGATAAAGCGAAGTTGATTGACCGGGCAAACGAAATTCTCAACACCCCAGATAGTAATGCGGCTCAAAAAGCTTATGCTCAAGCAATCATCCTGGATTTACAGTACCATGTTGATTTGACCGTCAATCGAAACAAAGAAGAAGATGCGGCTGGGACGTATTGGTTAGAGGATTGGCAAGAGAATCAGGAATTTTGGATTGCTCGAATCGGGAATGTTTATAGTGGCGTTAGTGCAACAGCTAGCGCTTTGGGTGTGTCACTCCATAGTGGGCAACTCGATCTACCTGGTTATGTGAACCGAGACTTATCGGATGCAGAGCTATTTGACTTAATAATGGGGCCAATAGACATCAGATATCTGCCCAATATTTCAGCAGATAAAGCAGGATTAACGGGATTAGTTGGAAATGCCGCTATAATCAAGTTTTTCGCGGTGGGAGATTACATTCCTGATGCACGTAATGTTGTTCATGAACTTGGGCATGTCCTTGATTTGCGAACAGGTTTATATGGACGCACTCGTATACAGGATGAAGTATTTCAGGAGGGAGGTGCTATCGCGCCTCGCGGGACAATTTATCAACGTAATTACGCTGGCTTTGTCGAAAATTTTGAAAGTGACCGCGCTAAGAACACCACGCCAACAAGTGGGGAAGATTGGGCAGATTCATTTATGGCATGGGTGTATCATGATTTTGATGACACAACACAGGTTGGGAAAAATCGATTAGGACTATTTGAAGATCAACTTGGCAGTGCTATAGGGATTGCTTATGGAAACAACCTTGGTAGCCCCACTGTTGCTAATTTCATCGAAAATCAGCAATACGAGTTGATTGAGGTTGATAACCAAGTTCAATCAGGTATTCCTATTGGTGAACGACCTAATACCAATAGTGGGTTTGTAGTATTGACCCAAACAGATGGCACCCGCCCCCTCAATGTTATTGGTTATACTGAGACTTATTCCAGCACAGATGGTGGCAGCACTCGATGGGTCTTGGTTGAGTATGACGGTTATATTGGTTGGGTCAATTCGAGCAATATCCCATCCAGCATATCACTAGGACCTGAATTAACTGTAGATGATGTTACAATCTTGACGGGACGCGACTACACCATCGAAGAAACCACTCGAACACGAGTCATCCAGGAAGCAACTGAGACCAAACCAGAAATTACTGCAACGGATACCTTCTGGACATGGTTCCGCAAATTACCAGCTTTTGGGGAGTGACCTATGAACATTGTCAAAACGCTGTGTTTTGTGAGTTTATTCACTGTATCAATGGGAAAAGTCTCTCATACACAAACTCTTCAATTTCCAGAACTGGAGATTGTTGTCGCAACGACACAGACCATCACCGGTGACTTAATTCTTGCGCCTGACCAATGGGTGTTGGAAACCGACCCCATCATCCTTTCGCGGCAGATTTTCCCAAAGTTGTATGATGTCAACATCGCAACGAGAGAAGTACGCCGTCTAACGGATGCAAGCGATCCGATAACTGAACGGAGACCGCAATGGTCACCCGATGGTCGTTTTCTCGTTTATGAATCGAATATGCATATTTTTTCTTCTTCAGAAAACAATAAGGGCGATGAACTCTACGTACTGGATATGGAACAACCGACGCCACAACCCGACAGGTTGACATTCAATGGTGGTCGGTGGGCTACATGGTCGCCAAATGGTCGTTTTATATCATATAACGATCAGGATGGATTCCTCGCCATTCTGGATTTAACTACACGTCAGGGTCAGGTTTTGCCTTTTACCGCTAGTGCAGTTTGGTCACCGGATAGCCAGGAAGTTGCGTTCGTTGAAACAGTTGATGATACCGGCGTGCTTTATGTAGCGCGTATCTATGATGATCTTTCGTATGAAGTATATGAAATTACGCAGGGGAATATTGCTCAGGTGAACTGGGTCACAAGTGATTTACTTAGCTTTACTGCCCGCGTCGCCGAGCAAATGGACATTTATACCTTCGATTTGAAAATTGCCCATGAGAATCAATTGACCAACACGGCAAGTGGCGAGTTTATTTTGGGCGCAATTTCCACAAATGCAACCCTGCTATACCGTTCCGGTTTCTCACAGCTTTGGACGCAGAATGTCAGTACAGGTCAGGCGCATGAAGTTACGGAGAACCTGGATCTCCTGAACGGATTACCATCTGCAACACCGAGTGAGGTTATTTTATACGAGACAAAGATATTCATAGCATCTGTGCAGATCAACGATTTACTTATCATTCAACTCAATCGCCTGGCTAGCCACAAAACTTATGCCACCTATCCTGACACTGTTATCATAGCCCTTGACCTTCGTTGCTTACAACTAACCTGTATCAATTCAGACATGATTCCTGTTTTACAATTACCGGACAGTGAAGCTGATTTTACCTTTCATGTAAGCCTGGTCCACCCCCGCTAAAATGGTCAATTCATAGGGAAAGGACAAAAGCGCACGGTAAGAGGCTTCACAGAACGTACCTTCCGTGAAGCATTTTGGTTGATTACAGGGGGGAATATGCCTGAATTAGGGGTCTGTTTAACAAACGTGCAATGAGGGGCAACCTATCAGAAAGGGTCGTTTTCGGGAGACCTGCGTTGCAAACCATTCAGAACTCAAAAT
>CALJKV010000022.1 GCA_937974245.1 uncultured Chloroflexota bacterium | reverse complement strand
CTCTTTGCCATGCGGTCATTTTACATCAGCAGTCACCTTTTTGCTTTATCCATCAGTAGACGCCAATGATCTTTTAGAGTAAAATTAATAAAGATAATTAAAATAATTTTTGCAGAATGGCTGGGTAAAACCTCATGTCAGACGACGAACTTTACAACGACTACACACCACCAGATGACGCCCCATCCGAATATTCATCTCATTACCCCAGCGACGATGACCCATCTAAGCCGGATATTATCAAAGTATCTGCCCGGTCACGTTCAACCGCCGTCGCCGGGGCAATTGCCGGGGTTATCCGCGAATACCGCTATGCCGAGGTACAGGCTATTGGCGCAGGCGCGGTTAATCAGGCAGTGAAGGCGCTGGCAATCGCACGCGGTTATTTGACCCGTGATGAAATTGATATTGTTTTCACGCCCTTCTTTACAGAAGTGACCATAGATGGACAAGAACGCACAGCAGTCCGATTTACGGTTGAGCCACGTTGACAAATGACGGGCGGATTGATGAGTAGCAACCGACACATTGATTTACATTTACATACAACAGCATCTGATGGTCGGCTCACGCCGGCAGAATTGGTGCTGGCCGCACGTCAGCTTGAACTGACTCTTATTGCGATTACCGATCACGATACGACGGCGGGCATCCCGGAAGCGCAAGCTATCGCACGGGGAAATCCGGTCATTATCCCTGGCATTGAACTCAGTACCGCCGATAACGGCCACGATGTACACTTGCTCGGCTATTTCATTGACATCGAACATGCCGGTTTACAGGATTCGCTGCGCGATTTCCGCAATGCACGGGATAATCGTGCCCGCAAGATTGTGAATCGGCTGGACGAACTCAACCTGCCAATCACCTGGGAGCAGGTCGCAGAGGTCGCCAATGGTGGGGCAATCGGGCGGCCACATATCGCCCAGGCAATGGTACAGGCTGGGCATGTCAGCAGTGTCAGCGAGGCATTCGAGAAATACCTCTATACAGGCGGCCCGGCATATATCGCCCGTCAACGACTGACCCCGGAACAGGGGGTCGCGTTAATTCATAACGCGGGGGGCGTAGCTGTCCTGGCGCATCCTGGCCTGGTTAGTGACTTCGAATCTCTGGTGATTCGTTTAGTTCCGGCCGGGTTGGATGGCGTAGAGATCATGCACCCCAAAAACCTGGCAGAAGTCCGGGCACGCCTATGGGAACTGGCCGAATACTATCATTTGATTCCGACCGGCGGTTCAGACTTCCACAATGCGGAGCGCGGACCGATGGCGTCGGAGATTCCGCCGGAAGGCTGTGTTGAGAGATTGCAAGCACAAGCCCAGCGCCATCGCCAGCACGCGAGATAAACGATTACTGCGCCACTGCCACCGCCGAGGCATAGTCATGGGTGTGTGTCAGGCTGACATCCCACTCGGTCAGCCCCATTTCCTGCGCTATTACTGCCGCTGCTCCATGCAGATGCAAAACCGGGCGACCTCGTGCATCGCGCAGAATCTCGATTTCATGCCAGCTCACATCCCCAATCCCGGTACCAAAGACTTTCGAGACGGCTTCTTTGGCGGCCAAGCGCGCAGCCAGGCGGTAAGGCCTGTCTTCACATTCGGTGCGTTCAGCGGGCGTAAAAAAGCGGTTGAGGAAGCGCTCACCTAAACGAGCAATACCTTCCTCAATCCGCCGGTTTTCAATCATATCAATCCCACACCGCAGCATTAACAAGCACCCTACCCTACCGGCTCAACATCGTCGTCCGGTGTGTCAGTGGATGTGTCTGCTGCTTCACTTGGAGGCGGTTCATCAGCGGGGTCATCGTCAACCTTAACTGCCGCCACTTCTACTGAACTGGTTATCTGCCGCACCCTGTCACGTTCAATCTCCACAGAGCCGCTACCGGTTGGCACCGCCGCCGCCAGGATACTCTGGATAGCACCCAACTGAGCATCACTTAAGCGCAGGTTGCCCTGGTGATCCACCATCGTGGGTGCGAAAAGCTGCTTGAACTCGGCAATTGTATCGCCCGCAGCCAGTGCCTTCTCCTTTTCGGCGACAAACTGCCCCCACTGACTCACCTCTGAGGTGAACACCTCTTCACTGGCAACCACCAGCTGTGGGAAGATCTCAACCAAATTAACTTCATGCACCTTGTCATCATCCGGCGCAAGAAGGCGTGCCCGCTGCAAACCGAGCTTGGAATCCCGGTAAATCGTTATCTGTTGATCCCAGCCATACAGTTGGCGAAACGATGCAAGGAGTGCGGCAATCGCCGGCAGAATCGCCGCGATCAAGGATAGCCCTAACATGGCTCCCCCAGCGCTCAGGGTCGCAATTAATGAAGAAAGGGTCATAATGAATGCGCCCGTAGTGAAAGTGAAATCCGAATTGAGTTCATTTTCTCGAATCCGGCTCTGGTAAAAATCCACTTGAGATTCAACCCGTTTGTCCATATAAATGCGGAACAACAGATCAAAATCCTCTTTCGAATGCTCTCGGTCGCGGAACGTGCTCAGGTCAATGGGGCCGTAAATATCAGCATCAGGCTTCGGTTTGTTAAACATTTTCCTGCTCCTTGATCTGCATTGCGACCGCCATTTCGCGCAGTCGCTGTACCCGTTCCGATGTATCATAAGGTGGCAGATGCGCCAGGTAACGGAAGTAACAGGCACGTGTCTCTTCAGTCAGACGCCGCACTTTTGACCAGCGCTTGCGCGGTTCGCCACGATTACTCAAAGTTGTATAAAACGCCGTAACGGCACCTATTATCGCTGTCAAGTAACTCAGCGCAGTAGCAAGAGGGTCGCCTGCTGTCTGGGCCGCCAGAGCCGATGCGTCAACCTGACCATAAAGGTACAACGCCAGAGTGCCGAACAGGGTCGTCAGAAAAGCCCCGGTAATAAACACCCACTGGTACATATAAAACTGGTTCTGATAGTAGCGTGCCTTCTGTCCCAGCATAAAGAACGTCGGCAGTAAATGCTGATCAAGGTCCTTGAGGTCCTGTAAGATAATCGGATGTGCGGACAGGTCTCCATATTCCTCGGAGTCTAGCGAGACAAATCCGGCATCGTGAATTTGACGCTGGTATTCCGTATCGTCTGGCAACACCCATTCTTGCGGTAGACCGCCAAAGAATTTAGGGAATCGCCGGATGAAGAACAGATCCCGAAAACGTGAAAACGGTCGTTTTCTCGTGGGTTTCTTCTCAGTCTTGGGCTCCGCTGCCGGGTTACTTGCCACCTGGTCAGACATGGGCATTGCTCCTAAAGGTTAGGTCAACACAATAAACATACTATGAAGTGTATTGCATTGATGAAAAATGTCAAACTGCTCAACCGCCTGCTTAACTTTCAGATCAGAGGCCTCATCTGCACGGCAGTAGCTCCCGTTACGCCTGATTTACTGCCCGATTACCGAGTCAGCCTTTCAAACTGCCTATACACCTGCCCATCACGGTCCACCAACCATACATCCAACAAGCATAATTTATCCACCCCTAATGTCCATATAATGAGTCGTTTATTTTAACAATATATGGTCATTCATGTTGGTTTGGAAACATTTCGTAATGTTAGAGGGAGTAAAGGAAATAACATGCGTAAGATAATGATTGTAGCTCTTCTGGTGTTCATGTTAACCCTGGCTGGCACGACCGCCGCCACCGGCACCGCATCGGCCTATGTAGTACACGGCATCCCTGGCCTGACCGTGGATATTTATGTCAACGGCAGTCTTTTCGTGGCAGGATTCACCCCTGGCACCATTGCCGGCCCGGTTGAACTCCCCTCGGCGCCGACCGACCTGGCAATCGTCCCTGCTGGTGGCGACCCCGCAAATCCGGCACTGGCCGCGACAGTCACCCTCGAAGCGGGTAAGAATTTCTCGCTCGTAGCCCACCTGACAGAAAGTGGCGCGCCAACGCTCTCCGTGCTCGAAAACGACCTTAGCAGTACGAAGGGTGCGCGCCTCATCGTCCGTCACCTGGCTGCTGCCCCTGTAGTTGATCTTAAGTTGGGCACAGATCCAGCGAATCTCTTCTATACGATCCCCAATATCTCGAATGGAGACGAAGGTGTGTTGAATGGCCCGGCGACTAACGCCTGCGGTGGCATCGCCCCGGCGGGCAGTGCATCCCTGGTTTATGGTCCATTCTGCAACTACCTGCGCGGCGGCACAGTTTACATCGGTTACGCTGTTGGCTCGCTCGCTGACGGCACCTTCACTGTGCTATCACAGTCCATCAATGTCGGGAACAACTAATCGCCACCGGGTGTCAATAAGGTCGTAACAAAGAATGCCGGGGATAGACCGATCGCCACCCCCGGCACTCTTTCAAAGTATCTGGCTTCGCAACCAACAATTTCGCCAGAATGATCAAATACACAACACTTCTATAGAGTTCTCGGCATGATTTACTGTTGGTGCGCGAACGTCCACCAGTCCGATTTTGCGCCTTCCTGGCTAGAGACGTCCATCGCCCATACTCGCCACCGGCCGGGATGTGCGCCCACAAAGCTGAATGTATAGCTGGTCTGGCTGGAAGTCACGTTCGTGGTGATGAGCGGTTCACAGACCAGTGGCACAGTGCCGGGCAAACAGTTTTCAATCTCAATAATGTACACTGTCGCATTTTCCACCGGAGTCCAGACCAGTGTCGTTGTGCGCGGAAAGACGTTATACACCGTTCCGTTAGCGGGAAGAAGGGGTATCGGCGCAGGCAGTAATGATGGCAGTTCGATAGGCGGTCCGATGAAAGCGGGAATCAACGTTCGCACCCCGTCAGCCTCCTCGACCACCCAACCTTCCATGCCGCTTGAGGTGCGGATACGCCACCACACGAACCCTTCACCAGAGCGCGGCCCTTCGATCAACGTGACCAGCGCGCCGTTCGACAACTGTGCCACACGTGAGAAAGTCGTACCTGGCCCACTTCGAACATTCAGTGAATCGCCTTCTGTCGTCTGTATCAATACCTGGTCATTCACCCGGAGTTCCCCACCGCCGGACTCCCCTGTCGGAATGGCCCGCCCCCAGGGCGTGAAGGGTGTGTTCCCATAGGCCTGATTATCACTCACCCAGACAAGGCGTGTGCGCGCGCCCAGCACACTGTTCCAGACCGGAACAGCCAGGTAGGGCGAACCAGCGAGGCGCGTCTCTACTGAGTATAGGGTAGTACCGCTGCTGGCATCGAATCCCCCTGCCGTATATAGAAAACCGTTCAGCAGCCCGGATACACTCGTCACATTACTTGCGGGTGCACTCGCATCCACTACTCCGCTGAGGTTGCCACTGCGCTCAAAAACCTGCCAGGTCGTTCTATCTGTCAGCGTATTATAACCCAACACCGCAATCCGCTCGCCACCCTGGATGAAGCGCGGCCAGTAAACATTATCGGTTGGCGATGCATAGACCGGGTAGCGACTATCCGTTGCCGGGTCATACACCTGGAGCGTATTGGATATTGGGAATCCAGTTTCCGCCGATTCGGAATTAGGGAAACGCGGATCGGATAGTGTCATGATGACTTCGCCTGTCAACGTGAGTGTATCCGTATTCAGCATCACGTAGGCATCATTCGCTGCGACCATGCCAGAAGCAGGAGTCCACGTAAAGCTGCTGTATAGAGGCGCACCTTCTGTCCCTGAGGGGATCATCGTGAATTTCACCTGCCCATCTCGATTGGACTGCACCGTTGGAACAAGAAACCCAAATCCGGTGTCAATCCCCGCCGCCACCGAGGCCGGAGCATCTGCCCGCAATGAAGACAAAATATAGGTTGTCAGGTCAATATACAGGACTTCCCAATTCAGACCCGACGAGGCGTACCCCATTGCGAACGTGCTGCTGTTGGCACTGAAGTTAAACACCGTGTTGCTAAAACCCAGACTGTGGTTGGCATCCGAAGGTAAACCATAATTATAGATAACAGTGTTGAGCGTCAGATCATATAGATACAACATCACTGAGGAGTTGCCCACCGCGTGATAGACCGTTCCTACATAGGCCACATACCGGCCATCCGGTGAGACCGCTGCATTATGGGAATACTGGCTGCCGGAAGTCGCCGGAAGAATGAACTGCCGGATCATCAGGCCATTCTCATTAACCAACGTCATGCGCCCGACTTCACCTTCGTAAAGCCAGGCCTGCCAGGGCGATCCGGCGGCGTTGACCGGGGACACCATTAACAGTAAAACGAGTACAAATACAGGCCAGATTTTACGAGGCATCGTACATATCCTTTGGTATGTATAACAACTATCTTTTGCGCTCGAACACCATCACGGCGTCAATATAATAGGTTTGCGGGGAGAAATCCAAAGGCTGCACCCGGCCCGGCGTATAACCAGCCTGAACCAGGCGTTTTGCATCTCTCGCCAGGGTCGCTGGGTCGCTGCTTACATAAACCAGGCGCGGGATTTTCAAACGCACCAGACTATCAAAAGCGGACGCGGTAATCCCGACAGGCGGCGGGTCTACGATGGCGGCATCATAGGACTCGGTCAGGGAATCCAGCACATCTTCAACGTCACCTTCAATAATGTCCACATTGTCCAGGTCGGCCAGGTTTTCTTCAGCATCCGTCGCCGCTGGGGGGTACTGTTCCACCAGCGTCACCAGGCGGGCGCGTTCGGCGACAAAGGCAGTATACATCCCGACCCCGCCATATAAATCCAGCACAACATCTTCGAGACGAGGGTTCAACAGATCAAGAACGGTATTCACCAGGTTTTCGGCCTGCCCCACGTTCGGGCGAAAATATGAACCCGCCGTTGCTCGAAAGGTACGTCCCTTGACACTATAACGCGAATGCGTATCGCCAAACAGGTTGGCTGGTTCGTTAGCATCCAGGAGCAGGTTGGCGCTAGCAGGCATGTCAGCCAATAGTTCCGGCGCTTCGTCATCCTTCATCTTGAGGACAATCATGCGCCCACCATCCATTCCCATCTGTAGCGTAATTTCCTGCAACCCGGAAAAGGCTTCCAGTTCAAGTGATTCCTTTAGCAAGAGCAGATCAGGATGCAGCACATCACAGGTGTCAACACGAACAAGTTGCCCCTGCTGTGTCCCTGGCAGCGCCAATTCACCATTGTCCACAGCGGTAAAGCGCATGTGGTAGTTGTAATGCCATTGTTCCGGGCTGGGAATCACCTGGCGCACATCGGCATTGTCCAGACCACCGATACGCGCCAGTTGGTCGGCCAATACATCCTGTTTAAGCAACAGTTGGGCGTCATAGTCTATGTGCTGCCACTGGCAGCCACCGCAGCGCCCTGGCCCAAAATGAGGGCACTGAGGGAACACCCGGTCCGCAGAAGCCTCTAACAGTGTAACCCCGGCTGCGAACGCCACGCGCCCTCGATCTTCCGTGATATGCGCCATTACCCGTTCACCAGGGATGGTATAAGGGATAAACACGACCTGCTTATCCCGCTTGCCAAGTGCCCGCCCGCCATGGGCCATTCCAGTCAGTTCAATTTCAAAAGGTTCGTCTGTCACAATTTGTACTCACTATATAGGGTGTGGATTTCAACCCCTGGTTCGCCTCACGATATTCGCTTTATCAATGTGTAGTTTGCCGCCTGGTCACCAGGGCATCCAATGCTTCCGGTGTGGCGATTTGTTTGAGCGCTGTTGCGGCGTAATCACAGATGCGCTGTTCTGAACGGGAGGGGTAATGGGTATCGGTCAGTTTCTCGATCAGTGCGGGAACGGCAAGTGAACCCACCTGCGCCAGTGCATCAGCCGCCGCTTCTCGCACATTATGATTCTGGTCTTGCAGCGCTTCGATCAAGCCGGAAACGACATCAACTACACCAATCGTGCCTAAAGCAGTTGCGGCAGCACAGCGCACCGGCCAATCCGTATCCAACAGGCCATTCATCACCAGCACCGGGATAGCCGCTGGGTCGCCGATTTGCCCCAATGCCCAAACTACTGCACGGCGTACCGGCCAATCCATAGATAACACACGGCTGAATAACTCAGACAACAGCTCTCCATAACAGCCTGATGAAACCTGGATACCACTACGAATACAGTCAAGCGCCAACCAGGGGTCATAGGGCAGGACATCGCGCACAACAAGTTCAGCATCCCCAACAATACCACACAGTGCAATAATCGTCTGATCCCAATTTCCGGCCACACGCCCCAGGTAGAAATCAGGCCGTACCAGCACCGGCTTCGAACCGTTTTCCCGCAGGTAGGCCGCAGCAAAATACTCTTGAATCAGGCGGTGGTAAAAGCGCACCTGGCGGCCACGAATCTCGACCAGATGGGCGTGATGGGCGATCCATAAAACATCTATCATAACCGTATCCGCTTTTTGCCACCAGGATTTACCGGAAAGCTGGCGCAGTGCCCAGCTCCGAGAGACATCCACCGGCTTTCCCTGGCGGATCATGGTATACGCAAGACGAGCAAACATCACTTCCAGGTCGGCAAACGGTATCCAGCCCGGCATTTGCTTCAATACCGGTTGTTCCCAAATCACCTGGGCCAGTGATCGGAACAGCAGCCCGGCATTACGTGGCAGCAATCCACGATCACGAAAGACCGCAATCAGCGCCGAAAGCAGGTAAGGCGTCCCGGCCAACCGGGCAAGGCCACGCTCATCCTGTCCATCTCCCATCAACTGTTTGAGGAAAGACTCGGCGTGGTTGCCTAAGTAATGTTGGACAAAAGCGCGAATCTGCGCCGATGTCATCGGTTCAGCAGTTACGGTAGGCAGATTCAATTCCAGTTCACCGGTATAATCACCGGTACGACAGGTGATAATCGCCCGAATATCCGGTTGACTCCCAAGCCATTCACGTATTTTAGCGACTTTGCTATGTCCGGTAGTTCCCATTTCGTTGAGACCGTCCAGGAACAACAGGATGTCACCCCGCTCCAGGGTCTCAACGAGGTTGCTGCCCGGCCACCACTGGTAAGCAAAATCCAGAAAAGAAGGTTCGGCATCCCAAACCGGCAGGTAAAGCAAGCACGGGAGCGGCGTGGCTTCAGGATTTTGCAGGCGCTTACGGGCAGTTTCGAGTGCCAGCAGGCGGAGTGCCGTGGTTTTGCCACTGCCGGCCTCTCCCAACAGGACAAAACGGGAATATTCCTGAAGCGCGTCGTAAATAGAGTGCAGTTTGATGCGGCCATGCTGCACGTATTCACTAGCATCCCAGATTGCCACGCTACCACGGGCGACGATCGCCGAAAAACTGGTCGGCCAACTTAATGCGGGGGAAAGCGGTTGCGGACGCACCGGCGCACCATCCAATTCAAAATCTACCGGTGTTTCCATCACTGTGATAAAACTGCGCCGGGCTTCAAGCTCAGCGATCATGCTAATCAGGTAGCAGGTTTCCCAGGATGGCGTCTCACCCTTATACTCATCCGGGATGATCTCCAACAAGTCGCCAAAAGCCAAAGTATAATCGGTCTGCATCCGCCACCGGGTAAAATCAATCGTAGGGACGGTTTGGCCGGAGAAATAAGTGTCCCCATTTTGCCGGACAACTACTGCCAGCACCGTGCACCCAGATCGTTTCACCGTATCCAGTTCAGCCTGGCAATAAGGGGTCTGTAGGTAATCGGGCGATAGCACAATCAGAATAGCGCCACAATCTTTCATTGCCATCCGAATCGCTTCATCCCCAGCCGTGTCCACCGGAATGTCAAGCCGATCCATCCACAGCGCAACACCATTATTCTTCAGATCAGCCGCAAGCTGGAGGGCGAATTCTGTGTCATAGGTATGATAGCTAAGGTAAAGGTATCGGACCACGATACTCCCCCAACTTATATAATGAAATCGTTCCCATTAATCTTACAGCAAATCCGGCAGAAACTAAAATGCGGAGTGCGCTTTCTATGCAGCTATCAGCACGGCTGTTATTTGGTTCGTCGCTGCACAATCAGCTATACTGGCAATCGTGGACTACAAAATCATCGGAAGAGGATTCAGCGTGCATCGCTTGTTACCCGCAGCGGCTTCCAGCTACCAGAAAAACACGGCGGAATATCAGGGCGAAGGGTGGCGTCTCACCCGTGTGAGCGGTGGCGCGAACGGGATTGTCTACCATGCGCAATCTGAGGCACCCGACCAGCAGGATCTTGCTGTGAAAATCACTCTTCCTGATGGGCGTCACCGGTCTGAGCGGGAATACTCGGCAACACTGGCGCTGCGGTTGGCGGGATACGATGTCTGCCCACATCCGCTCTACCACCGGGAGAGTTTCCCCGGACTACCCGGCCCGGTTATCATCTCGCAGTGGTTGGAAGGGGAACGATTGGAAACCCCACCGCCACCGGAAGACCATAAAACTTGGGTCGCCATCCTGAGTGCATTGGGAGAAGTCCACAGCCTGACACCGAAACGCTCACGTGTGCATTTACGCCCGGCATTCTTTGCCAGCCGCGAACCGGGCGACATTATGGCAAGAATCCAGGAACGCCTAGATAAACTGCCAGGCGGTATCATTGGCGGGCTGCGCCGTGAGCAAATAGAGCGCCTGTTACAGGCTGCTTGCCAACGACTACCAGAGTGTTGGAATGCCCCGGTGGATGAACGACTGGTGTTGGATGATGTGAATCCGAAGAATATGATCCTGAATAATGGGATAATACGTTTCGTAGACTGGGAATATAGCGGATGGGCAGATCCAGCATTTGACATCGCCGGGCTATGCACCCAGCCCGCTTATTTTGACTTACCAGAAACCCACGGTGACTGGATAAAAACCGAACACAGTTTGATTCTGGATGATAAGACCCTGCCCCAGCGAACAACAATCTATGAACAGCTGATGCTCATCTTCTGGGTGATCCGCATGAGTCAATCCCTGGTAGCATTGGATGAACGCTTCGAGAGTGTCCACCGTTTCGACTCAGCTTATCACGAATCGTTCCAGATGCGCTATTGGGACCGCGCCGCCCTGCTGTTCGGGATGTAACCCTACAGCATCCGTTCATTTTCCGCTAAACTGAGTAAAGTAGAATCAGACCTGATTTCACGATAGTCAGACATGGTCAACCGTCATGAGTGAACATACCCACAAAAAACAATCGCGGCGGCACTGGTTGCTGTGGCTGTCTGTTACCGCTGTAATCGGCATTTTGCTGGCGGCAGTGCTCAGCACCGGGCAGGACGCCGGGACAATTCTCAGCATTTTTTCCACACGCTTTTTAGGCATTTTCATAGAGGCTGTTCCCTTCCTATTGCTCGGCACGCTGGCCTCCGGCATGATCGAAGCCTTCATCACACCGGAGGATATCACCCGCTTCCTGCCACGCAACCCGTTTTTGGCGACGATTTCCGGCGCGTTCATGGGATTCGCCTTCCCGGTATGTGAGTGTGGCGTCGTCCCGGTGGTGCGACGACTGTTCAACAAGGGGCTGCCGATGTGGGTAGGTATCACCTTTTTGTTGGCCGCGCCGGTTATGAACCCGGTAGTGCTGGTCAGCACCCTATCGGCCTTCGGCTTCGGGCAGATTTTGATCGGACGCTTTGTGGTGACGGCTGTCGTCGCCATTGCCGTCGGCCTCGTATTCGCATTAGGCGCGAAGCCCCAGGAAGTGTTGCGGCCCCATGCTGCACTTCCTGTGACAGGCGGTTCGGGCCAGATTATGTTAAAGGCACCACCAACACCACGCAAGCCACTGCTCGTTGGCTTGCGAGACGCGCTCCAAATGGCCGGGGATGAATTCTTCGACATGGGGCGCTACCTGATTATCGGCTCCCTACTGGCAGCGACCATGCAAACCCTGGTTTCGCAGGAAACACTGCTGGCGCTCGGTAGAGGCCCGGTAGTTTCGGTGCTGGTGCTGCAAACCCTGGCATTCGTCCTGAGCGTTTGCTCCACCGTAGATGCGTTCCTGGCGCTGGCCTTCGCCGGGACTTTCACCGCCGGCTCTGTGCTGGCTTTCCTGACTTTCGGCCCGATGGTGGATATTAAAAGTACGCTGATGTTCCTGGGCGTGTTCCGGCGGCGCACTGTCGCCTACCTGATTATTCTCCCCCTGCTGATGACCATGCTCATCAGCATCTGGCTCAACCTGAATGTGGTATTTTAGGGTAAACGTATGCAAGCCGTCGAACACGATCATACATACCATGACCGCAACAAAGAACGCGCCCAAGCCTGGGCAAAAGCGCTGCTGCTACTGGGGCTGGGGCTGTATTTCGTCTATAACATCGTCACCGGCAACCTGGCAAACTACGTCAACGCCCGGTTTGGCTGGCTGTCGTATATCGCGGCAGGGCTGTTTTTACTCCTCGGAGCGATCAGTGTCGGGGTGTTACTGAGGGGACAGGACGATCATGACCATCATCACGATCATGACCACACCCCGCTGACATGGGGTGTGCTGGCGATCATCGCTGTACCACTGGTATTTGGCACGCTCATCCCCTCGCGCCCGCTGGGTGCGGCGGCGGTAGAGGGCAATATCAGCCTGAATAGCAGCATCTCTACCAGCTCGATCACCACCTTTACCGGCGACCCACTCACCTGGAATGTACTGGACTGGCTGCGGGCATTTAACCAGAGCGATGATCTCAGCAGCTTTAATAGCAGAGAAGCCGATGTTGTCGGGTTCGTCTACCGGGAAATCACCTTCCCCGACGATCAGTTCATGGTGGCACGCTTCACGATCAGCTGCTGTGTAGCCGATTCGTCCGCGATTGGCCTGCCGGTGGTGTTCGCGGACGCCGCAGACTTCCCGGCGGATACCTGGGTGCAGATACACGGCACCTTCCAGGTCGGCGAGTTTCGCGGTGACACCGTGCCGCTCCTGTACGCTGACACTATTAAAGTCATTGAGCAACCAGAACACCCGTATTTGTATCCATGAGGTGAAATCATGACGCATGTGGAAGTCTCGGCAGTGATTGCTGCCCGTCCTGAAGCGATTTACGCCATACTTTCAGATTATCGTGCCGCGCATCAGGCCATTCTACCCAAACCTTATTTTGCTGATTTGGTCATTGAGCAAGGTGGTCATGGCGTGGGGACGGTATTTCGTGTGCGGATGGATGTGATGGGCACCAGTACGCATTTTCACATGGTTGTCAGCGAGCCTCAACCGGGTAGAGTCTTGATGGAGGCTGACGAGCAGGCGGGCGTTGTTACAACGTTTACGCTCGAACCGGTTGCCGATGACATCCAGACACGGGTTACAATTGCCTCGGATTTCCGCCCCAGCCCAGGGATTAAAGGACTGGCAGAACGGCTGATGAATCCACCGATTACACGCCGCATCTACCGCCAGGAACTGCAACTTCTGGCAGACTATCTTCAGCAAAATAAGCCGGAATCATAGATAGCCTGCGCCCCCGGTGGGCAGAGCGAAGACTTGCAGATACACTGAGCTTCTTTATAGTGGCACTGATGGAGAATCCAATCTATGCGTCCGATTACCGAAGCGCTCATTACTGACCTCATCACCCAGGCGGAACAATCTGAACGAGGTAGGATGCCATACCGATTTCACGAACATCACGAGCCGGTACAGCGAATGCTCAACGCCCTGATACCCGGCACATATGTCACTCCTCACAAGCACCAAAATCCTGATAAAGTCGAGCTTATCAGTCTTCTGCGTGGGCAAGCTGCCTGTATCCACTTCACGCAGGATGGAGAAGTTGAAGCGATTTTCGTACTGGAGACGACTGGCCCGGTGCGCGGTGTGGATATTCGTCCCGGCGTGTATCATACCTTTGTGGCACTCACGCCATGTGCAGTGCTGGAAATCATCCAGGGGCCATACGAAGCCGCCACCCACAAACAGTTCGCATCCTGGGCACCCTTAGAGGGTTCGCCGGAAGCGCCCACCTATCTCCACAAATTAGAGTCGCTCATCAAAGCCACAGTCGAAACGGGGACGACTAACCAGGGGTAAAATGTGCCTACGCTACTGGCGATTGTTCTGTTATCCAATATCGAATTGGGCTATATTTCCGACTCGGAGGCGCGTGCGCCGGGGCGCACCATACGGATAACCGCACGACGCAGGAGATACAGATCAGACCGGCGTATCACACTGACATCTAGCCACGTCAGACCGGTAACCCGCAGAAAGTAGCCCGTGATAACCAGCGTTGACACCGTATAGGAGACGCTGGACGCCAGCGCCGCCCCGGTAATCCCTAACTGCGGGATCAGCCACAGGTCCAGAACCAACGTAAAAACCAGGGAAATAAGTCCAGCATAGGAGCCTATCTCCGGGCGGTTGATGCTGGCAAGATACACCCCTAGCAATTTACCTAGACTGAGCATCCATACACCCGGCATCAGGATAATCAATGGCAGTACCGCCGGTTGGAACGTTGGGCCATGCACCAGGATAATGAAAGGATAGGCAACCACCGCTAGTCCAGCAGTGGTGAGCGTTACAAAGACCATCGCCACCCGTGTCGTCTGTGCTGTTATTTGAGGCGCATCCGTGCTTTTGGCTGCTGAGGCATGGTAGAGCAGCGCGGTACGAATGGCTGTGGGAAATTCCCAGATGCGTTCCGCATAAAGGGTCGAAATTGTATAGTAGCCAATATATTCGGTTGGTAGAAAAACCCCAATCAGGAATACATCCAGCCGGTAATTGAGCAACTGCGCGACCAGCCCAAGATGGTTGCGAGCGCCATATCCCAATGAGAAACGCATCAGCTTGAGGTCCAAACCAATCCGAAAACCGGCAGCCTGCCAGGCCAGGTAGGCGATGACCAGCATGGTGATAGCCTGAGCGGCGACCCAGGCCGCAACCGCCCCCGCCACCATCCCCGGTTGAAGGATGAAGGCGGCCATCAGCAATATGAGATTCAGCAAGTACGGCATTACCATCAGGACGTTATAACGGGTGATCTGCCCTGCCCCACGGATGATCTCACGCAAAAATGTGGTCAGCATGGTAACTGGCAGCATTAGCAGAATGCCCGCGACCAGCAGCCCATCAACCCCATTCTCCTGCAAATAACCCTGAATCGAAGGCACCTGAAAGAGCAACAGTACTGTGACAAACGCCAGTGTCCCCAATCCGGCGGCCATCAGCAGTGCGTTACCAAGTAATTTGGGCAGACTTTCCGGGTCGCGTGCGCCCAGAACAATGCTGGCTACCGAGGCGCTAAACGAAAAAATGGTCGAAGCCGTATTGACAATCAACACAAAGACATTGTAGGTACCTTGTAGAGATGCCCCTAGAGTGCGTGAAATAGATGCACTGATGAACATAGCCGCGCCCAACATGACAACCCGGCCAATCAGTGATAGGGTACTATCTTTAAAGAGTGCGGACATAAGCCATCCAGACGAGGCAATCCCCTACTGCCAGTACATGGGCAAGGTGAACGCGTACTGCTATTCGCGGAACCAGTCTATCATTTTTACCCAACCGCTGCGGTATCACCAGGTAATACGCCCGGTTTGCCGAGCAGGTTCTGATACAGTTCAATCAGCTTCTTTTCCTCCACCGCCCAGTTGAGCTCTTCACGTGCGTGGAGTGCGTTAGCTTTATAACGAGCATAGTTGGCAGGGTCGAGAACCTGGGAAACAGCAGCCGCAATCTGAGCTGGGTCGGTAGGATCGCAAATCACACCCAGGTCATAACGATTCATGGCAGCTGCCAATGCGATAGTCCGGCCACATACCAGCGGCAAACCCGCGGCGACTGCTTCAAGAAACTTGTTAGGAACCGTTGTGTCTCGATGGAGTGTGTCGCTGGCAACCAATACAATACCAGCATCTGCCTGGGTCAAAGTGTTTGCCACACTCATAGGTGGCACCGGGGGAACAATAAAGAAACGGTCCTGCACATTGAGGTGTGCCGCGAGTTCCGCGAGATGTTCACTTAACGGACCTTTTCCCATCAATACGAGCGCGATGTCATCCGGGAGATAATTCAGGGACTTAACCATTTCATCCAGATGTCGCCCAGGCAGCAGATAGCCACTATGTACAATGGTCGTGCGTCCACCCGTATCATAAGTAACCGCTGCTGGCTCCCGGCGACGCAGATCAACCCCATTCAGGATTGGCACAACATTTCGCAGTGACATTGCAGACTGCATGATCTGGGCCGACTCATAGCTGACGGTAATCACAGCAGCAGCCCGGGGCGCTAACATTTTTTCTATCGGGCGCACCCACTGGATAACCCGTCTGAGACGATATTTAGAATCGGCGGCCCAACGATCAAAGAACAGCTCGTGCGAATCGTAGACAACAGGCCGCCGCCAGATTCCGGCCAACGCCGCCAGCACCAACCCGATAAAATCATGGGCATGAATTACCCTGGCGCGTGTTTTGCGCACCTGAATAAGGAGAGCCGGTATCGCCAGCAGCAGGCGAATAATCTTGCCAACCGTTTTCAGTGCCGCACCACGCCCCCAACCAGGGCTAACCCGAATCACCGTATAGCCATTCACAATTTCCGCCGCTGGCATGCCTGTATCGGCCAGCACAATACAGACAATTGTCACCTGCCAGCCCTGGTTCGTCAGCGTCGCCGCTTCACGATTAACTCGGCTATCATGGGTGATATCGTTATGCACGATCATGCAGATGTCACACGGCATAGTATTCATCCATTAATTAACCTTTTGCACTGGATTTCCCGACCGACTCCTCCGTGACCGGGCGAACATAACCCAGTTGAGCAGCGACATCCTGGGTAATGTCCCAGATTTCCGCAGCAATTTGCTCTTTTTTGCTTGGAGATTCGGGCTGGGGACGGGCGTTTAATTTATTGCCCAGCACACGCTCTATCTGTTTTTCCGATGGCTGAGGGATACCAGTGAAAGCGTAAAGCCGCTCAATCATCTCCCGTTTGCCAGTGAAGATATCTTCAGCCTGTACCAGCAAGAACCGTTCCGGGCTCAAGGTACTGCAAAACTCCATAATCCAGCGGTTCGTTTCCGCCCAAGACCATGCATTTTTCTGAACCGTGTTGTAGCTTTCCCAGGGAACACCTGAACCCGGTCTGGGCAGGATGCGCGTTGGGTCATCTATGTTACCGGCATACCATCGTCGCTGCGCTGCCGAAGATACAACCGCTACCGGGTTTCGTACTACATGGATAAATTTGGCGTCAGGCAAAGAGTGATTAATGGTTGGAGCAAGAAAAGTATTGTAATGTGCGGCTTCGACATAGTGTTTGCCTGTCAATTCAACAGTCTGCAATAGTCCATGCCGTGCAATTGCAAAGGCTTCGGCCAGCATCTCGTTTGACGCCGGCGAGGCCTGCATGTAGGCCAGTCTCGACAACCGCCCCATTCTGGGCTGCGGTTCGTGAAAAGCAAAGGTGTTTTTGGCAATGCCGAACAACGCAGCCAGGGTTTGTGTCCCACAACGTCCCGTTGAAAGCATAAACACGTAAGATGGGATATTTTGGGGCTTCGTCAGGTTAAGCAGCTTGAATCGGACGTAATGATAGCTGTATAGAAGCGGATGAGTCTTCACACGTTCTACTGCACGCATCCTCTTAGTTTTGGAAGGAAATGAAAGATTGGGCATTTATCAACTACCAGTCATCTCAACAGATTTACAGGTCATGAACCACGAACGAATCGTTTGAGCCGCCTCACTGCTGGTTGCATCGAAACGGGTACGAACTGGATACCATAGGACGAAAAGACATAAACCACAACGATAACCATCATCCTGAGCTTGACCCACAAGGATTCGGGGGCGTGCCACTCATCGTTTATGAAGGAGACTATTGCTTGAAGCACAATAACGAAATTAGGGGGGAGTTTTTCGCCCGGACGAAGCATCGCCATCCGCTTGCGGAAATCAACACCACCAGTGACATTGCGCTCATATAGAACTTCTGGCACATGAATCGCGGGTGCTATCAGCAAAACCCGAAATAAGAAGGCGATATCAGCAGATGGTACACGCGGAATAGGCATTGCAGGCAGCATCATTTCACGCCGGAACAAGCCATAGAAGATGGCATGGGGCAAAGGGCGAGAAAATAACAGATTACGCACGCGAACGGCGACCTGTTTATCTGCAAGGTTCATCGTAGCATACTGGCACAGTTTTTTCTCCTGTGCAGCCTCATTGATGTGTATCTGATCGGTATAGCACATGACTGCTGTCGGGTGCGCCTCCAAGGCAACAGTACAACAGCTGACAAATGTAGGATGCCAGTAGTCGTCATGGGCCGCCCACATGAAATAAGTACCAATTGCCAACCGGTAGACACGTTCAAAGTTGTACATGTAGCCCCGGTTTGTCTCGTTCTGATACAATCGGATTCGCGCATCCTGGCTGGCGTATTCCTGGCAAATAGCCCATGTATCGTCTGTGGATGCATTATCTGAGACAACGATTTCAAGATTGGGGTAATCCTGCGATGTGAGATTATCCAGGATACGCCGGGTATGTTCACCTGCGTTGTACAGTGGAAGCCCTATACTCACCAATGGGCTATTATTGATCATGTACAATATCCTTTGAGGCAAGAAATTCGCAACTGTGTCGGTACATCCCCGGCACATTACAGGCAAGAGTTGCCATTCTATATACCCCATCAGTAGAAAGCAACACACAACCCGCGCCCTGCCCCAGTGCAGAGTCAGACCGTCTGTCGCCGCACTAGATCAGCAAACACATCATCCTGCTGGCGCATCAACTCATCATATGTGCCTTCCTGAACGATGCGACCTTTATCCAACACGATGATACGGTCGGCGCCGACAATCGTACTCAGGCGGTGAGCGATGACTATCCGCGTCGCATCGAGGCGTTCAAGGTTGCTGCTGACGGTTTGCTGGGTCGCGTTGTCTAAAGCGCTGGTAGCTTCGTCAAACAGCAGAATACGCGGCTTCATGGCGATGGCCCGGGCGATGAGCAGACGCTGGCGCTGTCCACCGGAAAGCGTGCTGCTTCCGGCGCTGATAACAGTGTGCATACCCATCGGCATCTGCCGGATGTCGCCAGCTAACCCAGCCATCTCCGCCGCGTCCCAGGCGTCCTCCTGCGTGAGGCGCGACTGCCCAGCGATATTCGTAAAAATATCCCCGGTAATCAACTGGCTGTTTTGCAGCACCACGCCTAACTGCCGCCGCACCGAACGAATATCCAGCCCAGCCAGGTTCTGTCCATCATAGAAGACCGCACCGGATTCAGGAGTCTCGAAGCCCAGGAGCATCCTGAACAATGTGGATTTGCCCGACCCTGACGGTCCAACCAGCGCCACAAACTCGCCCGGCCTGATATGCAGAGATACATCATTTAAGATGAGTGGTGTTTTTTCAATGTAGCGGAATGATACACGACTGACTTCGATTTCACCCAGGAGATCGCCGGGATCGGCCTTTACAGCGTCCACTTCCGGCTGCGCCCGCAAAATCGGCTGCGCCCGCCGGTAGACCGGCACAACCCGCAGTACGGCAACAAAAGCCGAACTCAGGTCGAGGCCAGCCAGTAGGAACTGCGTAAACGCTGCCACAAATGCCAGAAAGCTCCCGGTAGAAAGCCCACCTTCGCCACCACCCATCATCACCGTAAAAATCACCATTGAAGTAATCACCGGATAGACGGTGTTAAACACAGTCAGATTGTTGCCAATGCTGCGGGTTTTGTACGTCAGCCGCCGCTGTTCACTGAAGTCGCGTGCCCAGAACGAGAAGAAGCGGCTTTCAACACCGGCCACACGCAATTTAGTGATACCGGTAATCGCTTGCAATACGAACCCGTAGATGCGCCCCTGCAAATCGGTGATACGCTGCTGATGGCGTGTCTGTCGCCAGCCCGCCCAGGTGGTCACGCCTACCGCGACAATAACCAACCCGGAAGCCACCAAAGCGAGGCGTCCATCAATGAAGAACAATAAAATGAAACTAAAGACCGAAAAAACACCGGAAAGCAGCGATAAAACCACCGTCCGCGAAAGTGCCTGCCGGATGATGCTGATACCCATCGCCCGATTGGTCAGGTCGCCTGCCGTATACTGGCGGAAAAATGGCGCAGGCAGATTGAGCAGACGATCCCACACTGCCGCCTGAACCGAGGATTCCAACTTCCCCTCCAACCGCAGCACTGCCACATCTCGCGTGATCTGGAACATCGCCTGCGCCACCGCTGCCGCCTCAAGAATCAATACAAGTTGCAGCAGTTGGGATTCCTGTGCATTGGGAATCAATGTATTGAAGATGACACCCACCGCCAGCGGCACAAGTAAACTCAATATGCCCCCCGCTATACCCATCATGAAGATGGTCGTCAATTCGTCGCGTAGCCCTTGCAGGCCAAACCGCAGCACATCTCGCGCTGAGAGACTTTTATCGGGCAGCGAGCGATAAAATGTGTGGGCAAAAGGTGAAAGCGCCGCCGCAACTTCCTCCGTCACCGGAATCTGCACGTTTGCCGCGGGGTTTTGCAGTTCGTAACGGGTGGGTGAAACGGGCAGCAGCGCGACTGGGTGCTTCTCTTCCCCCAGGTAGGCCAGCAGCGGTCCGTTATCACGCCGCCACCAGTCCCCGCGCAGTGCCACTTCGCGCACTTGTACCCGCGAAGCCATCGCGATACCATCCAGAGTTTGCGCTTCGCGCTGTCCGTCTACCGGGTCGGGGCGCGGCTTCACAGCAATATGTAGCGCCTTGCCCACCAACCGCGCCGCCAGTACCAGCGGGTCTTCCAGGGTATGCTCACGGGCAAACACAACCGTAGCGAGCGGCTGTAACACCGATGCAATACGCGAAAAGGCGGTTTCAACATACGAACGATCAAATGCCGCCCGCCGTCGCAGTCGTTCCTGCTCGAAACGCTGTTCCTGCGCCACGCTCCAATTCGTCAAGTCGAGAACCATCCGGTGGAAGTTTTCCAGATACACCCAGGAAAAACCGTTTTGCAGAAATGAACGAGTGTCCAGTGTGTACAACGTGTTCTTACCCACTGCTTGCAGCCAGGTATCCTCAGTAACCGGCAGAAAGTCGTCTTCACCCATAAGTGGGAGTTCTTCCCAACCCAGAAACCGGGCGATGCCCTGGCGGCAGGCTACCCACAACACCCCACGACCAGGGCGGGCTACGCCACCGGCCTCAGCCTGAATTTCCACCCCGGATTCGAGCGGCTCAAACTGGCGCGGCGCGGGAATATTACGTGACATCCCCTCGGACAGGCCGCGAATCCAGCCATTCACAAGCTGACTGATTTGATCGAGATATTCCGAGGCAACGGTAATTTCCTCTAAGCGAGCGCGTTCCAACTGGATAAGCTGTGTATCGGCCAATCCGACCATCAGCAATCCGATGCCCCGGTTGTAAGCCTGCAAATCCATGCCAAACAGGGCTGCTCCGGCCTCAGCACGGAACAGATGGCGGCGCGTTCCAACTGGCTCATCATCTTCCAGACGGACGGCAAATAGGTCAACTGCACCGGAATACACCAGCCAGACGGTATGCGGGTCATCCAGCAGGATTGGTTTGTTGCTACCAGCCTTGACGAACCGCCCTGGCTGGTAGCCCAGCTCGAGCAGGAACAATTCCCACACATTTTCAGATTCAGGTTTCGGCATGTCGGTCATAATATCAGCTTCTTGTGTATTTTCGCCTGTGCCGAATCTTCTGGCTGGTCAGTACCAATCAGCCGGGCATATACTCCCCCAGTATGCCCAATCAATTCCTCGTGGGTACCACGCTGCACAACCTTGCCCTTGTCAAGTACGATAATCTCGTCTGCATCACGGATGGTGCTCAGGCGATGCGCCACAATCACGCAGGTACAGCCACGCCGCCGCAGGTTATCATCAATCTGCTTCTCGGTCACAGCATCCAGCGCACTGGTCGCCTCGTCCAGTACGAGAATCGTCGGGTTCACCGCGAGCGCCCGTGCGATCTCCAACCGCTGACGCTGCCCACCGCTGAAGTTCCGCCCACCTTCCTCCACGATGTATTCGTATCCACCGGGACGTTCGAGAATATCGTCCTGAATCGCCGCATCCTTCGCCGCCTGAATCAGGCTACTTTCCGGGATCGTTGGGTCCCACATTGTCAAGTTATCGCGGACAGTCCCCTCAAACATGAAAATGTCCTGGTCAACCATCGCCAACGAGTTATTCACCAGGTAACGCGGCATGGTCGAACGTGACTGACCGTCAAAGCTTATATCACCCGACCAGGGACAGTACAGCCCGACCAGCAGCCGGGCAATCGTGGATTTGCCACTACCCGACCCTCCTACCAGGGCAACGCGCGCCCCCGACCTGAGGGACAATGAAAAGTCTTCGATCAGCGGCGAGCCCAACGGGTTATAGCCGAACGTCACGCCCTTCATGATGATATTCCCGGAAAGTTTGGCGTTGACATCCGGTGCTGACTCTGCGACTAACATTTCGACCTGGGAATCGGTGTCATGGCGCAGCACATCGTCCAGACGGGTCAAATCGCCTTCGACCTCACGGAAGCGCCCGCTCAGATACACCATGTCGTTCACCGGAGTCAGAAAGCTCGCCATCAGGCTTTGGAAAGCCACTAGCAATCCGATAGTGAGTTCGCCGCGCATGACCTGCAAACCGCCAATCGCCAGGATCGCTACTGTATTTACTGCCGAAAGAAATGGCGGCACGGCGGTCAAAAGCTGCGCCGTCAGGCCTAATTCCTGCTGCGCGTTCATTGCTTTGGCGTAATACCCGGCCCAGCGAGTAAAAAAGTCCGATTCAGCCCCCGTTGCCTTGAGTGTCTCGATAGTTTGCAGACCGTTCATAGCGGTGGCAACCATCTTGCCGCGCTCCTGCAGGAGGCGCTGGTTGGTATCCCCCCACCGTCGCGAGGCATAGCGCAGCGCCAAGTAGTTCAGTGCCGCAATACCAACTCCGATGAGTGTGAGAGGGACGCTGTAGGAAAACATCAATATCGCGTAGAACACGATCAGAATGATATTCAGCATGGTGGTCGCCAGTTCTTCGGAAAGCACCTGCGCGACCCGATCATTAATCTCGACTCGTGACCCGATTTCGCCGCCGTAACGCTGCGCGAAAAACTCAACCGGCAGCCGTAACACGTGCCAGAAAAACTTACTGGACGAACTCAATGCCAGCTTAGTTTCCAACCGCAGCAAATAGCGCTGCTGCAACCAGGTCAGAATCGCTCGCAGGAGCGCCGTCACACCCATCGCCAGCAGAAGGAATTGCAGCCAGTTTGTCCGCCCCGCGAGCAAAACATCATCCACAAAGATCCGCGTGAAACCCGGGATTAACAGCCCCGGCAGTACCAGCGCGAGACTCGCAATAATGACATAGACCAGACCGATTTGTGACCGGGACAACCGCGCCCATAGTGACTGGACGAAGCCATGCCGCACCCCAGCCCTGGTAAACGTCTCTCCCAGCGCGAATGTCAGGACAACTCCGGTAAATGCTTCATCAAATTCAGTGTAACTGACAGTACGCGGTCCACGAGCCGGATCATTCAGATAGACTTTACTTTTCCCGAATCCCTCTACGACCACAAAATGGTTGAAATTCCAGTGGACTATTTGCGGAAGCGGCCTGCTGAACAGCCCTTCCGGCTCATCACGGAAGCCCTTCGCATCCAGTCCATAGCGCCGTGCCGCCCGCAGCACGTTTCCGGCTGTTGCACCATCTCGCGAGACACCACACGCCAGCCGCAGTTCTTCCAACGCCACGACTCGGCCATAATATCCTAATACAATCCCCAGCGAAGCCGCGCCACACTCGACAGCCTCCATTTGCAGCATGGTTGGGGTATATACACGGCGGGTGCGCCGGGGGTGCGAAGGTGTTTTTGGGGGGGGCATGTTCTGTTTAAGCCTTGTCATCACGTCTAACCCAATTGACGCAAGATCAGGTTAACGGGAGACTGTTCATCCGTGGTAATGGTTGTTTCACATGGCGTCCCTGGCAGCATCTCCACCTCCGGTGGTGTCGCTACCGACCACTGATAGCTGCCATCGGCATTGGTCACCAGCATCACATCAACCTCGAGAACCGAGTTGTATTCCAGCAGGATACTGTCCACCAGCTCGGAGCTATTGATGACTTGATCCATTTCCTCAGCATAGGCCGGACGGGATGCGATATGGGAGACCGTACCATACATGAACTGTCCCGAAGAACGCGAAATGCCGAACGGCACAATCTGGGCGTTATCCCCAACTACAATGCCATGCTCGCTGGTGGCTGGCACAAAAATCACGGCGTGCAAGACCGCATTCTCATCTTTTGCCAACACGCAGTATGCCGCATCAACCTGCACAGGAATTTCGCCGGTCACGCCGACAACCACGACCATTCCCAAAAGCAGCAGTAAGGCGACCAACACCAACCACCCTCTGGGGCCGGTGATTTGCATTAACTGATCCAATTCTTCAGGAGACGATAATTTTTCGAGCGCTGCTTTGCGAAATAGTTTTTCTTGCATGTCCAGCCTTCTAATAACAGAATTTTTTAATTCTAACCGTTTTAGTCGAAATGCGCATTTCCCCCGTGAACCAGCGTCGTGATTTGTGAATAATCGTGACGTCCACTTTTACCCAGAAAAGTGCGCTAAAACCATCGTTCTACGAGAGAAACCCTCATTTTCAAATGACTTTCAGGCAAATTATAGTGTTCTTCGGATAGAGGGCAGATGCCACCAGATGAAATAAGCGGCATATTCAGGCTTGTGCAGTCTGCCAATCAGAGGGGCTAAGCACGCGAGAATACGCATACAACAGAAACTGGCTCGCGTACAACGCCTGTTCCAGTGTATAGATCACACCGACCCCTTCATCATCCTGGTACTGCTGGTGAGTCTTCAGATCCTGAAGTGAGTGAAAAACGTTAATCTTTGAGCGCAAAATGTTAAATTCCTGGTAGGCTCGCTCCGGCGTCTCTTCCGGGTACGATGGCAACCAAACACACCAGGCGTCGCCGCCGGAGGGGATATCAAATTCCAGCTTGAAGTCTTCGCGCATTTTGACTCGTAACGATAACTCCTCGCCACTGCGTGGGCACGTCCCCTGCATATCCACCCAGACATTCGGGCCGTACACCAGGAGCGCTGACGGTGCATCAACAAAACTACTCGCAAATGCCCGTCCCCAACCAAAGGCCTTGACCTGGTGCGAGGTGTGCAACACGGAATAAGGCGGGCATTGCAGAATCGCTCGCAGGTCGTCATCGTACCACAGTAGTTTGCGTGTATTCAGGCTGGCGACCATTTGCTGGACGACCATTTGTGGCTGTTTGATACCGCTGTACTGGCGGATGCTGACCGGGGCAATGAAGCGAGTCATGCTTTCCCAGATATAAGCATACAAACGACGCTCATCGGTGCTGAGTTCATCCACCAGAGCGATGTATTGGGTAATAACAGAATCGATCCAGGCAGCTTGGCCGCCAGGCAATCGCTGTTCATCTATTGGTTCAGGCCAAAGAATGGGTTTGGTTGTCATTGTTGGTCTGGAATCCGTAAATCAACGCCTTCAGCTTCATCATTATCATCGGCTGAATCTGAGTGATCGGTCACCTGTGGTAGCAAGTCAGATAGTAAATTTTCAGGCCGGGTCATAATCGCACGGTCAAGTGTATCGTCGGCCACTACTTCATCAAAATCGCTGGCCTGAGCGTCATCACTGGGGCGCTCCGCATCCATTTTTCCCTTTTGCAGCGGATCGGGATAAGCCATGACCACCGACTCCGGGTGTTCACCCGGCGATACCGCCGCGAGCGATTCACCGGAATGAGATGCTTCCGATACATCGGGCAAAGGGGGGAGCGGTTTCGTACCTGGTTTGCGGTCTTTTAGCACTAGCGTTTCATCGTCATCGTTCGCATCGGCCAGCGCAGCCTCCTTTTCGGGCGGTTTGGTCGGGAGTTTCTGCTCTACCGAAATAACAATCACACTGACGTTATCTTCACCGCCACGCTCATTCGCCAAATCTATCAAACGCTGACCGGCAATATCGGGGTTATCGTGGGCCAACACAAGCTGGGCGATTTCCTCCGGTTTCACATGGCGTGTCAGGCCATCTGAACAAAGTACCAGACGATCACCAATATGCAGGTCTTTGACGTATATATCCACCTCAACATCTTCACCCTGCCCCAATGCCCGGTATAACACGTTACGCATCGGGTGTTCCTCGGCCTGTTCAAGAGTGATATGCCCAGCAGCCAACAGCGCCTGGACAAAACTATGGTCGGCGGTAATTTGGGTGATATCGCCATCAAAACGATCTACAAGGTATGCTCGACTGTCGCCAACATGCGCCACTATCGCATGAGTTTGCCGGATAAATGCTAGCGTAACCGTTGTTCCCATCCCGCGCATGTCTGGTGAAACGGTGGCCCGCCGCATAATTTCAAGATTGGCAGTCTGAATAGCCTGACGCAGCCGTTCTTTGACAACGGCATCATCCATCTCTAACAGCACCTCTGGGGTACTGTAATCCCGCATCGCCATGCCATCCTCAATCGCTTCCACCGCGATTCGGCTGGCCTCCTCGCCCGCTGCCGCACCACCCATGCCATCCGCTACCACCGCCAGCACATATTTGTCCCGCGACCATAGATGGATATTATCTTCGTTGTTTTGTCTCACCTGCCCGGTATTAGTCTGGGCGCTGCTGCGAAGGCGAATATCGTATCCCGGTTGGTGCATAACGACTGTACTCCTGACGATAGCAATTCCACTTTATTATAGTGCAAATTTCTATAACGACGCATCTTTCCAGGAATTACATCCCATCTAGTGATCATTTTCTAACTCAATTGATGCACATTTCACAGCGAGATAGCAGACTTTTGCACTCAGGTTCGCAAGTAGGAAGCCCCGTTTACATCCACAATTGCTCCCGTAAGAAAGAGCGATTGGGCGGATGCTAGAAACAACACAGTATGCGCCACTTCATCCGGGGTCGCTACCCGCCCCATCGGACTCTGCCCACGAATAGCTTCACCCGCCGGACTATTGAGGTAGTCTGCTGCCATATCGGTTTCAACCCAACCGGGTGCAACCGCTGTGACGCTAATGTAGTATGGCGCAAGTGCCTTTGCCAATGACTGGCTCATAGCATTCATCCCAGCCTTGCTGGCGCCATAAGCAGGTGCATCCGGTTCACCTCGGAATGCCCCGCGTGACGACACGTTGACGATATGCCCCCCGCCCTGGCGGATCATGTACTGCGCTGCCCAATAAGCCGCATTTGCCGCGCCGACCAAATTTGTATCGAGTATCTCGCGCCATGCAGCTTGCCACGCCTTAAAATCAACATCATCTATTTTATGTTCCTGGTAAATACCGGCATTGTTAACCAGGACATCCAACCGCCCTAACTGCTCAACACTGGTCTCTACCATACGACGCACGGAAGCGGCATCGGCAATATCGGCTTGCACGATGTGATGACCCTCACCCATCATCGAACGCAAGGTATCTTCCGCCCCGGCTTGGCTTCGGTGGTAATGCACCACCACCTGTGCCCCATGAGCGGCGAACTGAATAGCACATGCCCGACCGATGCCACGTGACCCGCCCGTAATCAGAACTGTTTTTCCGCTAAAGTCCATGCTCGCTACTCTCCGATTATAATAAGCCGCATTTCATTAGTGGGCAAAAAGCCAAGTGACTCATAAATGGGACGCCCCTGGGCGCTGGCATGTAGACTTACCGTCGTCATGCCCTGTCCGGCACACCAACGATTAATAGTCTGCAACAGCACTCGTGCCAAACCACGACGACGATACTCCGGCTCAGTATAGACATTCAGAATGTACCCTCGGTAAGGCTGCTGGTCAAACAGATTCGGTGGCCAATCTTGCAACCACAACCCAGCACCAGCGACAATTGCCCCGGATGGCATCATTGCAAACCAACCCTGGTAGCGCCCATTCGCCAGCCGTTCGCGCAGCCATCCTGCGCCAATCGCATCCATAGTGTCCATACCGACCGGGTTGGTATAGCCCATATCCTCGAACATCCGGCGACGGTGCGTTACAATAGTGGGAACATCGGCTAAGGTGGCCTGACGGATGGTGAACGATTCATCCAGCATGATGATCTTCCTAGACTATTTTGGCAAACATTCACCAGCGTAGCCGCCAAAAATTCCAAATGCAAGCAGTCCAGCAGGCCAACACCGGAAAAAACAAGCAAGGTAAAAAACAATGACTGACTTACGCCCTTCGCCCCGTTACAAACCTGTATCCCTGTTTGTCACCTGTATTATAGACATGATATATCCGGAAACTGGTGTCTCTGTCGTGGAGATTCTGGAGCATCTCGGCATTGAGGTGCGTTTTCCAATGGCGCAGACCTGCTGCGGCCAGCCCGCCTTTAACTCTGGATTCCGCGAGGACGCCAAAACCGTTGCCCGGCAGTTTCTCAGCGCATTCGCAGATTCCGAAGTCATCGTGGCGCCGTCCGGGAGCTGCGTCGCAATGGTGCGTCACTACTACCCCGAACTCTTCCAGGATGACCCTGAATGGTACGAGCAAGCCGTACAGGCGGCCAGCATCATCTGGGAGTTCACAGAATATCTGGTGGATGGTCTCGGTATTACCAACCTGAATGCAGCACTACCGCCAACGAGAGTCGCATTTCACGATGCCTGTCACGGACTGCGGATGCTGGGGATCAAGGAGCAATCGCGCCAATTGGTCAGCAGTATAGATGGCGTGACCACTGTTGAGATGGAAGGTGCCGACCAATGCTGTGGCTTTGGCGGCCTGTTCGCCGTCAAAATGCCGGAAATCAGCGGTGCGATGCTTAAGGATAAAGTCACTCAAGTAAACGGGGTTGAAGCCGATGTGATTCTGACCGGGGATGCAAGCTGCCTGACACAGATCAACGGTGGCCTGAGCCGGAACGGTAAAGCTAGGCGCATTACGCATGTTGCGAATTTCCTGGCCGGGGCGGTGCGTAACCAGGATCAAAAATAGGACAGAAAATTCCCCAAGAAACGGGCAAAAACGCGCTACAATGGTAAGTATACCGAAACAATCTTTACCTATGCCTTATGTGATACAGGAGTCTTTTATGGGAACACTATTTAAGAACGGAACAATTGTCACAGCCAGCGAGATGTTTGAGGGGGATGTACTGGTCGAAGGTGAAATTATCACCTTGATTGGCAAGAACATCAGCAGCCGAGGGCATGAAGTCATCAACTGTCGGGGCAAATATCTGATGCCAGGCGGGATTGACGTGCATACTCACCTTGACCTGCCCTTTGGCGGCACCTACAGCAACGATGACTTCGACATCGGTCATAAAGCGGCAGCGTTTGGTGGCACGACGATGCACATTGACTTTGTGATTCAGCCCAAAGGCGGCAGCCTGCATGATGGGCTGGCAACCTGGCGCAAAAAAGCCAAACCCGCCCAGATTGACTATGCTTTTCACATGGCCGTCACCGACCTGCGCGACGATGTGATGAACGAAATCCCCTCACTCATCAGCGAAGGTATCACCAGCCTCAAACTGTTCATGGCCTATAAGAACGTCTTCCAGGTAGACGATGCAACGCTCTATAAGGCCATGCAGGTCGCAGCAGCCAATGGTATGATCGTAATGGTTCATGCCGAAAACGGCGATGTGGAAGAACAACTGCGGCTCAATCTGCTGTCCGAAGGCAAGACTGATCCGATCTGGCACTATTCGTCCCGACCACCGGAAATCGAAGGCGAGGCCACCAACCGCGCTGTCGTCATGGCTGGCATGACCGGCTGCCCTCTGTATGTCGTTCACATGACCTGTGAACAATCGGTGGACGCACTGCGACGCGGACGGGCGGCAGGTTATCCGGTCATGGGCGAAACCTGCGTCCAGTATTTCCATATTACGCGGGACAAGCACCTGGGCGCACCTGGCTTTGAGGGCGCGAAGTTCGTCTGCTCCCCCCCAGTTCGCAACTCGGAACACCACGAGGTCTTGTGGCGAGCTGTGAAAGATGGCACCCTCCAGGTCGTCAGCACCGACCACTGCGATTTCTGGTATGAAGGTGGTAAAGGCCCCTGGCAGGAGTGGGCAAAGAAACACAACGGCGGTGATTGGGTGGAATACGAGCAACAAAACCCCAGCTATCGTCGCCCAGGTAAAGAACTAGGATTAGGCGACTTCTCTAAAATTCCCAACGGCCTGCCCGGTATCGAAGACAGGCTGATTGTCATGTGGCATCTGGGCGTCAATAGCGGCAAAATTTCTCCAACTCGTTTCGTGGAACTCAACGCGACCAATCCGGCCAAGATTTTCGGTATGTATCCCCGTAAAGGTACGATTGCGGTTGGCGCAGACGCCGACATTCTGGTATGGGATCCCAAGAAACGCCACACTATCAGCGTCGAAACTCACCACATGCGCTGCGACTATAATATGTATGAAGGCATGAAGGTTAAGGGTGTTCCGGTACAGGTCTACCAGCGTGGCAAGAAGCTGGTGGATGGTGAAGAATGGCTCGGTAAGAATGGCGACGGTCAGTATATCGCCCGTAAACCCAATGCGCCGGTACTGTAGACCAGTGCAAGACATTTCTGCAAGGGGTACATAAGCTCCTTGTTCTACCAATTGAAACGCTCCAACAGAAGAGGGCCTAGATTAGCCCTCTTCAATATTGTGTCCTGTATGCAGTTTGCCCGGAGTCGTGGGGTAGATTGACCTCGTCAGTGTTTAGCAATGTGTAAGGATGTGGTAATAAAGTAGCAGTGTCCATATTCGTGTTTGACTATGTGGTGACATTCTCGCACATTCAATCAAATTCTAGAGACCCGGACTACGGTTAGGAAACCTTCAGTATGATTAAGTCCAGCATAGCGACTCTACTGCGACAACGTGTCATGGATTTTGCAGGCAGCCCACATTCCCATATCGTCGCTTTAGTGGTGATAACCGGCCTGACCCTGGGCGCTACACTGATTAATCTGGGGGCATATCCTTATTCATGGCTTGATGAAGGCTTCAGCATAAATGCTGCCGTTACACTCGTCGAAACCGGCCAGTATGGTACGACCAGCTCCGAAGGATTTAGACCGTTTGACCCGGCTATCTCATCTGGTTCACCGCTGATTCTGCCACTGGCTTTGAATATCAGCATCTTCGGGAACAGGCTGGCACAGGCGCGGATGGTTACTGTTGGCTTCGCCCTGGTTTCGGTTATCTGTCTGTACTTCCTGGCAGAAAAACTGTACGGTAAACGGATGGCGCTGTGGGTTATCATACTTATCCTGTCCTTACCTCCACTGGCCGATATCAGTTTGTTGCTAAAAGCGCGTCTTGTGCTGGGCGAAGTGCCGTCTTTTATGTTCCTGATTATCGCTATCCTCCTTTGGATGCGAGACTGGGACAGTACGAATATCGTCTTTGCCCTGGCTTCTGGCCTTTTTGCAGGCCTGGGGTTCTTAACCAAACTGCAAGTAATTCTCCCGTTTTTACCAACCGTTATCTTTATCGCTATCCTGCGCGCCAAACAAGGCAAAGGCCATTTTATACGGCAGGCACTACCAGCATTTGTAGCTGTTGCCGTTTATATTGTCTGGGTGTTATTCACACAATCGCTTTCGCCCGCGGAAGTACGTTGGGAAAACAGTATCGTCATCATTGACGGTATCCGCACCAACTTTTTCACAAACCTGAGAGGCGCTTCGCTCAGCCCAGGCATGTACCTCATTCTGGCGCTGCTGCTCTTCGGGCTGGGGGGCTGGTACTGGCGGGCCTACAGAGTCGTCGGCAGGGTATCTGCCCCTGAGAGAAATAAACACTGGGTAGAGGCGACATTGGCTGTTTATGTAGGCTTCTCAGTGGTCTGGGTGTACGTTTTCTCGATTGGCTGGCCGCGTTATATTTTTGGGGGGCTGGTCATCGGGCTGCTGTTGGTCGGACGCAGCCTGTATGCTCTGTTAGTCGTGATTGTTCGTCGCTGGTCAACTTCGAAAAACATAGAAACCGGCGTTTATACAATCTCACTGGGCATGATGCTCGTGATGGGATTTTTCACACATGTATTGCCCACAATTACCTATAATGAACCCCGTTACGACGAGATGATAATCACCTACATTGACCAGCATGTTGACCGATCAGCCGTGATCGAAACCTGGGAATGGGACATCACTGGCAGAGGGCTGCACCGCAATTATCACATGCCCCATCAACTCCTGTTACAATACACACTGCGTCAGCGTTCGCTGAACCAACGAATGGATTTCAACTATGATATTCTGCAAGCATCACCCGATTATTTGCTGATTGGGCCTTTTGGCGGGTGGATGCATATCTACGACACACCACAGCGACGGGTGTATTTCGAGACAGAAGTGCTTATTGGCAAGTACCGGCTGCTACGCCGGGTCTACCCAAAAACACGCATCTATATGCCGGAGGCAGCGTTAGAACGATGACCATCACCAGACGCCAATTCCTATTGGCCTTCGCGGGAGCAACTGCAGTTGCAGCCGGAGTAGGCATACCACTCGTGTTAAACTATGTTGAGCAGATTCGCCTTTTGCCCCTGCCGGATATCCCGCCTGTCCCGATGGATGATGCTGTACGCGAGACGATGCGAGCTGTCATCACGACGATTTTTATCAATTTCCCGGTTGATGCAAATCGTTACGAGCAATATCTGGTTTACCACGCCGAAAAAATCAACGGCTATGGAAAGGTGTATCAGGATTTCGCGACCGAACTCAATCGGGATAGCGCGTATACTTATAGCAAAACCTTCATTGACTGCAATGAACGTGAACGCCGTTTTGTGCTGGCCCCCTGGATGCGGATGCCCGTCACCCGCGATGAACGCCTGTTGGATGGATTCGGTCATGGTCTTTTCTCGTTACAGGTATCACAACACATCTTTCGTGAACTCTTGACAATGTTCATGAATACCGATGCGTGGATTGCTGTCGGCTACGAAGCATGGCCGGGTATGCCACGCGGGTTAGACAACTACACGCAACCGCTGTCATCACTCTAGTTGTGCGGCCCCCGGGCTGCCCCGAATTGAAGCGAGGCGATAATGACTGAAAGTACCGTTGCCATCATTGGATCCGGGATAGCCGGGACAACCATCGCTTACCTGCTGGCACAGCAAGGGATTGATGTTCACGTCTTCGAGAAAGGCCCCGATTATGCCTACCCACAAAGCGAGCAATTTGTCGAAGAAATCCTGAACCAGTACGATAATCCGGCGCACGACCTGGATCGCAAATATCGCCAGATTGTGCAGGATGGCGACATACCGTTCCTGGTTGATAATGAACGCTACTTCCGGGTCGGGGGCATGGCAACACGCTGGGGCGCTATTACCCTCCGTATGCACCCGGTTGACCTTGCAATCCGCACACACTATGGCCGGGGTGAAGACTGGCCGATTACCTACGATGAACTTGAGCCATACTATGGCCGCGCCGAAACGCTGCTGGGCGTTTCGGGCAATACCGATGATAACCCGTTTGCGCCGCCGCGTTCACAACCGCTTCCACTGCCGCCCTTTGAACTCAGCTATATGGAGCGTGTCCTGGGGGAAAAACTGCGTGATCACAATATCCTATTACACACCACGCCGCAGGCACGCACCCGAACACTCTATGAAACCCGCCCCGGTTGTCAGAACTACGGTGTATGCCGGGTGTGTCCGTTGGGCGCACGCTACTCGCCTGGCTATCACATGCAACTCGCTCAGCAAACAGGCTTTTGCACGCTGCAAACCGATGTATCTGTGCGCCGCATTAACGTGGATCAGGCTGGGGTTGCGCGGTCTATCCTGGTGCATAATAACCAGACAGGCGAAGAATGGGAACACAACGCCCGTGTGTTTATCCTGGCCCCCGGCACGATTGAAACCGTGCGCCTGCTAATGCTCTCCGCCAACGATCAGTTCCGCGATGGACTGGGTAACAGGGGTGGTCAATTAGGCAAGCGGTTGGGCTTCCACCAGATCCGTTACGCACTACTCCGCTACCCGGAGCCAGTCTTCCCAGGCCGCGCTGGGCCACACACGGCGGAAAGCCACCAGTTTATTGACCATGAAGATCGTGGAAGCTATGGTGGCGTTAAGATTGAATTCACTGAGTCCGAGCCGCGTTCGGGCATCGCCGACCCGACTTTCGCAGAAATGAACAACCTGCAAGAAGCGGCTGACTTCTTCCTGCATACACGGTGGATGTGGTTCCATGCCGAGTCAGATATGACCGATGAGAAGTATGTTACTCTATCCGACACACGCGATCCGTTTGGCGACCGGATTCCTCATATTCACCATCAGTCCAGCACATTTGATGCGGAAACATACGCTTTTTCGCAGCGACTGTTCCAGAGACTGAATGAAGCCACCGGAACCGTTTCATCGTTTCTCCAGCCGTATGAGGGGTGGACTTCCTGGTCACACCACCTAGGAACATGTCGAATGGGGACATCACCCGACAACAGCGTAGTAGACCCATACTGCCAGGTACATGGCGTCCGCAATCTCTTCACAGCTGGCTCAAGCAGCTTTGTCGAAACTTCCCCGGTCAACCCAACTTTGACAATTGTGGCGCTTGCCATCCGCACCGCCGACTACATTATGGATCAGCGGCTAAAGTAACACCCCACCGTAAAACTACTGAACAGGGGGCTGCCCGCCCCTTGTTCAGAAAACAAGCAAAGTCATGAACAAGAGATTGAGCCAAGCACAAAACAAGGGACGTTTTGCCGTCTCCAGCCTGTCTGTTTAAGTATTTTCGGGAATATTCTTAGTCTGAAACGACAGGGGGTGAGATACTGGGCTGGGTGTCTTCCTCAGTAGACAGGGGTTCGCTTAGTATATCTACCGCTGAGGTCGGTATAGTTTCATCTTCAGCCGATGCAACGGTCTGAACTTCAATCATGTCCCTCGCGTTACCGCCGCGCTCAAGGAGCGCCAGTGCTTCCGGCGTGCCAATGCGTTCCAGTGCTGCCCGGGCTGTCATCCGAACACGCTCATTGGCATCATGGAGCGCCATGCTCAAGGGATCTGCTGCCCAATCCGCCTTGAGCTGCCCCAGCACGGCGACAGCATTACGCCGGATACGCCAGTCCGAGCTGGTGAGCGCCCCCAGCAGCGAGACTTCTACTGGCGCACTTTCGAGCTTGACCAACGCTTCCGCCGCCGCCAATCGCACTGCTGGAGAATGTGACTGGTTACGGAAGACAATTACCAGGGTTTCGGTGGCAATTTTCTCTCGCAGTTCGCCTAATGCTCGTGCCGCCTGGATGATGCGAGTCGGGCTAGCGCTGTTAAGTTGGCTGACGAGACTCACGATACGCTTATGGCGTTCGTCCGCCGAACCGTTTTCCTCTTCGTCAATGTCTTTTTGGAACAAGAAGTCCAGCGTTGCCATCAATGCAGTGCGCACAGTCGGGTCATTCTCCGCGACCAGAGCGACTTGCAGCGCCGGAATTGCGTTCGTTGCCCCCAACGTGCGAAGTGCCGCCACTGCGCGACGGCGGATGTCCGCATCCGGGTCACGAGCCGCTTTGATGAGTCCCTGCACGTCTTCCTGGGACTGCATCTTCCAGATCATATAATTGGCGCTTAAGTTATCCATCCGAGAATATTCTCTAGGGTATCACCTTCTATTTACTTTATTCATTTTAGCACACGTAGTCCTAACACACGCATAAACGTTTAGTCCTATATATCAGCAAAATAGGCCGATTCTGATTTGTATATCCACTTTCTCGTTTCCCCTGTTATTTTGATTTACAATTAGCGGCCACAAAATAATGAACAGGAGATTATCTCATGGTCACAACCGCTGAAGTTGTTGAGAAGAACAGAACTTTCACATTAGCAAGCTGGACGGCTCAGAATGCCTGGAAACCAATCACAATGGCTCGTGCCGAAGGGGTTTACTTCTGGGATTCGGATGGCAAACGGTACATTGACTGGTCATCACAGTTGATGAATGTCAATGTCGGGCATGGGCATCCGCACGTCATCAAAGCAATTCAGGAGCAGGCCGCCAAAGTAACATACGCCTACCCCGGTATCGCCACTGAACCACGCGGCATTTTAGGGGAACTACTGGCGGAAGTCACGCCGGGCAGCCTGAAGAAATCATTCTTCACCAATGGCGGCACGGACGCGGTAGAGAACGCGATGAAGATGGCTCGCCTTTATACCGGCAAGCAGAAAGTCCTCACCCGCTACCGTTCATATCATGGGGCGACCTTTGGCTCGATGACGGCGGGTGGCGACCCGCGCCGCCTTGGCAACGAACCCGGTGTCCCCTGGATTGTGCGCCTGCCCGACCCCTATGCTTACCAGAGTCCGGTTTACAGAGGACGGACGCAGGAAGAAGGCGACTTGATTATGGCCGACATGATTGAGGAGATCGTGCAGTTTGAAGGGCCTGGGGAATGCGCCGCGATTTTGTGGGAAGGTTACAGTGGTTCAAGTGGGATCATCCAGCCCAGTCACACTTTTTTCCGCCGGTTGCGCGAAATCTGCGATAAATATAATATGCTGCTGATCGTTGACGAGGTGATGAGCGGTTTCGGGCGTACTGGCGAGTGGTTCGGTATTGATCACTACCCGGATGTGGAAACGGACATCATGACGCTGGCGAAGGGCTTGACCAGTGGCTATATTCCCCTGGGAGCTGCCATCGTAAGCGAGAAAGTTGCTGCCTATTTTGACGAACATCCCCTGCTGAGTGGACTGACATACAGCGCCCATGCACTGGCTTGTGCGGCGGGCATCGCCAATATCGAAGTGTATCGTAACGAGCATCTCATCGAAAATGCCCGTGAGATGGGCAAGGTACTGCGCCGGGGCTTGATGGACCTGGCCGAGAAACACCCATGTGTTGGGGATATTCGCGGGGCGGGGCTGCACCAGGCGATTGAGATTGTCAGGAACCGAGACACCCATGAACCGATGAGCAGCTTTAACCAGCCGCTTTCAGAAGCGATGGGCACAGTAGCAGCTTCATTGAAAGCCGATGGTATGAATACCTTTGTTCGATGGAATGTGATTTATAACTGCCCGCCGCTGGTGATCACTGAGTCCCAGATTCAAGAGGGGCTGGACATTGTAGACGCGGCTCTGACGAAGATTGACAAGTATTACGAAGGGTAATCGCATCCGGCATGGTGGCCGCCGCAGTAACCAGGGGGCAGGTTTTGCGCTTGCCCCCCGCCACTAAATATCGCGCTTTGTCTCCCGCCTGACATACGGTAACATAAAATGCTTCTTTGCTTATCCATATGATTGAGAGTGTATTGTGATGGTTAAACGATTAATGTGTCTTCTATTACTTTTCCTGGTGGTATCGCTTCCCGTTCATGCTCAAGGCGGTGCGCCGGCCTTTGAGCCGGGTCGCTGCCCGTTTATTATGCCCACCGGCCTCACAATTGACTGCGGCACAGTGAAAGTCGCGGCTGATCATCAGAATCCTGATAATGGTGAAACAGTTACGTTGCAAGTGGCAATCATCCACAGCCGCAGTGAAAACCCACAGCCTGACCCGGTTGTGCTGCTGGTAGGTGGCCCCGGCGGGGCAGCGCTGGAATACCCGGATAATACGTTCCGCCCGAACTATTACGGATTTTTAGAGAACCGCGATTTCATCCTCTTTGACCAGCGCGGCGTCGGACGTTCCGAACCGTCACTCGATTGCCCAAACTTCCTGTTCGCCCTCTACGAAATTGCCGGAGAACAACGCCCGGTGGAGGACTACAAACAAGCAGAATCCCAGGCACTCCTAACATGCCGCCGCCAACTGGTGGAAACCGGGGCGAAACTTGATCTCTACAACACAACCAACAATGCGGCTGACCTGGAGGCGATTCGGCAGGCATTGGGTTATGAACAGTGGAACTTATTTGGGGTATCGTATGGTTCTAAGCTGGCGCTGACCGTTATGCGCGACTTTCCCAATGGCATTCGCAGCGTGATTATCGATTCAGCTTACCCCTTGCAGGTGAATCTGTACCTGGATTTCGCCTCACTGCTAGGTAACGCTTACCGCCGGCTCTTCGATACGTGTGCGGCACAACAGGGCTGCCAGGCCGCTTATCCAAACCTCGAAACGGCATTTTATGAACTTGTGGATCAGTTCAACCTTGAACCCGCCCGAACGATCATCCCCATGCAGCAAGGCGCTGAATTCACGGTCTATATCACCGGAGACATGCTGGTGGAAGGCCTGTTTAACCTGATGTACCGCAAGGAAGTTCTGCCGAATATCCCGCAGATCATCCATGCCTTGCTAAACCGTGATGCGCAGGCACTGTCGCTAATCGCCCAGGACTACCTGGATCGTCCATTGGGTTTAAGTGAAGCATTCTATTATTCCGTACAGTGTGCCGAAGAAATGCAATCTGTTTCGCTGAACGAGGCACTGGCAAGCAGCGCGGGTTTGCCACAGAGTCTGGCAGGCACGTTCAACCGGTTCACAGAGGATATTTTTACACTGTGCGCTGAATGGGGTGTGCAGCCCGCCCCTGAAGGTGAGAACCAGGCAGTGGTGAGCGATATCCCGGCCCTGGTGCTGGCGGGTGAGTTCGATCCGATCACACCGCCGGACTGGGGGCAGATGGTGTCTGACGACCTCGCCAACAGTTACTTGTATGTGTTCCCTGGCCTAGGACATGGCGCGGTGCGTTCGGATACCTGTGCCTTGCAAATTGCTCTGAGCTTTCTGAATGACCCAACCAGAGAGCCGGACTCATCATGCATCACCTCAATGCCACCAATGACGTTTGTCGCGCCGGAAACAACTTTTAACCTCATCCCCCTGACCAGTGAGGCGTATAGTCTCACCAGTGTGATTCCTGATACCTGGAGCGAAATCAGGCCGGGCATCTACGCACTTTCGACAGCCAGCCCTACTGTGCTGTTCCAGCAGTCCATACCGGGCGGAGCCACAGCGGTGCGGGAACTTCTGCAGCAGCAGATGAGGTTGCCCGGCTTCCCAGCGGGTGATGGTGAACAGGCCGCCAACGGGCTGACATGGACATTCTACACGCTTAACACCGATACCATGACGGCATCGCTGGCAATTGCCGAGCAAGATGAGACAGGCTATCTCGTGATGTTACTGAGCCCAAATGCGGTGACTGAAACATACTATAATGGCGTGTTTCTGCCGGCGGTTGATGCGCTGCGACCCGTGGAGTAAACAAGATGGCATTCCAGCTTGACCACGTTATTATCGCCGTGCATGACCTGGATACAGCGATAGTGGACTTCCGCGCCTTGGGTTTCACCGTCCTGTATGGCGGAAGACACGCCAGCGGCACGACACATAATGCCCTGATTTGCTTCCAGGATGGTAGCTACCTGGAACTGCTGGCACTGACCGGCGACTCGCGCAGTGAACCGCATGTCGCGGATTTCAGCGGCCTGGCACAGGGGGCGGAAGGTATGGCGGGGTACGCGCTGCTGGTCGATAATCTGGAAACCTTGATTTCAGCTTTGAGGGAGCACGGCGCAGCGGTGGATGATGTTGTGCCGGGTTGTCGCCTTCGAGCAGATGGCACGGAAATGCGCTGGTTGACAGCAGCAGTAGCCGGCGGGATGTCGCCCTTCTTAATTGAAGACCAGACGCCGCGCACGGTGCGTGTGCCGGATACACTCGACGCAACTCAACATGCCAACGGCGTGACTGGCATCGTTGAGCTAGAGGTGCTGGTCGCCCACCTGGACGAAATAACAATCGCATCTTACACCAGGCTGTTAGGGGCGGCGCCATGGCGCAGGTCGGCGGCGTCTGCCACGTTCGTATTGCAGGGGGTGAAGCTGCGCCTCACTCCCACCATGACGCCAGCAGCACAAATGTACCTGGCACATAGTAAGACATCACTTTACCGATTGGTACTGCTCGGCAGCGCCCCCCGACAGCTTGACCCGGCCACAACACACGGCGTTCTGATGCAAATTGTGGCGGAATTCTCTTAACAGTGGTCAATTTGTTTCACTTTGGCTACACTTGAATCATGAACAGTACGCAGACCACCCCATTCAAACCAGCTTCCGAAATGATGGTAGATGATCTGGAGACACTCAAGATCCTGGCCGATCCGCTGCGCCTTCAAATCGTTAAGCTGCTGGCGTTTACCCCATGCACAGTAAAACAAATCGCGGCACAACTGGAACTGCCGCCAACGAAACTGTACTATCACATCAAACAGCTTGAGGAACGGGCGCTGATTCAGGTAGTTGATACCCGTGTGGTCTCCGGTATCATCGAAAAACAGTACCGGGCGGCGGCGATGAGCTTTCGGGTCAGCCGCGATTTACTTTCGCCCGACTCGCCAGGCGGGCAAGAGAACCTCAACATGGTGTTGATGGGTATTTTTGAAGAAACCCGCGACGACATCCAGAAAAGCATTCAGGTCGGGATGATTGACCTGACCACTCCTGAAGAACCTGACTCACCTACCCCGCATTCTCTTATGCTCTGGCGCGGCGGCATGAACCTGACTGAAGCAGAAGCCATCGAATTTCACCGGCGGCTCAAGGCGCTGCTGGATGAATTTGACAATGGCGATGAATTTGATGCGAGCAAGCCGTCTTTCGGATTTCTGCTTGCATTCTACCCCAATGTTTCCCGCCATACCCCGCGCGAGGATACATAAGCATTTTTCGTGCCAGGATTCCCCCATTGTCTGGGGGAATCCTGCTATTATTCTGCCGTAGAATGGTAAATGAACATTTACTCCAGTGGTGCCGCTGATTGATTCACCCGCGCGATATTTCTTTAGAATAATCCTTTTCGTGTATTGAGCCTGGTGTGCTGCACAACGTGACAAATATGTCGAATGCAGAGTCCGGCGTGCCGATTCCACTCCAAAGGGTACTATCATGATGCGTCCAAACCCCTATATGCTTTTGATATCTGCCTTGAATTTCACCGCCGCTGACTTAGCTGACAACCAGCGTGGTCGCCTGAGCCCCAACCAACGAGAGATCCTATTACGCCAGGTCGTATCATCTGTACGTGGTTGGGGATTGGTGGTGGCAGTCTTGGGGATTGGTGGACTGATGTTCCAGTCAATGGTCGTCATCTGGTTTGCCGGTGTAATGATGGCAGCAGTAGCGGCGCTGATCTGGCTATCATTCCAGGCGGATCTAGCGAACGGCGTGCGTGCAGTTGATGGCCGCGTGACACTGCAAGAACGGTTGCCGCTGCCCTTCTGGTCTCCCTACTACCTGGTCATCGGCAGATTTCGCTTTCCAGTTTCACGGGAGATTGGTCATGGTTTTACCCGGGGGCACAGCTATCGGGTGTACTACATCAGCAGATCGCGCACGATTGTTTCCGGTGAAGTGCTGCGCTGAATATGCGGAATAGAGAATATGCTGATAGGCACAATTGCATATCAGGGACACGGCAGGCAAACCGGCCGTACCCAGGACGCAATATATCGCGCCCTTTGATCCGTGATCTGAGGTTTGTCACGGATACTATATCAATGGGCCCCGTCATTCATTCGCTAAAGGTCGTCCAGTCTGCCATTATTGAGGGCAATTTCAAAGGCACGACCTACCAGCAGCACATGTTCAATCCATAAGGCCAGATCATCTTCGGCGATTTGTTGCATCAGAATATCGCGCAATTGCTGGGGAGTGGTATACAAAATCTCGGTAGATAAACAAGCCATTGCCTGAGCTACCGAATCCCGCGATTCCGGAGGGTCCTCGTTCATCAGTTGGTTAAACCATTGTTCGACAATGGGGTGAACGTGTTCACACGATGAGTCGTGCCCAAGCTGTTCATTGGCTAGCTGCTCAAACTCTTCCAGCCATTTTGGATCATTCGCGCCCGTATGCTCGGACATTCGTCTGCTCCGTAAAAGTTATGAGATGGTTTGTTTATAGTTTACTACGGATTTACGTGAGTACAATAAAGATTGCAGAAATTTATATCTAACGGCAGTTTACCAGCCGAATCAGCAGGGCAAGGTTACTTGTAAAAGTCTCTTTACACTTTTTTGTTCATTGCCCAATATAATTAGATCAACCCCAAACACTATATCGAGATAAGACAAACCCATGAGCAAGCATTCCGATTCAGATAAGCGTATTCCATCGTATATCGAAGCGGTTGAACATCTCGTTGAAGGGGTATATAGCATCGAAGTCCCGGTGCTGCCTGCCGATGACATCGGGCGGTTGGGCGATGCGTTGAGCCGACTCGGCCAGAGCATCCAGAAACGCTACCAGGAAAATGTAATGTTGAGCCAGATTACCACCCAGATCAACGCTGGGTTGGTTTTGGATGAAATTCTGGAACACGTCTATGATGCTTTTCGTAACCTGCTCCCCTATAATCGCATTGGCTTCTCACTCATCGAAAACGACAGTGAATCCGTGCGGGCGTATTGGGCAAAATCTGACCAACCAGAGATCAAACTCGGTCGGGGCTATTCGGCTTCACTCAAAGGAAGCAGTCTCCAGCAGATTATCGCAACTGGTGAACCACGCATCATTCATGACTTGCGGGATTACACCCAACACAAACCGCAATCTGAATCATCCCTCATAATTCTGAGCGAAGGAATCCGATCATCGTTGACCTGTCCACTCATCGCCAATGGTGTCCCTGTTGGCTTCATGTTTTTCTCCAGTATTGAGCCAAACATCTATGACCGGACTCATGTGGACGTATTCAAGCAAGTAGCCGGGCAGCTGTCCATTATCCTGGAAAAAGGCCGGTTGGTTTCCGAAATCTTTGACCAACAGGCTGAAATTGTGCGGCAAAACGAGGAATTGCAACGGCTGAACAATCTCAAAAACACCTTCCTGGGTATCGCAGCGCATGACCTGCGCAATCCCTTGAGCAACCTTCAGATGGCGACTGAGTTGTTTTTCATGGGGGAACTCGATCTGCCGGATGATGTTCGAACCCAGATCGCACATGATATTCAGGGGCAGATCAATTACATGTTGAATCTTCTCAATGACTTATTGGATGTGTCTCACATTGAATCCGGGAAACTGCAACTGGCCCCAGTTGCGATAGATACAGCCGCGTTTTTGGGTGAGGCTGTAGAGCGGCACTCGAAACTGGCATCGGCAAAAGGCACTGTCGTAAAACTGGAAACAGTGAATCAAGGCGAAGTCCGAGCGGACGCGGTACGATTGCGGCAGGTTCTGGACAACCTCATTTCTAACGCCATCAAGTATTCTCCTCCGCAAAGCACGATTTGGGTGTGGGCGACCTTGAACGGGGATATGTGGCGTTTTGAAGTTCGGGATCAGGGGCCGGGTATCAGCCCATCCGATCGCGAACGATTGTTCCAGGATTTTGCTCGCCTCTCCGCCCAACCGACTGGCGGCGAAAAAAGCACAGGTTTAGGCCTGAGCATTACGCAGCGCATTGTCCTGGCACACGAAGGAGAGATTGGCGTTGAATCCGAACCGGGGAAGGGTTCAACATTCTGGTTCACGCTGCCAAGGGCATAGCCTAACGTACCGTCACCGACCAACTCGTAACGCTTACGATGACGCCCCCGCCCCGCGCATAGAGAACGGGCAGGACAGTCGTGTTGGTCCCGGTGAAGGGAATAGCCGCACCGATCTGTTCACCATTATAGAATACCGTGATACTGCCGTTAGATGGATCCCGTTCCAGGCGAATGCGTCCCCCAGGAATACTGACTGAACGTTGGCTGATTGTCGTGGTTTCAGCTCCGATACGGTGGCCGATGTTAATGATTCCAGGCTGAACCAGTTGGATATTCACCCCAGCGGTCCGGCTCGGGTTAGCCGCGTCTTGCAGGAGCGCCCCAAAGTAGACCTGATTGGCTTCGAGCAGCGCCGGAAGATGGCTCGTCAACGTGAGTTCAATTTCCATCCGGCGAATCCGACTGGCCGCATTGTTACCAAAGTACGTTTCGAGCAGGTCAGCAGGCAACGTAATTACCACCTCATCTCCCTCGCTACCCGGACTCGACCCCAGACGCCAATAAGAAGTGTCAATCGCCTGCACTAATGAAAATTCCTCACTGCTCCAGGGAAACATTGGTAGCCGGTTGAAAAGCGCCAACAAGTCCTGTGCCCCTTGCAGCCCTTCCGGCGGCAGAGTCACGGTCGCCGTGCTGGGCGGCGTGGCAGTACTGGTCGGTGTCGGTGTGATAGTCGGTGTATCCGTCGGCGTTGATGTGGCGGTATCAGTAGGCGTATTCGTATCGGTGGGGGTATCAGTGGGTTGCGGCGACCCATCCACACTCACGAGCGTAGGTCGGATAGTTGGTGTCGCAAATTCAATGGGCGGGGACGGCAGGGTAGGCGTCTCCTGCGCCGGGTCAGTTGTACCCGTGGGAGTCAGTGTTTGCGCATCCGTTGCGCTCAGGGCGAGCAGGGCCACCATCGTCCCTGAAGGATCATAAGTAGGAGTATCGGTAATGGTCACAGCAATGGTCGACACACCTGCACCTTGATTACCTAACAGACCATCCAGTATCAACAGGACAACTAAGACGAACAGCGCAGCACCACCCGCCAGAATAACCCGTCGTGACAGGCGTGGCAGCCGCACCGCCGTGCTGCCTTCTGGCTGCGGGTCGGCATAGCGTGAGCCGCGATATTCACTAGTGGCGATGTCATCCCCCTCGGCTATGCGGGGTGTGGGTTCATCAGTGGGTGGTGCCGGGAATTCCGGCGAATCTTCCGTCACCTGGTTCCAGTGGCGGTACAGGGGATAGGCCGGATGGCGATCAATGAACATAGCACGGAACAGTTGATTAAAGCGGTTCAGCCGTTCGCTGCGACGCACGGAATAATCGGTATAGACTTCTACAAATGAGCGATAGGTATCGCGCCACGCACGCGGAGTGGCGGCGTAGGCTTCACCGAGTAACCGGGTGGTGACTTCCACCATACGGTGGTGTGCCGACACGATGATCTCTGGCGGGTCATTCGGACGTTGATCAATCGCCTGGTGCATCATGCGTGAAAGATTGTGCAGTTCCGCCGATGCTGCGCTCAGTTCCATCAACCAACTACGATAGCCGGTCAGGGTAATCGCCCCTGCCTGCTCCACCTCACCAACATTCTTAATGGCATTGTCCAGCTTGATTCCGGCGGAACGAAACTCACCGTCCGACCAATCGCGCACACTGGCCTCTAACTCGCGCAGGCTGTGGATTCCGGCGGCCAGAGTCCGTGCCTGGGGGTTATCTTCCAGCTTGCGGCGCGTACTATCGAGAGTCGCCAAGGCGAAACCGCCGTTGACCTGATTCAAGAGGGCCGCCGCCGCATTCAAATCCCGCCGGCGCTCGGTAAATTCCGCCAGGGCGCGAGTGAGCGGATGACGTTCTCCGTACTCGCCCAGCGTTTTGACTGCCGCCTCAAGCCAGAACCCAGCATCCTCTAACACGCCACCATGAGCATCCAGCGCGCCCAGGAAAATATAGTTGGCGAACAGAATTCGCAGTCCGGCGGTACTGCTCCGGTTATAAAGTTCAACCAGCCCTTTGCCCATCGCCTTGAGGTATGTTTCTTTACTCGGCATCTGTGCGGTGAAGGCTTCACGAATGGCACTTTCCTCGACAGTATACAGCGTCTCGACGGTACTGAGCGCCGTTTTCACGCCTTTACGGTTGGCCGCCCCGCTGCGTTCAAGCCAGTTGCGGGTGAGTTCAGCGAGGCGAGCTAGACGAGAAGCTGCCAGCTTCTCAGTATCGGTTTTGGCAATATCTACGGCCTGATTCCCCAGCCGCTCGGCATCCGGCAGACGACCTTTGTCGAAGGCCTCCCAGCCATCCGCCAGCAAGCGTCCTAACCCGCCATACAGAGTGTGCCTTTCGATATAGTGTGCACTGCTGATAATGGCGCGAAGCTGGTTGAGCCATCCGGCTAATGTCGGACTGACTGTGCCTATCGCATCCGCCGCATCGTTGAGCGCCGTAATGGTCCCCAAGCGATTGCCCAGAATCGTGCTTTCAGCGTAGTTCCCCCAGGCTTCGGCAGCCGCTTCCAGCCCGCGCACCATACCGAGGAGCATTTCATCAAACAAACGTCCAGCAAAGGGGGCCAGGTCTTCATGAGAATCGCGCAGCCAACCGGCGAGGTCAGAGCCATCCGCCGCCGGAACATAGGTCTGGTAACTGCCCAAGAGTTCATAAAGGCCATCCAACAACCGCCCCACCGTGTCCCAGGCAGGATTGGATGGGTCTATCGTCCGGCTCGCATCCAGCGCCGCCAGAGCATCACGGGGGCTGGCGGTAGCCTGCCGGCCAATCACGTGCATATTGTCGGCCAGAATCATAGCCGCATTCAAGGCACGATCCAGCGCGGCCATGGGCAGTCGGTCTTGCGCGATCCCTTCCCCTGAAAGACCATCCAGCAACGCCCCCAGCGCGGTAATTTCATCCACCACAGTGCGGAATCCGTCCCGCAAATCAACCAGATTAGCCGGACTCATGCCGGCCAATGCGTTGAGAACCTGGTGAATAGCCGTCAATAAGGCACGCGGTTCAGTGGTGTTGCCTCCTTCAGCTGCCAGGTGTGCCAGCGTCGTCTCAACCCGGTAGAGGTTGGGGCGCAGCAGCAGAACATCCGGCACATAGGCCGAGATTCGCTCCGCCAACAGAAGCTGCACCGGATACGCGGCTTCATCGTCTACATGGGTGAGCAGCATGTCGGCAGCACGTACCGGGTAATCATCGAAAATCAGTGTGACCGCTTCCAGAATAGCCGAGGGTGTAGGCGCAAGTCCTGCGGTTTGCATCGTCTCCGCCCACTCGCGCAGCATATTCACCATGCCAGCCTGCTCCCCTCTGGCACGAGCGCGAAGATTGCCGAGCAACCGGGCTGCACGCTCCCAACTCCCGCTTTCCAGGTAGATGCGGACAGCGTCCAGGTCGGCGGCAACTTCCAGATCGCGCAGCCGGGCCAGAATCTCGCGGTAGGTCTGCCGGGACTGTGGGAATCCGGGGTCCATCGTCAGGGCAGGTTCGAGTGTTTCTAACATGACCTGAAGTTCATCTTTGCTGCGGCTATGGCGCAGTCGTTCGGTCATACGCCCCAGGATACTGTTACGCTCACGTTCCAGCGGCCCGCGATACTCATCCAGGTCTTTCCGCAGCCGAGTGATAGAAGGATAACGCAACCGGGTGTTGGGATGCGCGGCCTTGCTCATAATCTGGTGCAAACGTGGCGAGACCCGCTCGGCATCATGTCCCAGGTTTATCAGGAAATCTTCGCCAGCGTCACGCGGCAGATCAGCCCGTCCCCCACCGCTGATGATGTAATAGAGCAACTGACCGGCCTGGAAAATATCGCTCTGCCGACTGATACCCTGAGGCGTGGTTTCATCACCTTCCAGGAAGACGGCATTCCCCCAGTCAATCACTTTGAGCCGGTAACCGTCACGATCCCAAAAAAGATGTTTGGCATCCACATCGTTGTAGACCACATCGCGCTCATGCGCCGTTTGGAGCAATTCGAGCAGTCCATCCAGGATGACCAGCATCTCCAATTCAGGCAGCCGCTCTCCCTTAGCGGCCAAATCCCGTACCAGCTCATCTACCAACACGCCCTGGCCGCGTTCCATCACAATATACTGGTGGGCGATTCCACCTACCACGAACTGACCACTACCTAACAGCCCCGTGATGATTGGGTGGCCTTCCAGACGCTGCAACGCTTTACGCTCATTGAGGATACTGACTTCCTGCCCGGCACGAATCGGCGGGGCATCATTAGGGGCGGGTCGCTTGACGACCACGGGACGATCATTATCGTAGGTATCTACAGCGCGGAGCGTCTCACCAGAGCGACCACGCGGGTAGATGTAATCATAGCGGTAGCGGTTATCGAACAGGCTGTCGGCCATGTGGGTCTCCTGGCAGGGCGATATGCTTCTAATTGTACTAGCCGGAGACAACGCCGCAAGGTTTGATCGGATAGAGACGGTACTATGCAACTTTTGGGCAGAATTTTGCGTATACCCAATTGGGTAAAACAGATGCTATCGGGAGTTGAGGTGGTTTCACCCAGAAGGCAGATTCACATGAGATGTTGCTGACCGTCTGTCTCATCACTCCACCAATCCGGCAAATTATGCTGGTAAATGACGCAGACGTGTTATAATCTGGTTGAAATATTCCTCTAACGGTCTATAAACGAGCATCATAGTTCGTACAAAGGAGAGTCATTGATGGGTGGTGTAAGTGGAATTTTAGGCACATTGGCGTTAGTCGGTGGTGTGCTTTTCCTCGCCGGTATAGCTATCGCAGTTACATCCGTTTCCCAGGGACGAAATGCACGCAGTGGTGCCTTGCTGGCTGTAGTTGGGCTGGTCATCGGGCTGCTGTTCGGCATAATTAGCCAGGGCATCCTGATTATTGAACCAACTCAGGTCGGTGTGATCGTCAACACACTGTCCGGGCAGTTTGAAGCACCGCGCCGGGCGGGCACATCGGTGGTTATTCCGGTTGTCCAGATTTACTATATCTATCCGATTAATCAGCAACAATACACCATGTCCGGAAGTGAAACTGAAGGGGCACTGCGTGGCAATGATGCGGTGCAAAGCCGAACAGTAGATGGTCAGGAAGTCGCACTGGATATTACGGTGCTGTACAACGTGAACCCGGACAAGGTAAATGAACTACACCAGCGGTGGCAGACCGGCTACCAGGAAAACTTCGTGCGGCCCACCGTACGTGGTCTCATTCGGGATGTAGTTTCGGGATATCGCGCTGAGGATATCTATGGCGAAAAACGCACCGACATGGAAAATGAAATGCAAACTCGGATTGGCGAACGCTTTGAGGCTGAAGGTCTGCACCTAACGGATCTGCTCGTGCGTGACATCACCTTCTCGGATTTGTTCCGCCAAGCGATTGAGCAGAAACAGATTGCCGACCAGGAAGCGCAGCAGGCCCAACTTCGTGTCGTCCAGCGTGAGAACGAAGCCAACCAGCTTCGCGCCCAGGCCGATGGTGAACGCGATGCCGCGATTGCTCGCGCCGAAGGTGATGCGCAGTCCATTGTTCTGCGTGCCCAGGCCGAAGCCGAAGCCCTCCGGCTGGTGAGCGAGCAGATCGCCGCCAACCCCAGCCTGATCCAGTACCTGTATGTGCAGAATCTGAGCGACAACGTGAACATCGCACTGGTACCGGCCAACAGCCCGTTCCTGTTCGATTTCAGCAGTTTGGCTGAGGCAAACCCGGATTTCGTCCCGCCTGCCGTGCCAACGTCGGAACCGACGCCAGACGCTACCAATAGCTCTGGCGGTTAACTACAATGCCACAGTAAACAAGAAGGACACGCGCAGCCGTGTCCTTTTTTGTTTGTGTACAGACTAACCTTGTCGCAGATTAACCCGTCAATGGCACCATATGAATAATCGTTACGCCATCGCCGCCCTCTTTGGGCATAGCCGGTGTGACTTTCGAGATCAGCGGGTGCGTGCCGACGCGCTCCTGCACCGCTTTACGCAGCGCCCCCGTCCCCTTACCATGAATAATGCGGGCAAAAGGCAGCCCGGAGAGATAGGCCGCGTCAATATACGTTTCCAGTCGCTTAAGCGCTTCATCCACCCGACTGCCTCGCAGGTCAAGTTCTAATCCGGGAGACTGGCCTCGAGGGGCAACTGGCTCCGGCGACTTTTCATACTGCCGCTGGTGTCCACGCTTTTTAAGACGCTGTGGATTGGCACTACGTTGTGCCAACTCATCCAGTTTGGCGCGGACTTTAAGCGTGCCGACCTGAACAACGGCTTCGCCTCGGTCAAGCTCTGAGATTTTGCCTTCCGCGTTAAGTTTCGCCAGATAGACATTATCGCCCAGGTGTGGTGTCCACCCGCTTTCATAAACACGCTCGCCTTCATTTTCCACCGGTTCCTGCGCGTCAATGGAGAGGTTGCTGGCGTTATCCTGTAGCTGCTTCAGTTTTTCCAATGGCAGCGACGCGCTTCGCATTTCGTTGCGCAGCCGCTTAATCTCCTTCTGGAACTCCTTGATTTCGGACTCCGCCTGCCGCCGCGCCGAAGCCACGATGTCGCGCCGCTCATCTTCAATCTTATCCAGCCGCGCTTGCAGTTCGATACTTTGCTCTTCGACTTCCTCACGCAGGGCCGCGATAATCGCGTGGTTGTTACGGATTTCCGCCCGTGTCCGCTGGATTTCATCCAACAGGTCGTCGGCAACCAGTTCTTCAGTAGCGACCATGCCGCGTGCATTCTCAATGATTTCCGCCGGAAGCCCTAACCTGGAAGCAATCGCCAATGCATTTGAACGCCCCGGCAGGCCGATAATCAGACGATACGTCGGACGCAGCGTTTCCAGATCAAATTCTACACTGGCATTCCGTACGCCACTGGTTTCCACACCATAGATTTTTAGTTCCGGGTGATGAGTAGTGACAATCGTCGTAACACGGCGCTCAACCAGGTGATTCAGAACGGCCCGCGCCAGCGCGGCACCCTCCGCCGGATCAGTACCAGCTCCCAATTCATCCAATAGGATTAGAGACTGTTCATCGCATTCACGTAAAATCTGGACGGTATTGGTCATGTGAGAGGAGAAAGTGCTGAGGGACTGCTCGATGCTCTGTTCGTCGCCGATGTCGGCGTATATCCCAGTAAAAACGCTCAACTTCGCGTCCTCCGCCGGGACTTGCAACCCACACTGTGCCATCAGGCACAAGAGGCCAACCGTTTTGAGCGATACGGTTTTGCCGCCCGTATTCGGCCCGGTGACAACCAGCACCCACGTCGCGTCGTCCAGTTCCACATCAATTGGCACGACATTCCCAGTGAGCAGCGGGTGACGCGCCCCTTGCAGATAAATCGTGCTGCCAGGATGTTCCTGGTTTTTGGGATGCACCTTGAAGGGCACCATCCCCGGCATAACCGCGTTGAGTTCTTCGGCATAACGGGCTTTGGCAAATATTAGGTCAAGATTCGCCAGCACTTCCACTGTCCGTACGATGTATTCGGATTCGTGACCAACTTCTTCAGTGAGCGCAGCTAGAATACGACGAATCTCATTATCCTCTTCCAATTGCAGTTCGCGCCATGCATTATTGAGTTCTACCGTCGCCAGCGGTTCGATAAACAAAGTGGCACCGCTGGATGACGAATCATGCACAATGCCGGGGATACGCCCTTTGAACTCCGCTTTAATCGGGATTACGTAACGCCCGTTACGCATGGTCACAATGGCTTCCTGTAAGAACGGCCCGTTCGTACTGGAAGCCACAAGCCGGTTTAGCTTGGTATGCAGTCGGTCAAAGGCCACCTTCAAATCACGGCGTATGGTGGCTAGCTTCGGGCTGGCGCTGTCGAGTATCTCGCCTTTGTCACTGATAACGCGCCCAATTTCGTCTTGCAGATGGGTGCATTCTTCAGCTTCGTTCACCAGGTCGGCTAAGAGCGGGTACTGCCCTTTCATCCGCCCCAGGGTACGGCGCAGGCTGGTCGCCCGGCGCAGCGTGTAGCGTATGTCAAGCAGGGTTTGCGCTTCGACCACGATGCCGCGTGTGGCCTGGATCGCAGCATCGCGGACATCGCGCACTCCCCCCAATGAAACCGTGACCTTATTCTCGAATACCAGGCGGGCTTCGGCAGTTTCCTGCTGCCATCCCTGCGCTTCATCCAGGTGAATTGTTGGTTGAAGATGCCGCGCCAGTTCTGCCCCGGCAGAAAAGGTCGTAAAGCGTGCGAGCTGCTCCAGGATTTTATGCAGTTCCAGGGTCTGCGTCGTTTTCTCGTTAATCATCTCAGGTTAATCGTCTCAATCTGTTGATCGCCAGGTACAAATCTGACGGAATTTCACAGGTAAACATGAAGCAGGTGAATGCATGCAACATGAATATTGTGAGTATAGTGGACAGGGAAAGGCAAGTCAATTGTGAGGTTTTAAGGGGTCACAAAGGTCAATGGCTGAGGGCAAATAAGGAGCTTATGCCCCGTGTACTGACACGCTAAAATGCCGGTCAATGCCGGTCACGGGTCTGCATAAAAAGTGCCTTTTTCTCACCGGGCAGCGTGAAATCAAAGCCGCACGAGATGAAGAATTGGTCAGAGGACGTTATAGCCATTACTTCAAAGACATTCTTCTCTTTGGCACGCTCAATGCACGCCTCCACCAGGCGTTTGCCAATGCCCATGCCCTGCACGCGGTCAGATACAGCTAGACTGCGAATCTCGCCCAGCTTTTTTGAGTAAATTTCCAGCGCCGCACAGCCGACAATCTCACCATCAAATTCGGCGATGAAGAAGTTTGTCAGCCATTCTTCCAACTCATCATACGTCCGGTGCAGAAGCTTGCCCTCTTCTACAAAAGGCGTGATAAATGCTTCCAGCATCGGGATGTCGGCTTCGACTGCCGTGCGAATGATTACCTGGATACGGGTTTCCGTCGCCATACGAAAAAGTTACCTATCTGAGTGTCGAACTCATAGTTGTAAATGAGCCAGTTATTCAATTCAGTATACGCCTGAAGCAATGTATTGGAATCCTCAAGACTCCCCGTGACCCAGGGCATATAGTCCACTTGCAGCACCAATGTATAAGGGGGCATCGCTGCCCAGAGTGTATCTACCGCTTCTTCTTTCCATTCGGGTGGATACCAGTCTGCTACCAGCGGAAACTGGAAAATGAAACGCGTCGCCGGGTTCAACTGGCTCAGATAATACACTTCGGGACGAAATCCCCAGATAAACAACGAGTCTCCGGGGGCAACACGTTCGCGCAGCAAATTCGCCACCGCCAGTGATTCGTCGGCCACAAACTCCCCCCCCTGGAAATGGTGAAAATACGCCATCTGCGTCTCCTGCCCGCTAAGATACGACCAGGCACGCGGCCAGACACCAGCAGCTAGGATCACCAGAAATCCCGCTGCGGCAACCAGCGCGACAGCGCGAGGGATAAACCTCACCTTGCCGAGCAGCTTATCGACCGTGTCCGCCGCCAACAGCGCCAACGGGGGGAGCATCGGCAGCCAATGATAGTCGTAGCCTTTGGCCTGCACCAGCATAATGAACAGACCAGCCAACAACCACAACAGAACCAGACGCCAGCCAGTACGATTGCGTTCGTTCGCAGGGCGTTTAACAAAAACCCACCCGGCAACCAAAAGCCAAACTACACCCCACTGCTGCCAGCGATACCCTACCGCCGTCGCCATCAACTCTCGAAAATCGTCCGTGTTAAACGTGAGCGCGGTGTATTGGGATGTTACACGGGCGCTTTCTAGCAGGGCATCCAGCGCCCCCTGCACCGCCAGCAGTGCCGCACCTCCCAGGATAACGAGCAATCCGCCGAAGACAAAGCCCGCAATTGCGACTTTAGCGCCTGCCCAAACCCCGGTGAGCCAGGGGCTTAATCCCCTGGTTCTGAGTATATAGAGAGGTGCTGATGGCTTGAGATCATAATCGGTATCTCCGGGCGTGATGAGCAAATACCCAGCCGCCAATGCCACACCGAACAACGCAAACGGATACTTGAACCAAACGGCATAGGCACTCAACATACCCGTCAACAGCGCCCAGACAAACGCCCACCGCCCGCTGAGGGCATCCCGCGCCTTGAAGGCAGAGACAACCGCCAGCGTCATCGGCAGCGCAGCGATTCCGTCATTTTGTGTCAACGTCCAGAATGTTTCGGTGAAGTAGAACACCGGGAAAATGAGCGCCGCCCACAGCCCCACCCGCCGGTTAGCGATACGCCGCCCCAGCCAGTAGAGTGCCAACATCATGACCGGAACCAATAGCAGGTCAAGCGCCCGTAGCGCTATCGCCGTGCGACCAAAAACCGCCATTACCAAAGCATATATGTAAAAGACGGCAGGCGGCTTTGGATTCCACAGTTGGGTATAGGGAATCCGGCCGTTAAGGATACCGCGCCCAATCGTGGCGAATTCTCCCTGGTCACGCCCTAGTGGGTATGTCAGGGTAGGTAATGCTAACAAAAGAATAACGACAATGAGCACCAGCAGCAGCGCCCCGTCGCGGCGGAAGAATGGAGCGAACCTGTTCACCACGATACGACTTTACAGCCCCCCGACAATCCGGGCGATGAGCACGGCGATACCAAGCGAGAGCAGCAACAGCACCCAGGCGATGAGCCGGCCGCTGGACTGCGCCTCATTAATCGGCTTCTCTTCAATGGTGACACTGCCGAGCAAATCCACATAAAAATCGAGATTCTTTCCCCGGCGGGTCAGACGTGCCATATAGTCATGCCCAGTTACACGCACCCAGCCGAACTCATCGTTTTCCCAGTTATCGCCCAAACGCGCCTGGATAGCCGCTTCCAGCAGATTTCGAGCCTCGTCGGGGGTAATCGGTTCCAATTCATCGCTGCTCATGGCGTGTTTCCCAGTATCTATCCTCTTACTGTCCTAGCGCGTCCCATACTTCCAGCTTGGCCTGTACGCGACGGATCACCTCGTCGGTGAACTCACTGGTCGTAGCTTGCCCACCCAGGTCAGAAGTACGGATACCGTCATAGACCGTTTCCATAGCCGATTCGTAAATGGCGCGACTGGCAGAAGTCGCTTCCGGTGTGCGAACATAGCGCATTGTCGCAGCGCCGGCCAGGATCATCGCCATCGGATTAGCGACATTTTTACCTTGAAGGCTGGGCGCTGTACCGTGCGGCGCTTCGGTAAGGGCGATTTTGACCTGGAAATCATCATCAAAGCTAAAAATCACCGATTCCGCCCCGGCAATTGTGCCGAACATCTTCAGCACAAGGTCGCTCAGGTTGTCTCCATCGCGGTTCAAGGCCGGAATCACCAGGGCCTCGCCACTGGTTTCCAGCAATAGCGCATAAGTGGCATCAATCAACTGTGGATTGTAAGAGACTTCCGGGTAATGTTGGGCGACAACATCCAATTCTTCTTTGAACATGCCTTCGTAAGTTGGGCTCACGGTATACTTAGGGCCGCCGAAAACCTGGGCATTGTTGCGTTTGGCATAGCGGAAGGTGAACTCAGCCACCGCCCGACATATCCGGCGCGACAGACGGCGCGTACTGTAGGCGATTTCATCCAGCCCTTCGCCCTCACGCCATTCTTTGGCGTTATACTCGCCATCTACAGCCATACGCACAACGGCAATCGGCGCATGAATACCGGCCATCGGGCGTACCGAAGGAATACGCCGCCCGGTACGCAGAATCACCTGCCCGTCAATCAGTTCGCGCAGCAGCGCGTTTGGGCTACCCACATCGTCCGGGTCGCCAGGGGTAATCGTAGCGGCTTTAATGCCGAGTCCGGTTTCCTTAATGCGTGCCGCCGCACCGTAAACCACCTCGTTTTTCGTTACACGGCGATTTTCCAGGGAAAGATCATACGTTTCAAATTTGAGCGGGCAGCGAGTGACTGCAGGATCAATCACGCGCAGCGCTTCATCCAGCAATTCCTGGCCGGTCTGGTCGCCCTGGAGAACAACAACGGTACGTTCACTCACATTTAACTTCCTTTGCTTCTGGTGTCATTTCCTGGTTTCATTGTAGAGCAAAAGTGCTTCTCATAGAATGCTCGATTATATCAGGTGAACGCAGGCAGCGCGGATATTGTATAGTAGAACAACTGTTGGGAATCTATCCAGCCTGCTGGCACACACCGATCTTTTATCCACTGCAACCGCAGGCTGAGAATGGGGCAAGGTGAGATGATTTGCTTTCGCCGTTTCTCTCTGGTGGTATTGTGGTTGATGCTGTGTGGCTGGCCCGTATATGCGCAGGATGCGCCAGTCATCTTAACGTTGGGTGTGGAAAGCTGGATGCAGGACGTTTTCTCCGGAACTCTGCTGGATAGATTTGAGATGGAGCATCCCGGTGTGCAGGTGGTCATTGTGCCACTGGCTAAATACAACCTAACTCCCCCTGCAATAGTTGAAACAGTAGATGAATTTGTCCGGCAGGCGCGGGACTTTGCCGCGCAAGCAGACGTCCTGCTGGTGGATGGCACTATGTTGAGCGCCGAGTTCCTGCAAACCGGAGCACTCCTCAACATAACGCCGCTGCTGGCCGCCGATTCGACAGCCAACCTGGACGATTTTTACCCGGCTCTACTCGATTCGTTCCGCTGGGATAATGCGGTGTGGGGGCTGCCTGTGGGCGGCACATTGGGACTACTCCTCTATGATGCCTATGCCTTTGATACCGCCAGGCTGGTGTATCCAAATGCACGCTGGACTCTGGCAGATTATGTGGCGGCGGGGAATATGCTGGCAGCAGCGGCGCAAAACGGGCAGATTGAGTCAGGGTTGCTGTGGCTCGACCCGCCCACCCTGTTCCGGGCACTCCTGGGGCGAGGGATCGCGCTGACGAAAACAACCCCACCCCTGCCTGTACTCGATGACCCGGAACTCCCCGGATTGCTGGATGCCTGGTTGCCCTTTTACCGGGCAGGGCAAGCTGCGCGCGATGCCGGGGAAGACTTCCTCGCTGCGCCGCTTCTCATCGGGGGTACCTTCCTGACGGATAATTCCCTGGGTGATCGGAAATACACAGCCGTGCTGCTCCCTGGAGAGAGTGCGGCGGTAATGAATGTGCAGGGTTTTGCCGTGAGCGCCGGCACCAACTACCCCGAACTGACTTATGCGCTGGTGCAGTACTTCACACACCAGCCGGAGACTGCGCTCTATCTCCACGGAGATGCCCCGGCGCGTCGCAGCGTGGAGGCGCTCATGGCTGCGGGACGCCCGGCGGAGACACAAGCCCTGATCGCCGTCGGGTTGGAGAACGCCGTTCCTCTATCCGATGAATTCTACTTCGCGTATACCCGCCGCGCCCTGGAGCAAATGGCACAGGACAACCTGGATGCTCGCACCGCGCTCCAGGAGGTGCAGCAGGATGTGTACGGAATCCTGGCGGCGGTGACTGCGGCGGCAGACAATAGCCCGGTTATCGCGGTTGCCCCTCCGCCAGCACCACCTGCCAGCGATGGCGATGAGGCTGTTTTACGGTTTAATCTGGAAGAGATGGTATCTCCGCTGCCCAACCAGAACCTCTGGGACGCGGCGGCTGCAGCATTTGTGGCACAGGACTCGCAGGTCGGGCAGGTGGTGGTCGATACACGCTGGCTGTCTTTTGCCGATTACGCTGCCCAGTATGACTGTTTCTATTTGAACGACAATGCCATCTCATCCGCCAATCTGTCATTGGTACTGGATATTGAGCCGCTGCTAGCCGCCGATCCATATTTCGTAGAATCCGACATGGTGGCCGGCACGATGTCCCAGGTGCGTGCCCACGGCGGGACATGGGCGCTGCCGGTGACCCTCTACCCTCTGGTGATGTGGTACAACCGGGAGATTTTTGGTCAGGCCGGTGTGCCGGAGCCGATTTCCGGCTGGGATATCACCACTCTCGAAAATACACTGCGGCAACTTGCCCAACATGGGGATGGTGCGCCTTTCCGCACCGAAGCCTGGGGGGAAACCACCCTATTGATGTTGATAGCGGCCTATGGTGGTCGCCTGTTTGACAACACCACAGAACCTTCCTCATTTTACCTGGATGACCCGGTTGCAATCGCCGCAACACAGCAGGCACTTGACCTGGGGCGAGCTGGATTATTCCATTATCAGGCGCTCGGTACGAACTATGGCGGATTTTTCAATATTAATGATCGTGTGCCTATCTACAGCGGCTACCTGACGACTTTTGGCTACAGAATGCAACAACGGGACGCCGGTGACCCATATCGCGCCGTTACATTTCCACATGGGTCACGCTATACGCCCATGTCATACCAGCTTGGCACGGCCTATGTGAGCGCGACGACCCTATACCCTGAAGCGTGTTACCGCTGGCTGCGCTATGCCGCCAGTCAGCCGGAACTGTGGAGTGGGATGCCGGCGCAGCGTTCCCTGTTGGACGAGGCGGCACTGATGTTCAGTGCGGGGGAAGACTTGCGCGCACTCTACCAGGTATTTGATGCCGCTTTGCAGCGCCCGGATGCCCTCATCTTTGGCTCGATGTTCAGCGGTTCGTATGGAGATAACCTGTACAGTCACGAGCCGGCGCATTTTATCACTGGCATGGGCAATTTATGGATGCGCCGTGCCTTCGATAGCTACGTCCTGGCGGACGCTGATCTGACTGAAGCCATGACCACTGCCCAGCAATATATAGCGGAATATACGGAGTGTGTCGTCGCTATCACACCACCCGCCCACCCGTTGGAACAACTCGACAACGCCGCCCGGCAGGCATATTTCAACCGCTTCACGGACTGTGCGCTCATGATTGACCCCAGCCTGGAGTCATTATATCAGCAGTAAACGTAGAGCAAGCGCATGATTCCGGGGCTGAGTTTTGATCATTTTTGCGCTATCATTGCAGTAGTATGTCGAACGACCTCAGTGGAGGAATCTGTAATGAAGAAATGGTTTTTGGTTGTTGGGCTGGTCATACTGCTGATTTCAGGCATATCTCCCACCCTGGCACAATCGAACGTTGAATATTTTTTCGTAGCTTGCGAAAACCAGGCTGTGATGAACCTGTCGGGCGAAATGGGTGCAGGCTATGATGTGTACTATCAGGTGTTTTCGGCCTCGTCTGGCACCGGTAATGCCCTGACCGCGCTGCGCCAGGTTTCGGTAAATGGCACATACGCGTTTAGCGAACGAGTCCCCTATAACAGCGGCGCAACGGTAGCATTCGCGGCAATTGCCAGTGCGAAGATTATCATCGCCCGCGAAGGCAATCCGAGCAGTACCATCTACGAGACAACTGTAGATGATCTGCAGGACGGATGTGCCGATCCGCTCAATGCGGTAGGAACGAGCCTGGATTCAGGGAGCGAGACGGCCAATCAGGTGGACACCGGGCCGGGCATCCAATCGCCTTTGGGCGGAATTATCAATCCGAATATCAATGCCACCCCGGAACCCTTGGTTGTCATCGGGGCACGGCAAATTGCCCAACCGGGACGCTCACAAACACCGGGGATGATTTTCGCGCAGTGCAATGCCTTCCCGCGTGCCAATCCGGGCGTGCTATATGATAATGACAATGTCATTGTCTTCTGGTCGTGGTTTGCCAAAACACGGGCACAGGTCGAAGACCATGTCGCCCACGCCCAATACTCGGTTACACTAAATACCGCGCCCTTCACGAACGTGGTTGCCAGTCCGATTGAACTGCGTAATGGAGATTACTGGGTGTTCTTTAGTGCCCAGGTCGGCCACCTCTCGCCCGGCAAGTATGGCGTAGAATATAAACTCACCTGGGATACCGCCATCAGCGATGGCTACGCTGACTATGGGCCGGAGACAGATAATCTATCAGAAAACGGTGACTGCACTTTCTTCATCACGCCCAACCCGGACAACATCCGCATCACCGACTATAACGGCAGCTACAGCCTGCCCACTGGACAGTAAATACCCAAAGTACAGCATCTACGAGGGGAGGGTCTGTGATCCTCCCCTTTATCTGGCTTGTGTGTTGACTGCTGGCATAATATTTAGCACATTTGTACAATAGAAACGTGGTAAAAATACCGCCGATAATCATAATCTATTGGTTGAAAACCCTTCAGGGAGATGACTAACCCCCATGTCCGATCATGACCATAACCTGGAAACCGACGACGAAGTCACCTATTGTGCCGTACATCCTACCCGGGAAACCGCTCTACGCTGCAATAAATGTGGTCGTCTGATGTGTTCGGATTGCGCGGTACTAACACCCGTCGGGTATCGCTGCCGTGAGTGCGTGCGTCAGCATGAGGACAAGTTCTACACGTCGAACCAGCTTGATTATGTGATTGTAGCCGCTGTCTGCGCGGTGTTGAGCGGTGTCGCCGGGTACATTATCAGTGCCATCGGGTTATTCATCATTCTGATGATCTTTATTGGCCTACCCGTTGGCGGGGCGATTGGTGAAGCTGCGCTCCGGGCGATTCGACGCCGGCGCGGGCGGCAGTCGGCGTATGTGGGCGCAGGGGCGGCGGCGATTGGCGGGTTTTTAGGCGGCCTGATTCGTAATTATTCGGTATTATCTGAATATGTGAATCAAGTGACTGGCGGACGCGGCGCTCAAACCGTGCCATTGGATATGGCATTCAATTTGACGATTCAGGACATCAGTCTGCTGGTCTTTATCGGTGTGGTAGCGTTCGCCGTCTACGGGCGCTTTAAGATGCGGATTTGAGGAGCGATATGCTGGAAGAGCTACGGGTACAGAATTTCGCCATTATTGATTGGCTGGAACTGACTTTTGCGCCGGGTTTTAACGTGATCACGGGGGAAACCGGCGCGGGCAAGTCCATCATTATTGATGCTGTCGAACTGCTCCTGGGGGGGAAAACCGATGCCGGGATGGTACGTGCCGGATCGGAAAAAGCCACGATTGAGGGGGTATTCGGGTTAAGCCCACTGGTTTCTGCACTGGTGCAGCCTATCCTCGAACGTGAAGACCTGCTGCAAGATGTGGGCGCGGACTATGTGACCCTGGGGCGGGAAATCCGCAGCAATGGACGCTCAACCGCGCGCGTAAACGGCATCACGACCAATGTGGATATCCTAAAGGAAATTGGCGGCGCCCTGGTGGATGTTCACGGTCAGTCAGAACATCTTTCGTTATTAAATCCCCGTTCGCATATAGATTTGCTTGACCGCTACGCTGACCTGACCGAAATGCGGTTGGCAGTTGGCTCGGTGGTGGAACACATTAACGCCATTCGCCGAGAAATTAAGCACCTCCTGGAAGATGAGGCCGCCCTGAAGCGACGGGCGGAGCAATTGCGCCATGAAGCCGAGGAAATCGAAGCAGCTGCACTCAAACCTGGCGAAGACGAAGAACTGCGTATCGAGCGCACCCGGATGGCAAACAGCGAACAGTTAGCAACCCTCACGGCGGAGGCAGTGGCGCTGCTGCACGGCAATGATGACGCCGATGGGCAGATGGCAGCGGTTGACCAATTGATGCAAGTGGCCGTCCTGATGCAAAAGCTCCTAAATATTGACCCGGACCTCAAAGATGATTACGAACTGGCTGAAAGTTTAGGCGAACAGGCGGAAGAACTTTCGCTAAGTCTCCGGCGTTACGCCGACACAGTGGAGTACAACGCCGACCGGCTTGATGAGGTCGAGGAACGGCTGGAGATGATTAACAAGCTGCGGCGGCGGTATGGTACGACGATTGAAGCCATCATCGAGTATGCCGAAAAAGCGCGGGCCGAACTCAACGGCATCGAACATTCCGAAGAACGACTGATAGAACTGCGCAAAGAAGAAGAGAAACTGCTGCGCCACGTCGGCGAATTGGGTGGAAAAATCAGCCGGGTACGCAAGATGTTCGGCCAGAAGTTGGGTGAACGAATCGTTAGGGAACTGGCAGACCTGCGAATGGAAAGAGCGCAGTTCGAGGTGGCGGTTACTCAGCGCGAACAGGCGGACGGCTGCTATGTTGGCAACCAGCGCCTTGCATTTGATATGACCGGGATCGATAACGTTGAGTTTCTGATGACAGCAAACCCCGGCGAACCGCTGCGCCCCCTGGCGCGGGTGGCTTCCGGGGGCGAGACTGCACGCATCATGCTGGCGTTAAAGCGGGTACTCACCCAGGCCGACCAGACGCCCACGTTGATTTTTGACGAAATTGACCAGGGTATAGGCGGGCGTGTGGGCAGCGTTGTGGGTGAGAAGTTATGGTTACTCTCAGTCAACCACCAGGTGTTGGTGGTCACGCACCTGGCACAACTTGCCAGCTATGGAGACCGGCATTACCGCGTGACCAAGGTTATTGAGGGAGACCGCACCGTGACCGAGGTCATTCCGCTGGAAAGCGTGGCACGTATCACTGAACTGGCTGAAATGCTGGGGACACAGGGCGAAAGCGGCGTCCATAGCGCCCAGGACATTCTCTCCCAGGCACAGCACTACAAAGGGACTCATACCCCGTTATAATAGTTTCAGAGGGGTGCAGCGCATTGCACCCCTGAAACAACGTTTTCGATAATCCGCTACTGGTAGCGCTGACGAATTGTAGGAATCAGATAATCCTCAAAGGCATGGTGCAGGTCATAGTCCGGCGACCATCCCCAATCAGTTTTAGCTGCCATATCATCCACCTCCGCCGGCCAGGTATCCACAATACCCTGCCGCTGCAAATGGGGCGCAAAGGTGATCTTCGCCCCGGAAAATGCCGACGTGGTAAGGTCGCGAAGTTCGGCGGCGGTGGGGCTGAAACTTGTCACGTTGTACACCAGCTGGGAAAGTTTTTCGACGGGTGCATCGGCCAGGTTGAGCAGCGCCTGCACCGCATCCGGCATAGCCATAAAAGGAATGCGTGTATCTTCACGAACGAAGCAGGCATACGGTTTACCAGCCGCCGCTGCATGCAACATCTCCGGCGCAAAGTCACTGGTGCCGCCGGTGGGCACAGTGATTGCACTGATAAGACCAGGAAAACGGACACAGCGAAAATCCACCATGTAGGCCTCACGGGTGGTCGCCAACTGGTGATAGTGGCGCGTATAATAGCGTCCCAGGTGTTCGCAGTACAGCTTGTTCATGCCGTACATGGTGATCGGCGTATTGTATTCGCCTTCTTTCACCGGCTTGACAGTTGCTTTGGTATTCAGATCAGGTAACCCATATACTGCAACCGAACTGGGATAGATGAACTTGACTGGCTTCTCGCGCAGACGGGACTGTTCCAGGGCAATTCGCAGCAAGTTGATGGTTCCCTGTACATTTACGCGATGTGCCTGTTCCGGGTTAAATTCCGCGTGGGTAGAAAGCAGCGCCGCCAGGTGGAAGATAGTATCTATCTCGTACTCGTTGGTAAGTGTCTCCAGCATCTGCGTATCCAGGATGTCACCCACCTTGACTTCATATACTTTGGAGCGCATGGGCTTATCCAGCACGCGAATATCCAGTACAACAATTTCGTGGGAATCCGTCTGCTCGGAGAGCGCGTTAATCAGACCGTGTCCGACTTCGCCGTTAGCCCCAGTAATCAAAATAATCTTCTTCCGCATTGCACAGTGTCCTTTAGCTGAGTTGTGTCGCACTAATCTTTGGCTATTGTCGCATAGTTCGGCGGAAACAGCGTAGAACGATAGACACTTTAACCAACGCCGGGTGTCAGTATGCTAACATTTATGCGATTTCGGCTTTGAACTTGAGCAGGGCTTCAATATGCGCCTGTGGAGAAGCCAACCCCGCCCCCATCGTATTGAGTCCCAGATGTGTCGCCCCCAGGCGGCGCCAGAAAGCGATAAAATCAGCGCGGTCATCCGGAGTCTGTCCCGGCTGCCAACTTAACCTCACATCAATGCCGAAATCCTGCGGGCTACGACCTGCGGCTTGCAAGTAGGTGTAAAGGGTATCCACCAGTGAACTTGCCCTAGCTTCTGACATCGAACTTACTATCCAGCCATCCCCCAGACGCGCCATACGCTTCATGACGGCATCCGCACCGCCGCCAAACCAGATCGGAATCGGGCGTTGAATCGGGAGCGGGTTCAGCCCTGCATCCGGGATATGATGATACGCACCCTGAAATGTGACCAACGGTTTCGTCCACAGTTCGCGCAGCACGTGAATCTGTTCTTCCGAACGTTTGCCCCGGTTAGTAAAGTCTTCACCCAATGCGGTATATTCAACCTGATTCCAGCCGATACCGATACCTAGCCGCAGTCGTCCACCGGAAAGTACATCCACCTGTGCCGCTTGTTTGGCGACCAGCACCGTTTGCCGCTGCGGGAGTATAAGGATTCCCGTGGCAAAGTGCAGACGGGTCGTCAGCCCTGCCAGGTAAGCGAACAGGCCGAATATCTCATGGAATGACTCACGGTGTGTATATGGGCCGCGCCACCCGCCGGGACGTTCCGGGTTCGCACCCAATACATGGTCATAGGCGAGGAGATAGCTGTAGCCCATTGCTTCCGCGGCCTGCGCATAATCTCGAATGGCCGCTGGATCGCTGCCTAACTCTGTTTGTGGAAACACTACCCCGTATTGCACAACGTATCCTTTCTGTGTACCAAGTGCAGACCATAAAGTGCTGTATGAGAGTGTAACGCAAATTTACAGCGGGGTGCGACGCAGATATTCGTGTAATAGTCTTGTTTTTGATGGATTGCACCTGTAGAGAGAGAGCTTTGACACTGGCAGGCCGCTGCGGCCTAAGGTACAACTAAAATGTGGTCTATTTTCCACCGCTATTTTGGTGTATTTAGAAGCGATTTCAGGAGGCACGATGACCGATAAACAGAAACTGATTGACGCGCTCAATGAAGACCTGGCCGGTGAGTTACAGGCAATCATCCAGTATTTGACCTATTCGGCAAAAGTAACCGGCCCCTGGCGTCCTCAGCTTGTAACCTTTATGCAGACCGAAGTTCAGGATGAACTGCTGCACGCCCAGTTCCTGGCTGATAAAATCTGTGCGCTGGGTGGAAACCCGGTGACAACGCCACGCCCGGTGCCGAATGCGGATACCGCCCGTGATATGCTGAAGGCAATCCTTGAAGCCGAACGGGAAGCCGGAAAAGCCTATACCGAACGCGCAAAACAGGCCGAAGCCTATGGCGACAAAGGGTTAACGGTGCAGTTAGAGGACATGGTACGCGATGAAACCGGCCATGCCGAAGAAACTGCCAAGCTACTCAAGAACTGGGAGTAAGCAGCATACGACCAGGAACTTGACTGAGTGAGATTTCACCTTGTTCCAAATTGAATGAACCAGCCTGATCTCGGATAATGTACCGGCAGGCTGGTTTTCGTGTATTGCCACACATTCGCCACTTGAAGGGAGGAGTTTTCCTCTAGGGCTGTGGACACCCTAAGCGGCCCGGAATTTGCCCAAAGGCAAAATAAGCACTATATTTCGAGATATTACGGACATTCCTGGGGCTCTTCTCCAGGGATTGATCTGGAGAGGGAGAAATAGCATGAAGGCATTTGAGCTGGCGCAGCTTGCCCAGCAGCAGGTGGAATCAGGCGGCAGTTACTATGAGTTTCTCAATGAAGGCACGCTGAGCATGGGGCGTTATGTGCTGCCCACAGGGGGAAAAGACCCTCAGCAGCCGCATAATGAAGATGAGGTCTACTATATTCTTGGCGGGCAAGCGATGATTCGTGTTGGGGATGAAGACCGCCCGGTGCAGACCGGATCAATTGTGTATGTGGCGGCACATGTACCTCACTTTTTCCACTCCATCACACAGGACCTGGATATACTTGTATTTTTCGCGCCGGGCGAGGGAAAAAGTCAAGCATGAAAGCATTAGTGACAGGCGCAACCGGGTTTGTCGGGTCGCATATTGTACGAGTGCTGGTGGCAGCAGGACACGGCGCCCGCGTGCTGCATCGGACAACATCCAAACTGGATGCCCTGGCGGGTGTGAAAATCGAATCTGCACTCGGTGACATCCTCAACCCCGATTCACTGCGGGCAGCCTGCTCCGGCTGCGATTGGGTCTTCCATGTTGCTGCTGTAGCGGATTACTGGCGTGCCGACCATTCACGCATGTTTACGGCCAATGTGGATGGCACACGCCATGTCCTGGAAGCAGCCCGCGAAACCGGGGTCAAACGGATAGTATTCACCAGCAGCGCTGCCGCCATCGGATTCCGAGACGACGGCTTGCCCGCCGATGAAGCCTTCCGCTTCAACCTGCCGCCAGCGCAATTCCCCTATGGTTACAGCAAGGTGCTGGCGGAGGAAGTCGTACAGGAAGCGGTAGCCGCAGGGCAGGATGTTGTCATTACAAACCCGGTAGTTGTGATGGGGCCAGGCGATCTCAACATGATCTCCGGCAGTTATATCGTGCAGGTCAAACGGTTTGGCAGGTTCGTGCCGGTGACTTCCGGGGGAATCGCGGTGGTGGATGTGCGCGATGTAGCGGCTCTGCATCTGGCCGCTGCCGAACGAGGACGTACTGGCGAACGCTATATTCTGGGAACAGCCAATTATACCCATCGTGAATGGTACAGCATGATCGCAAACGTGGTTGGCACACGTCCGCCATTCCTCCCCCTGCCCGATTTTGTGCTGCCGATCGCGGCGGCAGCGATTCACCTGGCACGCAAAGTCGGAATCGAAACCCCGGTAGATGCCGACCAAACACGGCTTGGTGGGCGAAACATCTATTTCGCCTACGAAAAGGCTTTATCGGAACTTGGTAAGCCGCAGGTTGATATGCACCAGAGTATACAGGATACCTATGCCTGGTATCGAGCACATGGCTATCTGTAATCGCCTATAACTCGGTATCGTAACGCAGAATCAGAATCGTGCGCCCCACCTGAATCTGCTGACCAACGAACCAGCGCACCGGCTGGCTATCCGGCAGGCGTTTCCCCTTGAAATAAGTCCCATTGCGACTGGTTAAGTCAGTGATAATCAGGCTTTTGCTCGTGCCTTGTTCCAACATGAAGTGCGAGCGTGATGCCTGCCCATCGTTGATCTGCACCGTGCAATCTGCACCACGCCCGATAATGATATGCTGAAAACTATCAGGTAAATATTCTATACGCGGTTGGTTTTCCGGCTCAATAATCTGTAAGCAAAAGCGCCCAGCCAACGCGATCGGCTCAAGGCCAATTGTAACCCCATCCAGCCCATTCGTCGGGGGCGCGGGTTTGAGCAGCGGCACGATATTCAGCGGTGCTGCTGGTTCCTCGTTCTTCGCCACCATTTCGGCTTCCGTGTGCCCGGCTTGTTCCTGATCCGTCACCCACTGTCGCTGCAGTTCCAATAATGCCTGGTACACATCTCTGGCACCTTCAACTTCTTTAGCGCGGTAGGCATCCAGCATAAAAATCGTAGCTTCTGCAACTTCGATTGCATCATCCAATGAAATAAACTCGTGATGCGCCCAGCGGTTACGAGCGGTGAACAGCACATCCAGGTATTTGCGTCCATTTTTGCCTAACTTGCCCTGGAAAAGCGGCTTCCAACGGCGATGCATCAGCCGAAGCCAGGACAACGGTTCAAGCTGGTCAACCAGGATATCTTCACTCTTGAACAGCCCACCATTCATGCCGTATTTGTCATTCTTAAGGGCGCTGCGCACATGCCACATATAATTGGATTTGCTGTAGGTTTGCTTATAAGCACCCAGAATCGGGCGGGCAAGACCATCTTTAACAAGGCATAACAGGGTGTCAATATAGATACGAATTTGTTGCTCTTCGGTCATCAATTGATCCTTTCAAAGGTCAAGCAGGCAGTCACACAACCTGCACTGCTACCCCTGCCGCAAAATGAGTATTGTGTCACCAATTGTGTAGAAATCGCGACTTCCATCATGCCCTCTGTATCCTACGACAACAGCAATCCGGTATGCTCATTATAAGGTATGAGTTGGGCTTCTGTTTTTGCCAGAAGGTATGAATCCTGAATCATAAATCCCCCAACGATGGGGGATTATGACTAAAAATTGGTGGAATAATTCCAATTATTGCCGGAAAACGGAATGATCTGCCTTAGCCTTCCCCTTCGCCAACCGGCTCTTTACCGGTGGTGATGCTCATCCATTCCGGGCGATCCCCGCGCAGATGGCCGTAGATAGGGCGTTCGTTCCGCAGAATATCCACAAAAGCGAATAGATCGCGGACGCTAAGGAACATAAACCCTTTTTTCTGTTCGATCTCATATAACGGGGCGGGGACAGGGCTGTCATCATCCAGGAAGTAAACGTCCATCGCGTATTCACCGCCGGTACACCGGATGAGGGCGCGGACACGAATAGTCTGGCCGTGAAAATCCTGTTCTTCCAGCTGCCGCCAGATGACCATATATTCTTTAATTTCAAAAACCTTTGCGAGTTCAGTCATAAAAATAACATCTCCGGTGGATGAACAAGTTAGCTTTACTCTATCCGCAAAATGTTGAGGTGGCAAGACGGAGCTTGGCGGCGCGGTTATTCGCCCCGGCCATTAACATGTAAACGCCAATAATGGGGATGATTGGGATCGGTAAAGCGCCCCATATCTGTATCCGGCAGCCAGGGTTCACCGTCGGGCAGGATGGTACGCTCATCGAAAACGACCCGGTAGATCGTCGCGCCCAACAGATTCGCATCGCGCAGATTCACGCCGGAAAGACGGGTCTGCCACAGATTACTTCCCTGCAGGCTGGCACCGCTCAAATCGGCACGATGCAGATTGGAAACTGCCAGGTATGTCTCTGCCAGGTTCGCACCGCGGAGGTTAGCTTCCTGAAGGTTGACTTCGCGCAGGTTGGCTTCGCGCAGGTCAGCTTCACGCAGATCGGCGGCCTGCAAGTTGGTTTCGCCCAGGTAGGCTTTGACGAGAATCGCGCCTTGGAGAATCGCACCTTCCATATTCGCACGTGCCAGTTCAGCCCCATGGAGATTAGCCGACCGGAGATTGATCCCTTTGAGCGTGCCATCACGAAACCAGCCTTTGGCACGCAGTTTCTTGGCCGCCCCAACCGCTACATGGTTATTGTCACTGCCCAGTTGGGTGATAAGTCTGTTCTTGAGGTTGCCGAATAAACCGTCAAACATAACCCTCAGCCTATCAGTTACGAGCGAGCAGGTATTCCGTCGTGCGGAAGCCCACCCAGGTAATCAGCACAGGGAGAACAACCGGCAGCACAAAGTCAACGATATAATGCAGCGGCCAGGGCATCGGCACCAGTCGCGCCATATTGATCGCCAAAAAATAGAAGAAACCGATCAGGACAGTGGTAATCACGGCAGAAGAGCGTGTTGGCAACGTCGCGCCTGCCATCATCCCGATTGCACCAATCATGAAGGGTTCTAAGACCAGGCGAATGAGAGAGATTACGACGCTGAGGATCATCGCCACCCGAGAAACAATCGGATACTCGACCAGTGGGTAAATGGTTGCATAATGTGAGATGATGAGCGGCAGCCCCATAATGGATATTGCCATTATCAGGATAGTGAGGTTTTCCACCTGCCGCCATAACGCCGCCGCGACTTTGCTGGCGAGGATTTGTGTCAGCGGGGTCGGAATAGTCCGTAACAGCGTCACTGTATCGTTCTGGGTTTCGATGACAATTGAAGTAGCCGCATTCGAACCAACAGCCAACAGCAGGTAAGCGTAGCCGTACAATGCCACCGGGAATAACAGAATCGAGGCGGTAATGGCTGGCAAGGTAAGGTCAATCAAAACCGGAAATGGTAGAGTCAGCGCAATTATGACGGCCTCTACCAGAATGACCTTGAGTAGAAAAGCAGGCTCCGGGAGCAGTGTTTTCCAATAGCGTCCCAGGTGCCGCCGCACTATCGGATTAGACCGACGAGCCCATTCTGGCAAGCGACGGTCTACATCTTCATTATAGTCTTCCAGTATCTCGCCCAACTTCATGTGGGGTGTGGTTGTTTTTTCAGCAATCATATCCGAGGGGTATTCCTGCATGGATGTTTACCGGTACTGTTTATACAAGTGTTTTTACACGAAGGTTCAATGATTGTTTCAGTATACCTTAGAATGGACGAATGTCTATGCAGCAACACACGAAAAACGTCTCGTTTTAGATGTGTTGCCCTGCAAGAATGTAAAACAATATTAGGCAAAGGATATGGAAAACCATGAAGCAAGTGCCGCACCCTTACGCGGGTGAAAACGACCTCGTCAGAATGAAACACTTACTGGTGGAAGGTAAACGTGTATCGCCCTTCTCCGGCCAAATTCACCCCGGCAACCTCGTCTGGTGGAACATGAAGACCGTCACTGTGATGACTGGAGCGGAAGAAGTAGGCAACGTCGCCTTTTACTAGTCAGCGGGCTTTGAGGTGTGTAACACCAACATGGCATTCAGTAAGACATTATCCGAAAAGGGGTTGTAAAGTCTTTAAAAGTCTATTATCATATATTGAGGGTTCACAAGGGTTCACGGAGTTTAGAATGCAAATTGAGGCACAGATCGAATTGAAAGAAGGGTTCATTGTCCGCCCGGCGGCAATGGATGACGCAGAAATCGTGACGAATTTGCTGAATGCCTGTTCCCAGGTAATGTCCGGTGTGAACGACCACGATGTGGATGAAACCCGCACTGAATGGGGGTCACCGGACTGGAAACTTGAAGACTCGACAAGAGTCGTTTTCGCGCCGAACGGCGATCTTGCCGGATATGTCGAGGTCTGGGATAACATGCCGCTTCCGGTGAACATTTGGGTATGGGGACGAACCCACCCGGACTATGAGGGTGAAGGGGTTGCCAGTTATCTGATGGCCTGGGCAGAAGACCGCGCCCGTCAGGCAGTAAACCGTGTACCGCCCGATATCAGAGTCGTAATCGGCGCGGGGACACCGAGCACGTACGCCCCTGCACACCGATTGATGGCAGGCTGTGGCATGGAGAAGAAGCGAAGTTTTTATACGATGGAAATCGAACTGAACGGCGGAGCCGTGCAAACCCACTGGCCGGCAGGTATCACGGTCCGCAGTTATGATGGCACGGATGGCGATTTTCGAGCGATTCTGGCCGCGGTGAACGAGTCTTTCACTGACCATTGGGGCTTTGTCGCACAGCCGTTAGACGAGACGGTCAAACGCTGGCAGCATTTCATCAGTAGCGACGCGGACTTCGACCCGGCGCTGTGGTTTATTGCGATGGAAGGTGATGATATTGCCGGTATGTCGCTGTGCTATTCCAAAACGACCCGTGACCCGGAGATGGGCTGGGTAGGAACTCTGGGTGTCCGTCGTCCCTGGCGGCGCAAAGGGGTGGCACTGGCGCTTCTGCAACACTCATTCGCCGCATTCCAGGGGATCGGCAAGCAGCGTGCCGGGCTAGGGGTGGATGCCAGCAGCCTGACCGGGGCGACCCGCCTCTATGAAAAGGCTGGAATGCATGTCGCCCGCCAGTTTGACCGCTACGAAAAAGTCTTACGTCCTGGCCGCGACATCAGCACGCAATCGGTGGAATCTTAGGTATCGTCCAGTCTCCTGATTGGTGTCCGGCAAACCCTGCGGGGTGAGCAACGTTTGCCCACCATTATCCGTATAGTTCCATAACCGCACCATGACCGACAGGAGTCTGCTCTATGTGGCCTTTAACAACTTACGACTATGATCTGCAACGGCTCAAACGACAGGAATATGAAAAGGAAGCCAACCAAGCACGATTGGCCCAGGAACTCCCGCGCCAGCACGCAATTTACGATAATGCGTTAGTCTGGATGGGGCAAGGGCTGATTAACGTCGGGGAACGGCTTCAGCAGCCTTCCCAACAGGGGCACGATGAAGCGGCGCAGCCTTCCTTACAGCGCCAACAATCGTAATTCATTTGTGTGACAGGCGGGCATGACTGCATGAGTTGTACCCGCTTTTGATTCCCAATCGTCAAGAATCGTTTAGTTTGTTCAACCTTTTCCGCGATTTTGACTATACTGGATATAGTGCTGGTGCCGATTAGCGGATCTATACCATACAGCAGTTTTCTGGCAATGATGTACAAAGGGAGACACAACTCATGGACGTTACAATCAAACATCAACCGGCTTTTTCGTTGGGCGTACTCACTTTATCCTCCAGCGAAGAGGTCAAGGTTGAACCAGGGGCAATGGTCAGTTACAGTGCCGGCGTGACCGTGGAAACCAAAGCCGAAGGAGGATTCTTGGGCGGACTCAAGCGAGTCGTTGGTGGGGAGAGCTTCTTCCAGAACACCTATACTGCCCCGGCGCAGGGTGGGGAAATGACTGTTGCCCCTTCCCTGCCAGGTGATATGCGCGTCCTGGAAATCAGTGGGGAAGAATTTCTGCTGCGCAGCGGCGGCTATGTCGCCAGCGAAATGAACGTACTGTTCGACTCCAAGTGGGGCGGCGCGAAAGGCTTCTTTGGCGGCGGCGGGCTGATCCTGCTCAAGGTCAGCGGGCGCGGCAAGATCGTCATTGCGTCTTACGGTGCTATTGAAGAGCGCGTGCTGTCCGCCGGGCAAACCTACACGGTGGACACCGGACATATCGTCGGTTTTGATGTATCAGTTGGCTTCCAGGTGCGCAAGGCCGGAAGCTGGAAGTCCACGTTGCTCGGTGGCGAGGGGCTGGTATGCGAACTTACCGGGCCGGGCCGGGTGCTGATGCAAAGCCGCTCAGAAGAAGCTTTCCTGGGCTGGTTGCTGCCTAAGATACCGTCAAAGTCATCGTAGATCAAACCAAATTGGCCTTACCTATCCTGCTTTCGATGGTGTGAAATCCGTTCTCTACCCCCCAATAATTGGGGGTATTTTTTTTCTAAACGAGCGTACTATTTGACCAGATATGCATTTTTGGTCATACGGTCACAATGCGAAAGGATTGGCGAGCGATTTTGACTGGTGACAACAACAACCCGAATACAGAGCGCGAAAATCGCATCCTTGATGCGGCATCCAGCCTGGTGCTGCACTATGGTTACGACAAAACAACGGTCAGCGACATCGCCCATCAGGCGCGAGTCTCAAAAGGGGCGATCTACCTGCACTGGAAAAGCAAAGATGAACTCTTTCAGGCACTCATCTGGCGCGAAGTCTGGAGCTATGCTGAAACCTGGATTTCACAGCTGGAGGCTGCCCCTGACGGAGGCTCTTTGTTCAGCATGTACAAGTATTCGCTGGCCGGTCTGCACGCGCATCCGTTCATGCGGGCGTTATTCACCCGTGACCGTCGTATCCTGGGCGACTTCCTGACCCGGCAAGAGGCCGAGTTGATCCGCCAAAAGTTCATCATGGGCAAGGACTTCCTGCGTTTGATGCAGCAGGCAGGGGCGCTGCGAGAAGACGCCGACCCGGATGTGGTGGCATACCTGATGAGCAGCATCGCGTATGGTCTGGTTAAGGTGGATGAGATCGTCTCCCCGGATGAAGCGCCGGATTTCCTGAGGGTCATTGAGGAAACAGCTGACATGCTCAACCGCGCCTATGGGACGCCAGACGAAGCCAGCCAGGCCGCGGGAAAACAGATTATCCGGCAGGTGACCGAAGCAGCCAAAATGCAGTTCACGCCGTCTCAACAATCAAACCATGAACAGAAAAAGGAGTAATCATTATGGCGGCAATTCCCGTCATTCAGACGGACAATCTCACAAAAGTGTACAAAACAGGCAAAGAAGCGGTTGTCGCACTAAAAGACCTGAATCTTAGTGTGCAGCCTGGCGAAATCTTCGGCTTCCTGGGACCAAACGGCGCCGGTAAAACGACGACAATTCGCCTGCTTCTCGATCTGATTCGCCCGACCAGGGGACGTGCCAATATCTTCGGCCAGGACGCCAATCTGAATAGTGTCGTGCTGCATCAACGTATCGGCTTTTTGCCCGGTGAACTCAGCCTGTGGAAGCACCTGACCGGGAAGCAGGTCGTCAATTACGTTGCCAGTGTGCGTGGGGATGATGGCCGTATGGTCAAACACGCCAACGAATTGGCCGAACAGCTCGACCTGGACTTCTCCAAGAAAGTGCGGGCGTATTCATCCGGCAACCGGCGTAAACTAGGATTAGTTGTCTCCATGATGCACAAGCCCGACCTGCTGATTCTAGATGAACCAACCGGCGGCCTAGACCCCCTGCTCCAGCAGACCTTCAACCAGATGATGCGCGAAGCCCGCGCTACAGGACGCACCGTGTTTCTCTCATCGCATGTGTTGGGAGAAGTGCAAGCCATCTGTGACCGGGTGGGCATCCTGCGAAATGGCGAACTCAAGGCGGTTGAACGGGTGGACGACCTAACGCATACCAACTTCCAGTGGGTGACACTGCATTTCCGTGAAGCCGTCGCGCCGGAGGTCGTCGCCCAGGTACCGGGTGTGACCGAAGTCACCGCCGAGAACCACAGCCTGAAAGTCCGGCTGAGTGGCGATTTTGACCCCCTGCTGCGAGCGGTAGAAGGTCACTACATAGCCAGCATACAGACCAAAGAACCTACGCTGGAAGAGATTTTCCTGGCGTTCTACGGTAATCACGGAGAGCAAGCATCATGAGTGGTGTCGTCTTCTGGAATACGCTCAAGTCTAGCTGGCGGGGTGCGCTGTACTGGGGCATCGGCATGGGACTACTGGCCTACTATATCCTGGTGATTATCCCGGATATGGATGCACTCAACCAGTATGCGGATATGGCTAAGGCACTACCCCCGGTACTGATGCAAATGCTGGGTGTTTCGGATGCTGCTTCGCTGTTAGCCCCGGAAGGATTCATCGGCTTCGGCTTCTTCGGCTATGGACTACTGCTATTGGCGGTCTACGCAGTTACTGCGGGGCTAAACGTGACAGCCAATGAGGAAGACGAGGGCATTCTTGACATCGTATTGAGCCTGCCACTGGCCCGCTGGCGACTCGTACTGGAAAGATTCGCCGCCTATGTTCTTCTCACGCTGCTCATTATCGTTATAGCGATGGCTGGTATGTGGCTGGGGGCCCAGCAGTCGGCGCTTAACCTGAATATGGGACGACTAGTGGAAGCGACCCTGAATATGCTGCCCGGTATCCTATTCATGATCGCACTGACCATATTTGTCAGCGTGCTGGTACGGCGCAAAGCAGTGGCTACTGGTATCGTCGCCGGGATTATCGCGGCCAGCTACTTCCTGGATTTCATCGGCAAGGCCGTCATCAATGACATCGTACAGGTGCTACAAAAACTGTCTTTCTACTCCTACTATGATAGCGGTGATGTTGTTATCAATGGGTTGAACACCGGGAATGTCATTATCCTGTTGGGGCTGACCGTTATTCTGGTGGCCGGGGCGCTATGGTTATTCAATCGTCGGGATGTGGGTTTATAGGGAGAACATGCCATGAAAGGTTCTGTCTTCAATGAAATTCTGCGTCAGACCTGGCCGCAGATGTTATATTGGGGCGTAGGTCTGGGGCTTATGGGGCTGTTTATCATCGTGATTGTGCCGGATGCCGCTGGCTTACAGGCAATGACCGACTTTTTCGCTCGGATGCCACCGTTCCTGCTGCAAGCGGTAGGGGTAGGGGATGACATCTCCTTCTTGGCGACACCAGAAGGCTTTATCACGGTGGGGTTCTTCGGCAAGATGCTCACTATGCTCGCGGTATATCCAATTCTTGTCGGGCTGCGCGTAACCCTGTTTGAGGAAGATAACGGCACAATGGACATGTTGTTGAGTTTGCCTGTGCCGCGTGGACAGGTGTTGATCGAAAAGTTCCTGGCCTATACCGTCACGCTGTTGGTGATTATCACCCTGATCTTCGCCGGACTGTGGGTCGGTGCGCAAATCGCGCCATTTGAACTCAATATTGGACGGTTGGCAGTCACCAGTCTTAATATCCTGCCCAGTATGCTGCTCATCCTGGCGTTTACCATCCTGATGGGGGCCGTTATCCGCGGCAAAAAACTGGCAATCGGCATCACGGCGGCCTTTGTCATGGGCAGTTTCATGCTGGATACCCTCGGGGATATGGCAACGGGATCATTTGCAGAAAACGTCAAGTGGATTTCGTTCTTCAACTACTATGACAGCACGAGTGTGATGAAGAATGGCATCGTGTGGGGCAATGTGGCCCTGCTGCTGGCTATTACTGTTGTTCTGCTGGGCACATCGCTGTATTTCTTCCAGCGGCGGGACGTCGGCATCTAAACGCCCGGTTCGGCACGTAACCACGAAGAATGTCACCTCTAACAGGTGGCATTCTTTTTGTTTGACGGGTCTACAATAAAAAGGACTGTTCAACACTGCATGAGAGTAAGTTATGCCAGCTACGCATCTAACAACGGTCAACCGGGCGCCCTTCGCTACGGTTTTTGCCGAAACGCTGCGGCAGAACTGGAAGCAGATTCTTTATTGGGGACTCGGCTGTGGCGCGATGGGCTTTTTCACCATCAGCCTACTCCCCTATTCCGGTTTCCTGGAAGCCTACCAGAAAATCATCGAAATGCTGCCACCGCAGTTTTACCAGGCATTCCTGGGGGAAGATACGGCGTTCGCCGCTACGCCGGAAGGGTATCTCTCCGGTGAGTTCTTTAGCTGGATCGTGCTGATGTACGCTGTGTATGCCGTGATCGCCGGGCTGAATGTAACCGTCAACGAGGAAGAATCCGGCACACTGGAAATCCTGCTATCTTTGCCCCTGCCCCGCTGGCGCGTGATTGTCGAAAAAACGGCAGCGTTTGCCATCATCATTACCGGGATGATTCTGCTATCGTTTGTCGGACTGTGGGCCGGTGAACTTCTGACGGATGCACTGGTGATTGATACCGGGCGGATTGCCGAAAGCGTCCTGAATATGCTACCATCGGCGCTGTTCGTGCTGGGTTTCACCGTATTCGCGGCGAGTATATTTCGTGCCCGGTCTACCGTTACCCGGTTGAGCGGTTCAATCATTGTGGGCAGTTTCTTCGCCGAACTAATGGGAGGCATGGCAAACCAGACCTCCCTGGCCCGCACCTTAACCGTCCTATCCTTCTATCACTATTATGACCCTGCCGGCGTGATACAATACGGTTTTAACTGGGAGAACATCGGCATTCTGTTGGCGGCGACTGTGGTCCTGCTGGCCGGGGCAATATGGCGCTTTCAGCAGCGCGACCTCGGTGTATAAGCAGTCAGCGACTGGACTGTCTGTTTCACGCGCTCTACAATCATTCCTAAGGCTATTGGCTTCGCAGGAGGGGAATCATAAACACGAAACACGCCACGAGAAACACGACACTGCCAATAATCCCCAGCGTGCTTTTCGCTTCGATGTTTGCTGCCAGATACAAGCCTGCACACAGAACAAAAAGCACCCAACCCCAGAGTTGCAGCCGCGCATTCTCGCTCAAATTACGTTTAAACATGCTGTCATCCTTCTTTGGTTCTCATCACTAACTGGTCTCTGCAAGCACCCGGCTTAACAGGGCCACCAGACTCTTCCCCTTTTCCGGGGTATATTCCCCGCTGTTTCGCCAGAGGACTTCACCCTCGCCATTGAGCAGGAAAATTTGAATTACGTCAGCGCTGGGAATATCCAGTGCCGTAAGAAGTGCATCCCGGTCTGCAAGAAACAGGGTAATCGTAACGTCGCGCAGGTGGGCATCAGTAATGAGCGCATTCATCCCCACCCGAACGACCACACGCACCGCTGGGGCGAGATCGGGCAGAACCGCCGCATTGTAATACGTTAGGCTGGGATATTGTTCGGCCAATATCTGCGCCGGCTCCAACCATGTCCCGGCTAAAACCTGCTGGTCATCATCAAACGGCACCAACAGCAGGGCGTAATCCCCTTGGAGATCATCAGGGAGCATAAGTTCTAAGCCGGAAAGCGACAACCCCGATACCGCCGGGAAGCGGATACAGTCATCACCTGCCTGCACGGTCAGACAGGCCTGTTCCATCACCGTCGAAACTGCCGGTGCCAGCAGCCCGGCAGCGGTCAGCGTCAGCACAGCGACAAACACCAGAGCCAGAATAATCATCCAGAATCGTCTTGCTTTCACCGGCATCCTTCTTTCATGATACCTAATCCCCACTACCCCACCAACCGCCCGGTATCCAGGAAACGGCGCAATAGTTCCGCCCGTGCCGCGATGATACCTGCCGCACGCTCACGGATAGCCGGGTTGTCGCGGTTTCCAGCAATCCACCGGATAGACGCCAGGTGACGTGCCGCCAGCAGCACCTCTAATGGTTCCTGGTTGTCTTCCGTCAACGGCCTGACCTGCGTATAGCCCGCCCAGTACGCCGCCCGCAATTCGACATAATGTGGCTCATCTTTGAACTGCCACAGCGCCGGGGTCAGGTCATATAGGTAATAACCCCAGCCGCATTCGTCGAAGTCCAGGGCGCACACCCGACCATCGCAAAAGAGCATATTTTTCACCAAAAAGTCCGCGTGAATCAGACCGAATGTCTCCGGCGTTTCGCCCAGTTCGGACATTGTCCGGCGCACAATCTCGGTCACTGCCCCGAATATATAAATCTGCGATTCGGTGAAGAGTGTTGCACCTACCCCCGGATTGTAGACCGAGCTCGCCCCAAACAGCCCATCCCAATCCAGGCGCGGGCGGATGAATCCCTGCGGTGGAGTATACATCTGGGAGTAATTGTGCAGATGTGCCAGGAATGACCCAGCTAACTGTGTTTCATCCAGCGTGATCGTATTGGGGTGCCGCAAATCCCCGGACATCCAACGGAACAGCACACAGGCCAGAGGCACATCTGAACCGGGCAGCGTAGCCAATACTACCCATGAACTGTCCTGCGCGGGGAGTGGCTGCGGCACACTCAGGCCAGTATTGTGCCAGAGCGCCGCTAACCACGTCAATTCTGACTGAATCCACGCCAGGGACTTGTAACCAGGCCGGTGTATCCGCAGCACATACTGTTCGCTGCCCACCACCACCCGGAAAACGGCGTTATTCTCCAGGTTCAAGGGTATCAGTCTGGCAGAGTCCAGTCCATAAGCCATCAATGCACGCCTGGCCCCATCTTCAAGCCGCGCCAAGCGTGACCCATCATCCAGAGTGCGATATTCGTCCACCGAGAGTCCTTCTCTCAATTGCGCCCCGCCATTGTACCCCAGGCGCACCGCTTGGGAATGCCGGGAATGGATTTTTGCTTTCGTCATACCTTAGCCGGTACAATTCGCGTTATCTGCCGTGACTGGAGACTGGTTCACATGACAGAAGAATCCCACATCCCTACGATTGATGAATTGATCGAGCTGCCTCTGCCGCTGGACGCTCAGATCGCACCCGGTGGTGATTATGTTGCCTACACTATCCGCACACCGGACTGGAAGGAAAACGCTTACATCATGCAGCTCTGGTTGGTGGGGACAGCGGAAGGCAGCAAACCGCGCCAATTAACGTTTGCGCCCCAGTCAAGCAGCACGCCCCGCTGGTCGCCCGATGGTCAGTGGTTGGCGTTTCTCTCAAAGCGGAGCGATGACAAAGTAACACAAGTCTATCGTCTATCACTCGATGGAGGTGAGGCCGAGAGATTGGCCGAATTGGAAACTGACGCCCAGAGCATTGCCTGGTCGCCCGATAGCAAGATGATCGCCTTTATCGCCCAATCGCCGGAAAGCACCGCCGACAAAAAACGGGTTGAGCAGTATGGGGATTACGCCATTGAAGATGATGACTACCACCGCGCTCACCTGTGGCTGTTGGAATTGGATGGCAAGAAAGTGCGCCGCCTGACCGCCGGGGATGATATTCACGTCACACGTTTTGACTGGCATCCTGAGAGCCGCCAGCTCGTATTTGAAGCCTGGCCTACACCTGATTTTCGTGATTTCACTCTGTCACGTCTGTACTGCCTGGATATCGCCACGCTACGCGTTACACCCGTCTCGCCTGAGGGGTGCGCATCGCCGTATTGGTCACCGGATGGTAAACACATTGCATTTACTCGCCGGGGAGCAAAGCCCTACTATGATAACCAGGAAATCTGGGTGCTGCCGGTCAATGGTGGCGACATGTATTCGCTGGCAGCATCATTTGATGAAGACCCCTGGCCGCTGGCCTGGGGAAAAGAGGGCATATTCTTCGTAGCCGGACAGCGCACTCAGACACATCTCTTTCTGCTCGATCCTGAACACAACACAATACGTCAGGTCACGCCCGAAAAGACCGGGTGGCAGTGCGGATCGTATACTTTTGCACATGACTATTCTCTTGCCGCTGGCGTGGCAGCCGACGCCGATCACATTGCTGAAGTTGTATTGATTACCACAAATGCTGGCACAGTCAGACGAGTGACCAATTTCAACAGCAGAGTAGCGGATTGGCAGCTTGGCAATTACGAGGTAATCGAGTGGCAGAGCGGGGACGGCACTACGATTGAGGGTGTGCTGACTAAACCCGCCAATTTCGACCCGGATAAGCAATATCCGTTACTGGTGGTGATTCATGGCGGGCCGACTGGCACATCATCACCAACCCGCCTGGATTTCGTTGAACGCTACTACTACCCAACCCACCCCTGGGCGGCCAAAGGCGCACTTATTTTACAGCCGAACTATCGGGGGAGCGCCGGCTATGGCCGTAACTTCCGTGCGCTCAATGTGCGTAACCTGGGGATGGGCGATTATGAAGACGTGATTTCTGGCGTGGATGCCTTGATCGCGCAGGGTATTGTCAACGCAGAACGGGTCGGTGCGATGGGCTGGAGTCAGGGTGGGTATATATCAGCCTTCATCACGACCTACAGTGACCGCTTTAAGGCAGTCTCTGTGGGGGCGGGCATCTCAAACTGGGTGACCTATTACGTCAACACCGATATTCACCCCTTCACCCGCGAATACCTGGAAGCCACTCCCTGGGATGACCCTGACGTTTACGCCCGAACTTCACCCATGAATTATATCAAAAACGCGAAGACCCCCACCCTTATCCAACATGGCGAGAATGATAGGCGCGTGCCACTTCCTAATGCCTACGAACTGTATCAGGGTCTGCAGGATATGGGTGTGGAGACGAAACTGGTGGTCTACAAAGGAATGCCGCATGGGATCATCAAACCTCGCCTGGCTCGCCAGGTCATGCATGAAAATTATATCTGGTTCAACCAGTGGATATGGGAGGAAGCGGCAGAAGCACCCTCGGCAAAGGTGTGTTATGTCACCCCCTGTTCCGCCCAAAAACGCGATGACAAAGACGATCTACCGGCTCTAGAACGCTATGTTTCCGAGCGTATTCAGGATGTTTTCCACTGGTCCCGGCGGGATGATGCCGATTTTCGCATCCTTTCCGGGGAGTTCGGCCTGCTGGGAGCGGATAGCCCGATTCCCTGGTACGATCACCTCCTTAAACCAGAGGAAGTCTCCGGCCTTGCTGGGCGGGTTGCTGAGCAGTTCAAGGTGCAAGGTCTAAAGGAAATCGTCTTCTACACCGGCCCGCTGGATAAAGATGCCAATCTGTATTTCTACCTGGCCTGCTTGCAGGTAGCCGCCGGAATTACCGGAAATGTGCGTATTGAACACCGTGAAATAAGTGATTTTGAGGCGTAATGGATAAAACCCCCGAAACACTGGTCACGACTTACCTGGAAATGACTGCCCCAGCGCAGTTCCGTCCGGCATTTTCCAACGCACCGGCGGTGCAGGTGTATCGGGCAAAAATGCCGGATGTCACCCTCTACCGCACCCTATATCATGGGGTGGGGGAAGCCTGGCGCTGGCGGGATAGGCTGTTGTTGAGCGACTCTGAACTAGCGGCTGCGCTGGCCGAACCAGGGCGTGAAGTGCATGTACTATATGTGGATAGCGCACCCGCCGGGTACGTGGAACTGGTTCTGGCAGATAACGCGGTGGAAATTGCCTATTTCGGCCTGTTCCCGGCCTACCTGGGGCGCGGCCTGGGCAAACACCTGTTAAGCTGCGGCATTGAACGCGCCTGGGCGATGGGTGGGGAACGAGTATGGTTGCATACCTGCAACCTGGATGCCCCGCACGCGCTGGCAAACTATATCAAACGCGGCTTCACGGTTCACTATGTAGATGAAAAGCCGATGCCAGAACGATACCGGTAGCGGAGAATTATTGCGGCAGCCCAGCCCAGCAGCCCGGATGCCGTGCCGCAAGCGACGGTCGGTCGTAGGGAAATCATGGTGGAGTTTTGCAGGCGGTTCGTGCATACTGGATTTATGTGACTTTTCGAGACGCTGCGAGATAATAGTCCCTATGACCATTTCACTAAAAGCACGATCCCTGATTCTGTTCATCCCCATGCTGGTTGCCGGGATTCCCGTTCTGGCAGAAGATGCCTGCCCCGCCAATACCACCTGCACGCCGGGCGTGAGCGCCGATGTGATTGCCGCCTACCCTTTTCCGAATGTCATCCCCCTGGAAATTGAAGAAAGAGTGCTGTATGACCGAGCGTACCGCTCGGTGGAAGGCGAAATGCAGATTTTTGACGCACCGAACGGAAATCTGATCGAGACAACTGGAGACGGCTTCAGTTATGTCACCATCTACAATACTGGGGTGGCCGAAGGCTGGGCGCAGATCGCTCCCGACAAGTGGGTACGTACTGACAACCTGACCGAAGTTCTGCCTTCACGTTTCGCCGGGGTGCTGCTGCCTGACGAGCCGCTGCCCTATACGATGGCCTGGACAATGCGCCATTTACGACCATCTGAGACTCCGGGCGGCGAACAATCGGACAATAACCCATTCTTATCCCGCTATACCCGCGTAAATCTGTACGATTCAGTCGAGGCAGACGGCTTCCTTTGGTATCAGATTGGCGAAAGCCAGTGGGTACACCAGTTCGATGTCGCCAAGATTGAACCGATTGAACGCCCGCCGGACATAGACACCGAGAAGTGGGTCGGCGTTGATCTTTATGAACAGGTGGCAATTGGCTACGAGGGCGACAAGCCGGTATTCGCGACATTGGTTTCTTCGGGTCTGAAGGATTGGGGGACCAATGAAGGGCTGTTCCACATTTATCTGCGTTACGAGCGCACGCCGATGAGCGGCGCATATCAGCAACCCGACTTCTATTATTTGCAGGATGTTCCCTGGACGATGTACTTTGACGACGACATCGCCCTGCACGGTACATATTGGCACGACGGCTTTGGCTACCGTCACAGTCACGGTTGCGTGAACCTCTCAATCACCGACTCGCATTGGCTGTACGAGTGGAGCGCCACCGAATGGGACTTCACTGTGCCAAATGACACTGGCGCGGCGGTGTATGTGTACAGCAGCGGCATATACGACAACTAGCCCTCCTGATTGACACACTAATAACCAGTGGTGCAAGTTGAAATCGTCATGAAGAAGACGCACACTTAAGGTGAC
>CALJKV010000021.1 GCA_937974245.1 uncultured Chloroflexota bacterium | reverse complement strand
TCGAGAAGTACGTACCTGCTGTTTTGTTAGCAACCTAATTGATTTGTCCATAAGCATGACGATGCGCCCACCTCCTGCATAGGGGCAGTTAATGCACTCGTCGCCGCGCTTATGGCAGTGCCGGATGGCGGAAGGAAATCATCACCACCATGTGTCCGAGACGCAGTTCGTCACCGTGACGCAGCACCCGCACCTCTTTGGCGACCAACCGCTCCCCATTGAGGAATGTGCCATTAGCGCTGCCCAGGTCGGAAATCAGAATCACGTTCTGTATGGTGTCATAGGAAAGATTGGCGTGCATCCGCGAGACACCATAATCCGCCCCCTGTTTTCCAACGAGGTCAATATCAGGGACAATCGGGCTACCGGGGGTACTGCGCCCGATGATAATCTCGTGGTTAATGTTCTGCGGACGTAATTCGACAGATTCGGCTGTACCACGTACCCGCACCCCCAGCACGGAATCCGGGCCGAAGAACTGTTTGCCGATTTTTTCCGTGTCCGCGTCACCAAAATGCCGGGTATTATGGGCGCTTTGCAGCGGTTCAAGCAGGTGGCCGCAGGCATAGCAAAAAATCTCGTGGCGCTGGTTGGTCTTGCCACAATTGGGGCAGCTTACCCAGGCCATCGTCGCATCCCGTTCTGATTGGGCTTCATCCAGCTTGTCGGTCTGAACCTGGGTCACAGGCTGGATCGGTGCAATTTTCTTGATGCCGGTGGAGGAAGTGGGCGGTTCCGGCTCCGGCTCCGGTTCAGGTAGATGCTGCTCGTTCGATTCCCAGGCACGCAGCAAACTCGCCAGTTCTTCGCGTTCGCTCTTGTTCAAGTGTTCAATCGCGCCGCGCATTGCCTGGAGTGCCGCCCTGGTATCCAACCCGTTATTTCGCATCCGGGCATATTCCCCAAAAATTTCCTGAGTACCACTCACGATGACCATTCCTTATACGCTGATTATTTTTCTCCACTATTTACTATTGTGCAATCACTGAGGATATGATGCAAGCGAATCATGGATAGCTTTTCGTATGATTGTTTCACTGGTATAGTTGGAATGATGGTTGGACGACTTTTTATAAGGAGACAATGATGCAATATCCACTTGTAGACATTACGCTGGAATACTGCGCGGTTTGAGGATACGCGCCACGTGCTGTCAGTTTGACAGACGAAATTCTCAAAGAGCGTGAGATTGAAGTGTTTATCCGTTCCTGGTTGCTTATCCCCGCCAGCGGCGGCAAATATGAAGTGACACTCAATGGTGAGCTGATCTTTTCTAAGAAAGCTTTGGGGCGTCATGCTGAACCGGGGGAAATACGGGCGTTAATCGTGGAGAAAGTTACCGCACTACGCCCGCCGGAATTCAAATCTGGAGAGTAGCTTGTGCTGCATTCAAATTGAATGGGAATGTGGGAATAAATGATGTCTAAGCCTGTAATGCTCATTATGCTTATCCTCATCCTGTGTTTGCCGGGCAGTGTATCCCCCGCCCTGGCGCAGACTCAACCGGAAAACGGCCCCACTGTGAGCGCGATTCTGGCACGGGGAGAGGTCAATTGTGGCCTGAATCAGGATTTACTTGGCTTTGGCTACCTCGACCCAAACACGGGTGAGGTCAAGGGCCTTGACGTAGACTTTTGCCGGGCGCTAGCCACCGCTGTGCTGGGCGACCCAACGGCGATGAGCCCGATTCTATATACAACAGAAGATGGGTTGGCGGCGCTCCAGGCTGGCGAGATTGACATCTTGTTTCATAATATCACCTGGACTCTGACGCAGGATGCGCTGGCGCAGGTTGCCTACGGGCCGCCGAATTTCTACGACGGCCAATCGTTCATGACCCGCCGTGACAGTCTGTTCCAGACCTGGGAAACACTGGATGGTGCAACGATCTGCCTGACCGAAAATTCAATCGCCCAGACGGAGGTTGAGTACGAACTTACGCGCCGGGGATTATTCTATCAGGTCGCTATGTTCCCTACTTCCGAGCAGGCGGTGCAGGCTTTTGTGCAAGGGCAATGCGACGCGGTGAGCGCCGGACGGCTGGAACTGGGTTTGATGCGCCAGAATCTCACCTCGCCCGAGTCATACCTGGTATGGGATGATCTGTATACCCGTGAACCCTTCGCGCCAGTCATGCGCTATGGCGACGACCAGTGGACAAACATTGTAACCTGGACAATATATGGAATCATCACGGCTGAAATTGAGGGGGTCAACAGCGCAAATATAGATAATCTACTACGGACTGCTGGTGAAGGTGACGTGGACTATGTCGCCCGCGTTGGCCCCGCTGCAGCCCGACTCCTTGACCCCGCACTGGGGCTGGGCGGACTATTCGGGTTAACGAACAACTTCCTTGTCTCGGTGATCCGTGATGTGGGCAGCTACGACGAAATCTATGACCGTAACCTGGGGAGCGGCGGGCGCCTGACACTCAGCCGGGGGCCGAATGCTCTATGGCGAGATGGCGGGCTATTTTACGCACCCGACTGGCGGTGAACACGTATCTGTTCAAGTATCTGTTGTCTGTGAACCTCGGCGCATAGTGTAGCCTATACGCCGATTTTACTTCTGCATTTTCCGGTCTCTTGCCCCAGCGAAGGGGCTTCTCTCCACCATATTTCACCACCCAACACCTAACGATTAACCACCACCAACGGGCAGCTTAACAAAACTGTCCGTTTTGTGTCCGTTTTGTGTCCGTTTCCGGGGGACAAAAGGGGGGCGGTTTTGCGATGCTGGGATCATCGTAAAACAGTGCAATCAGGAGACTATCATGTTCTTCATGCGCGAGCCAGAACCTCCGATTATCCCACCCGTTCCCTAACCGCGACACTTCGTGACAAGGGCACCAACCTAACAGGCCGATCCACAACGGATTGGCCTGTAAGGAAACAACGGCGAGCAGAGGTGGGCTATTCGGTCACGGTTTCCACTTCTTCGATGTATGCCTCCATCTCTTTACGGAGGTGTTCCTGGGGAATTTGGGTGCAAGTCAGCCGCGCCTGGATACCCCACTCGCGGGCAGCCTCAAGGTTGCCCCCCAGCCTTTCCAGGCGAATGAAATGACACATCACACTGGTTTGCTCATATTTGTTGTCCAATTCATCCCAAATCAGCGCTGCTGATTTCAGGGATTCACGAGCTTTGTCCAGGTCTCCCAGCTTCAGGTAAACCCGTCCCAGGATATGGGCGGCGGCGGCGATATAAAAATTGATACCGACGACCACCGCTTCTTTCCAGGCCAGTTCCAGCCACTGTGCCGCCTCCTCATATTTCTCTTGTTTCCAGCGCAATACGCCACGCTCGTAAATCGTCAGGGCATACTGGCGGCGGTAATTGGTGCGACTGAACACATCCTCGGCAATCTCCAGATAAGCATCGGCCAGTTCAAAGCGGTTCATCATGCGGTAAACCGCTGCCAGTGAGTACGCAGTCTTTGCCTGTTCGATCTTATTGTTGGCTACGTGCCAGTGAACATAAGCCATCTGCCCAAATTGAAATGCTTTTTCCAGGTACTGTTGCTGGGTGTAGACCGATGTGAGGGCATGATGCAACCGGGCGATAGCCGCCGGATTCTTGGCAACCTGGGCAAGTTGCAGCGCGTTTTCAATGACTGTTTCATTATGTGAAGATGGCTTACCCTGATTTATCGTTTGCAACCAGATTAGCCCGGTGTGCGCCGACAGTTCGATGTCCGGGTTGTCACAGTCATGAGCATGTTCCAGAACATACAGGTAAGCAAAGTGGGCGGTGTCAAAATGCCCTTCTGCCAGCCGACCGCTGCCGATGTGTTCCATTAATCGGGTTCGCAGCCCGATATCACCAAGCTCCTGCGCAACGAGCATAGCATCGATCAGCAGGTTGACCCAGCGGGTGATGTCTAAACGGTTCAGTGCATAATAAGGAAACGCTTTCACCAGGAGTTCTGTGGCAATGTCGAATTTCGGCGGTGATGCCAGGGACTGCTGAATCACATGGTAGATTTCTTCGCCATGTTGGCCCAGCCAATAGTCGTCATGTTGGTTGCGCTGGAACGCTTCTAACCACTCCAAACAAACTTGCATAATCTTCCCTAAAATCTAAATGCTTCGCAATCAAACCAAATTCAACGGTCTGTCATGGATAGCAGGCGATAAGCCCGCACCGGGATACAGATTTGGATGGATACATCGGGTTGATTTTTCCAGTGTATGCCAAAAGCGCCGTTATTATTCCAGCGCAGGGTGGAAATTAGGAAGTTTTTCATGCGGGAGGTGTGATACTATGCAAGGATAAGAGCGGTTTCCCTACATGTCTATGCTGTCAATGGGAGCGCTCCCATAAAGGTTAGCTTTCACAAGTTTTGTCGAGCCATCCGCCGGAAACCACCATCTTCATCACCCTATTAGAGGCACGGCCACCGCGCCCCTAATAGAAGATTCTGCGCTCCGAGCAAATGTAGCTCAGATCGTTTGCCGGTCAGTTTTGTTCAATGCTTTGCAGCAGCGCCAGGCTATTTTGGAACGCTTCGTATTCACCATTCGGGAAGAGTTGACGAATTTGCGCGTCAATCTGCTCTGCCGATTTGTTAATCGCAGATTTCTGCTTGCGCCCTTCGTTCGTCAGGAAAATACGAACAGCGCGTCGATCACTGGGATCAGCCCTGCGCTCGATCATATTTTTCTTCTGAAGTTTGTCCAGAATCGGGGTGAACGAAGTTGCCGCTCGACCTACTGCTCTGGCGAGTTCCGAGGCGTGTTGACCGTCCTGATCCAGCAGCGCCCTAAGAATATACCATTCTATTACTGATAACCCCATTGGCTGGACGGCCTGGGTATAAATCTGGTCAAGGTTGCGCAGAGCGATGTCGAGATTGCACCAGAGCGAGCCGTTGAAACGTAGTGCTTGAGTTTTTGACAGTTCTTTCATGTTGTACACCATCTGTTAGATTGCCACTAAACGGCAAAATGCCGCCGGATAAACCCATTTAGAATAGAAGGCGCTGGTGGCTGCAAACCTACTGTTTGACCTCAATGATTAGCACCAGACTGCCGAACAGTATCTGGTCATTGGGGTGCAGCACGTAGGGAATTTCGGGTGCCAGGCGTTCACCATTAATCTGGGTGCCGTTCACCGAGTTTAAATCCAATAAGTGCAGCATGTTCTGGCAGCGGATAAGTGCTGCATGACGCCGGGATACCCCGTTTTCGAGCGCCTGGCAGGCAGATAAGTCTACATCGGGGACATAACTACTCTTGGTATCCGAACGTCCCACCACAAACCCACCTGAGTCGGAAAAATCAAGATCAACAATGGCCGGGGCACTTCCAGAAACCCGCAACCGGATTGCACTGAAAGCGGGAATACCTGAACGTGTTGACTGCGCATCGGACACAGTTACTTACCGCCTTGTACTGACGAGTATTTTGTGATGAACAAAAATGCGCTTCTCAATCATTTTGGATAACGGACGGATGCTCGTCTGTTCAATTTTATCAACAACAATACTTACACAACTAGAGAATAATGTATTGGGCTTAAGCTCGCTCCCTGCTCAATCTATCGTGTAATTTCTATCAATAATATAGAAATTCTCAGGATGTCGCATATCTTAACAAAAAATCAAGTCGGATACAATGGAATTTCAGAAATATCAATCTCGTTTAGTTTCTATTATACCGACCTTCTTAAAATATCAACATTATAGATTAATTAATCCACAATTAGATTAACTCAAAGTGTATATTGAAGGAATGGTACAATTGCACTATACATCGCTATCAAATATATCTTCTCATGTCACATGGGCCTTATATGCGCGTTACGCTACCACTACAGCTACTGTCCCCTGAACGAAAATCGGCACCATACCATACTAATTCGCACTGGCACAGTCGGATGATAAGCCGTATGATTACCGGCGCAAACAAAACATCCCGCTTGTGGCGGGATGCCATATGCAGTCGGGGCGGCGGGATTCGAACCCACGACCTCTTCGACCCGAACGAAGCGCGCTACCGGACTGCGCCACGCCCCGAATAAGCGATAGTCTACCTGCAAAACCAGAGATTGGCAAGAGCAAATCCAATGACTCAACCACCTATTACCCTGACTGATCGGGTACGCGCTGTCACAAATATCTGGATGAACCGCATCGGAACGGTTGTTCATCGCGTGGGGATTCATCCCGACACCATCACAATTGCTGGGCTAGTTGTAGTCATGGTGGCGGCGGTGTGCATCGGCGGCGGCCAACTCCAGTTAGGCGGGCTGGTGCTGCTGGCCGGCCTGCCGCTTGACGCGCTCGACGGTGCGGTAGCACGGGCGATGCAACGCGAAGGCAAGTTTGGCGGCGTCCTGGATTCCACCCTGGATCGTTATGCCGACGGCTTTATCTTCACCGGGCTGGCCTATTATTTCGCGGTTCAAGATCGTTTCGATTACATGGTTCTGGCGATGGCCGCCTTGATTGGCTCGTTTGGGGTGAGTTATGTGCGGGCACGTGCCGGGGAAGCCGGGCTTTCCGTCAAAATCGGCCTGTTCTCCCGGCTCGAACGAGTCGGCGTCATCCTGGTGATGTTGCTCGTCCCGGTGCCAGGGCTGTTAGAGTTAGGGCTGTGGATCCTCGCGCTTGGGACAAACTTCAGCGGTCTCCAGCGCGTGTGGTACGTTTTCCGCCATATTGATAAAGAAACGTGAAATCTTTACGCAAAATTCATAAATCCTCATTGAATGAAACCGCACTCAAACCCTATGCTAAAAGTGAATGGTTTTTATGGGTGAGTGAGGTTGTCAACAGGATGAGTCTCCTAATCGTAGACCCCGACAATAACTTCAGGCGGATGTTATGCCTGGCGCTGGAAGCCACCGGCTACACGGCCTATGCCGTCAGCGATGGGGACGCGGCGCTGGCCTCTCTCCAAGCCGCCCGCACCCTGCCAGATGTCATCATCAGTGAGCTGGCACTGCCCGATTGGGGCTATAGGGAATTTCTGGATATCCTGCGGCGGAATGCTCGAACTGAAGCTGTCCCGGTAATTATGATGGCCGTGCGCGACAATTCACCGGACCGGAAAACTGCTATCCAGCACGGCGCGAACGCCTTTCTGGTCAAACCGTTCACATTTGCTGACCTGAGTTCAATACTTGAGCGGTGGGGACTGCGTCCTTCTAGCGAGTACGCTTCATGCGCCGTATCATGATAGTCTAGACATCGCTTATCCGTATCACGCTCCACCTCCCGAAATCACCTTAACAGGTTGTGTGCTTGTAAAGGTGTTTTTTGATTCCAGTGGAATCATGCTAACAACGGGAGGATTCGTTAGAATATGGGTGGTTGGGCGTAAAACGTCACAATCAAGCAGTGATCTGGCAGTAGAACAGGACAGAATAATGACCCGACAGACGCGACAATTTGGTACGTGGACAAGCCCGCTCTCCCCCAAAATACTTTCCGGGACGCTGCGGCTGAGTGATGTACAGTGGGATGGCATCAGCGGTGCGCTGGTATGGCTGGAAGGGCGTGGCGCCCAAGGGGTGCTGGTCATGCAGCAGGGAACGCAAGCCCCGTGCGACCTGACAAGCGATCTTTCAGTGCGCGCACAGGTAGGCTATGGTGGTGGTGATTTTACCGTCTTCGGCGGCGTTGCCTATTTCTTCGGACCGGGGGGAAGGCTGTATAAGCAGGCCTTGACCGGCGGGGTGGCTCACCCGATTACACCGGCTTTTGGGGGTGGCGCCGCGCCATGTATGTCGCCTGATGGTAAGTGGGTGGCATTTGTCCATACTCATGAGCGAGTAGATGGGCTGGCAGTGGTGGATGTAGATGGGGCTGCCTGGCCGCGCAAACTGGCGTATGGGACCGATTTCGTCATGCAGCCCACCTGGCACCCAGACGGGGCATACCTCGCCTATATCGCCTGGAATCACCCGCAGATGCCCTGGGATGGCACTGAACTGCGGTTGCTCTCGCTGGCCTATGACGGCGATGGTTTCCCCAGAGTAGTTGAGACACAAACCCTGACGGGCGATACGACCACCGCAATTTTTCAGCCGGAGTTTTCCCCGGATGGGCGTTGGTTAGCCTATGTGAGCGACCAATCCGGCATGAATCAGCTTTACCTGTATGACCTTCAAAACGGGACTCACACGCAGGTCACCAACGCAGATGCTGATCACGGTGCGCCGGCCTGGGTGCAGGGCGTCCGCACCTATGGCTGGCAGCGGGACAGCCGAACACTCGTCTACATTCGGAGCGAAAAGGGATTCTATACCCTCTGGCAGCAGGAAGTCCCTGGCGGCAATCCGGTTCAGGTACAGGGCGTGAGTGCTTTCACACACTTGGGCCAAGTAGCTGTTTCACCGATAGAAGATGTCGTAGCAGTCATCGCAGCATCGAGCACGACACCGCCGCGCATTATAAGCTGCGCCCTGGATAACTCGCCTAACCTCGAAATGATTCACCGCCGCGCCACCAGCGAGCGGATTCCCCCGGAGCAGTTGTCCGCCGCGCAACCCGTCACCTGGAAAGGCCACGATGGTGCGAAGGTGTATGGCCTGTATTACGCTCCGGTCAACAAGCACTTCCAGGGAACGGGCCAGCCACCGCTCATAGTAGAGGCACATGGTGGGCCAACCGGCCATCGTTCGGCCACTTATGCCGATAATGTGCAGTTTTTCACCACGCGGGGGTACGCCGTTCTTCAGGTGAACTACCGGGGCAGCAGTGGGCATGGCAAGACCTATATGAACATGCTGCGCGGCGCGTGGGGCGTGTATGATGTGGAAGATTCGGCCAGTGGCGCGGCCTATCTGGTGGATCAAGGCCTGGTAGACGGTGACCGGCTGGTGATTTATGGCGGGAGCGCCGGGGGTTTTACGGTACTGCAATCGTTGATTGATAAACCCGGGTTTTACAAAGCGGGTATCTGCATGTACGGGGTGAGCAACCAGTTCGCCCTCGTCACCGATACCCACAAGTTCGAGGAACGCTACTCTGATTCGCTGCTCGGCCCGCTGCCAGAGTCCGCTGCGCTGTACCGGGCGCGTTCACCGCTGTTTCATGCCGAAAAAATCGTAGACCCGATTATCGTGTTCCAAGGTGAGGATGATAAGGTCGTGCCGCGTAACCAGTCGGATACGATTGTTGAATCGCTAAGGGCACGCGGCGTGCCGCATGAATATCATGTTTATCCTGGTGAAGGACATGGTTGGCGCAAACCGGAAACAATTGAGCATTTTTACAACGCTTTACTCAAATTCCTGTCACAGCACGTCCTGTATAGCTGAACATTTGTTCTGTTTTCCACTAATATCCCTCCACCTTCCTCGTTACTTCCCTTGTTTTCCAACCGCCCCCTGAATGTTGGGGGGTGGTTTATTTTTATAAAACGTTTATATTGGGATTATGAAGCGTGGCAGGTAATTGCACACTATCGGGAAGCCAGTTTTGCCGGGATAAAATCAGCGTATTTTGACTGAGTTAGCTATTCCGCAACACCGGCGCTGACAAGCCAGGTCACCATACCTTCACCCAGTCCTAAGGCTGTGCCAAACACAGCTTGGAGTGAACGGCACTTGAAGCGCGATGTCTACTGAAATACTTGAAATCAACCTATTGTCCCAGGGCCGGCCAGAGCAACCGGAGCGGGCACGTTTCCTGGCGGAAAAATTGTGTGTGGTGACGAACCCGGTACGGGATGGGCGTATCGTTGCCTTTCATGACGAGGCTTATTCTTATTCGAAGTCGGATGCAAAGCACGCTTCGGCCATAATTGACTATGGGAATGCGACAGTTGAACACCAGATCGCTCGATTGGCGGATAATCGCCATGAAGGTATGATCCGGTTTTTCAGTGCCTGGCGCTTGGGGAAAGCCAGCCGTGAGGACATCATCAGCCTGTTAATCTTCCTACTGCGACGCGGCACGGAACATGAACAAGTAATCGCGGCAATCCTCTTAAGCCGAATGGGGACTTCGGTAGTTACACCCCTTTCGAAAACCATCACCGATGAGGACCCGGTTGTTCGCGGGCGAGTTGTATGGATACTGGGGCTGGTTGGCGATCCTGAGAACCTGGAAATCGCAGAACTGCTGGTGAATGCGCTCCAAGATCCCAACCAGTATGTACGGTCATACGCTGCGACCTCATTGGGCTATGTGCTCTGCCCCAGCACCATTCCAGCGCTGATTGATGCACTGGCGGATGAATCCGACAAAGTGTACTGGTACGCCGCCGCCGCGTTGGAGGCATTCCGGGAACAGGCGCTCAACCCGTTAATTGACGCGCTGGATGATGAACGCGAAGTCGTGCGGATTGGTGTGGCCTGGACATTGGGGCGACTGATGTACCCTCAGGCAATCGCACCCCTGGAAGACATGCTGCACGATCAATCAGCGATTGTGAGCAATGTGGTTGTTCAATCGTTAGCCTGGATCCGCGCAGAACCAGCGGTGAATGCTCTAATCAACCAGTTGGAAGACGCTGACTCCAGGGTTCGGATGCAGGTTGCAGTGGCGCTGGGCTGGACGCACGCTGAACAAGCCATTGAGCCGCTCGTCAAGCACATTTATGATGAAGATGAGTTGGTAGCGTATGCCGCAATTTCAGCCCTGATGGAAATTGGGGATACACGGGCGATTGCCCATCTAGAGGCGGTGGCATTGAATGGCGCGAAACCGGGGGTGTGCCGCGCTGCCGAACACGCCCTGCGAATCATGCGGAACAATTTGCCAGGTAATGCAGCCGGGGCGGCGTCGTAGGGCCTTCCCTGTCAACTGATCCTTAAACCCGTAATCTCATGGTTACATCACACAGGAGCGATTCATCATCGCTCCTGTTGCTTTATATCCGTTTCGCTATTATTAACCGTCACTCGCGAAAACAAGTAAGACTTGTCGCGTGGATCACTTACCCGCCATCGCCCACTGTAACAGTGACAGCCAGCGGAAGATGGTCAGAAGCGGTCACGAGCGGGATAACGAAATCGCTAAAGGTGATACCCGCTGAGCCGTAAATATAGTCAATTCGCTCATACGGATCAAAAGAAATAAACGTGAGCAGGTCGCTGTTCCCGGTGACATCCTGGGCACTGGTCAGCCCGGCGTCAAAGAACATACGTGTGTCGTCGTCTTCTGGGTGGGCATTCATATCACCGGCGATAATCGTGCGCGGCGCACCGCCCCATTGGGCCAGCACCTGCTCGACTTGTGGAATCCGGTCTTTCGCTTCGGCAAAGGCCGAAAGATGCGTGCCAATCACAGTGACACTCCCGGCATTGCCTAAGTCAAAATCCGCAAACAAAAAGCTGCGGGCCATCGGCACATCACCCAACGGGAGCGCCTTATAACCCCAATCCGTCACCAGTATCCGGCTCAGGATAGCATTACCAAACTGATTATCCGCTGCCGGAGCATAATAATAGGGCATTTCCAGCCGCCGCGAGAGCCACTCGCCAACATCCAGCCCACCACTGATGAGCCAACCGCGAGTCACTTCTTGCAGCACGATGATGTCTGGCGACTGGGCTTCTATCTCCAGCGCGATACCTTCCGGGTCCACCCAGCCATCGGTGTTAATCGCCTGATGGATGTTGTAGTTCATTAGACGGAAGGTCGCGCCATCCGGTTGCGCTGTAGGTAGTTCCGGTTGGGTAAAGTGGATTGCCAGCGGAACGACTAGCAGAACTACGGGCAGCGCTACCGCCCACCAGTCATCACCCGCGCCCTCGGTTGCCAGTGGTCGCTTAATGAAGGCCGCCAGCGCCAGCAGTACTGCCGCCAGAATCGTTAAGACTGTGTTCGGAAATGGCAGCGTAATTAACTGGCTGACGTAGAACAGCACCGCCAGCAGCACATACAACAGGCTGGCAAAACCGAACAGCACCGCAACCCGATCAACCTTATAGAAGGAGGCCTCAACTGACACTTCGGCCCCGGCACTGACAACCGCTAGCAGGAATCCCGCAGCAATCGCCTGTGCCAGCAGCAGGGCAACCGCCAGCATTGCGCCGGTCATGCTCCCCAGCAGCACACCCACAACAACCAGCAAGGCAGCCATGACCAAGCGCAAGGAGAGTGACAATGCCCGGCGACTAAACACAACGATGCCGGCGATACCGAGCGCATCGCCTAGCAGCACCAGGGCACTGGCCCCGGCCATCGAAAAACCAGTGGCGGAAGCATTAAAGGCCACATTTTGCAGGAAGATCATCTGGAGCATAAAAAATGGGCCAACCAACACCAACGGCAGCAACGCCTTTAAATTGGCTTCTACCGGGTAATCTATCCGGTCTCCCCGCAGCACTTGCAGCGCAAGAAGCACCACACCTGCCGAAGCCAGGGTGACGATCATCGCTATACCCCCCGTTTGCCAGGCGTAGTCCCAGGTCAGAAAGGCACTGTGCAAACCAGTATCGAGCGTCAAACCGAGCATGACTCCCAATGTAATCCGGTAGCCACTGGCCGGGTCTACCCGCCGCATCCAACCGGTCGCCACGGGCAGCGCCATCAGTGCGAAGGCCGTTGCAATGCCCGCCAGAACCAGATTTAATTCCGGGCTGCGGGAAATTTGCAGAATGATGCGAATCAGCGCCAGACCGCCCACTGTCATGACCAGAGATTGGGCAGGATTCAACAGCCGTACCAGCAGCGGCACGAGAAATGGCGACAAAAACACGAGGAGCGCAGGCACGGTTGCCAGCATTAATCCATTGTCTTCCCCGAAGTTATAAACCAGCAGGGTGACAAATAGGCGAATAACTTGCAGGCCAATCATTACGGTGAAGGCAATAAGCGCCAGGCGCCAAAGGTATTCCATCTTTAATTTATTCATTTTATGAAAGCTCCATTATTTTCAATGCGGGAAGCAAACTGCCCGGTGCGCTGTACACAGCGTGCCATCCTTAAGTAAGACTATTCACCAACGCTAACTACAATCCTTAATTCTAACACAGATTAAGCACAAATTGCGCGAATATTTCGCATTTGAGAGGCGGGTGACGCCTTGACAGAATAGAATATTTGTTCTAAGATTGACTTGTATTTCTACAACCATTGTGCCCCCGCTGCGTATAGCAAACCAGGGAATATATATCCTTTGCATCCTATCATTCATCCAGGTGGGCTGTGCGGCGGGAATCATGTATGCGAGATAACAATCGGCGTAGAATACGGTTACAATTTTGTTCATTTAGTGCTTTTCTCCGCATCCTGCGGGTAAAATCAAAGCAAATCCACAAGCTATTTGCAGCAGCATCAGGAGTCTGGATGGCCGTTCGCACGCACTCACCGCGCCGGAGACGTACTGTCGCGTCCCGGCGTGCCTTCACTCTTCGCGTTCCCCCTATCGTGATTCGCTACTTACCGGCCTGGCTGGTACTGGCAATCGTCGTGGCGATTATGCTGCCGGGCATGATGGCAGCCAGCCTGGATTTCGCCGGGCGCGTCGTCCACGATGTGCCACGCTGGGTGAGCAGCCTGTTCGCGCAACCACTGGTTATCGCGCCGCTGTTCACTCCGGAGGTGGATTACTGGAATGGCGATATTGGGCGATGGGCAGTCGAATATGGTATAGACCCGAATTTACTGGCGACAGTCATGCAGATCGAAAGCTGCGGACACCCTACCGTGAGCAGCTACGCCGGGGCGCAGGGATTATTCCAGGTGATGCCCTACCACTTTGCGGCCGGGGAAAACCAACTAGACCCCAACACCAACGTAAAACGCGGCGTGACCGTCCTGAGAGAGTGCAGTGGTTGGGCAAACGGCGATGTCGGCCTGACGCTGGCTTGCTACAACGGCGGCCCTTCGGTGGTCAACACCAGCTATGCCGCGTGGAGTAATCAGGTACAACGGTACTACTATTGGGGCACGCGCATCTATGCCGACGCGACCAGCAATCAGGCGCAAAGTGCAACCCTGACCGAATGGCTCAACGCCGGGGGATATAACCTGTGTTCGATGGCCGCCGCCGAATTGGGGCTGCAATAGCGGATAGTTAATGGTTGTAGAATCATGGACTGTGGTATCATCTAAAGCATGAACTTAAGTGAAATTAAAAACAGGGAAAACCATGTCGGCACAGAACAAAGCGAAAGTAGCTGAATTTAAGGCAGCGGTGCAGGCAAAGATACAAAAACTACTGGCGGAATTCGCAGAAGGGGCGCTCAGCCGCGAGCAGTTCCACGCGATCTACGAGCGTTACACCAGCCAGCTAGCCGTCGCAGACATGGCGATGATGAGCAGTGTGCCGGACGCGATTATGGGCGTTGTGACGGATGGGCCACCCACATTAGCCGTTCGTGAAGCCCACATGGGCAAGGCCGTCGGCATGGCGATCTACCACAATCGCACTGGCACCCTGGTCGAAACCCTGGGCAACTTCGATGTCGCCCCCAATAAACTCGCGCCAATCCTCAATGATTTCACCATGATGATGCAAAGTGGCAAACGTGTTGACCGCGAAATACGCAAACTCAGTGCCAAACAGTGGCTGATGTTTGCCGCCGGCAAATATACCACCGTCGTCACGCTGTTCCATAACGAGCCTTCCGACCAGCAAAGCCGTGAAATAGAACGGTTGCACCATGATTTTGAGGAAGCTAATCGCGCCTTTTTTGATAAGAAGAAGGTGGATTCCGATAAACTGGCTTACCCGTTCCTGGTGTTTGTCGAAAAGAAGATGAAGAAGTCGTAGCGGCGTGGAGTCTTGTTTTAACTACTGATCTGAGCACCCAGGATAACCATAATGCCCCCCATAATCGGTATCACGACCGGCGGACGCCATGAAGTCCAAACCGTTTCGCTGTACTATGATTCGTATTATGCTGTGCCAACCCTTTACATAGATGCGACACGGCGCGCGGGCGGAATCC
>CALJKV010000020.1 GCA_937974245.1 uncultured Chloroflexota bacterium | reverse complement strand
CCCGCATTTGAACAGGTTTAACAAGCACAATCCAACATCAATAGGCACGGCCAAGCCCCCCATACAGATTTTCCCGGTCTTATCAGCTCATATTCGAGCAAAGACACCTGCCCCACCACACTTGGCCGTGCCGGTGGGGCGATTTTTATTCAAGGTTGGGGTAGGGGTTTGAAAGGCAGATGAGCATGGATCTCGAAAAAAGGGTACAACAGCTCGAAGAAGAGTTAGAAATCCTGAAAAGTCAAATCCAGACGACTTTGCTTGACATTCAAGAGCACCTTTTGACAAACACCTACCCTGAGCTACGCACCGGGCGTCAGCCTGCTATGCCAAACCCGTCCGCGCCCCAGGTGCCAGTGACCATGTACACCCCGCCGTCGCCCGAACCCGCTGCCGCCGAGGTTGACGCGTCTCCGATCAAAGTACGGAAAATCTCGCTGGATGATCTCGCGCCGCAGCAGCCGGCAGAGCCTCATTATAATGACCGGTACGCAGACGAAGCCAATGACATGGTGGATATGGAAGAATACCGCCGCTGGGTTATCCGCACGATCAAGGAAGTTGGACTCAAAGAAACCCGAAACCTGATTCGTGATTATGGACACGACGGGGAATTTTCGCCCGATGTCCGCGATGAACTGCTGCAAGTCGCGGCACAGTATGCGGCCAAACAGCAAGCGAAAGCGCAGCGCCGCAAACCAGCGCCGCCCCAATCCGCCCCTGCTGCGAGAACCCCGGCAGCACACGCCCAACCGGCATATGCTCAGCCGGCGCACGCCCAGCCAGCGCACGCCCAACCGGTACGGACACAACCGCAGCCGCGCCCAGCCAAAGCCAAAGCCAGCGCCCCGGTGTATACGCCGGACGATGACCTGACTCGACCCAACCGGAATGGAGTTATGACCTCGCCGCAGCCTGTGTCCGAACCCCTGTCCGCTGACAAGGAACCCAACAGCAGCCTGATCCTGCGCTTAATGGCGGGCGTACAGAATGCGGGCGCCGGGGTAAAGTGGAGCAAGAAGAATCATGGATAAGACCATCACGACAGCGATGTTTATCGTGGTTAGCTTGATTATGGCGCTCATGTTGTTCAACGTCGCTTATCCAGCCGTTCTTCAAGGTGGTGACGCCATTACCAGTATGACAGACCGCACCGAAGAACGGATGCGCAGCCAGATTTCGGTCATCCACGCCGCCGGTGAACTGGATAGCAGCGGCTGGTGGCAGGACGCCAACGGTAACGGTGACTTCGAGGTATTCATCTGGGCGAAGAATGTCGGCTCAACCCGCATTATTGCGCTCGGTCAGATGGATGTTTTTTTCGGGCCGGAAGGTAACTTCGCCCGTATCCCCAACCAGGCCGAAGCGGGTGGCAGCTATCCGTATTGGACATGGGAACTGGAAAACGCCAGCGAATGGACGCCCACCGCGACACTCAAGATCGCCGTCCATTACCTCTTCCCACTCACCCCGAATCGTTTTTATGTCAAACTCACCACGCCTAACGGCATTTCGGATGAGTTTTTCCTGAGCATGTAACTATGGAAACCGTTCTCACCGCCATTATTGTCATTTTCATCATCCTGTTTGCGGTGTTGACCTTGACTCAGGTTTTCGTTATTACGCAGGATCGGATCGCTTTCTCCCGCGAGGAAATGGAGATTCGCTGGATTGAACAGGCGAACACACACCTGCGCGTCCTGGCGGCGGAGACAGCCGATGGTGGCACGCGCTTCTCTCTGACCTTAGCCAATGACGGCAACAACAAATGGGCTGACTTCAACCGCTGGGACGTCATTGTCCAATATTATGATACCGCTGATCCCGCCGTTTATCGCACGCTCTGGCTGCCCTACAGCGATACCGGCCTGAGCGACAACACCTGGACGATTGCGGGCATTTATCTGGGTGAGTCGCTGGAACAGACGGAGATATTCGAGCCTGGGCTGGTGAACCCCGGCGAAACGCTACAAATCCAGGCGCAGTTGAACCCGCCCGCCGCGCCCGGTTCCGGCATTCAGATGGTTATCAGCGCGACATCCGGCAGCGGCACATCTTCCGTGTTTACCGCCAATATTCCCCCGGTTGTAGTGGTCAATGAAGCGCTGACGGTTGCCAGCGGGGGCAGCCGGGCGATAGACAGAAGCCTGCTGGCAGCCACTGATGACGATGATGACACGGACGGCCTGACCTATACGGTTGTCACGCCTCTTACACAAGGGACGCTCAGTTTAGCCGACACCTTCACCCAACAGGACATCAACAACGGTGTGCTGATCTATACCCACACCGGCACGGGTGAAGACAGATTTGAGTTCACGGTATCCGACGGCAAGGACACGACAGTGGTTCACACCTTCACGGTTCTCGCCAGCGAACCGCCGGTACTCACCGCCAATACGCCGGTGATTGTGGCAACAGGCGGGATGGGCTGGTTCGGGCCGGGCGTGCTGGAAACCAGTGACCCTGACGACGACCCGGCTAATCTTGTCTATACCATTGTTGTCCCCCCAGCACAGGGCAACCTCAGCCTGGGCAATACTTTCACTCAGGAAGACATCAACAACGGCGCGTTGATCTATACCCACACCGGCACCGGCGGCGACAGCTTCCAGTTCACGGTATCCGATGGTGAAACGGTCATCGGCGTCTATACCTTTACGTTTACCGTCTATTAAAGCGCGAGGAGCATGAGGATGCCTACCCAAAAAGCCAGCAGCGACTCGCCCAAACGGGTCATAGCATCGGGCAATACTGAACTTGACAGCCGTCTCGGCGGGGGAATCCCGGCGGGGTCTCTGGTGCTGATTGAGGGCAGTTCTGGCGCGGGTAAATCGGTGCTCTCCCAGCAAATCCTCAAAGGGTCACTGATGGGCGGCTACCGGGCGACGCTCTTCACTACGGAAAACACAGTGAAAAGCCTGGTTTCGCAAATGGAGAGTATTGACCTGGACATCTTCGACTTCTTGTTGCTGGGCAAGCTGCGGGTGTTCCCCATTGAACTGTCCCACCTGGGGGAACAGGCATCAACAACCCTGCTCCAGGCCATGAAGCGGGAACAACAACGCGAGCGCGACCTGATTATCGTGGATTCGCTGACCTCCGCGCTCTCGCATACAGAAGACAAATCCCCTATTCTGAGCTTCTTTGAGGCCTCCAAGCGGCTGTGTGCCAGCGGCGTATCCGTCATTATCACGCTGCACGCCCAGGCCATCGCCAGTGACTTCATGAATCCACTGCGTTCGGTCTGCGACGCCCATCTGGTGCTGCACACCGAGCAGGACGGGCAGCGGCTGGTGAAAACCCTCGAAGTCGCCAAAATCCGGGGCGCGGCCAGTGTCACCGGCTCCATTGTCGGTTTTGATGTCGAACCCGGTTGGGGAATGCGCGTTATCCCCATCAGCAAGGCCAGAGGGTAGTCACGATGGCACAGACAATTCTGCCCTTCCCATTCACACTTGAGGCGCAAACCACCGACTGGGGCGCGTTGTACGCCCGGTTATCGCCAGAATTTCAGGAAGCCTGCGATTCTTCACCGTTCCTGACCCAGTACGTGTGGCGCTTGCCGGTAGATGAAATCGGCGTTCCCGATTTTTACCCCAAACCGTCGCGCAGCCTGGGTCAGTTGGAATACCGCAACCTCATCTACCCGATTAAAGATGGCCTGTACGTGCATATCTACCCCGATCCGGGCGGCGTGCGCGACCACCATATCGCCATCGAACCTACAGTCGTGGTAGATATCGAACACCTGATGCCACAGATTGAAACCAAACTCGTCGCTTGGGCCGAGGAAATCGGGCGGCTGGAAGATAAAGAAGAAAAAAGAGCGCTGCTCTATAAACTGATTGATATGATCTGCACCACCAACCGGGGCGCGACGAATGGCAAACGCCGCCCTGATAAAGTCCTGGTATCCCCAGCGGAACTGGAAGCGATACGTTACCGCGTCATCCGCGACAAGATTGGCCTGGGCGTCTTACAGCCGCTCCTGCTCGACCCGAATATTGAAGACATCAGTTGCAGCGGTGTCGGCCATATTTTTATCGAACACAAAATATTCAAGAGTGTGCAGTCGTCTATCACCTTTACCACCCATGATGACGTGGATGAATTCGCCGTCTGGTTGGGCGAGTGGATCAAAAGCCCGGTGACGGTGCGTAATCCACTGGTGGATGCCGTATTGCCCGATGGTTCGCGTATCAACATCGTCTATGGGCGTGAGATTTCCAAGCGCGGTAGCAACTTCACCATCCGTAAATTCAGCGATACCCCCTTGAGCATACTGGAACTCATTGAGTTCACCAGTCTCGACTATATGATGACCGCGTATATCTCCCTGATGCTGGAAGCCGGGCTGAATACCTTCGTGGTCGGCGCGACTGCCTCCGGCAAAACCACACTCTTGAACGCGATTACCGCATTTATTAAGCCGGAAGCCAAGATCGTCACGATTGAAGATACGCCCGAAGTCCAGGTGCCGCACAAGAACTGGTTGCAGGAATCCACCCGGCACGGCAGCGGCGATAGCAAAGGCAGCGAAGTCGGCATGTTCGAGCTGCTCAAAGCGGCGCTGCGGCAACGCCCCGAAATGATTATCGTCGGTGAGATTCGTAGTACGGAGGCGGTGGTCGCGTTCCAGGCCATGCAGACCGGTCATGGTGTCATGTCCACCTTCCACGCGGCCTCGGTGGAAAAGCTGATCCAACGTCTGACCGGCGACCCGATCAACATCCCAAAAACCTACATTGACAACCTGAACCTGGTGATTATCCAGTCAGCGGTACGCCTGGCGGATGGCCGTTCCGCCCGTCGGGTAATGAGCATTAACGAGATTATCGGCTACGACCCGATTTCACAGAGTTTCTCGTTCTTGGAGGCCTTCCGCTGGAATCCGGGCAACGACACATTTGAGTTCCCCGGCTACATGAACAGTTACCTGCTGGAGCAGATTATCGCCCTCAAACGGGGCATCCCGCCGCACAAGCGCAAATCCATCTACAACGAAGTTGAACGGCGAGCACGTATCTTCGAAAAACTACACAAAGAGAAAGGGATTACGGATTTCCATGAGTTCTTCCAAATCCTCAGTGAAGCGAAACACCAAGGTCTCCTTTAAGCCCGTTCCGCCGTTTCAGCTGTTCTACCAGTTGACGTATATGTCGGCGATGGCGTCCTCCGGGATCACCCGCAGTAAACTGTTTGAACTGGCGGCCACGTCGTCGTCCGGGGCGGCGGTCTACTTTGCGGCCATCAATACCCTGGTAGACGAGTTCCGTTACGACTACCCGGAAGCCTGCCGGATGATTGGGATCAAGGCCAAGTCGAACAACATGCGCAGCTTCCTGCTGCGGCTTTCCGACGCGCTGCGTTCCGGTGAGCCGATGGCCGAATTCCTGGCACGCGAGGCCGAAGCCCAGGGCGAAGACTACGAAAACAAGTACGAGCGCGACCTGGAAGCGCTTAAGCAGTGGTCGAATGCTTTCTCATCAATTGTGATTTCGGTGGCGCTGATTATCATCATCCAGGTCATCTCCTCAATGATTCACACGCTGGACATCGGCATGATTACCGGCCTGATCGTAACTGGCGTGATGATGAGCGGCCTGGGCGCCTGGATCATCTTCCGTTCCGCCCCGGCGGAAGTGCTGACGGTGAAACCCTCAGAAGGTTCGATGGAACAGAAGCGGGCGATGCGCTGGTTTCGTATCCTCTTCCCCATCGGCGGGGCGAGCGCCGTGCTGCTCAACCTGCTCGGCGTCGAACTGGGCGTCATCCTGATTTTACTCTCAATAATCATGCTGCCGGTGGGCATACTGAGCGTGATGAGTGACCGCATCACCACCAAAAAAGATGAGGAAATCAGCACCTTCCTCCGGTCTTCGGGCGGCATGGCGACAGCCAGCGGCTCAACACTCAAGCAGGCGCTCACCAAGATTGACCTGAGTTCCTTCCCAACACTGGAAACCGACATTGACCGCTTGAGCAAACGGCTGCAAGCCCTGGTTGACCCGGAAATCTGCTGGCACAAGTTCGGCCTGGAATCAGGCAGCAAGCTCATCAGCGAAGTAATAGACATCTTCTACGGCGCGATCAAAATCGGCGGCGACCCGGAACGGGTAGGCTATCTGTGCTCGCTCTTCGCAGCCAAAACCGCCCAGCTTCGGGCGAAGCGTCGCCTGATCGCCGGGACGTTCTCCGGCCTGTCTACCGTCATGCACGGTGTAGTGGCCGGACTGATGGTATTTGTGCTGTCCATCGTCACAAATTTCACGCAGATGGTCAGCGAGATGATGCCGGCAGACCCCGCCGCCGCCGAAGGGCAGCGGTCAGTCAACATGGGGCTGACAAGCATTTCCGCCAGCGACCTGCAATTTCTGGCCGCGATCACGGTGGTCATGGTGCTGCTTCTGGCAATTGTGAGCGCCGCTGCGATCATCTTCACCGATGGTGGCTATAAGCTCAAGGTCAACCTGTATATGGCACTGGATGTCTTTATTTCGGGCGTCAGTTTCGTGGTTGTGCCGCCGATGGTGATGGGGATTCTGAGAGGCTAAAGAGCATGTCTATTTTCGAGATCATCCTCGAACAGAAGATAATCCTGATCAGCGTGATCGTTGCGCTCGTCCCCTTGCTGGCGGCGGCAGCCCTCTTCATATTGCCCCGGCTGCGGCGGGCGGCGGCACGGCGCAAGACACGGGCGACGCAGAAAGCGGCAGCACGGGCCGAGCAGCAGGCAGCCATCTCCGCCCGGACAGCCACAGCCAGTAAGCCCGCTGCCAGTCAACCAGGACAGCCGCAGATACAGTCATCACAGCCCGCGATGCCCGCGTCTGCTCCCGGGGGAACGCCGGAACCGGGGACGGACGTCACACAACCGGAAACACCGCCCACGCCGGAGCAGTCCGGCCAACCGGGGGCGACATCCAGCGGTCTGGATGACTTATTAAGTGTGTTTGGAGAAACGGAAGATAGCGGGGATCGGGCGCTGCTGCTGGACGGGTTAGACCCGGTAGATATGGCGCAGCTCGCAGCATTGAGCCACGAATTAGCCGATCAGTTACGCGCCCAGGCGCGATAAAGGTCAGGGGGAAATCATGCCACCAGGAACCGACGAGCGTATCCGCAAAGTCACTACCGAACTCTCCAACGAGCTTGTTCGGGAGATGCTTCATTTAGATGAAGATGTCAACTATACCCCTGTCCCGCATAACCAGACCCCGGTGGAACAACCGGTCTGGCGGGTGCGGTTCGACCTCGCTTTTGACTCCAAAGTGCGGATGGGCCTGGATATCAACGATGAAATTGAAATTGGCCGGGGCGATTCCAGCAGTGGGGTGATTCCACTCTTCCCGCAGATTGATATTGAGAATCTGGGCGTTTCTCGCAGCCATGCCCGCCTGTCGCCCACCGCCGCCAAGCTGTTTATTATTGACCTGGGCAGCACCAACGGCACGGCGATTAATGGCCGCAATGTCGGCGTCAACGTGCCATCCACCCTGGCCGACGGCGATTACCTGCGGCTTGGGCGGCTGGAATGTGTCGTCCGCATCATCCAGCGCCCTAAGACACATACCTCCATGCTGCGCAGCCAGGCCAATCTTGCCGACATTTTACCGGCGGTTGGTCGCGGCATTACGTCACAGCTTGAACGCGGCGAAGTCTTAAGATCGGCGATGGATGCGATTTTCGCGCACATCGAAACCGACGAAGTGAGCATCTGGCTGGTGGACGAGCAGACTGGTGAACTTTTCCAGGAATCCGGGCGGGGCGTGGATAACGAGCAGATCAAGCGCCTGCCGGTCAGGGACACGTTAGCCGGGCAGGTGATTCAATCCGGCCAGCCGCTGCGGACGAATCGCAAGAAAGACGGTGAACCCATCAAGGTGAAAACCAACTACCTCGTTGAAGCCTTGATTTATGTCCCCCTGGTGGTCGGTGGTGTGACGTTTGGTGTGATCGCCGCCGCGCAGCATGAACCGGGCCAGATATTCACTGACCGGGATGAAAAACTCATGATGGCTGTCGCGGAATTCACTGCTGTCGCCCTCCAGAACGCCCGCCTCTACCGGGCGATTGACCAGGCGCTCTCCGGGCGCAGCAAAGTTGTCACGGCACTGCATTCGATTCTCTCGTATGATCTCCGCGCCATGCTGAACGCCACGCTGGGTTACGCCGGGCTGTTGAACAGTTCCACACTGGATGAAGAAGCCGCTGAAATTACCGATGACATCCTGCGCAACAGCCAGATTATGAACGAACTGATTGACCGGATCATTGAAGTCACCGCGTTGAGTGAATCCGCCGTGCTGCACCACGAAGCCTGCGACCTGATCGAATTTGTCCAACATGCCATTGACGACCTGAACCCCGCCATCGAAGACAAGCTGGCGCATGTGGACTTCCACGTAATGGGCGAGCCGTACATGCTGGTGGGCGACTCACACTACCTGTATCGTTCAGTGGTGAATCTGGTGGATAATGCGGTTAAATTCTCGCCGCCCGTCGGACAGATTTCGATCCTGCTGGCCTTCGGCCCTTCCGATGTGATTCTCCGTGTACGTGATAACGGGGCGGGCATCCCGGAAGAGCATTTACCATACTTATTCAACCGGTATTTCCGGGGCAAACCATCGGTGGACGGCAGCTCCAGCCTGGGGTTAGGACTGGAACTGATCCGGGCGACAGTGGAAGCCCACCGGGGGACGGTGCTGGGTCGAAATCATGAGGATGGCGGCGCGGAGTTCATCATCACACTACCTGCCGCTGACTCGCAGCAGATGCATTGATTGAAGGTGACTGGAATGACCCTGATTGTTGCCGCACTGGTGGGCTGGCTGGCTGGCTGGCTGCTGGCCCGCTTATCCGACTATCTGCCGAGGTTCGCCGTCTCCGGCCCACCAGCCCATACGCCCCGCCCCTGGGTCATGCCGGCACTGTGGCGGGTGTTGGCATCCCGGCTGGATATCGCCCGACTGCGCCAGGAAAACCGCTGGTTCTGGCTGGAATTGGGCGCGGAACTGGCAAGTGCGGTCATTTTCGCGTGGGGGTGGTCGGCTTACGGGCTGTCTGTGGAAGCGGCGCTCATCATCGGAGGATACAGTTTCTTTTTGTTGATTGCGTTAATGGATATAAAATACAGGTTAGTGCTGAATGCCCTCACGTATCCGGCTATAGTGCTGTTGGTGGTGGGCCATCTGCTTTTTAATCAGCGCAACTTCCCGAATGTGCTGGTGGGCGGCGTATTCGCCTTTTCGATCTTTTACCTGGTCGCCCGCCTGCGGCCCGGTGATGTCGGCGGCGGCGATATCAAGCTGGCTGCCCTTATCGGTTTCTGTTTCGGCTTTCCGGCCATGCTCCTCGCCCTGATACTCGGCGCGGGCGCGGGCGCGGGTACAGCGGTCTGGCTGCTGGTGCGCCAACAGCCGGACGCGAAAACCTATATTCCCTACGCACCATTTCTGTGCCTGGGAGCATTCGTCGCGCTTCTGGTCACAGTGTAAGGAGACTGCGTGGATAACATAGCAAACAACTACGAGGAAGACACCCAGGAAGCCCCGCAGCAGCACGGTTCGCGGCTGGTCATCTGGTTGATAGCTCTCAGCCTGGGAGCGTTATTTCTGCCCCTTTACCTGGTATCGACCAGCATTCAGGAAGAAGCGGGGCAGTTCACGGTCACGCTCACCGCGCTTCAGGGAACACTGGCGGTCACGCCCCAACCCGCTGCCCAGGAACAGGCGTTGCAAGACACACTGCTCCAGCTTCGCGGGCAAATCAACGACATGCAGCCCGTCATGACCGGTTTGACAACCAGCAAAATTGACTGGTTGCACACCTTCGCCGTTGTGGGCACTTACGACACAGCCCGCATGACCCTGACCGCCGTGTCGCAGACTGAAAACCGGCTCGTCTTGACCGGGCAGGCTACCAGCGAAACCGATGTCATGACGTATTTTCAGATGTTGGATGAATCGCTGATATTTGACCGCGTGATCGTCCAGTCGATCATCCTGCGTGATATGACCGGCAGCCAGGCGACGGCCAAACCCGTTATCCGCGATAACCCGCCTGTTGAAGAGGTTCCGACGGAACGCATCAGCGAATTCAACATTATGCTGGAACTTAAGGTGGGCGCAGATGGATGATATGGACGGGATGTCGGTCTCGATCGTGGAGAAAATCTTCGCGCTCCTGCCGATTATGCTCATCGGGATGATTATCTTCGGCAACGTGCTCTTCGCGGCAGTCGTCATTTTCCCTGCCTGGCAGGCACATGAGGAGATTGTTGCCCAGATCGCCGCCGCCCAGCAGACGCTCGACGACCAGGCCGGGGAGCAGGATGAGAATGTGCGGGTCGCCATTATTCAGAACCAGGTCGATTCCGCCCAGACACTGCTCGAAGAAACAGCCGGACAGTTCCTCACCGCTGACCAGGCCGACCAGCTCTTGAGCCAGTTGTATGTCTATGCCCAGGAAACTCAGGTGGAAATTGCTTCCCTGCGCTCACAGCCTCCTGTCCAGCCGGCGCCAGATACGCAGCTATATGAAATACGCCTGTACCGCCTCCAGATCACCGGCCCCACGACCCAACTGCTGCAATTCCTGGTGCGGATTCGGGAAGCCGCCGCTGCGGGTGTCATACTCAACAATATCAGTATCAGCCAGAGCCAGGGGGTGGATACGCTCATGATGGATGTGTCGCTGTACGTCTCCCCGCTGGCAAACGGAACGGCCTTGAGCGAACTGCCGGAAGCACCGGGTATCGCTGCGATACAATTTGCCGTTACACCGGCGCCCGACAATACAGAGCAAGTGACCGATGTCACCGGCACGGCCTTCTCGGTCCTGCCGGATGCGGTGCCCACCATTGAAGTGGTGGTGACTTCGGTAGGCGACTATACCCTCCCGGCGGCGGATGCCTCCTGCCCTGGCGCGCCTGAAACCCTGTTCGCGGTGGGTGATACGGTCATTGTGGACTTTAACCAGAACGGCGCACTCCGCATCCTGGCGCGGGTGGATGCCCCTGACCCTTACGTGGAGACCAGGGCTCAGGCTTATGACGACCAGCAGTTGCATATCCTGGCCGGGCCTGTATGCGGCACCTGGAACGGACGCAATATCTGGTACTGGTTTGTCGAGCGCGAAGGATTCGGCAGCTACCAGGGATGGGCGGCCGAGGCCAGCCTGGATGATCGCTGGATGTGCCCACTCTCCAACCCGGAGTGTTCGGAGTAGGAGATGAGCTGTATGGCGCATCAGGGACACGAAGACCATCACGATCAGGCAGAATCCATCACCGTAGATGCCGGACTGCCGTCGCTGAACCCGCCCGCTGGCTCCCCGGCGGACGAAAATCTTGGGCAGGCGCTCACCCGCATCACCCAGGAACACCAGGTGGCGAAAACTGAACTGCGACGGATGGAGGATGCGCTCCGCGAGAGTACCCAGCGGTATAAGATGCTGGTCGAACGCACCACCGATGTCGTCTACATGATCAACCGGCAGGGATTCTTCGTCTATGCCAACCCGGCGACACGCCGCCTTACCGGCTACGAACAGCAGAGTATTGTTGGCCGCCACTTCACCGAATTAATCGTGCCCGAATGGCGGGCGAAGGTCCGTGATTTTTACCGGGAACAGCTCGCAAGCGAAGAGACCCTGGAAACCGTCCTGGACTTCCCGATCGTGACCTGCTGTGGCGAAACCCGTTGGGTCGAACAGGTGGTTTCCCCGATCTTCGACAATGAGAAGATCGTCGGCTTCCAGAGCATCGTACACGACATTACCGAACGCAAGCAGCACGAACGCACTCTGCAGGAGGCCGAGCATCGCTATCATGCCCTGTTCGAGCAGGCACATGACGCTGTGTTCATCCTTGACCTGAACGGCAACCACCTGCAAGCCAATCGCCGCGCCTCCGAGATGCTGGGATATTCCCCCGAAGAAATTCAGCACCTCTCATTTCGGGAACTCTCGCTGGAGACGACCGAGAGCGAAAATATTATGGAACGCCTGATGCAGGGCGAGCATATCTCCATGTATGAACGGGTGTTCCGCAGGAAAGATGGCAACCAGATTGTCGTTGAAATCAATGTCGAACTGGTTCGCACGGCGGATGGTTCGCCCCTGCATATCCAGAGCGTTGTGCGCGATATTACCGGGCGCAAGCGCACCGAAGACGCGATTCTCGAAAGCGAAGTGCATCTGCGCCACCTCAAGAAAAGGGTTGAGGCCATCCTCAACAATAACAGCGACGCGATCATCGTGGCCTACCCGGACGGCACATTCCAGCAGGCCAACCCCGCCTTTTACGGGCTGCTGGGCTACCAGCCCGATGAAATCTATGGCGACCCGCTTACCATCCTGGTCGAGCCGGATTACATTGAAGTCCTCACCCGCCAGCTGGATAAGCTGCTCGAAACCCATAACCCGGAGCAGGTTGAACTGGTGATCCGCCGCAAAGATGGCACAACCTTCCCCGCTGAAGCTGCTATCTCTTCGATCTACAGCAGTAAGGAAGGGGAAGGGATACTGGGGATCATTTGCAGTGTGCGCGACATCAGCCGGCGCAAACAGATGGAAGAGGAACTACGCCAGGCGCTGGCGCAAGAACGTGAACTGGGCGACCTGAAAACCCGCTTTGTCTCGATGGCGTCCCACGAATTTCGCACCCCGCTGGCAACCATCCAGACCACCTCGGACGCCCTGCGGCACTATTACGACCGGATGAATGATGGGGATCGGGAAAAACGCTTCACAAAGATTGATGCGCAGATTCGACACATGACGATGATGCTGGATGACGTGCTGACCCTGGGCCGCTTCCAGACCGGGAATATGGATTTCTCGCCGGTGCAGACCGCCGTGCATCCCTTCTTCCTGGACATCATTGACGACATGACCGCCACCGACCCCGCTCAGCATACCATTATCTATACCTGCGCCGATGAGAACCTGGAAGCGGTAGTTGACCGCAAGCTGCTGCGCCAGATCACCGTGAACATACTCACCAACGCCATCAAATACTCGGCGGCGGGCACGACCATCTGCTTCGACGTGACCGAAGCGCAGGGCATGATTGTGATGACCTTCCAGGATGAAGGCATCGGTATCCCCGAAGAAGATCAGAAACACCTCTTTGAAGCGTTTCATCGCGCACAGAATGCCCGCAACCAGTCAGGGACCGGCTTAGGGCTGGCGATCACCCAACACGGCGTGGAACTGCATGGCGGCACGATCACATTCCAAAGCACGGTTGATGTGGGAACGACATTTACCGTAAATCTACCACTCGAACCGAATATCGAAGGATGAATTGACTATGCCGCGCATTCTCGTCATTGAAGACGAACAACCATTGTTGGAAGAAATCGCCTCAACGCTCCAGTTTGAGGGATTCGATGTGCTGACGGCTGAAAACGGCCTCCAGGGAGTGCAGGTGGCACAGCGCGAAATCCCGTTAGACCTGATCGTCTGCGATATCGCCATGCCGGAAATGGACGGGTACAACGTCCTGCTCGAACTGCGGAACAACCCGCAAACGATCATGATCCCGTTCATGTTCCTGACCGCCCGCGCCGACAAATCGTTCATGCGGCACGGCATGGAACTGGGGGCAGACGACTACCTGACCAAGCCCTTCAGCCGTTCCGAACTGCTGGCGGCCGTGCGGGCCCGCCTGAAGCGCCGCACCGCCCTGACCGACAGCTTCAGCCAGGAACTGGAACAGGCGAAGTCGTCGCTGGCGCGCATGGTCGTCCATGAACTGCGCACCCCGCTAGTTTCGGTGCAGATGGCGAAAGACATCATCCAGCGCCAACTGAGCCGGATGACCCCCGGCAGTATGCAGGACATGCTCGAAACAATGGGGCTGGGGATTGACCGCCTGAACCACGTGGTTGAGCAAATGGTCTACCTGACCCAGATTGAAACCGGGCTGCTCAACCGGAAAGACATCCTGGAAAACGGGCAGGTAACGCCCCTCTCAACCATCATCAGCAGTTCGGTTGCTCTGGCGCGGCGCTTCGCCTTGCGCAAGCAGACTGGCAGCATCCAGATGGATATGATGGACAGCGAGGCGCTGGTCACGGTGCATTCCCAGTCACTCAAACATGCGCTGGCCGAAGTCATCGCCAATGCCCTGGATTTCACGCCCTTGACGGAAGATGTCGGCATCCACCAGTGGCAAACCAATGGCCGGGTTTTTGTCACGGTGCTCGATTATGGTAAGGGTATGTCCTTCCAGGATCAGGAGAAACTGCTCCAGCGGTTCAGCCAGCCAGAGCGGGACACTCAGGAACAGCAGGGAATGGGGCTGGGGTTGTTTGTCGCCCAGCAGATTGTCGAAGCGCATGGTGGGGCGCTTACCCTGCGATCCGTGCCAGACCGGGGAACACAAATCGAAATCAATCTGCCGGCTGCCTGTAATTAAGATGCTGCCGCAGAGTTCCGTTTAGGAGAACCACCAACTATGACTGCAATTCTTGTCATTGACGACGAAGAAGGAATCCGAGAAGAAGTCGCTGGAATCCTGGGTTATGAGGGGTATTCGGTGATCGAAGCAGAGGACGGCATTTCCGGCGTGGCGCTCGCCCGCCAGAACCGCCCTGACCTGATTCTCTCCGACATCATGATGCCCCACCTTGACGGCTACGGCGTGTTTCGCCAGCTTCAGGAAGAACGCCCGACGGCGGCGATTCCGTTCATCTTCCTGACGGCCAAAGCCGATAAGAAGGACCTGCGCAAAGGCATGGGGATGGGGGCGGATGACTACCTGACCAAGCCCTTTACCCGCGACGAACTCCTGCAGGCCGTTCAGTCCCGCATCAACAAACGGGCGCGGGTTGAGGAGGAGATCACCAGCGGGCTTGAAGACCTGCGCTATGCGATTGCGGCGCACCTGCCGCATGAACTGCGTACCCCGCTCATCTGCATCCTGGGTTACGGCGCGATCCTCGAAGAAAACAGCGATTCACTGACGCCGCAGGATGTCGCCAAAATGGGGCGCTCAATCTACGATTCCGGGGAGCGGTTGAACCGCCTCATAGAGAATTACCTGCTCTACACCCGGCTTCAGGCCATCGCTTCCGACCCGGCCAACCTGAAGCGGTTGCGCCAGGTGACTACCAGTTTCCCTGGCGACTATGTCAGACAAACTGCATGGCAGGTTGCCGATGAACACCAGCGCCTGGCCGATCTTGAGGTCGAGGCTGATAATGCCTCGGCAGCCATTTCGGAGGAGTACCTGGAAAAGATCATCCGCGAAATCGTGGATAACGCCTTCAAGTTCTCCGCGCCGGATACGATGGTTGTCGTGACCACACGGGTCGAAGGCCAGCGCTATATCCTGTCAGTGCGGGACCGGGGCCGGGGCATGGAGCCGGAACAGACCAGAGCGATTGGCGCCTATATGCAGTTTGACCGGAAGCACTACGAGCAGCAGGGCAGCGGGCTGGGGCTGGCGATTGCCAAACAGGTGGCGGAATTACATGATGGTGATCTGACAATTGAAAGCGCGCTCGATGAGGGAACGACGGTCCGTGTCAGCCTGCCCGTCCGGTAAGCGCCGGACAATCGCCGCCTGTCACTGGTTTTCCGGCGCTCTGGATGATCGCTGGATGTGCCCACTCTCCAACCCGGAGTGTTCCTGAATAGCTTCTGGTGGTTACATCCAGGCAGCTTGACTGATCTGGACAAATGTTCAACAATAGTTATATGGGTAATGAATGCCCATCGCAGAAGGAGACCAGAGATGATGCGTCCTTTCAAAATGCTGCGTAACTGGGTGCTGCCTAAGGCTCGCCAGCAGCATTCGGATGCAGCCGAAACTACCGCCCAGGGCACTCCCACACTAGGGTATGTCAAGGGAGGACACCCGTTCAATTATATGGGCGGCACGCAGTCGGCCATGTCCGAACTGATCGAGATAGGGCGGCGGCGCAAGTCCAGGCCATCGTAACTTCCCCGGTCAGACACTATCCAACTTACTCCCTAAAAAAACAGCCCCGGACTTTACAGCCTGGGGCTTTGTTTCTTTTGTGCGCCAAAATGCCTTATTTCATCGAATGCAGCCCAATCAGGTTGCCTTCGGTATCCTTGAAGCGGGCGACGAATCCGTTTGACCCGATGCCGGTTTTGGGCATGACGACTTCGCCGCCTGCGTCTTCGACCCGATCCAGAATCAGGCTCAAGTCTTCGCCCCCGTTCAGGTAAATCAGCGTGCCGGTAGCGCCCGGCTTCAGTCCATCCTCGATACTCAGCCCGCCGCCGACACCATCCCGGTCACTCGGAAACATCACGTAGTTAGGCATACCTTCCATCGGGACGAGTGCCTTGCCAAGGATGGTCGTGTAAAAGGTCTTCGCGCGCTCATAATTGGTGGCCGGAATATCGAACCAATTGATTGCATTTTCCATAATCGGTTATCTCCCTAACGCATTACCAGTCCGCCGGGGTTATTCACGAACACCCTCAGTATAGAACAAATTTTCGTTTTCTGTCAAGTTTTCAGCGCGCAAGCCTGCCAGGCAGACAAGTCTCCCCCGCCGGCGGTGACCGAAGGAAAGATTGAGAGGGGGTCAAGTTTCTCTACGCCCGCCCCAGAATCACTCCCGCCTGTGCCGGGATCGTGACCGTTACCTGCCCGTTCGTGACGGTGACATCGCCCTGCCCGAACAGGGATTTCAGTGCTGTGCCGTCCGCGAATAAATCCTTGACCGGGATTTCAGCTTTTTGCGGGGATTTCCCGGCGTTCACCGCGACCAGTAGCGCCTCATCCCCCAGCTCACGCCCGAAGGCATAGGTTTTCTCGCCGTAATACAGGTGGACGAAACGCCCCCTCCGCAGCGCCGCGTGCTGGTGGCGCAGCGCCGTAAGCGCCTTGTAGTGCGCCAGCATGTCGTTATCCCACGTCTCCGGCTTATCCCAGGGGATGGTGCGGCGGCAGTCCGGGTCGTTGCCGCCCGGCAGCCCGATCTCGTCGCCGTAGTAGATGCTGGGTGCGCCGGGGACGGTCAGCAGCAGCAGCGTCGCCAGTCTGGTCGCCGCCTTGTCGCCATTGAGGATGCTCAGGATACGGGCGGTATCGTGGCTGCTCAACAGGTTCAACTGCACCTGCGCGACTTCCCAGTCGTAACGGTAAATGGTTCGGTTCAGCTTGTGGCCGAAGTGCTTCCCGCTGATGCCCGGATACGGGTCATACGACGGCCCCATCACCAGATCGAAGGCGATGTCATCCTGCCCGCAGAACTGGATCACCGGTTCGGTGAACAGGTAGTTCATCACCGCGTCAAACTGGTCGCCTTGCAGGTAGTTGGTGCTGTCCCACCACACTTCGCCCACGATGTAGGCTTCCGGGTTGACCGCCTTCACCCGGTCACGGAACTCGTTCCAGAAACCGGGGCTGGTCACACAGAACGGCACATCCAGCCGCCAGCCGTCAATGCCCTCCCGCAGCCAGTGTTCCGCAATCTGCATGATATACTCGCGCACCTGCGGGTTATCGGTGTTCCACTTGGGCAGGGCACGGTTGCCGACCCAGGCTTCATAGTTGGCCGGTTTGCCCCCATCATAGGGCGAAAGCGGCCAGTCATAGACGGTAAACCAATCCAGCCAGGCCGAATGCGGCCCGTTCTCCAGGATGTCATTAAAAAAGATATGCCCCCGGCTGGCATGGTTGAACACCCCATCCAGCACGAGTTTCATGCCGCGTTTATGAACTTCGTCGCGCAGGGCGTAAAACGCCTTGTTGCCGCCCAGCAGCGGGTCTACCTGGTAATAGTCGTGCGTGTGGTAACGGTGGTTGCAGGCGCTCTGGAAAATCGGCGTGAAGTAGATGGCGTTGCAGCCCAGTTCCTGAATATGATCGAGGTGTTCGATCACCCCGTACAGGTCGCCGCCCTTGTAGCCCTGTGGGGTCGGCGGCGTGTCCCAGGGTTCGAGGTTGTTGGGCTTGAGTACCTTATCGCTTTTAGCGAAGCGATCCGGGAAAATCTGGTAAAAAACGGCGTCTTTGACCCATTCGGGTGTGGTAATTTTCGGCATGGTGGTCGTTCCTTATCGGAGTCTTGAATACGTCGCTACTCCACGCCGCCCGCAGAGAGCTTCTCCGCCTGGTCGCGGGTGGAAAGTTCCTCAATGAACCCATCAATCCCGCCATCCATCACACCCGGCAGGTTGTAGTTGCTCATGTTGATGCGGTGGTCGGTGACCCGCCCCTGCGGATAGTTGTAGGTGCGGATTTTCTCGGAGCGATCTCCCGTCCCGATCTGGCTGCGGCGATCCCCTTCAATCTCCAGCCGCCGCTTCTCAGCTTCCAGGTCATACAGCCGCGCCAGCAGAATCTGCCGGGCACGCAGGCGGTTCTGCGTCTGGCTGCGTTCGTCCTGCACTTCCACCACCAACCCGCTCGGCACATGCGTCAGCCGCACCGCCGTCGAGTTCTTCTGCACATGCTGGCCGCCCGCGCCGCTCGCCCGGAAGAAGTCCATTTCGATGTCGTCGTCGCGCAGGTCAACATCCACTTCGTCCACTTCCGCCATAACCGCCACCGTCACCGTGCTGGTGTGGATGCGCCCCTGGCTCTCGGTTTCCGGCACGCGCTGGACACGGTGCACGCCGCTCTCGTACTTCAGCCGGCTGTACGCGCCCTTGCCTTTGATCTCGAACGTGATCTGCTTGTAACCGCCCACACCGGTTTCGTGCTGGTCAATCACATCAGTCTTCCAGCCGCGTTCCTGGGCGTAATAGCTATACATGCGGAACAAGTCCGCCGCGAACAGCCCGGCTTCGTCGCCGCCCGCCCCGGCGCGGATTTCCATAATCACGTTTTTCTCGTCGCGGGGGTCGGTGGGCAGCAGCAGCACCTTCAGCGATTCCTGCAAACCTTCGATGCTGCTTTCGAGTTCGGCGGCCTCCTGCTGGGCCATCTCGCGCAGTTCTGGATCGCTTTCCCCCTCAATCATCTGCCGGGCATCCTTGAGTTCCTGCAACTGCCGCTGGTAGATGCGATACTGCTTGACAATTTCCTCAATACCGGCGCGCTCTTTCGCGTATTCCGTAATTTTCTGATAGTCGTTCACCAGCGCCGGGTCGGCGATCAGCCGTTCCAGTTCCTCATACCGGGTGGCGATACTTGCTAGTTTTTCTAACATACCCTGTCCCTCAGTCCGTCTTTTTGGAATGCCTCCATTATACGAAGGAACAGACGGCGGTGACAGGTGGAGAAAGCGCCTGCCCGGCGGTGTGCAGATGTCACCCGCAAAACCTGAAAAACGTTACTATTCCGCTGGCGCAGCCGGTGTCATAATATAAGTGAATATGTGACCGGCATGGTTCATCCTTTCCTTCCTTACCCCGGTGCAGGCCACGCCTCGCCGGGGTAAATCATATATAGTCCGGTATGCTGTCCGCGTGGAAAGTATGCTGCGACCACCGGACAGGTCGCTCCGTTGAAAAAGTACATATCCGGTAGGTGGATTGGTATCGCTTGTGAGGTGAATCCCATGAACAACCGGTTAGATGAACTGACATGCGCTGCGACATTCGTCATTCTGGCGACCGCCCTGATTGATCCGTATCTCTCGGCGGCGTTAGCCCTGGTGCTGCTGGTCGGGTTTGCGCTCTACTCGGTCTTCTGGACACGCAAACCGCCCATCCAACACTGAGCGAGTCGGGTCATCCCATTTGATCGTTGATTGGGGTATGGATGGCCCCAGTTCCCCACGATAACGCGGGGTTTGATGACGCTTGCCCCCGGTGTGATTCACCTGCTGCCTGAAGCCTCAATATCCACTCTTCCCCTCACCCATGCCAGGCGTCCCTGTGGAATTGTGGGGGAATGGCCGGGTCAGAGGCACCGTGTTTAAGAATAAGAAGCGGATTTCCCGTGGAGGCACGCTGCGTCGTGCCTCTACGATTCACATTTTTGCAGAAACGTATCGGACGCATCCCCACATGACGGAGGTTTTTTGTGCTAAAGCGTGTTCTCATTGTGCTAGGTCTCCTGGCGATGGTGCTGCCGGTTTTCGCGCAGGCCGAGCCAGTCGTTTTCGGCGTCTTTTTCTATTCCCCGACGTGTGGACACTGCCACAAAGTCATCACCGAGGACTGGCCGGGCATTCAGGCCGAGTTCGGCAGCCAGTTGCAGGTCCTGTTCATCAACATCAATACCTATGACGGTATCTCCATTTTGCAGTCGGCACGGGATGCCAACCTGTTGACGGACAACCAGCAGGGCGTGCCGATGCTGCTTATCGGGGAAACCGTGTTAATCGGTTCGATAGACATCCCCGCACAGACCGCCGATATTGTCCGCGCAGGACTGGCGGCGGGTGGGCTGGACTTCCCGCCGATCCCCGGCATTCATGACCTGTACAACCAGGCGATAGCGGCCACACAAGCCCAGGAAGCCACCGCTGCTGCTGAAGCCACTGCCGAGGCCACCGCCGCCGTTGAAGATACAACCGGGGCGGGTGCTGGCAATATGACCCTGCCCCCGGTTGACGAAGCGCTGACACTGAGCGAAAAACTGGCCGCCGACCCGGTAGCCAACGCCCTGGCGATTATTGTGCTGGCGGCGCTGGCGATCAGCCTGCTGCTGGTCGTGATGGCTGGCGTGCAGCAGCTTTCCGGCACGGTCGTGGCCTGGCTGGCCTCTGTCAGTCAGGGCTTGAGCGTCGTGGCGCTCCTGGCCGGGGCGGGTCTGGCAGTGACTCTGGCGCTGGGCGGGACCGGTGAAGCGGGTGAATCGCTCCTCGCTGTCGTGGCGGCGCTGCTGCTCACTCTGGGTGCAGTGCTGGTTTTCCGGGGACGTGAACAAACCGCAGGGCTGCTTTACAATGCAACCTGGCTGATGCCCGTTATCCTGGTCGCCGGGGTCATCGTCGCCGGGTATCTGACGTATGTCGAAGTAACCGCCAATGAAGCCGTGTGCGGGATCGTCGGGGATTGCAACGCCGTACAGCAAAGCGAATATGCGCGGCTGTTCGGCGTGCTGCCTGTTGGCGTTGTCGGGCTGGTGGGATATGTCGCGCTGCTGCTCGTATGGGTGTGGGGCAAAGTCAGCGGCACCCGCGCCGCCAGTTTACTGCTGCTGGGCATGGCGCTGGCCGGGGAAGGCTTCTCGCTCTACCTGACGTTCCTGGAGCCATTCGTCATCGGCGCGACCTGCATCTGGTGCCTGACTTCCGCCGTCACCATGATCGCGCTGCTGTGGCTGACCGCGCCCGACGGTCTGGCCGCCCTGACCGCGCCCCCGGCGAAACCGGCATAATCCGGCCAGATGGCTTGCGCTCGCTGGCGGGCGTTAATGCTCTCAGGAACCATGACTTATCCGAAAAACTGTAAGGGCAAGGTGCTACCTTGCCCGTTTGATATCGTTATCGGCTTTAAGTCTTAACCTGCTTCATCCCCGGCGAACTACATCATATCCATCACGCGGCGGAAGCGCCGGGCCAGTTCCTTCAGCATCACAATCGCGATTTCCGAATCTTCCCGCAACGCCGAAAGAAAATCGAGCTGGGTCAACACGAAGCAGACCGTTGGCACCGTTGCAACCACCGAGGCCGTGCGCGGGGCTTCGTCCAACAGCGAAAGTTCACCGAAGAAATCGGTGGGGTTCAAGTGGTTCAACACGGTCTGCTCGCTGCCATGATGTTCGCGCACCGCTTCCGCCGCCCCTTCAGCGATAATGAACAGGCCAATGCCGATCGCGCCCTGGCTGACAATCGTGTCGCCGGTATTATAGGATCGTTCGGCAAAACGCCGGGCGAGTTGTTTAAGCTGGCGGTCATTCAGGTTCTGGAACATGGGTACCGTGCGCAAAAAACGAATTACTTTGTCCTGGTCAGCCATCTGGGTTTAGCTCCCTTCAAAAGAATGTAAAATTTAAGCCGCTGCGCTGCTTAGAATATTGGTCTGTGGCGACACTATAGTAGCCTATGATAGCCTGAAACTGCAATTTTCGGTATTCCGGGGGATCGGGCAAATGCTACCCTAACCGAACTCAGCCGCAAGTCCTATTTGCGCGATGTCCCATGAATTCTATAATAGATGATATGTTATGAACATCACGCAAGTGCAAGCTGCGCGGATTCATCCATCCATCACACGGGTGACTTAATCCTCTATTGAGGGTTCATCGGAGGAAAAATACATGCAACACTTATCGAAAAACCGATTACTGGTGATTATACTCGTGCTCGGCTTGGTTGGTGTCGGGGCGTTGGGCGCGTTTGCCCAGGACGGTGCCACAACCACCTATACGGTGCAATCCGGCGACATCCTGGATACCATCGCCGCCGGGTTTGACGTGCAGACAACCTGCCTGGCGGAAATCAACGACCTCACACGGCCTGACCGCATCAAACCAGGTCTGGTGCTGCTCATCAGCTACGACTGCCCGCCGTATGATGGCGCGAATTTCGTCGCCAGCCCGCGTAACACCGCGACAGGCAGCGATCTCGGCCAGGGCGGTGGCGCGGCCATGCCGGAACTCGGCCCGAATGACCAGAGTTACACCGTCGCGCGTGGTGATACGCTCGACTCAATCGCGCAGCAGTTCAATGTCTCGCTGCAATCGCTCCAGCAGGCGAACGGCCTGAGCATCTACAAAACCAAGATTCTCATCGGTCAGGAGCTGATTATCCCCGGTGAAGCGCCGCCTTACGGCACGTTCCCCGGTGTTTCCAACCCGCTCAACCCGCTGGATACCAGCGGGCAGGGCGGCGGCGGCCCGGAAGTGCAGCCCGGTGATGAGGTGTATGTCGTGCAGCCCCGTGACGTGCTGGACTCCATCGGGGCGAAGTACGATGTCCAGGTGGCCTGCCTGGCAGAAGCCAACAGCCTCACCCGCCCGAATGTCATCTATCCCGGCCAGACCCTCGTGATCCGCATGAGCTGCCCGAATTACGACGGCGAGGCGTTCGTGGAGAACCCGCGCAGCAGCTAGGGGTTATCCCTCTCGTTGCAGCGTTCCCAGCAGCACCGCGTCGTTTTCGACCCGCGCCCCGGCGGGTGAAACCGGCAGGCGTATCGCGTCCGGCAGCTGGTACAGCCCGGCCACTACCCGGTACACGCCTGCGGGCAGTGGCGTGTCAAAATTCAAATGGTGGGTATCCGCGATGACCGTATTCACCCGCCACTGGCTGGTCGGATAACGGTTGTCTACCGGGGTGATGTCCCGCTGCGCCACCGGCACGCCCGCCGCATCAACCACATGCACGAACACCTGGTAATCCCCATCCGGCACAGCGTCCGTCTCCCAGTACAGCGTCACCGTCAATTGATCGTCGCCCGCTTCCAACTGGTAAGCGTCCAGTGTGATATGTTCCCCGAAGCGCAGCCCGGCGCGCTCTGCATCGGCTGGGACAACCGCCGCGTCCGGGCGGTTCAGCACGACGTTGGCGATGGCCTCCCCAGCAGTCACAGCGTTGTCATAGCGCGGCTGGATGATAACCACCGCCGGGGTGAGTTCTGGCAGATCATCTGAGCTGACTGGCACATCCACCGATAGGCGCACCAATGCCCCATCCACGAACGATGCCGGAGTATCAACCTGCGCCAACAGCGTCCCGTCCGCCGGATTCACAACCTGAACCCGCCAGTCCAGCACCGGGTAGACGTTCCCATGCGGCTTGAACCCGCCATATGTCGCCCAGACGGTGAGCGTGGTTTCATCTTTCCTGGTGATAACCGGCTGCATGGCGTAGAGCGCCCCGGTATCGGCCAGGGTGAGCAGGGATTGCAGTTCCGGCAGCGGCGCATCGTGTGTCGCCAGCCAGTCCGCCTCGACTTCGGCCATCAATGACTCTCCGGCGGCGTTCCCGTTTTCCAGCCACATCCCCGCCAGGAAAACCCGCCCGGCGATGTCTGCTCCGGCGGTGATGGCCTGTTGGTAAGCTGCTTCCGCCTCCGACCACCGTCCCGCCCGGCGTGCCTGTTCCGCCAGCAGCAGGTAATACGCCTGTTCGGGGAGGTTCTTCCCATTCGCCCAGCGGTCAGGATGCCAGTAGCGTTTCCCGGCCAGCCAGTCGCCATCCGTCGCCGGTTGCAGATAGGCCAGCGCCCCGCCCACGTCGCCCTGCGCCAGCAGCATGGCCGCCGCTGCCATCATATCCTGCGGGCTGGTTTCTATCGCGGGGAGTTGGTTCAGCCACGCCCGCGCCGTCTCCCAGCGCCCGGCGTTCATCAGCAGCGAGACTCGCTTGCGCAGCGCGTCCGGCTGGTCGAAGTCCGCCAGATGCCCCCAGGTCACCGGGTCGGCCTCAGTGACGGCGATTACTTTGTCAAGCTGCTCCGGGCTGAGGAGATAGAAGAACGTCCCGGTCAGCAGACTCCGCGCCGCCAGGACTTGCGCCGTCGTGTCGGAGTTGTCGAGGTTCGCCAGCAGTGGGGCGATGCTTTCCGGGCCGGGATTCACATACTGGGCGAAAGCAGCCGTGCCATCGGCGTACAGGCTCACGGTGGGATATTGATCGTGCAGCCTCCCCCACAAACGGAGCGCCAGCGGATTATCGCCTTCCCCGGCCATCGTCACGGAGAATGCCAATCCTACCTGTTGGAGCACACTTTCCGGCTGATTTCCCCACTCCGCAGCAATCGCATCCCAGCGTTCCGGGCTGCCCGGTATGACGAGGTTGAAGCCATCGAGTCCCCAGCGGTAGGGCGCTGACCCTTCGGCATAGGCCATGTTCATCGCCGTGAATAGGTCATCAAGTGGGTTCTCCGCCAGCTGCTCCTGCACAACGGCGAACACCCTATAACCCGCCATATCCCCCAGGAACGGGAAGCGTTCCGGCTGCAAGAGCATCTGTGGCAGGCGCGTGTCGGTAGCCCGCAGCACGATATGGGTCACGCCCCACTCACGCAGGTAAGCCAGGTCGGCGCTGTCCAGCCAGGGTGCGGGCGGCGTGGTATTGGTGAAGAAACGGCTGTCACCCGCCGCTGCTGTGTTCCGGCTGGCACGTCCCCCCGTAATCAGGCTGCCGGAAATATCCTCCACGATGACATTCGCCATTTCATAGGGCGACAGGATAACCGTCCGCGTATCCGGCGGCAGAACAGAATGCAGATACGTGATGAGCGCGTCCTGTTCCGGGCGCACCCGGCGCATAGCCTGAATTTCGTTATAGGCGTTGATCTGGTCACGCGGGCTGGCGGCCAGCGGAAGCGGTTCGTAGAGCAGCAGCCCCAGGACGGCAGTAGCGCCCAGCGCGACCCCCCATCCGAGCGGGCGCAACAACGCCGGGCGGCGGGTCGTGGCGGCCTGGAACAGCCAGTCAAAGCTCAGGCCGAAGACCAGCCCCACCGGGAGGATAAACACCGTCGTGAGGATGCCGACCCACGACGCGATTTTTACGTAGGTCTCGGTGATCCCCGGCACGAAGAAAATGACGAGCGCGGCGGCTGTCACTCCAAAGATATACTGCGCGTAGATATGCCGTCGCCAGCCCAGGCCAAACAGCAGCCCCAGCCCCACCGCCAGGGCAATCATCGGATGGTAGAACACGGTTTCCGGCTGCATGATATAGGTGCTGCCCAGCACCGGCAGGTTATCCAGCAGCAGAAAGCCGCGTGCGGCGGTCTGGGAGGTGTCGTCAAGCTGCTCGTCGCGCACAAAGCTGTCTACCGCTTGCAGCCCGGAGCGGTTGAGCCGCTGGATGACCGGCAAAGACATCACAATCACGACAATGATCGCCAGCGGGACGATTTTCAGGGTGTTTTTCCGGTTGATGTGCGCCAGCCAGTGCAGCCCCCCGGCAGCCACCATGCTGACTGCAAAGATAGTCGCCTGGAAGGGGTGGAGGATCGCCAGCGCCACCCCCGCCAGCAAGGTGATGAACAGGTCGCGGCGGCCAGCCGATTGCAGGTAGGACAGCCCGGCCAGCAGCCCCAGCGGCAGCATGATCGCAATGGATAGCTGGCGCAGGGTACTGACTTCAAACAGCGCAAACCGCCCGAAACTGGAATAACTGGGGTTATACGCCAGGTTATCGAACGTGAGCAGCCCGGCCAGTGTGACCGCCACCGCGCTCCACGCACCGGCGCTTTTCCGCCCCGTAAGCGTATACGCCAGCGCGAAGAAGATGAGCGGCACAGCCCACACGAACAGCGGGTCAATGTCATACCAGAGCAATTGCGCCGCCGGAACACCGCTCGTCCACACCCAGGCGGCATGGTTGTAGGTCCAGCCGTCGGTATCGTTGCGCGAATCGCCGTTCAGCACGCCAATCTGCCGGGAACGCAGTGGCAGGTCGTTGATGAGTTCACCGGGATTATAGGCCAGCCAGTCCGCCTGGGAGATAAACACCGCCTGATCCTCAAACCCCAGAAAGCGGTAGCGGCTTTCATAGGTCACGCCTACCGTGACCACACATGACAACGCCAGCAGCAGGTAGTACGGCAGTGAATCCCGCGATAACCCGGCGGCGGGTTGCCCTGATCCCGGCAGCAGCGCCAGGGCAAACATCACGCCGTGTAGCACGACGAGGTAAAGGATCACCGGGATATTGAGCAGGCGGAAAGCTGCCCCCAGGATAATCGTCAGGCTCAGTCCGCAGGCCAGCACCCAGGCAAAACGGACTGCCGGGTGTGCCGTTGTTTTGCCCAGTGCCCGCGCCAACAGGAAGCCGGGCAGATAGACCTGGCTGGCAACCGTCAGTAGCAGGGCGGCGACACTTCCATACAACGGGCCATCCCGCCACAGCGTCAGCAGCAGCGAAGCAGTGACCAGGGCTAGCAGGGGGCGGTTTATTTTCAGAATGCGTGTGGGTGTCACTGTGTCTCCGGGGAAAAAGTTCCTCAAACGACCTGATTGTAACCTGATTCTTGCATTTGCCTACACCGCCACGTACCATGAGCAGGGCGGTTGCATCAAAACGGAAACTTGCATTTTTGCTATTGGCTTTTCTACCCCCTCTAAATCTCCCCCGCCAGCGAGGGAGACTTGTCGGTCTCGGTTTGACCAGCTCCCTCCCCGTTTGCGGTTCACTGCACGACACAAGTCATACGGGGAGGAGGGAGCGGGGGAGGCAGAAG
>CALJKV010000019.1 GCA_937974245.1 uncultured Chloroflexota bacterium | reverse complement strand
TTCGAGCAAGCGTTCTATCCCTTTCGTTAACTCCACGCATTGGGGGTCAGTTCATTTGAACGGTTTGTCGCCAAAGAAGATCTGGATTACGATCACAGTGTGGCTGAAACCGTTGCCGATGCGATCATGGCTATTCAGCAAGAAGCGTTTGATATTGTGTTGATAGACTACATGTTGAGCGATGGGACAGGGTTTGATGTCTTAGAGGCAATTCCGCAAGGTATACCGTCTGTATTTATCACTGGCATTGGGAGTGAAGAAATAGCAGTTGATGCTCTTCAGAGAGGAGCCCTGGATTACCTCATCAAGGACGATGACCGCGCTTATCTCAAACTTCTACCAGTGGTTATTGATCGTGCAATTCGCACAAAAGAAGATCAGAAAATGCGCCTAACCCTGTCACAAGCTGTGATGAGCAGTGTTGACTGTATTGTCATTACCGACCTGGATGGTGCAATTACTTTCGTCAATGCTGCATTCTGTGAAGCGTATGGATACAGACAAGACGCGATTATCGGGATAAATAGAACGTCATTGTATCCTCCTGGAACTGATTTACTTAAGTTTAACGACCTATTGTCCTATGAGAGTAAACAGCTCCGACAGGATGGTTCAACATTTTCGGCATCTGTATCACAATCTAGGATCGTGGATGATCGCGGTGCGGATTTCGCACAGGTTCTGGTCATACGGGATATTACCGAGCGCAACAAGCTCATTGAAAGTCTCGACTCGTTTGCCCACACAGTGGCCCATGATCTCAAAAACCCTGCCAGTCAGATACTGGGCTATGCCAACATTATGGCGGATGCATTCGATGATTTCGAGCGTGATGACCTTATTGATTACTTGCGCACCGTTGAACGACAGTCAGCCAAAATGGTAAAAATCATCGATGCGCTCTTGTTACTCGCCAGCACACAGAGGCTGACTGAGGTTCCAATCGTAAATCTCGATATGGCAGCAATCGTCGCTGAGGTGTTGCAACGATTAGATCACATGATACAGGAAAACAGTGCCCAGATTTCTGTACAATCAGAATTCCCGACGGCGATCGGCTATACCCCGTGGGTCGAAGAGATTCTCGTCAATTACGTGAGTAACGCCATCAAATATGGCGGTCAGCCACCAATCATTTTTGTCGGATCAGACGCTGTAAATAACAACAGTGTGCGTTTCTGGGTACGGGACAATGGCAAAGGTCTGACATCGGACGAACAGAGCCAATTATTCCAGTTATTCAAGCGTGTCACACAGGCAAAAATCGAAGGGCATGGGTTGGGATTATCTATTGTGCGTCAGATCGTTGAACGGCTGGGTGGTGAAGTGGATGTTCAGAGCGAAGTCGGTTGCGGGAGCGAGTTTGGGTTTACCCTGCCTGTTGTCTAATTAGATCTTGTATCGACACGATTTATGATAGATCATTCTCATTCAATGATGCACAAATTAAATAGGGAGTCAAACATGGCACTCAAAATATTACTTGTTGAAAATGATGAACTTGATCAGAGTGGATTTACGCGTCTGGTATCGAAAGAGAGCCTGCCTTATGACTACGTGATTGCGGACTCCGTCGCTACCTGTTTGCCACTGCTCAAGCAGAGACAATTTGATGTCGTGCTCATCGATTATATGCTGGGCGACGGCACTGGATTGGATGTTTTGAAACTGATTCCAGCCAACGTTCCGGCAATTCTCATCACCGGAGCCGGTAGCGAGGAAACTGCGGTTGAGGCGATGCGTTCTGGTGCAAGTGACTATATAATTAAGGATTATGACCGTACCTATCTGACATTACTGCCCATGACTATAGAGCGGGCAATTCGTACCAAAGGGGACGAGAAAAAGCGCCTGACGCTATCACATGCCATGATGAGTAGTGGCGACAGCATTTTTATCAGTAATCTGGACAACATAATTACGTTTGTTAATGACAAATTCTGTAGCACCTATGCTTATGCAGAAGAAGAAATAATCGGTCGCACCTGTACTATTCTTTATTCACCTGACGGACAGCTTCCAGCAGGTGATGAGTTCATTGACTTTGAGTGTGTTCATATACGAAAAGGCGGTGAGTTCTTCCCGGTTTCAATGTCACGCTCAACCATAAGAGATGATCAAGGACTTGCTTTTGCACGTATGGTCATCTCGCATGATATTACCAATCGTAAAAAGTCGGAGCAGAAATTACTAGAAAGTGAAGAGCGTTACCGCTCGGTTGTTGCGGTTCTGGCTGAAGGTATCGTCATGCAAGATAAAGAAGGGAAGATTCTTACCAGTAATACTAGTGCGGAACGGATACTGGGACTGACGCTTGATCAGATGATGGGACGGACATCCGTTGATCCGGGCTGGCGAGCCATTCATGAAGATGGTAGCCTATTCCCTGGCGACCAGCATCCAGCGATGGAAACCTTGAGGACAGGTGAGCCCCAACACAATGTCATTATGGGTGTCCACAAACCTTCAGGGGAACTAACCTGGATATCAATTAACTCACAGCCCTTAATTCATACCGGAGAAGAACAGCCTTTCGCGGTTGTCGCAACATTTACTGATATAACTGAATTTCGCAAAGCGCAACAAGAAGCGTTTTCTGCGGCGCTGGACAAAGAGCGCCACGAAATCCTGTCCGAATTTGTTCAGGATGCACTCCATGAATTTCGCACCCCAATAACGACTATTCGGATGTCAACCTATCTCCTCGGAAAATCCTTAGGCGAACGCTCGCATCAGCAACGCATAGACAAAATCAACATGCAAGCTGATGCTATATCCAGATTGGTTGACGATATGATGCTCATGTGGAAATTGGATCATCATTACCCGATGAATCAGGCGCAGTTCGACATCGGGGATCTCATTCGTCAAACGATCACAGTATTTCGGCAATCTCATGCCCACATTTTTGAACTCGAATGTCAGGATGCAGCGATACACTTTTATGGTGACAATCACTTGATTGGAATTGTTTATCGCAATATACTGCAAAACGCGATTGATCATTCCCCAGATGACATGCCAATCACAACGCGCGTTGTCGTAAGCGAAAATGACATCGATATTCAGGTGGAGGACAGAGGCAAGGGAATGGATGATCATGAGCTTGCACAGATCTTCAAGCGCTTTTATCGAGGGGATGCCGCACATACTCTGCGCGGGTTTGGACTGGGTCTGCCGATCGCTAAGGCAATCCTCGACCATCATAACGGCAAAATTGAAGTCAGTAGCATCAAGAACAAAGGAACCATTGCAACAATCCGATTGTCACAACGTGGCTAGGGTAGTGGCATCGAAAGGAATTTTGAGATTGGCATGGTACCGTAATGCAAAAAAGCATAGGTGCTTCATAATGAAGTGTGGCATTATCTGGTTGCTTCGAGTGGTGCGCCAATTCGCTTTGCTGACATTCAATTAAACGAAATCTACTGTTTGCGACATTCGATCGTAATGCTATTAACCTACTCTCCTATGCACGCTGATGATAAGTTGTCTTCAAAACATCACGCCTATGCCAAAACTTACCTACTATCACGTGCATTCCAACTTGCCACCATGTCATGCTTGATACTGTTCTATGACTGTGGGTGAATTACTACTCCAATCGTCGTGACCGTTCGAAAGTTGGGAAAACAGAAAACACCCCAGCTATCACTGAGGTGAATATTATGAGCGGTTCCAAATCCAACTCCTAACTTTCGCCTGTAGGCCGACACCGAGGGCATCTCGACAGGCCGTTGGGAGAGACAGCAGGATATGTTGGCACCCGGTGCTAGCATAAAACCAAGTAATACAGCAATGAGCAAATGACTATTTCTTTGCCATTGTTTCATTCAACTTTTTCAATTCAGCCAGCATCTGTTCTTCAGTGCTTGGGCCGGGAGCCGGCGGTGCAGGTGGCGGGGGCATGATTTTGTTCATCGCGCGCACGATCATGAACAACACAAAGCCGATAATCAAGAAGTTGATGACGGCTTGAGCGAAATTGCCAGTCCCCAGCGCAACGGTGCCGACCGTCAACGTCTGGCCAGCTAGACTAATACCACCCAGCACTGCACCGATAATCGGACCGATGAGGTCGTTGACCATTGAATTGATCACTGCGCCGAACGCAACACCAATGATGACCGCGACGGCGAGATCGATCACATTGCCTCGCATTATGAATTTCTTAAACTCACCGAACATTTTTCACTCCTTTTGTAGTAAATCAAATGAATGAGATCGTTCCGTAATTGGGAATGCTTGAAGTTTTTCCAAATACTGAGCAGTCACGGTTGGTATTATAGAATAATTTGAAAGCTTTTGAAATATCGGGAGTGTAAGATAGTGTGTGTAAATGGATCGGAATGTGTCAAGGGTTTGCAACAACTCCAGTGAAAAGATTAAGGAAGATTTGGCTTGACGGGTGGGTTGATCCACACCGCATCCGGCGCTCCCTTCACCACCGGTTCTCCGCGCACAAAACGCTGCGGAAACTGAGCATAGGCAGCGGCTAGAACCGCCTGGCGCTGTTGGCGCACCGCTTCAGCGTGCCCATAGTGGACAACAGCAGGCGTGAGCAGATTCAAGCCGACGTGGTAGTGGGCATAGTTATACCAATCAAAGAAGGGACGTGCCCAGGCACGGGCATCCTGCACACAGCCAAAACGATCCGGGTAGGTGGGATGATATTTGACGGTCTTGAACTGGGCTTCGCTGAAGGGATTGTCATCCGAGACGTAAGGCCGTGAATGGCTTTTTTCGATGCCTAGATCACTCAACAGCAGCGCCAGGGTTTTGGCTTTCATCGGTTTACCATTATCGGCATGGAGCGTAAACTGCTCCGGCTGGATGTGCTGGTTGGCAGCGGCGGTGGCGATCAGTTGCCCGGCAAGCTCGGCACTTTCCCCTTCGGCGATCATCCAGCCGACAATGAAGCGGCTGAAGATGTCGATAACACTGTAGAGAGCGAAATGGGTCCATTTGGCCGGTCCGCGTAGTTTGGTGATGTCCCAACTCCACACCTGGTTGGGACCCTCGGCGAGCAGTTCTGGTTTGCGGTAAACCGGGTGCTGACGCTGGTTACGCCGTTCCCGCACCTCCGAAAAATCGTGCAAAATGCGGTACATGGAACGCCAGTGACACAAATACCGGCCCTCATCCAGCAATGCCGCATAGATTTGACGCGGCGCACGATCCATGAAGCGTTCGCTGTTCATCACCGCACGAATGGCTGTCCGCTCCTCGGCGGATAGGGCGTGAGCGGGCGTGGGGCGTGATGACCCCGCTGCCTGCTGACGCGGATACAGACGGTTGCGTGGCACACCCAGCGACTGACAGGCCGACACGATCCCCACCGATTCACTCAATTCCTGGGCGATGACCGTCATGGCGTCTCGTCCTCCTGCTGGTTCTCCAACAGTCTGGCGAGCTTTTTTTGCGCCGCGATGATGGCCTCCGCCTGTTCCAGCTTGCGCTGCAAGCGCGCATTCTCTCGTTCCAGGCGTTTGACTTCAGCCGCTGTCGGATGGGCCCGCGGGCCACGCGGTTTGTCGCTCAGGCTTCCGGCGGCGTATTCCGCTCGCCACTTCGCCAGATTGGAATGGTACAGGCCTTCGCGCCGCAGCAGCGCCCCCACTTCACCATACCCGCACTGAGCTGCTTCTTCGACGATCTGGCGCTTGTAGGCTGCCGTGAACCGTCGCCGTGTGGCACGGGCCAGCACCTCGGTTGGCGGGTACTTGCCGTTGCTTGCTGACATCTTGCTTTGTCCTTTTCTCCGCCCCACATTCTACTCTAAACTTTAGGACGGAGTTGTTGCATCCATTCTTGCACAGTGGGGATGAAATTGAGTAATCTAATCAGAAAGAGAAAAGAGGACAACAATGACATCCAAGAAACAAAAGCCTGAAAGTATACCCTCAGCCGAAGAAGTCCAAGCTGGCTACGTCCGAGTGCATGGATTGACCAGAATGGCGAAGCGCGTGTCAGCCTTGACCTTGATGCCAGTCGTATCACCTTGTTGGATCGGGTCGAAGCGAATGAATCCCAACCGGAAGAGATACCATTCTGATGCAGAAGCGGCGTGAAAACGTCGCTTTTTTGTGTCCTTCAGTCGAATTATACGTTGCTGATTTTCAAGAATTAGCTGATAATTAAATAAATAGAACGTGTGTTTCAGCGGAGGAGATAATGAACAGCCTTATAAGTCATTTTAACGGCAAAGAACCAATAGTCAGCGATATATATAATCAGCTATTGGCTGATTTGGCACTATTTGGCAAGATTCGAGAAGTACCCAAACAAACGTCTATTCACTTAGATAATGCTAGAGCGTGTTAGGCACTTTAGAGACAAAAAGCGATAGTTTGGATAAAACGATGCAGCATAAGCATGGCAAAAGCCAGAAAATGCAGCCCTTTCAAGGTTTCAGGCAAGCGTTCATAGTCGCGCACGAGGCGGCGAAAGCGGCTCATCCAGCCAAAACTGCGCTCGACGACCCAGCGGCGCGGCAGCAAGACAAAGCCGTGCTTGGTATCGGGGAGCTTGACCACTTCCAGGCGCAGCCCATACTCAGCCGCGGCCTGTGCCGCCTCGTCTCCGGTGTAGCCCTGATCGACAAAGGCTACTTCAAGCGTCTCACCCGTTACTTCTTGGACGGCCTGCGCCAATTGTCCGATCTGAGCGCGATCCTGTTCGTCGGCGGGCGTCACATGCAGCGCCAGCAGATGGCCTAGGGTATCGACGGCGATGTGCGTTTTACTGCCTTTGCGTCGTTTTGCGCCGTCATAACCCGCCCTTTCACCGCTTTCTGGGCTGGATTGCAGCGTTCGACTGTCGAAAATGGCTCCACTCGGCTGTTCTTTACGCCCTTGTGCCAGCCGCAGCAACAGTCGCAGGTCATGCACCATCGCTTCAAACACCTCCGCCCGCAACCAGCGCTGTGTTTGCTGGTAGACCATCTCCCAGGGTGGCAAATCGTTGGGGATCATGCGCCAGGAGATGCCGCCACGCACCACATAACGCAGGCCATTGAAGACTTCACGCAAGGGATATTGGCGTTGCGGCGCGTCTTCACGCATCAAGGTCAAATAAGGGGCGATAAACGCCCATTCTTCGTCACTTACATCGGTGGGGTACGGTTTTCTGTCCATTCCCCCATTCTATCGTCAAAAGTTCATAACAGGCTCTAGCGGGTTTGCGGGTATCTACACTCGAAAAAGCTATATCAATCTTCACTTTCGCTTGTCTCGAAAAATAGATAATGCACGGATTATGAAAATTGAAAAACTCTCAGCTAACCGATTCAAATATACGGTAAAGTTGGTGGCTGTGGGTGATGTAGATGAACAACTACTGGACTGGCTGAAAGAAGCTTATGAGTTGGCAGGATAAACATTATGGATCGATTTATACTTGGTGCCATTCTGGGAGTGGTGTTTGGGATTATTGACATTATCCCAATGTATTTTATGCAGGGTTTTGACAACAAACGGACTGCGATGATAGCTGCATTTATTGAGCGATTTTCGATAGGCTTATTAATTGGCGCAGCTCAGTTTCCATTACCTTCCTGGATACAAGGTTTACTGATTAGCTTACTAATCAGCATACCAACAGCTCTCATCACAAAGGCATTTAAGCCAGTGCTTTCGACAGCGGTTATAGGTGGTTTAGTGATTGGATTTGCCGTTGGTCAATGGGGTGTATAAATGGAGGCAGGTTGTTTCATCTGCAATATACTTGAAAAATCCAATAACAGAAACTCATTGGCTTATCCAAATTCACTCAAATAAAACAACTAATACGAAAGCGGCGTAAAAACGTCGCTTTTTTTGTGCCTACACCCCGTTCTGAATTGGATAGCTCCACAACTTAGAAAACCTCCCTCAAGCACAAATCGAAATGCTTTTTTCTCGCACAACGTTGCGCGGCAATCGTACCCCACAAGGGAACCCACCCTCAAGCACCACCGAGCAGGTACGCCAGTACCATCCTGCGGAAGGGACTGCCGAACCACTCGTCTATTTGCTTCACAAATTGCTTGACCGTCCCCCCTTTTGTGGCGTCCCGCGTGATTGAGCGTTGTGCTCATCGCGCTGGCGTTACCAGCAACTGCAAGAGGGAGGCATCTCATGCACAATTCGACCATTTCCAGCAGTATTCGTTCCGCTATCCGTCCGTTTCCCCGTGTTGCGACCTATCCCACCAGTTGGAATGGTGAGATGACCTTCGAGCAAATCTCGGAGGACATTCGTCCACGCGCCGCGAAGATGCTGCTGCGCCAGTATCGTGTCTGGGCGCAAGACCTGGATGATTGCCTGCAAAACGGGCTAATGTATGTCTGGGAGCAGCTTGTTGCTGACCGTGATTTCCTGGCTAAGAAAAGTCGGTTTGAAGCGGCTCTCGTCGTTTGCTACCGGTCAAAGTCTACCAGCATCCGCAAGCAGAACCTTCGCTACGAGTACATGGAAGACTTCTGGACGAAGCAGGATTTCAAGCATCCCGAAGAGATGCGAATCGGCGGACTGGAACGGTTCAAAATCGCCGGTGAACGCTGGGCGACGTGGGCAACGCTCACAGACATCCGCATCGACATCGAACGCGCTGTGTTGACGGTTTACGAGCAGGTAAAGGACGATCCCGCTGGACTGCTGGCACTCTACGCCGCGACGACATCAGCCACCAGCAAAGACCTGGCATATGTGGTGCCGGGTAAAGGTGAGGATGCTATCCGCTGGCGGGCGGCGGCCATTCGCAACCAGCTACGCGGGATGCTGGGCACGCTCCAGCGCGAACAACCAACCTGGCGCGAGAAGTTCGATGCGGGCGAGGTTGAGCCAGCGATGAAGCTGCTGGAACGGCATCCAGAGCATGACATCAAGCACGCCGCCATTCGTGGCCTGATCGAAGGCAAGACTTCGCGGCAGGCAGCGCAGGTATTCGGACACAATGTCAACACGTTGCAATACCATCGTCGACGGGCGAACAAGGAACTCGCGCAGGTCTATGGCTGCACCGCATGAGGTCAGCCGTTTTCGTTTGTATGGCTGGTGAGCGATCATCAGCCATATATTTTTTGCTTCGCGTACTATCCACCATCCTTCAACCGCACATCGAACATACTTTGCGAGCGATAGAAGCACACATCGAATTCGAGGAAGAAGTTCATCTGTCCAAAGATGATCGGCGCGGTTTCCAGTTGTGTCCAGGCAAACACCAGTCGCACCGCTTCATTAGGTGTGATTTGGGGATCCGATGCCATCACAACCAGGGCCCGCGCCTCAAATTGCCCCAGACTGCCGACCAGTGGAACAACCGTTGTCTGCTCCTCCCAGACTGCACCCAGAGCTAACCCAACCTGATACGGCAGTACACTGACCGCCGCCCCGGTGTCCAGCAGCCCGACAACCTCCACCGATTGACTGCCGAGGATGAGCGTCAGCGGCATACGAGGCATGAGGCTGGTCAGCAGATTATCCGCAGAAACATAGGGAAAACGTGCCACTACGATTCCGCCTTCTTGTCTGCAGCTTGCAGGACATCATAAAGCACCTGGGCAGCAGCTTCATTGCCGTAGGGCGTGATAATCTCATAGGTCGCGCCGGGAATCAGCCAGGCTTCTTCCTCAGCAGAAAGTTCTGTGACCAACACCTGCATCGCCCGCAGTTTATCCGCCCGGTTGAGCTTTCGCAGTTCGTGAATCAGTTCTTGTAAACTCATGTTCGAGCCTCCTATATCCGTTCCATACTTACCACAGGTTCGCGTACCATCGTAGCCGGTTGGGCAGCTTTACACATGACGTATTCTCCACAGCAAAACGGCTTACTCTGACAACAATCCAGGGCGATCTCAGGATCCAATTGTCTACTCTGTTAAGCCCATTTTCGCACGGCGTGAGCAGGATGACAGTATCATAAGTGATATGAATGCAACTCCTATTCGTTATACTCAACATGCTGAATCAACGTAAGGTTCAACATAGCTGTCGAGTGCCCGGTTCCCGACGAATGGAACGAAGCCCAGACTCCTGGAGGTACAGTGGACCCAGTCAACGTTGTCCGGTCGCAAGGCGTAATCAACCGTGAAGATAATTAGTCCTTTCACCTGCGCGAACTGCAATGCTTCCAGATAGGACTCACTACTGACATGCAGTGTGCTTTCTGGATACTCCTGATACAATCGCAGACAACCGCCGGACAGAGATTGTACATACTGATCTGAATCCACATCCGCTTCGGTGCGCGGCAGCGGGCAATCTCCAGGTGGATCATTATCTGCCCCCCCATCGAACCAGACCTGCTCCTGAGCAATCGCGTCAATGACAGCAACGTACTCATCGTATTCTGCCAGTTCTGTGGCGTTCTGGGCAATGACGATGAACTCCCGTTTAAGTGACCTGGAATACTCTGCCATGTCCTGAACCCACCAGATCATTTCCTGCACCGGATCAACATCCTCCCGTTGAGCAAAGGCGACCACGTCCGTGTCGGAGTAGGCCTCCACCCAATCGAGGTAAATACCGTCATACCCCAACTCGATGATAGTTTGCAGATATCCTCCGTCACCCAGCCAGATGTCTCGCCATTCGTCATACCAGTAGGCAACCGGATAATTCCCCTCCCAGCCATCCGGGTCGGCGCTCACGATCCATTCCGGGTTGCCAATCCCCCAACCGGGCTGCCAATAAGTGCGGTAATCTTCAGCCTGACCAACGTCAATGTAGGCAATCACCAGCTTCGGACGCAGCGCATTATGTAGCTGGGCAATGACATCTACCATGGGGTAATCCGTGTTGTTCACTTCCGAGGGAATGAAATCCAGCACAACCATGTCGTGTTCCGAAGCAACGATCTGCTGAACCGTATCGTCAGTTAGATTCACGTCAATAAGGTAGAGCCAGTGCTTGACTTCCTGAAGCGTTGGCGTTTGTGCAGCGGCTGACCTGGCACTCAATACCATCAGAAACAATATCAGGATCGCGATTCGTCGCATATCGTTCTCCTATTCAGTCCCGGACTCGAAAGCGCCAATGTCGGGAGCATCCCCAGAATAGGGTAATCCCATATCACGTCCGGCATCCACCGCAGGACTGTTTTTCTGTAGGCGAAAATCTCCTGCGGGGGCATCCGCAAACAGCGGATCGCCAACCAGGAAATCGCTTCCTACTGGTGTTTGCGAGTCAAAACGAAACTGGTACAGATTGTGCGAAATGTCACTGGCTTCTGCCGCATTTCCTGTAATTAGATCATTGCCGGTCAACGCAATGATGTTATTAGAAATGGTCACAGCGTCTGCATCGTCGATTCGGATACCTGCCAGGCCGCAGTTAACCAGTGTGTTGTTGTAGATTTGCACATTGCTCATCTCACCCTGTCCAGTGCCGCTATCACGCCATTCATCCCAGAACTGAATACAGTCCTCGCGGGTATGATCAATTACATTCTGGTAAAATGCGATGTTGGAAAGCTGTCCTGTGCTGATGTCACCCAGATCGCCAACCGCAATCAGAATACCTGTGCCATAAAATCCATCAAATGCCTCACCATAAACAGGATGCTCGCCACACGGGATGCTGATCCCATCTAGCAGCCAGAAACCCGTTTGTCGGACAACATTCTCAAAAACGAGTACATCCTGCGCCTCGTTAACGTAGATTCCGACACCACACATGTATTCGAGTGTGTTGCCGTAGACCTGTCCATTACTGGAGCTTTCTTTAACATCTATCCCTTCTTTCAGGGTTGTGCTCAGCGCGTTATTGGCAACCTCAAAATCGTGGCTGGCAACAATGGACAATGCCTCGTGATAACCAATGTGCGGTTCGCCGTTTCTATCAACATAGCCCAACTGAAGATTGCGAAGCTCATTATCAGTTACTACGAGATTGCTACTGCCAATGGCAATAATGCCACCATTACCAGTGCCATCCACCACTACCCCGCTCACAACCAGATCACTGCCACCTTCAAGGTGAATGCCTTCCATGGCGACATTACGCACGGTAAGATCACGCACAATGAGGTTGTGGCTGTCACGGATGCTGATAAAGCCATCCAGTTCCCACGATAAATCCCATCCCGCCATGTCCCATTCAGCAAATTCCCAGTTGAACTGCGTAATGTCGCAGGGAAATGTGGTACAACCACCTTCGAAAATCACTGTCCCAGCGTTTTCACCGCGAATAGTGATTGGTGCCTCCGGTAAACTTTGTATGCCGTCGACAACAACGCGCTGGGTGTATATGCCCGGCTGGATAACCAGGGTGTCACCTGGCTCAAGCTGACTCAGGGCATGTTCAAACGTGCAATAGGGCTGGGTGGCGCTGCCTGATCCACTATCACTACAATTGTCCAGTCCGATAAAGAAGTCGCTGCCTGCCTGCACTTCGGAAGTCAGGCTGAAAACGCTCATCAACGCTATGATTATGAAAAAGGTGTTTTTGCTTCTGAGCATGATCCGACCTCCAGATTTACCCAACTGTCATTTCGCGCCATTCTTGCAATAGTCGCCAGCCAATTCTCCATTGGCCCGACTATAAATGAACCTGCCATCCGAGCCAGATAAGACGCAGTCTCATTCGGATGGTTTTGCACCAACTAGGGAATGAAGACTTCAAGAGTCTCCCCCATCACCACGATTAGCCAGCGCCGCGCCCGCGAATTGATCGACAGCCACATCCAGCAGCGCCACCGACTCCGCGACCACATCTTCTTTAATAAGCTGCTCAAAGGTACTGCGGAGTGCCCGCTCCAGATAATCCACGTCACCTTTGGTAAAGCCCGTGTTACCCACTTCAGTCGTGACGGTGATTTCAAGTGTAGCCTGTGCAAGCGCGGTTTTCAGGTTGGCGAAATCACCAGAACGCAGGCTGGCAGGGTAAACCACACCGACCCCAATGTGCGCGACACCCGTTTCAACCCGCCGGGTTGCCGAATCAAGAGCTTTTTTCTGGGCATCCGGCGCTTCGACTTCACCCTCAATGGCGGTACGTAAGCCTTGAAAGTTGACAATCACATCCGGCATCTGGCGAGTGCGCTGTGTGCCGGTGTAAAGGATGCTTTCAGGTGCGACGACTGCGCCGCGTTCCTGCAACAATTGCGCGAGAATAACGTTAAAGACTTCCTGGCGTTGGCTGGATGACATCGATAACAACCACTCTTTCAGTAGATTTATTTGCCTCTAGTATAGCATCCTCTGCTTACCCTGACGCAGAAATATCGCTTACAGATCGTGTATCGCCTTTTGACTACAGTTTCAAACAAAAAACTGGATTGAATACCCCGTTTCTATACACAAAACCCACTTCTATTCGATGGTTTGAGAACTCTAACCAAAAACCGTAATCTTACATCGCCAAACTGTAGAATTACAGCAGTTTGACACCCCGGTTTTGGTATGCTGGTTGTGTCAGTTCAATCAACGGGAACAACCGATGCACAGCCAGTTTTTGCGCTCATTTCAGCAACCCTTTAACCCAATGTGTAATTTTACTTTCAGATTGTCAAAACTGACGGGCTGAAACTGCAAAATTTCACAGGTTGCGGGAAGCGAGTTTGCTATGCTGGGTGGGCGGGTAAAACCAGAGCATACGAGGATGCACGTGGAGCCTGAAACTCTGCAAGACAAACAACTGAATAACGGCACGAACCTGCTGGATGTCTCACGCACCTTGCTCAGGATCGTTGCGCGTCTGCCTAAAACCGAGTATAGTGAGGACAAGTCAAACGGACCTATTCGACGACAGGCCGCCGAGCGCGAACTCGACGACCTGCCTGACCCCGCGAGTGAAGGAAGCACATCGCAGGGCTAAGACGCATTGTACCTTATGCGCCTTGCTTCTGCGTAGAACTACTCGCGGAAGCTGGGCGCTTTTTAGTTATGAGTTCGGAAAGGAGAGAAAATCATGGTCAGAACCCTGAAGCGCCGTGACACCGCGTCGATTGATCCATACAAATCGCAACCCCTCCCACTCGGCAAACCGGTCTCGGTCTACTACCGACAGTCATCGGAGGGACAAATCGGCAACATCTCTACCACGCTGCAAACGGTGGATATGGTCGAACACCTCATCGCACAGGGCTGGCAGCGTGAACAGATCAACATGATCGACATGGATGCCGGCATCAGTGGTCAGAAGAAGATCAGTGAACGTCCGGGCATGTCCCTGCTCTATCACCAGATTGAGAACGGCGAAATCGGGCTGGTGGCGGCTCAGGATGTGGATCGTTTCTTCCGTGACCTCACCCAGATCGAAACCAACATCTTCATTGATGCCTGCCGCCGCAATAATGTTCAGGTTCTAACGCCCAGTTTCGTATATGACTTCGCCCATCCCACGCAGGGACGCTATCACATGCAGATGTTCCGTGACCAGGCGCAACGCGCCGCTGACTTCATCGAGTATCACGTGCGCGGACGACTGGTGAAAAGCCGTCACTGGCGGGCAGAGCGCGGGATGTGGACGGGGCGCAAGATCACACCGGGTTTCATGGTGGATATGCGCGAGAAACTGCCGGACGGTTCATCCAATCCTGACTGGCGCAAGTATCGCCGCTTCGACCTGTATGCAAATGTTGTGCTGGCCTACTTCGAGCTGTTCCGTGCCAATGAGGGCAACCTCTCAAAGACCTGGCAACAGATTGAAGCGGAAGGGCCGTACTTCCCTGATCTCACTGACGATATGGTTCCGGCAAGTTTCAAGACCACCGACCACCTGAAACGCCGTTCGCGTGTCACCGGGATGCTCACACCTTCCCAGAGTGGCTTCCAGCAACTGCTTGTCAATGTGGCCTATATCGGGCACTGGATTCACCAGCAGGTGATTGTGGAGTGGCACAACCACGAAGCCATCATCCCCAACGATCTGTTCATGTACGCTTACAACCGCATCTCGCAAACCGACTTCTACGGCGAACCGAATCCGCACTACGTCCCCTATCGCCCGTGGATCCGTCACGACAAAGCAGATCGTCCTGAAGCGCCACCGACCTACGCCGGAGCGGTTTACAGCGACGATATGCCCGACAAGCCGCACAAAAGGCTGAACACTGCCTGGAAAGCCCATGACAAGCGCTATGAATACCTGCTCTTCAACAACTCGAAGCGTTCCAGCATGTGGAACATCCGCGCCTTCATCCTCGATAGCATCGTGAACAGGATGCTGCTGGAACGGCTGAAAGCGACCACCATCGACGAGGATGTCTGGCAGGCGGCGCTGGTCAGCATCGATGACGGCAGTCACGCCGAAGTACGACGGTTGGAAACAGCCATCAAACAAGCCGAGCAGACAAAAGACAACCTGATCGCCAGTCTGGGCTTGCTGAATAACGGCGACATGATCGCCCGAACGCAGGCACGGTATGAGGCCACCGAACGCGAGATCGACGCGCTGAAGGTGCACTTGGCGCAGTTGAAATCCGGCCAGAAGAAGCAGGTCAATCTGGCGCAGGCCAGGCCCGTGCTGGAAACCGTCATCGCCCACTGGGACGATGTGCCGCAGCAGGAACGGCGCAGTCTGTTCGACGCCTTCGCCGATCACATCAAGGTCAACAAGAACGCTCATCACACCAAGACGATCACCGTGTATTGGCGCGATGGATCGACCTCCAGTGAGCGGAGCGCTCATTGCAGTCGAGGTTACTTCTGGCAAGAAGACGCGCTACAAAAGCTGACATGGATGTTCGAGAACCATATCGCGCAGGTAGAAATCCTCAAGGCGTTTCCCAAATATACCTGGCGGGCGCTCACCGAGCGGATGCGCTATCATCACGGCAAGGGTTGGGGAGAGATGTACAGTGGTGAGAAGAAGTACGGCAAGTTGACAAAATGGGCGGATACCGAAGAGTCTAAGGCTGAAGTGGACTTAACAATACGGGACAGGACACAACCCGCGTCGAGTGTGGCATCTATTGGTTGAGGATCGAGTGGGCGATGCTCTCGGTGCGCTTGAAGAAGGCGAACAGGATCGCCATCCCGAACGAGATGAAAGTGATCCCCATCGCGATGGTAATCAGGAGATGCACAATTTGTTCCACTAAAGCAAAAAGCAATAACGGCCAGGCGGTCAGCGCCCTCTGCTGCGACGCGCCCGCCAGCGCCACCGCGCCATCGCGGACGCTCTCTTCGACCCCGTCCCAGGTGATTGGGGAGACCGTGTGGTCGAAGTAGCCGCCCTCCATGTTCCAGTCCATCGGCACGACGGATGTGCCGCCCGCTCCCGCCCAGGTCGAGGGATTCGGGTTCTGGAAGTAGATCGGGCAGCCAGGGGAGAAGACCGGCTGCGGATAGCCCATCACGTCCTGGGAATGGCCGCGCAGGTACGCCAGGGCGATGTCCAGGCCGTCCAGTGGCCCCGGCCCGGTCGCGCCGGGCAGGTACACATCGAAGTAATCGCAGAGTGCCCCTAAATCCAGGTCATTGGCGTTCACCTGCGCCAGCGACGAGAAGTCCCCGGCGTTGGCGTTCAGGCCGTCGAGGACACTCAGGTACATCAACTGGCTGATGCTGAGGCGGAAGCTGTTCATCCCCTGGTACAGGCTGGGGCCGGTGGCGAAGAACAGCGCCCCGGCGAGATACCACAAAATCGCGCTGCGTGGGTTGACGACTTCCAGCCGTACAAACGCCGCCAGCAAGTAGGTGATCCCCAGGACCAGCAGCGCGATCACAAACACCACGCTCACCGCCACCCCCAGGCTGCTGTTGGTCTGGGCGATTATTGGCATGAAGGCGTGTTCGATCAGCCACTGGTTGACCAGTTTGACGGTGTAACCGGCCATCAGCACGGCGCGCTGCAAACTCCAGTGTGTCCCGGCCAGCAGCACGATGATGCTGTACTGGAGTTCGTCAATCATCCGGGCAAAATCAGGCATACGACGAGACCTTTCCTCTTAATAAGCCAGGTGTTGGAGCAGTTGAAAGTGCCGAGTACCGAGTTCAAAGTACAAAGGCGGTGAACGATACGACTGGACGATTCACGCGGAAACACTTTCGACTTTTCACTTTCAACTTTTTACTGATCGGCCACATCGCCGGTGCAGTACGGGTTGGCCTGGTTGATCCAGGTGATGCGGTTGCTCCCGCCATCGAGCAGATACGCCAGCCGGTGGAGGCTCCCCGCCGGAGCGAACGCCGCCAGCCGGTAGACGCGGGTTGCACCGGGCGTCAAAGCATCGTAGTTCTCATCCGCGAACCCGGCGGCATTCATGGCTGCCAGTGACGTGAGCCATGACCCGGTTTGCTCGCCGGTCGGGGTCGTGAGCGCCGTGATGAGCATCAGCGCCACCGGGACGGTCTCGTAAGACGCACTGCCCAGGTTGCGGATTTCCAGCCGCCAGGTGTACAGGTTCTGCGGCGTGTCTCCCATCGGGGACGCGGGCTGGCTTTGCACATTGAGCAGGCGGAAGCGCAGCCGCAGCGGGGCGCCCGGCTGGCCGACGAAGACGGCGTCGCCCCGGTAGAAGTCCTGCGGCGGGGCGAGTGTGAACGGCGTCGGTGGTGGCGCAGTCGTCGGGATGGGCGTGCCAGGCAGTGTCGTGACTGTCGGCTGCGGTACTGTCGTCGGGCAGGTGTAGACGGCGGTATCGGTGACGAGTGTGCCGCAGGCCAGCGCCGCGAACACCAGCATCACCGGCACAAACAGCAGGTAGATCGAACGCAGCAGGATGGAGCGCTGGAGCTGCGCCAGCGAGGGGTTATCGTTCATTGAATATGTCCTCTGTTAAGGAATCAGGCCGGGTTGGTTGCCGGGCGTGAGCAACAGCGTGAAACGGGCTGTCGCCCCATTTCGGCTGGCGGGGATGGCCCACACCTTGCCAAAATACGGCACGACCACCCGCGCCTGGGCGGATGTCACGACTTGCAGTTGGGCGAAGCCGCTGGCGTCGGTGAACCCCTGGGCGATGGCCCGGTTCGTCGCGGCCTCCACAATCCGCACCGAAATCCCGGCCACCCCTTCCGCCGGATCGACCGCCTTATTGCCGTTCTCGTCGTAGGCGATCACCACCGCTACCGTGATGATGCTGGGTGGCGCGGGTGTGACGGTTGGGCGGGGCGTCGGCGGGGCGGCTACCACTGCGACCCCGGCGGCGGGCTGTGGTTGGGGTGTGGGGGTCGTGGTGTAAACCGGCGGCGGAATGATAAGGGTATTCGCTGTCCCGCGGAAGACCTGCACGGCGTCGAGCGCCAGCGTGTCGCCTTCGCTGGCCGGATTCCGTCCCCCGCCGTGCAGTTCGAGCGTGTGCGTCCCGCGCCCGACGAAGTACACCCGCGTGCCGGGGAAAGTTAGCTCCGGCGCGTAGGCATCTACCGTGTCGATCACCACGCCATCCACCACCACCTGGAACATGCCCATATTGCGGGCCGCCACGTAGCGAATCCGCAGCCCTTCGCCTTCGAAGCGGAAAATCGCGTAACTGCGCGGGTTTTCGCTGCGGTGATACTGGCCCCGGCTGGCGTCCGCGTTGAGCCGCCGTTCCCAGGGCGTGCTGTACTGCACGGCAGGGTTATCCGACTCGAAACTGGTCCAGCCGGTGTAGGGCGGCGGTTCGTCCGTCGCGTCGGGCAGCGGTTCGACCGGGTTGGGCGGCGCAGGGAGGAGGATCGTCCCCGGTGGAAAGGGCGTCAGTGCCGGCGGGACGTACACCCCCGGCATGATCGCCTGGATGTCCAGCACGCGTGTCGCCAGGGTCGGCGTCGGTGTAGGTGTGAAGGTGGCTGTCGCGGTGGCGGTAGCTGTTGGGGTGAAGGTGGCCGTCGCCGTCGGAGTTACTGTCACGGTGGGCGTGTGGGTTGGAGTATGGGACGGCGTGACCGAGGGCAGCACCATCAGCGTCGGCAGCGGGACGTTATCCGCCTGGGACTGCCGGAACAACAGGAAAGCCGCCGTGCCCCAGGTCATCAGGCACAGCACAGCCAGGAATACCAACACACGCCGCATGAACGCCTCCGCAGAACCACTTCTTCATCTGCGTTCCAGCGTAGCAAATCCGGCGTGGCGAATGTGTGCAGAATTACAGTTTTCGGTTAGCAGTTCTGACAGCGTGACGCGCAGTTTTTCAGTGACCGCCGCTGCCTGCCGCCATCGTGGGCGGGACAAGGGTCGTTCCGTCAGTGGGGGGTGTGGTGATGGTCAGGCTAATCGGCTGAGATGTTGTGACCGGCTCAAGGAAATACTGGGTTGTATCTGACTCCGCTGCCCAACCAATCGTGCCATCAATTAACTGCACCAGCCACAAGCGATAATAGTCAGCAGCATTGAAACAGGCCGTGCTGCCGATGACTGCGATTTCCGTGCTGTTTGATAGCTGCGCGATGGGTGTGCCATCAAACGTTGGCTCTGCCCACACATCCAGCGATGAACTGATAACCCGTGCCTGACTACCTGCTGACAACCGAGATAGGAGAGCTTGATCGAACAGGCAGGATAATGTTTGGCGCTCGTCATCGTTCGCTGCCAGATGCCAACTTCCCGAACCAATTACAGGAACAGAACCCGTTATGAACGGGTCAACAGGTAACTTGAGGAACTCACTAATATGCAACACGTCCTCGATGATTTGAGCAAATGAATAGGTCTGGTAACCTGTGTCATGTCCACGATCAACTATCACGAATAGATCGCCTATTCCCAACCACCCCAAAATGACTGCACGCTGAGGGAGCGACACATTTACCCCGGTGTCAAAAAGCCAATTCCCATTAGAGTCTAGCACTGACACAATTTGCCCAAAGGTGCCAAATTCACCAGTTTCTAGAATGATCTTTCTGCCGTCTGGTGACCAAGCAACTGAGGGAAGTTCATTGATTTCGTCAATCACAACGTCATTCAGAATGTGTTTTTCGCCAGTAATATAATTCATGGCAAGTATGACAGTAACTTGGGGTCTTTCAATATATTCCTCAGTACCTATTGGGTGAGCACTTAATTCCGCTATAATCCACCCGTTGTAGATAGGATTCCAATCTGCTCGTATCGTCTGAGAAAAATCGAGCTGGTTATTTTCAGCCAATGGCATTTCTTGTTGGTCGTGCCTTATTGTAACGGGGATAGGATTAGCGATATTCACTATTTGGATTTCATAATAACCAATATCTATCCCGCTATAAATTCCTAGCAAGTTTTGCCCGTCAGGACTCCAGTCTTGAGGAACAAACCCGCCTGTCCCATATGATAAGATCAGCTCTGGCATAATCGGGTTTTCTGAAGGTACGACAATTTTGGTGTCCAGGGGGTCATTGTACACAATACTGTCCCCTTGGAGATTCCAATGTGGGTATCTAATGGGTCTCGGATAAACAAGTTCGACCAAAGTGGTCAAATCACCAGTATATGTATCAAGCATCATCAGCCTTGACTCTGCGTCAAAAGCGAGATAGCCATGAGTTGGAATGGTAATTGGGATCGTGGTTGGGAGGCTTTGTGCATAGCCTGGATTCATGCCCACTAAAAACAGCAAACAAATTAACATAATCGTAATGCGAATCATGATGGTGCTTCTCCTCAGCGCAGCATACTTCGGGCAATAAGAGGGTCAATGCTTTCGTCATCAGTTGGAAGAAATTCTCCATTGCCATTTCGATCAATGTAGACTGTGTAATGGCGGTGCGGTGTGTGCTACAGCGTTTTTTCTCGAACGCATCAGCGGGAGATACAGGCAGGATAGCGCGGTTGCACCAGTACCGCCATCCCCCGCACTTCCTCACCGCTCGCCATACGCAAAACCCTCACTGACGGCCATGCTGATGAGGTGTTCGTTGGTGTTGGCGCCAAAGCGTTTGCGCAGCTTCTGCCGCACCCAGTAGATGCGCCGCAGCGGCACATCCATCTGCTCGGCAATCTGGCTGATGTGCAGCCCGCGCGCCAGCAGCCGCAGCACCGCCCGCGCTTCCGAGTCAAGCTGCCAGTTCCGCAGTGGCGACTGCATTGCCACCAGGTACTCGGCATTGGCGGTCGGCGAGAGATATGGGCGGTTGTTCAGCACCGTCCCCAGCGCGGGCGGCAGGCAGTCGCCCAGGTCATCGCCGAGGAACAGATACCCCAGCACGCCACAGGCGAACAGATCACGCACCAGCAGCCCGTCCACTTGTCCACCCAGCACCACCATCCGGGACTGCGGCGCGGCGTGTTTCAACCGCTCCACCAGCGCCAGCACATCAATCAGCGGGTCGAGCCGTTCGTTGAACACGATCACGTCGGGCTGCGCCTCACGGGCAATCTCAATCAGTTCGCTGCCGCTCCGGGCCGTGTAGATCGTGTCCCAGTCGATGCCGTTCAGGATAGTCTGCACGCCGATCAGCACCACATCGGCCTCATCGCCCAGCAGGATTCGATACCCCATAGTGTCCCTCAGTCACACCGGATTCCGATATTTCCAGCGTAACACAGAAGCGGCCTGACGTGGGCGGGAAAATGGGACAACCAGCGCGGGAAAATGGGACAACTACGTCGGGAATTTGCTCAGGTTTTTGGTAATTTTGCAGCCGGTCGGGACTCAATCTTTGTTTTCGAGCAGTCCCTGTTTGCGGGCAGCATCCACGATACTTTCGTTGTTGCTCACCCCCAGCCGCCGCTTGAGCCGGGATCGCACCCGGTAGACCGTCTTGAGCGAAATCCCCAGCCGGTCGCTGATCGCCCCCGCCCGCAGCCCCTGTTCGGTCAGCCGCAGCACATCCCACTCCTGCGGATCGAGCGTGGCCGGCACGCCACAGTTCACGAGCCTGAAAGCCGCCGGTGAGATGAACGGGTATTTGCTGCTGATCAGGAACAGCGCCTTGAGCAGCTGCTCCGACACGTCGCCATTCTTCAGGATGAAACTGGCATTCCCCCAGCGCATCACGTCCTGAATGTAGGCGCTCTGCCGCCGCTGGCTGAGGACGATCACGCCCAGGTCGGGGAAGCGGCGATACCACAGCGCGACCAGGTTGGTCACTTCCTTCGGGTGGATGGTATAGTCATCCAGGATGACCACGTCCACTTCTGTCCCGCCTTCCTGGAAATACCGGTCGACCTCGCGCAGGCGGGCGAAGGTGATGAGGACTTCAAACGGCGCGCCAGCGTCGCCGATGATCGCTTCCACGCCTTTGCGGGTGATGTCATTGCGGTCGATCACGACCACGCGGATGGGTTTCATCTTGGTCAGCCTCCTTGCTATCCGTGCCACCCGTGCGGTGGCCGCTGATCGGGATTACGAATATCGGATACGAGAATAAAGTAAGAACAAGTGTTCTACTCTCCCGGAACACTATGATATTACATTTCTCAAACGATGCAAGGTGGCTGGGATAGAACTGGCTACGAACTCGGTATGAATCCGGTTGGTGTCACCGCCGTGTCCGTTTTTCCCGCCTCAGGTGTCCTTTTTTCTCACCGACCTGTCCCTTTTTCTCACCCCCGTGTCCCATTTTCCCGCGCACATTGTCCCATTTTGCCACGCAGATTGTCCCATTTTCCCGCACACTTGTTCTGCATTTTCAGGTATCCTGTGGTCATGGAATGGACAGCAGGAGGCTGTGATGTACGAAGAAGCGATCTTATCGGAGCGCGTCGCTTTCCGCCTGACGGCAGCGACGATGCACAAGCTCATCCAGTGGGCGCGCCAGGAGCGCCGCCCGCTCGCCAACCTGGTCTACGTCGTGATCTGCCAGGCGCTGGAAGCGGAGGAAGCCCGGCGCGGCGAACCGTTCGCGGCGTCGCCTGAGGAGGGGGAAGCCCGATGACCGTCACCCTGTCACCGCAAGATGCCTACGGGCTGGCGCGGGCGCTGGTCGGGCTGTCATGGGCGGATCTCCCACTCAGTCCAGCGCCCGCCCTGCTGCTGGCGCACCTTGACCCGACCGTGCCAGAAGACCTGCGCTTCCTGCGCAAGGTGCTGGGTCCTGACCTGCTGCGGGCGGTACTGGCGGTCGATCCGACTGCCCCGCCGCCGGAGATGCCGGGACGTACCGCTGACCTTACGCTCGTGCCGGAACTGCCGGTGTCCGCGCAACTGACCGGTGCCCAGCTTCAACAGGCCTCCGGTGTTGGAAAATGGCTGAACGACTACGTTCGCTGGGCGGGGAATGCCGCCAACGAGACGCCGCTGGCGTTTCATCTCGGCGCCGGGCTGTGCCTGGCGGCCATCGCCGTCGGGCGGCGGGTCTACATCCAGACCCCCTGGCGCCAGCCGGTGTTCCCCAACCTGTATCTGATGCTGGTGGCCGTCTCAACTTACTACCGCAAGTCGGCGGGGTTGAGCCTGGCCGCGGAAGTGGCGCGGCTGGCTATCCCGCATATGCTGATGCCGCAGCCGGGTTCGCCGGAGAACTTCATGGCGATGCTCGGTGGTGTGCTGCCCCCCAACTTCGCCGACATTCCGCATGAGGATCGGACGCGGTTGGAGAAAGGCAATCGCTATGCAGCACAGCGTGGCCTGCTGCGTGACGAGCTGTCCGGGTTGTTCAAGTCAATGGGCCGAGATTACATGGCCGGTCTCAAGGAACTCATCATGACGCTCTACGACTGCCCGGCGTATCTCGACTCGAACACCAACAACAAGGGATTGGTCGTCATCCGCGATGCCGCTCTCTCGATCCTCGGCGCGGCCACCCCGGCGGAGTTGAGCAATGCGCTCTCCGCTGCCGACTGGTACAACGGCAACCTGGCGCGCTTCGGCCTGCTCACGCCGGAACCGGACTACGCTGAACGCCCTGCGTCAAAAAACAGCTCTCTCCCGGCTGATCTCGCCAACCGGTTGCTACGGCTGCACGCGAAGCTGCCCGAACCGCCGCTGGCCGATGCCCTCGGGGAGAAGAAAACCGCTGAAGCCTGGTCACTGCCGGCGGACTTCTGGGACGCCTGTCATGCTTACGAGCAGGCACTCCGGGCCATGACCGCCCCTGATTCTTCGCTGGACGACCGGCTGCGGGCGATCTACGGACGGTTGCACGTCCAGGCCATCAAGGTCGCCATCCTGCTGGCCGCCCTCGACTGGGCGGATGCCGATAGCGAAAGCTCCCGTCTGACTGTATCGGCGGCTCACTGGTACCGCGCCCAAGAAATCGTCGAGACCTGGCGGGCGTCGGCGCACCGACTGCTGAGCGACCTTGGCGAGAACGAGGAAGGTCGGCTCGAAAACCGGGTGCTGGGGCTGCTCAAAGCCTGCGGCGGCAGTGCGACCGTCCGTGATATCTACCGGACACTGCGCTCCCCCCGCAAGCCGGTGCTGGAAACCCTCAAGGCGTTGGAAGAGGATGGGCGGGTGCTGCGTCTCCAGGATGCGGGTACCGGACGCGGGCGACCGCCGGAGAAGTATGAACTGGTCAACCCGGATTCTGTCGCGCCTGCGACATAAATCGTATTCTGTCATTTTGTCATTTGTCACGCGCATGACAAAAATCAGGGAGCATGATCGATGATGGTTGATACTCACCGATTGAAGGAAGACTGCGATCTGCGCCGCTTGGTGGCGCAGGACCTGGGACCGGCGCCGCTGCATGGCGGACGGGCGCACCTGTGGAAATGTCCCTTTCATCATGAACGCCGGGGCTTCAGCCTGGTCGTGTGGCCCGATGGCTACCGCTGTTTCGGCGCCTGCGACACCCGGGGTGATGCGCTTGACTGGCTGCGCCACTATCGCCACCTCTCGTTCGCCGATGCCCTGCGCGTTCTCGGTGAACCGCAGTCCGAAGCTTCCCCGGCGGAACCCAACTGTCTACCAGCGGCATCCGAGCCGCCGGACTGGGACTGGCAGGAACGGGCGGCGCGGGTCGTCAGTCTGGCCGAGGATACCCTCTGGTCAGCCGAAGGTGAACCGGCACTGGATTATCTCCTGGAACGGGGGCTGACGACGGCCACCATCCGGTCGGGGCGGCTGGGTTACATCCCCGGTGACTTCCGTGAGTGGCGCTCGCTCGAAGGGCTGGATGTCCCCTGCGGCATCACCCTCCCCTGGTTTGCGGCGGATGCGCTCTGGGCCATCAAAGTGCGCCGCGCCTATGGCGACCCGAAGTACGTCCAGATCGCTGGGGGCAGCGCCCACGGCCTGTTCAACGCTGATGTTCTGGCCGACCACCGGATTGCTTTGTTCTGCGAAGGTGAGTTCGACGCCCTGCTGGTTCAGCAGGAAGCGGGCAGCCTGATTGCACCGGTGACGCTGGGCAGCGCCACTGCCCGGATGACCGCCCGCTGGTACGGGGCATTGGTCGGCCAGGAGCGCATCTTCGTCGCGTACGACCGCGATGAGGCGGGAAAGAAGGCGACGGAGCGACTGCTGCGCCTCTCGCCCCGTTTCCGCGAGCTGCGGGTACCACACGGCAAGGATATCACCGAGTTCTATCTCAACGGCGGTGATGTGTATGCCTGGGTTGCAGCCGCATCCGGCGAGATGCAGCCTCTATTGGAAGGAAATCCCGATGGCGGGTAAGGCAGTGCCGAACCAACCGGAAGAGATGCTCCTGCGAGTCATCCGGGTCGCTGAGATTCTTCTGGATGGTCAAAGCGAAACATCTGGCACATCAACGGTCAATCATCACCATAATCCAACACCTCTATCCGGGGGCAGCCAGACTCACGCACAAAAAACACGAACAAAGCATTCTGGTGTAAATTAGAACAAAAGCAGGGATCAAAATGGGGCGTCGAAACGCGAAGCGGCTGCCACCCAGATCCGGGTGGGCCATATATCTCAGAACCAGTTCACAGGAAGCCCAGAATCCAACCATGTCCCAGGATCGCCAGCGATTCAATATCAACCGGGCCTTGTTGGAACGCTCTGATCTGTCGGTTGTCAGTGAATACACCGATGTCATGAGCGGGCGCACTCCCAACCGGGATGGCTACCAGCGATTGCTGGATGATGCCCGCGCGGGCAGATTCTCGCATGTCGCCGTTGAGAACGCCGAACGCTTTGGCCGTAATGACACCGAGGCGCTCATGGCAATTGATGAACTCCATGGATTGGGTGTGTCGGTGCGCTTCGCGGATTATCCCGATTTGGATCCGATTGATGCCGATGATCGGTTGCTGATTGCCATCTCCTTCACCCTGGCCCGGCGCGAATCGCTCAAACTGGGCGAGCGCGTTCGCGGCGGTATCCATGCCAAGTTCCGGAATGGGGGTTATGCCACTCTGGCGCCGGATGGCTACCGGAATGCTGAGCGTCGCGCCGATGATCCGGGGCGTTCCCGAATGGGACGTTATGAGCGCTGGATTGAACCCGATCCTGAGCAGTTCAAGGTCTGGCGACAGGCATGGGACCTACTCCTCACGAACAATCATACCCTGGCTGAGATCTGCGAAGCGCTGCACGCCCGTGGCTACCGCTATCGCACAGGGCGTCCCTTCGTTGAAATCAAGAATGAGCGGCGCAAACCAGCGACCAACAGTCTGTCCAAGCGGTTTCACAACTGGTTCTATGCCGGGTGGGTTGTCAGCGAGAGTGCCGGCATTCCCCCCAAGGCGGTGAAAGGAAACTGGAAACCGGTTGTCACCACTGAAGAATTCGAGCGCGGGCTGGAAATCCTGGCCTATCGTGACCGGCACCGGGTCGTGCAGCGACGGCATACCTATCTGTTGAAGGGGCTGGTCTATGTCCAGGATGAGCAGTCCGGCCACCTCACCCGACTCACCGGTTCGACATCGAATGCCAGTCGAACCGGCGGTGGCACAGCCTACTACTGCGTTTGGAGCAGCGACATCAATATCCGCTGCGAGGTGGTGGATAGTCAGGTTGCTGATCTGATGAATCAAATTCAGGTCGATCCGGGTCAGATCCCGGTGATTCGGGAAGCCTATACGCAGGAAGTCGCTGAAAAACTGGGACACCTGCGTCCCAATGAACAGCAGGCATTGGAGGCGGCGCTCAAAGGGATTGACGATGAAGAAGCCCGGGCGGCCAGACTGTACGCAGCGGGAAAGATCACGGACCCTGTATGGGATACACTGTGGGGCGAATGGCAGGACAAACGCCGCACGATCCAGGAAAGCCTGGCTTCATTGAACCGCCAGCATGAAGCGCATATTGCGGATTTGGATGCCGCGCTGACGATTATCGCAAAAGTGGGTATACTGTATAATAATCTTGAGCAGTGCAGTCAACGCGATGTGCTGCGCGAGATGGTTGACAGGATTGTTGTTGACCGTGCGGGAAATGTTGTCAGGATGGAGTTACTCGCGCCATTTGCTTATCTGAAGCGATTGACCGATCGCATCAAGCGCGAGACCCGTTCGGAAGGAACACAGGGAAACAAAAACAGCGGCACATCTGCCGCTGATCCCGAATGTTCGGATTGTACCGCATCAGGTGGACTTGATGAGAGTCTAATCGAACCCCAAACCCTCCCCATCGCAATGATAGAGTTCCTCCACTCCATTTCCTTTCCGCAACAGAAAGTGATCGCCCGCCTCTCGACAGGCTGACTTTGACTTTGCGGTGCAATGAGGGAGAAGAAGCCCTCCCCCATCACACCTTGAAGTACCGTCGCGGAGGCTAACGGCGCTCCCGCCCAACAGCATAACACGGGTTGGCAGTTCGTTGGTTTTGCAGGCGGTTTCGTTCACGACTTCAGTTTGCGGAGGAAATCTTTATCATGACTCGTACTTTCGTACTCACCAATCACAAAGGCGGCGTGGGAAAATCTACATCCGCCACCACTATTGCATTGGGTATCGCCGGAGTGTTGCGACGTGCCGGTGCATCCAACTCCCGTGTTCTGCTGATTGATACCGACAGTCAGGGACACGCCACACTCGTCACCACCGGGCGCAATGACTTCGGCGCAGAGGATAGCCTGTATGCTGTATTGGCGGCAGATCGTCCGAATGCGGCACAGGTACTCTCACAGTGTATCGTGCAATCGACATGGGATCCTGATCTGCACGTGCTACCCGCCTCACCCATGCTGGAAGGCGCAGAGCGTGAGCTGATGCGTGTGGCGGGAGCACCCTATCGCTTGGCTGATCCACTCAGCCGCATTTCCAGCCACTATGCCGCGATTGTCATTGACACGCGCCCGTCGTTCTCACTGATGACTGAGATGGGCTTGATCGCAGCGACGGATGCCATCGTGCCGGTTGAGCCGCGCTATCTGGAAACCATCGGGTTGATGAGCGTGATGAGCAAGATCAACGACATCCGCGAAGGCTGGCGGCATCCCAATCTACGGATCAGCGGTATTCTCGTGACGAAGATGGACAAGCGGGTGCGCGGTCACAATCATCTGCTGGACGAACTCAAAGGGCATAGCGTGCTGGGTAAACTGTTGATTGGCGTGATACCCGCCAACGAAGCGGTCTCCTATGCCCATCACAATCACGTCAGTGTATTCAACTATGATCCGAAAGCCCCTGCCAGCCGAGCCTATGCTCAACTGGTCGGCACACTGGTGCGACGCATATCAAAAGGGGGTTCATAGATGCCCCCGAAACACAACTCGCGCCGGATGGATGAGCTGCTGGCATCGGTCACTGAGGATTTGCTGGAAGGCGATCCGCAGCACTTTCAGGACAACAGCATTCGTGTGGAGCGCATCCTGCTGGAAATGGTGCGCCCTGATCCGGTGCAACCGCGCCGCGTTCTGCCGGAGCAGTTGCATCTCGCTTTTCACAGCAGTCGTCTGACCCCGACCCAGGCGCTCAAGGAACTGGTTCATCTGGTACAGGTCGCTGCTCGCCAGCGCGGGCGGCCCTTCAATAATGTGCTGGAACTCTTACCCAACTCGGATGACGAAACCAATGATGAGCAGGATACGAAGCTCTCACCGGAAGAACAACTTCTGCGCGATCTGGTCAATCTGGCGGTGACGATCCGCGATGATGGGCAGGTCAATCCGCTGACGGTGGTGGATATGTCCGAAGGTGTAACGCGCCAATTCCGCATCGAGACAGGCGAACGCCGCTACTGGGCGACGTGGCTGCTACGGGATTTCATCCCCAGTTACGACGGCGATGGCATGATCCCATGCATCATCATCCCTTCTGACCGATCATCGGTCTTTCGGCAGGCGAAGGAGAATACCGCCCGCAGTGGATTGTCTGCGATTGCGATGGCGCGGCAAGCCGCCTTGCTCCTGCTGACGGTGCATGGCTACCAGATACCGGATTCGGCAGTTCCTAATGATTTCTATCGTCAGGCGCTAGAACTCGATCTGCGCGGTAAACGGGAATATACCGATACCATTTTGACTGCAATGGGAGGTGTTGAAAAAGCGCAGTTTAGCCGCATCAAATCGCTCCTCAAGCTTTCCGATGAGTCTATGGAATTGGCAGATCGACATAATATCGAAGAATTTCGCTTACGCCATGTGGTGTCTGTCTCAACCGAGTATCACGCCGAGATCCTTCGCCAAATTATCGATTTCAACCTAACTGCTAAGCAAGTCAAGGAGTTATGTGAAGGTAGCGATCTCCATGTAGATGAAGAAAATCCATCTGAGAAGCTACCCACAGTTGCCGTGAAAATGGCGAAAGTCACGCAATCTGTGAGCACATTGACAGCACAGGATTTAGCAAGAGCTTTGATGCTTCAAGAGGCTGATCCGGCAATTGCTCGAGCACGTCTTCAAGCACTACAGAAATTGATTGTAGAAGCCGAGCGACTTTTGGTGTCGGAGTAAATTGGTTTCCGTGCGGAAACCTTTTGAGGGTTAGATATGTTTGAACGAAATCGTAGCCCACCCTAAAAATGGAAATGCCCACTTCACACTAGGCGGGTGGGCGGCAGACTGATGGTACATTGGCGAATTGGACACTCCCAATGTATCACACTCTCCAGCCTCCTGCAACTGATTTTGACCGCTTTGTTGTGCTTTTCTAACACGACCTTTATTCGACTTTGCCTGTTGCAAGGAGCTTTTGAGATGATGATTGATTTGGAGCATATTCGCTCCCGTAACCCGATTGAGGATGTTATCGCGGAGAAATTCGCGTTGAAGAAATCCGGTTCGCGCTTCATCAGCGTCGAACACGACAGCCTGGTGGTGACACCCGCCAACGGTATGTATTTCTGGAATTCACGGGACGAACACGGGGATGTGTTCGACTTCGTGGGGCGCTATTATCTGCCCTACGGCAGTAGCTGGAATAACCATGATCCAGCGCAGTTCATGGAAGCAGTGGAATATCTTGTACGACGTGCGGGCATCACCATCGAGCGCGGGATGGACTTCCGTCAGACGGCAGGTTGGGCGGAACGCCAGCTTATCCAGCGTTTGCATGACACACTTCTGAACACCCCACCTGCTCTGTCCTACGCAATGAAGGTGCGCGGATGGGATATGCAGACCATCCGACTGGCGAAGCTCGGCTTCATGCCGTCGGACAAGCGCCCACTGCTGGATGGCTTGAACCTATCCGACGCATGGCACAATGTGGTGCATAAATTCCCATCAGGGATGCTGGTGTATGTGCATCTGGAGAAGGGGCGACTGACCTACCTCAGCGGGCGCTCTATCGAAGGAAAGAAACACTTCAACCCGCCGCATGACCTGATCGGCGAAAAACAACCCTACCGCAATCCCCTGTATCATGGAGAAGTTCAGCAGGTGGTGTTGGTCGAAGGGCAGGCGGATGCCATCACGTTTGGTGCATGGAACATCCCTGCCATCGCTATCGCTGGCATGACGGTGCAGGATGGATTGCTGGATTCTCTGCGTCGGCACCGCCGGGTGTTCATCGCGCTGGACAACACCGATGAAGCGCGTGCCAAAGCCTTTGAGATTGCACGGCAGTTGCCAGATCGTTCCTACATCCCACAGCTTCCTGAAGGGGCGAAGGATGCCAACGCGTGGCTGGCGAAACATAGTGCATCAGCGGAAGATGCCCAATCCCTGCTGAACACCGCGCCATCCTGGATTAATCTTGAAGTCGAGCGTGTCGGTGGATTAGAAGGTTTAGCGCGGCAGGATGCCGTGCGTGAGCTGTTCAGCTATGCCGTCAAACTGGATGACTTCGCCTTTGCGGAGTTCAAGCACGAAGTCAGCACAATCGGTATCAAAGGGCGTGCGTTCACCGATCTGGCACGTGCCGCTCGTTCGCAAGTGGAGCAAGCAGAGGAGGACGATGTGCCGCAAATTCTGAGCGATGATATTCCGTTATTATCTCCGGCGCTGGGTTTTCGGCGGGATGTGGCGATGGTCACGGTTTCGGTAGTGGAACGCACGAAGGGTAACAAGCTCAACATCCAGCCGTATCTGGTCACCAGCGCCCGCGAACTACGCCGCCTGTCCGATGAGCAGATCATCAGCGTCAATAATCAGGAGGTCGCGCTCAAGGTTATCCCGGAAGGCTCGGAGTTCCTGATGCGCTGGCGATACGGCGATATTCGCCGCTATCTGGATGGGGAAACCATTCAACCCGGCGAAGTTTTTAATACCGTGCATGACCTGTTCAGGCAGTACGTCGATTTTCGCTCGGACATCGAGAGTCGTATCCTGAGCCTGTGGACGATTGGTACTTACTTCTACACGCTCTTCCCCGCCTATCCCTATCTGGCGCTGAACGGTCCGAAGAACAGCGGCAAATCCACTGTCCTGCGCGTGCTTCAGCCGTTAGCATTCAATATGATTACCACCTCTGACCCCACCGGGCCAAGCATGTTCCGGCTCATTCACAACACGTCCTGCACCGTCGGCATCGATGAAGCTGAGCGTTATCACAATCCGCGTGATCCCGGAATGCAACAGATACGCCAGCTCCTCAACAGCGGGTACAAGCAGGGAATGCCCGCAATCCGCGTCACTGGCGATGACCTCAAGCCGCAGGCATTCGATGTATATTCACCCAAGATTCTGGCGGCAATCATGGGACTAGAGGACATCCTCGCCAGCCGCTGTATTGCCATCCCGATGCGCCGTACCACCAACAAGATGCCATCCTTCCCACCGGACTTTGACGGCGCGGCAATCCGGCATCAGCTCTATACACTGACACTGACGTATTTTCAGAGTGTATATACCAATTACTTTGACCGTCCCGAACTGCACAAACTCCACAATCGCTCGGGCGAACTGTGGTCACCTCTAGTCGCGCTGGCCGCGTTCTTTGAAGAGCAGGGTGGTGTGGCGGGGTTGCTGGATGCCATCTCGGACGCGGCGGAGTGGGATGAGCAGATCAGCGAAGGCAAGTCGCTCAGTGAACGCGAAGAGGCGGTCTTGCAGGCATTGGACTTGCTGACCCGCGATGCTGCGGACATTACATGGATCAAGGGCATGGATTTACGCGAGAAAGTGCGCGGTATTCTGGGACAGACACCCGACCAGATGGGCAATGCACAATGGATCGGGCATGTACTGAACCGGCTACAGCTCACCGATAACAGCCGTCGCAAGCATCATGTCGGCGGTAAGCTGTACGCCATTGACCGCCGCGAAGTGCTGGACATGATGCAACGGTATGATGTCCCACCGATTGAAAACGGAACGACAAAATAACCAGTCAAAGCGATCAAACCTGTCAACCAGTCAGCGATCCTGATCGGGTATCTGAAGTAATTCTTATAGTTACAAGACAAGGGTTTAGGGCTTTGCCACCCTGAACCCAATTGTACTATATCTATTGCCAGGTTCCAATTTATAATAGCTATCAACCCTGGCTTTGTCTTTGGTGCTTAAAAACGAACCACCAAAGACCCGTTTTGTAGTTTCCCCATCAGTCGCAGTTGGAAGGTTTTCCTCTTGATTAACCCATTCCCATATATTCCCAGACATGTCGTATGCGCCATAAGGGCTGGCACCGGCAGGATATCGGTCGACAGGCGTTGTCATTCTTATCTGACTCTCTCGTGTGTTAGCTTTTGATGGATCAAACTCATCACCCCACGGATATCCTCTGCTGTCGGTACCCCTTGCAGCTTTTATCCACTCAAAGGATGTCGGTAAACGATATATTTCTCCTGTCACATTGCTTAGCCAATTACAGAAAGCAACTGCTTCGTACCACGTTATAGCTGTTCGGGGATGATCGTTGCCTTTGAATTTCGATGCTTGTGGTGTTGGATGCTGTTCTCGCCAAGTCTGCGCTTTAGGCGAAAATGCCCACCATTTGACAGTTGAATAGCCATTTGGGGCATTTATAAAAACTTGATATTGATCGTTCGTTATTGGAAACTTGCCTATTTGAAACTGTGGTAGATGAAAAACGGTATCTTCTTCATTAGTGCTCAATATGAATTCACCTGCTGGCACGTGAACCATGTCTATATTCGGGATTTTAGGGTCAATTTCTAATGCAATTGTATCTTTACATATTTCTCTAAGGTTTTCAGGATCATAGGATGGGTTATCTTTAAGAAATTCTGATAAGGCTCGACACCCTAGTTGTTTCGTTGACTGACGGCTTATGAGTGTATATATTTGTTGATACTCCCGTGCTTTGTTAACTTCGGTTTCTGCATCGGATGGCGGAGAACTCTCTGAAAGTGACGAAGAAAGCTTTTTCAATAGAGCTTTGACCCCACTCACCGATATGCCATTACTAAAATCGATAATTTCACCAGGGTCAATAGTCTCAGGAATATCGATTTCGCGTTGAAGCAAAATCGGAATAATAGTTATTCCCCATCGTAGTGCTAGGTTATATTCTTGTCGACAATACTCCGACGAAATTGACTCAGGTGAGAGCAGATATATCATGCCTGAACACTTCTCAAGTTTCAAAATGATCTCATCCCACCATGATGATCCAACACTAATTTTTCTATTAGACCACACCTCGATTCCGGTGCTGTTTTCTATCGTGTCTATTATTTGACGGGCAAATGGCGAATCTATACGGGAATAATTCATAAATAAGTATCGTGTAGATCGATTACCGTCTTTTGCAGCGGTAGTTAACTTTTCTTTAAGAGTATTATTGAGTTTGTTGAGGGCATCAACTCTGTTAGTTCTAAAATCAATATATTGAATCTCTTGTAATTTGGGCGGAAGATGGACATCACTCATCAGAATTGGAATAACTGGTTTGCCTAATCTTTGTGCTTGCTCCAACTCAAAATTGATGGGTTCACGTTCCGACGAACCCTCAGAAATGATTATAATGATTATTTCAGCAGACTCCATGTTATCTTGAATTGCTTGTCGCCAGTCATCTCCAGGATTAATCCTGTTATCTGAAACTGATGAAAACACTTCTAAATTTGCTTCCCCAAGTATTTGAACCAACTCTCCTGCAAACTCATCACCATGCCCATGAGACAAGAAGATTTTTTGTCCAGCGAAACTTGTAAGCTTGATAGGCTTTTCACCAAGCATATGGATGATAAAGCTGTCTTTCTGGTCTTCAAATTCTTTGAGTAAGTTTGGCCGCGATGTAATCAAGAGGCGATTGGTATCCGAGGTTGTAATCCATCGAAACGCATCCAAAAAACTTTCTACTTTAATATCTGAAGCTAATTCATCTAACCCATTAAGTACCAGCAGAAATGCACGATCTTTCATTAAGTCCGCAACTTTAACCATCGCTTCTGACTGCGTTGATACATTTATGCCTTCTCCGCTTAGTTCCCCAAATATCTCCGCATAGATATCGAACAAATCATCTAATGTAGAAAGACTTCTTGCATTGAACCAAAATATTCCGTCGCGGTATCGCTCTTGAACTGACTGATCGTGGCATAATGCAGATGCTAACAAGGTTTTGCCGACACCCGGCTGTCCTGCGATTACAACGTTCTTGTCGGAGTTAATTAGGTGTTGGCGCACCGTACCGAAATCTGGTTCAGGAACTACATAGCTTGTTTTCCATTCAGGAACATTAAAAAGTGGCACACGATTCTGGTCAGAGTTATCAGTTTCAAGAATCAATCCACTTTCTTCATCATCTTCAACCGCTTCTACCGGAATCAGCGGGTCATACATCCCCCCATATGGACGTGCTTCACTCAGCAAGGTGCGAACTGCGCCATTTAACTCTACATCGAAGGCGGTAGCACTGCTTTGCCATATCACACGTTGGTAGCCCTTCAAATCAGTGGGCATTTCGTCACCCTGTTTGAGGATCATGCGCCAGGCGACACCCAGTCCAATCGCAATACCAGTGCGTACCATTGTCGCGGCATTGTCGCTGCCGCTGTGCCGCTTATCTCCATTTTCCTTTGAGTGGAAGAATACGATCTTGCTACGCTTGATCTCCTCCACCCATTGGCACACGGTCAGGTTGAAATCGCCTTCAACTTGTAGGAATTGCAATGCCTGACCAGTATGATCTCTGAAATTCTTTGCCACTTTTTTGAGATGAAAGAAGATACCTTTATCATTTTCGGGGTGAGCACCTGCTATCAGATAACAATAATCAGGACTGCTGACATGCTTTCGAGCAACACAATCCAGCCCGCACGCGGCACAGAAACGCGGACTCGTTCCTGATTGGTGATATCGCTGGATCTGTTCCTTGAGAGCCTGACCGATACCTTCAGCCAGATCATAAGTATCTTTGTAGCGCAGGGGATTGAGCTGCTGTAACGAATCAATCAGAGGTTTTCTATCATCCTGTGCAATGACGATGGTCGGCTGGTTCAGTCCGATAGACATCCCCAATTCGATCAACACATTCGCGTTGTAACCTGACACATCAAATATCCCTGCCTCGGTGTCGATAATTTCCTTGCAAATAGTCTTGAGTAGTGTTCCCGAAGCATTGCCAGAAAAAACAGGTTGGTATCCGACGTGAGTCAGACCTTCTGACAGAAATATACGATAATCCTGCATCTGAACACTATCGCCACCAAAAAAGCTATGGGCTATAAAAACTGTCTTGGACCGTTTAGCAGGCTTTATTTCGGCAAATTCGCCAATATAGACGACACGCGGTCTTCCTTCGCGTGTATAGCTAGACACAGGCTGCGGTTTACCATCGGTCATGTTGATCGGTGTGTGGGGAGGTGACGTTTGCCCATCATCCGTCAATTGCGGTAGGGGCTGTCGCTGGCTCATTTTGGTGAGCAGCACCTCCGATGGAATCATGAAGCCCGCTTTGATGTTCGGATCAGACTCCGCCGACACCGCCATGCCGATCACACCATTGATGTTGGGATCATTGCTGTAAACCGGCGAGCCGCTGAAACCCGGTTCGATAAAGTAGGAAATGTTGCCTTCCACTGCATCAATCTGGATGCGTTTCCCCTCGATCAAGCCACTGACTTTGCCTTTGGCCCATACACCCTTCGGGTTGTAACGCGGAAAACCATAGACACCGAACTCAGCACCCCACAGCTTATCCACAGTTACCAGATTTGCCGGTTTTGCACTTGATGGTGCAGCTTCATGAAGTTCCAGTACGGCGATGTCATCGGTGCCATCTCGTGATGGCAGCCACACGACAACCCGTGCTATACATTTTTTATTATCATCAACCAGCGGAAAATCGACGGTAATGAGTTGTGACGGCGGATTGGGATCGTCGCGCTCGATGCCGACGGCATCCGCCACCACATGAGCGCAGGTCATAATTCGGCTTTCTGTGATGAGAAAGCCCAAACCGACGATGCTTCTATCGGTTGCAAATATTCGGGTTATGGCGGTTTCAATCGGTTTCATCAGGAACTCAATCAGTCAATAAACATCACTATTTTAACGGGATCGTCGCACATGGGAAATCATCCCGAAATGATACGGCGAATTTCAGCTTCACGTTCTGGTGTCAGGTAATCACGCATCATGCTAGTGAGTGCTTCTTCTAACAGATGTTGCCAGCACTGGCGCGGATTATCATGCAGGCTCTGAAGCAGCCGACTGTGCAAATCTGTAGCCCAATCCCGCCGCTCAGTCCGCCACTCCTCAACAACCTTGATTTGCACGGTCTCAAGACTGTGTGTATCGTAGCCAATATCACTGACGATGCGGCGGAAGCGGCTTCGCAAATCTTCGATGACCAGTCCAGTCAGGCTGTTCGCATCTGGAATAGCCTTCAGGTTCTCATTGTGTCGTTGGAGCATCGACTCGAACCAGTAAGCGAGTGTAGCGGGTGTCATGCTGTCCAGTTGAACACTATAGCCGTCAATTGCCAGGAACTGGATTTCTTCAGAGGATAATCCAACGCGCTTGAGAGCCTGATGATCCGCAGCAGGTGATTCCGGCAGTTTGTCGCGCAGGACATCATAATCATCAATATCCTGTACATGCACACCCAGATCAATCAGAATATCTGCTGGCAAATTGCGCTCTTTGAGCATCTGTCGAATGGCATGTGCCTGTTGTGCGCCATCAATCGTGGCATCACGAACCAACCACAGTTTGGGCAAACTCAGGCGATCATCCTCTACGACATCACTGGCAACCAGCGAAAGCCGATGCAGCAGCAAGTCAAGCGCTGATCGGAAACTGCCGTCACCGCGCAGAATCGCGCAGTCGTAGTGGACAGGAAACTCCAACGCGATAAACAGATCTTCAAGCGCCTCTCGCGGTGTGATGAGGATGGCGCGGGATTGATAATGATTCAGCAGCTCCAGCAAATGCACATTGTCGAAAAACACATTGATGCTGTCACGCGGGTGACGTGGAACGGCAATACGTCCGCTTGGGCGCGTGTACAGGTCTTTGATAGGATTAGCGGTGTGATAACTGCGAATCACAGCTCTCAGACGACCATCTGCGGTCTGTATAGCCAGGTCTTGGATAATCTCGGTCTCGTTACGCTGCATGAGCAGCCGCTTGAGTTGGGCGAGCAATTGGTTCTCTGAGAAATTACGACCAGCGAGCATTTCAACAGCCTGCGCGATCAACTGCTGTGCGGGATTGGTAAGATAGTCCACTGGCTCAGGTGGACGTGTTGCTTCCCGATAATCTTCCACAACCTCATGGATCAGCCGCGTTAAGGTTTCCCGATAAGGCTCATCGCTGATTGACCATTTACCATAATTTTCGTACTCGACATTCGGCGCAATCAGATGAACGATCAGCGTGACTGGTACATCATCACGCAGATTGTAGTAGTCAAGCAGTTTCTCAAGACTGCGCTGGACATCTTCGATTTCTTCGCCATGCGGCACCAGTGGCTTGTTGAAAAATGGGTCCTGATAGGTCGGTGTATGATTAATACCGACGATGATCTGTCGCTTTTGAACATCGTTCGCAATGAGTGCAACCTCAAGCACGAACGGATATACGGGTATATCTACATTCGCAGGGACTGACAATCCACCTTCAGCGCGACGATAAAAATACAGGGGATCGTCTTCTTCATTATTTGGGACAGGCACACCACTGTTTGCCAGCAAGTGCTGCTCGCCGATCCTGCCAAGCTGTGGTATCGCAGACTGAGGTGTCTGGTGCTTGAGCAGTGAGAACAGTCGCCGCGTGGTGTCTGTGCTTAACTCGTCACCATCCATCAGCACCGCCAGCGATGTTGAAGACAAGAACTCGCTCGTCTGAGGAACATCGGTGATTCCGAACTGCTCTGCAATTTCGCCCAGTGTTGGCGCTGGCTGACCGTATTCCCGCTTATTCGCCAGAATCGCATAGAGCAACTCTTTGAATTCAGAGTAGGTGTACCATGTGATCGGCGCAGGTTGGCTCAGATCATATTTGTCGTTCCAATTTGGGTTACTCTGCGACTCATAGGTTTCTTCGACAACTTCGCCGATTTCTTTCAGGATGACAAAGGTAAATGAGAAGCTGGTGTGAGGATTGAACAGGGCAAAAGCCTGCGCCCATTTCTTGAGTTCTTCGATGGTGCGCGGGCGTTTCTGGATGAAGCGGAAAATGCCAACTGATACGGTGGTTTCGTCGCGGACATCATCCTCTTCAGTTTCTTCTTCGGTGATGACGCTGACAGACTGCTTTAACTCATCGACATCCAGCCGAATCTCAACCCGACGATCTCGGCATGTAATCGCCAGCGGAACCTCATCAAGCTTATAATCCGACAGAAAGCGATAGTGCAGGGCGTAGGGAATGCCCAGAATGGTTTTGAGCGCGTTGCCCTGTGCGCCGCGTGTGGGGTGATTGTAATAGTCCTTGACTGAAACACGCTTTTCCAAGTCGAACAAATCACCGACATATTCAAGCGGGAACAGGGCGCGGTTGGTGACTGTGACCCGCAGACCGTTTCCCTGTCGATCATATTCCATGACGACACGAATGGATGGCGAACCGTTTTCGTGTTGCACCATCTCATCGGCATCAAGCGCGTTGTCCACCAGTTCCTTTAGGATGTACAAATCCCAGTCATGCGCGGTGACATTGGTGAGCTTCTGAAGCCCTTCAAGTCGGATAAAGTCGGATGATTGTGAGCGTGAAAGCAGCATAAATACACGATCTTTTCATGTCAATAAACCCTTAAGCGAAAACAACTATTTTTGTATCCCCTTGGTTGAAATACTCCAGACTTCTGGGTTAGATGTGTCTAGTGTGAAGTCAGTAAAGTTCAACCCCTTTACTTTCGCCTGATCGATATAGTTTAAAAGTTCGACTTCATGAGGGCTAAGGCTTGCGAAATCCATATCGTCGAAAATTACTATTTCTGAAAACAAAAGGACAAGTAAATCACTCGTTTTTAGTGGAAATTTAACCACGCATGTTGGCTTGTATAAGCATTCTATTTGAACATTATTGATCCCTGACCGAAAAATGCGATATGGAACGTTTTTACCAACCTTGTAGCTAATCTTTGTCTTCAAATTCCCCTGGTAAATGGAAGTGCGATCAAGATATTCCTGATCGCTTCTATTTAGGAAGGTGTCCATGATCTCTTCAAAACTACTTACAAGCGGCGTAATATGAGTTAGCAGGCCGATTTGCAGAGGCCAAACATGATTTCGCTTTTCGAGCGGGTTTACCGAGTATAAAATTACAAAATCATGTATTGAGCCAGCTTCACAGGCATCAATAAATGAGTAACTTAAATGCTGGTTTACCATACGAATAGATGCAAGAAGACGCTCGGTACTTTGTTGAGTTGTCAACCCATCTATTGAAATGTCGATGTGTATTCCGGTTGATGCTATCTTTGATAGCTGTTTTTGCCCTCTAATTTTGGTTCTTAGGCTCGATTCAGAGAAAGTGTTCTCCGATTTCGGAGAACATTTTTGAAATTGTAGTTCAGGATACAGTTTTGAAATCACATCCGACGGATTGATAAAAGCAACACGTTTCTCAGACTCCACATCGACCTGCATAATCATGCCAATGATAGCATCAAGTTGCTTATCAAACACGGGGCTGCCGCTGAAGCCATATTCCACGAAGTAACCAAGGTTTGTTGTTCCGATGGCTTGGATGCGTTTGTTGACAAGGCGTTCTTGGAGCTTTCCTTCGACGTACTGACCATCTTCTTCAAAGCCCTGTGGAAAACCATAAACGCCAAACTCATGACCGCTGTACGTATCGGCTGTAGCTAACTGGACAGCTCTGGCATCTGCTGGCAGATCATCCAGGATTTCAAGCACCGCAATATCATCAGTATTATCAGTCTTCTTGGGAAAGAAGTGCGTGACACGCGCATCGAACCGTCGTTCGGTATCAATGAAGGGGAAATCCAGACTAATGAGTGCGTGGGGCTTGGTCTGGTTTGAAGGGGTTTCCATCGCCGCGTTGATGACATGGGCACAGGTCAAAATAGTCTTCTTGCCAGCATCCACCAGCAAACCAACACCAACAACCTGTTGATCGGATTCCCGCCGCAATCTGACAATAGCTGCACGTATCATTTTACTCATAGTCTGTACCTGTCATTCGTTACATTGCTTACTCTGGGTCTGCCGTTTCTTGCTTTTTGTCATCATTGTTCCAGACCAGCTTTACCTCGATTTGCGCCTCAACCCCAGCATTCACGAGCAGAGCGTTCGCTTCAGATGTCAGCTTCAGTCCAAATGACATTTCGACCTGGTCAGGCTGCTCGCTTATATTCAATGCACGGATAGTCACGGCTGTGCGTCGGGCAACACTGTGGATGGTAGCCATTGCATGATTGAACGCTCTTGCGCTCTTTTCTGCAATTTCTTTTTCACTCCCACGAGACACGTCGACTACGCCACGTCCCTGGCGTAGTTCGACCAAAATTTCAGTATCGTCATCAAGCGTAATTTGAGTAGGCATAATTGATTTCTCGTTTGTCTTGGGTTCAATCGTCATCTAATATTAGTATAGCTTGACAGCACGTTTATGCCCATTTGAGAAGAAGCAATTATGCGCGAAGTTCGAGAGTTCCTTGTCAGAGTTTTCGGTCAGCAAGATAGTGTTCCTTCGGGATGTGGTTTTCTCGTCGGTTCGGAGCGGCAACACATCTTTACCTGCTGTCATGTAGTGAATGATGCGCTGGGGCGCAGCGACAGGACTCGTCCTCTGGAGCCACTCTATGTGGATTTCCCGTTTCTGGCGGCGAAGAGGCATATCAGGGCGGAGGTATTTCAGTGGCATTATGATCCTGAAGACAGCTTGAACGACATTGCTGTATTGAAGTTGCAAGAACCTGCTCCAAACGGAGCGCGATCTGCAACTTTCGTGACGAGTGACGATTACTCAGGCGATGCATTTCGTGCGTTTGGTTTTCCAAAAGGCTTATATGATGCTGATGGGCGCGAAGACAATAACGGGCGTGACGTCAACGGCACACTGGGGGCGACGCAGGTCAACGGGCGGGTCCTCGCTAAAGGAATTAGCGAGTTTGGGTACTTCATTGAGCGAGGATTTTCTGGTACCCCAATCTGGAACTCTACCCGAAACGGTGTGTGCGGAATGGCTTTCCAGGTCGATACGCCGATTGATGTCAAAGTTGCCTCTTTTATCCCCACTGAACTGTTGAGCAAAGCAGCCGCAGATATTATCAAAGTTCACCTACAGAAGAGGAATGATCCTGAGGTAGAGCGATATCTTCAAACCTTTATTGCTGAACTTGAAAAACGCAGAGGCGTTTTGCAATATGCAGACCTGAGTGGTTCTACTCAAGAAGATATATCGTGGTTCGATGATGAATTCGGTTTTTCTGAGTTAGTGAGGAAACACAAAACTGCCGATAAAGATGAGACTAAAATTCCGCTTGGCACAATTCATGATGCGCTCAACATTCACAAGAAGTTTGTACTTATTGGGGATGCTGGCGGCTCAAAAACGACCACTATTCGTCGTTTAGCATTGGAGACAGCAAAAAAAAGGCTGGCTGATTCGGATGAACCTTTACCTTTGCTTTTGTCTTTACACCGTTGGCACGATGAAATAACTTTTGAGGATTTTATAAGAACACAATGGACGCAAGAACAATTGCCAGCGAGCGACAATCCAATTCAACTTATTCAATATGGACGAGTTATTCTCTATCTGGATGGCTTAAATGAAATGGGGGCAAATGGCTCCAATAGAGCTAAAGATATCAAAAGTTGGTTACAGTCAGCAAATGTGCATACACATGTAATCATCACTTGTCGCAAAGATGACTACACTGATGATTTTGATCTCAATATTCCCGTGGTGCAAATTGACCCAATGAACGACAAGCAAATACGCGGGTTTGCAAAGAAATACCTTGATATGCGATCCAAAGAATTTTTGAAACGAATTCTTCCATCCGATAAAAAGTCAAGAGAGGATTTACGGCATCTACTTCATCTTGCTCGTAACCCCTACATGTTGTCAGCTTTAATTTTTGTGTTTACTAACTCATCAGAGCAAGAATTACCCCAAAATTACGGAGTTTTGTTTGATAAATTAGTTCGCGCTCTAGCTGTGCGAGAAGTAAAGCGTAACAGCCTCGGCTGGAATTCATCTGATTCGATTTTCTCTGAGTTGAAACAGTCGTTAGCAAACCTTGCTTTTTCGATGATAGATCAAGATAGAGGGATTGAAGTCAGTATCGATTTTGCCACAGATTTCCTAGATGAAAATGCTCTGAAGATGGCACAAAGTGCAAATTACATTGAAGTAAATGGTTCAAACTTACGCTTCTATCATCAGTTAATGCAGGAGTATTTTGCTTCTTGTAAACTTGATTCAAATTGGGTCTATTTCTTATTAAAGGATATCAAAACCTTTCCTGTATACAGAGTGCCCAAATGGAAAAATTCAATTATTGCACATGCTGGTCTCACGGACGATATTTCGAATCTGCTGGAGATTCTATACGCTCATGACATCTTTCTAGCGGTCGATTGCCTCACATCAGGAATGAATGCTAGAAAAGACACGTTAAAGCAAACCTCTGTACTTCTTATAACATACCACGCTCAGATACTAATATCATACATGTGTTCATGGGATGTGTACGAAGATGAGCTTTATTATAGTTGGTATGATATTAGCCCAAGATTATCACAACTTGCCCAAATTGACGAGCATGCTGTCCTAGAAGCTCTAATTCAAGCAGATAAAATTGTTGAAGACACTATCAAACGCTATCAAAGACAACTTGTGAGTCACAAGACTATAAGTGATAAACTCAATGAAATGTTGATAAAGCTGGATGCAAAAGCAGAAATGCAATTGTTAGTAATGCATATTCTCAGTACGATGAAAGATTCATCAGCAAAGGTTGAGATGCTTATTGAGCGTCTTCACAACAAAAGTAGAGCATTTTGGGGAGAAACCATTTCTAACAAAGCTGGTGAATATCTCGCGAAGATTAAGGATCCAAGGGCAATAGAAGCGCTGCAAATTTGGAGAGCGAACCAAAAATAGAAGCGACATATCTGTATCTCAAATCTATTTAAGTTGCACATTGCTTATTCGAACTACCTCACGCAACCTAGGGTTTTCCCCCGATCAAAACACTTATTTGATCTAATTCATACTCAATACCTTTAGCTTCGTTTCTAATTGCACAGATTGACCAGTCTGATCGGTTTGATCGGTTTGACAGGTTATCATCCCATGTGTTCAGGATTTACATGATCTAGTCGAACGGTCTGGAGAACACGGGTCACAAGGATTTGCGGCGAAACTGCGCTGCCCTAACGTCGAGTCGGCTGGCAGCATACCGTCCGTGTCATCCCACGTATGGCATTTGTGCCGACTTCGCACGCATCAGACCACGCCAGCCCATGCTGTCAAGCGTTGCTCAGCGAGTTTTCCCTCCTGGCTTGTGCCGCTGCGCTCACTAGGAAAACTCACTGCCCTTCGGGTGACAGCACGGGCACCCAGTCGTGGTGAAGCCTGATGCATAAGTCGGCACTTTAACAAATGCATACTCGGATTATCGACCGGACGGAGTTTCGTTAGCCAGGCCGCGTTAGCTCGAAAGGGCGCGTCGTAAGTTTTCCCGGAGCCACTGTGCCCCGACGGTCTCCTATAGACGGTCGCGCTGATCCGATATGCCAAACCCGCCCCCAACACTCCGGTTGGGCGGTGCTATAGCGGTCGTGGATGCTGGTGTATTGTGATACACACCAGACCGGAAAGGCCAACGTCTCGAGGTCTTCGCTCACGCGGAGCCGGGGCGCATCCAGGCTGTGAAAAACGGACGGACGCAGGGTCACAGCTGCGCGAATCTCGCACAGATAGGCGGGCTGAAACTGATTTGACTCCTTACGCTCACCACAATCCGCAGATCATGGTGAGCGTCTTTTTTTGCTTTTCAACATTACATTTCACATTTCAGGAGGTGTGATATGACCCCTATCACGATCTACACGGATGGCTCATGCCAGACGCAAACGCGTATCGGCGGCTGGGCCGCAGTGCTGTCTTGTGGTGAACATCGCAAGGCGCTGAGTGGCAGCGTGGCGGATACGACCGTCAACGCGATGGAACTGACGGCGGTGGTGAACGGGCTGAGCGCGCTCAAAGAAATGCACCAGACCGTCTCCCTGTACACGGACTCGAAGTACGTGGCACGCGGCGTCAACGAGTGGCTGCCGGATTGGGTGGCTCGCGGCTGGCTAACGGCTTCCAAACAACCGGTGGCGAACCGTGGCCTGTGGGAGCAGCTTCAGGCGCTGATGCAGAAACACACCGTCATTGTGACCTGGATTCCGCGTGAGCAGAACGCCGAGGCGGATGAGCTGGCACAGGCGGCGCGACTCAATCACGGCATGACATCATCCAGACCCGCCCAGCAGATCACGCACCTGATGATCGCGGGTAGTCGAGACGCGACACCACAGATGCTGGACTATGCCCGGTGCGCAGTGCGTCGCGCTCACGAACGTGGGTACACCGTCATTGTCGGGGACAACCCGAAGGGTGTCGATATGGCGGTGGTGCGCGAATGTCGTCGTCTGCAAGTGCCGGTGATCGTTGCTGGTGTGGGCAATTTCCCACGCAACGGTGGTTGCAAACACGGTCAGTACGTCAAAGTCCACCGCGATACCTATCGTGGGGCAAATGGCTACCTGCTAAACCGCTATACCGTGCGGGATCGCTGGCTGGTGGACACCGCCCAAATCGGCCTGTTCGTGTGGAATGGCGATAGCCCAGGCACTCGCGCCGGATATGACTATATGGTCAGTCGCGGGAAGGACGCCCACCTGATTAACTTTGGAGTGGAGGTGTGAGCATGAACACACATATCATCGCTATCGCCATTTACGGCTCACATCGGGTGAAGCATCCGTACACCGGGCAGATAGTCTCAGCATACAAGCTGGGCTATACCAGCGCCACGAGCGCCGTTCTGCTGGCGCTCTACCTTGACCAGGCGCAAGACGTGTCGTCCAAACATGCCAGCTATCACTACGTCCAGATTCTCGCCGAAGTCACGGTACGGCATGGCTACATCCTGTTGAAAGTGAGCGACGACGAACTCACCCGCGCCGAAGCTATCACCCTCCAGAACCATCGTCCGGCGGTGTATCGCTGGATCGACGGCGCGTGGCAAGAATTTCCTAACATTCAGTCTGCACAGTACCAGCCGGTCATTAGCCACAGCGGACCGAACTTCAACCCGACCGGGATGCTGATCGTATCGGCATCCACCGGCACAGCAGAAGCGGCGATTGCGGGCGTCGTCGTCGAGAAGAGCCAGCGTAGTGAGAACGAAACGCCGTGGTGGTGGCTTCGTGGCGATACGTATCCCCACCGCGACCTGTTGAAACGCTGGGGCTGTCGCTGGAGCAAGCGCCAAAAAGCATGGTACTACATAGGCCAGACATTGCCGGATACAGTACAGGCACTGATTGACGCACAGAATCCACCATCTGACGACCATAACGACCCCTGTTCGGACGAAGAAACAGCGGCAATTCTCGGCGTTGACATCCAGCCGAAGCCACAGCCGGAGAACCCGCGCCTGTACGTGCTGGACGAAACAGTATATGCGCGGCACGATCTGGAAACATCCGAGGGTAAACCTATTCCCACCGGCACACGCGGGACGATCACGCGGCTGTACAACCGCAATCCGACGCACGGCTGGAGCTACGATGTCGATTTTGAAGGCATCGGCACAGGCTGGTTTTTCGAGCGTGAACTGACCAGTCTGGAACCCGTGCTAGGTATCCGCATCACACGCGGTGTGGTTGTGCCGCCGGGCGTAGTTCCCCCGCCAACCGATACCGAGATTAAACAGGCGCTTGTAGACAGCGGTCATCAGCCAGAAGTCCTCGAAACGGATGTCACACTAGAAGAAGCGGAAATCCCGAAAATCCGCATCAGCAAGCCAATGTCCGACGACGCAGAACCGGATGCCGTCATCACGGCGATTCTCCAGACGAAGGCGGAGACACTGCCTGCCTTACAATCCAGCGCAACGAACAATGGCAAGCGCAATCGGGTGCGTATTCCACAAACACCATGCGGCGAACTGACAGGCAGCATCACAGGCAACGTGTGGGCTTACGGGTACGCCGTGCATGAAGGCATCTGCATCTACTTAAATATGGGCGGGCCGCGCATGGCAGTTGAAGCGATTCGGGCGAAACTGGCGAAGGGCGATCAAGTGTCGTGTGTTCCGTGGGATGCGCCGGGTATCGAACTGACCGCCGGTGAGGGAAACACGGGCATGTATGCCGCGTTCACACAGAACATCCCCGAAGCCAAGTTCATGTCGCTGATATTGCTTCACGAGATGGTCACACAGCCCAACTACGGCGGCAAATCCACAACGTTCATCTTGCACGTGTCCGACGAGCAGGCGATGGCACAACTGCACCAGCATGTTACGAAACTGGTCAAAGTGCCGGTGTTCGTCGAATGGACAGGTTACCTGTGGCAAGCCGGACAATCTGCGATGCTGGTCCGCAAGACGCGCGGCGCGGGTGGTCTGGATGTGCTGGCCGTTGACCTGGACGTGGACTCATGGACACGGCTCATTACCGGCGGATTGAGTCAGGGCATTATCGCTTTGCAAGAAACTGCGAAATGAAATGACTTTCCAGCGTAACTGCGAAAAACACGAAGGCGTTTTGAGTTCAAAATCGGCTTTCTTCCCTCAACATCTTTTTCGCGCTTACATTGCAACACAAGAACGGAAATTGCCTATATCAGATGCATCAATCCATCTTTGTCGGGCGTTTCGTTTCGCAGTTACAGTAGAATCGATAGGCATCATCCGGTTGCCGCAAAGCGCCTGAAACACAACTTCAATCGACCAATCAACAGCCTCTGAAATTCAGGGGCTGTTTGCGTTTAGAAAGGCTGAAAAATGTCCCGCATGGAAAATCGGGAAGTGATGGGCTTTTTTGCCATCGACCCCAAACATCACGCGGCGATTTTATCACTCGTCGCGCCTGCCACGCCCGCTCACAGACTGCTCGATCCGTATGCTGGTGAGGGTGAATTCCTCGAAGTAGCAGCGAACCAATGGAACATCACGCCCTACGCCAACGAACTCGACGGCGACCGCGCCGCGAAGTGCATCGAGTGCTTCGGACCTAAACAAGCCGTGCGCTGTGATGTAGAACGACTGATCGCCAGCAACAACGCCTTCAGTTGCGGTTGGTTCAATCCGCCGTATGACCATGATGCCAGCGCCTCCGGTAATAAGCGCGTCGAGTTCCGCTATCTGCGACACTCGTGGAAGTGGATTCAGGATGGCGGGCTGGTGTTCTGGGTGGTGTATTTACACCATCTCACGGAAGATTCCGTCGCGTTCCTGTCTAAAAACAGTCTCCATGTTGATGTGTGGGCGCTGCCGGGCAAGCATCTTGGCGAGTACGACCAGATCATTGTTGCAGCGGTCAAGGGCTTGCAAACCAATCCCGAAGCGCTCTACGAGCAGATCATGGCACAGAAAGCCGCGCCGAGACTATTGGAAGTCCAGCTAGAGCCAGTTTATAAACTGCCCGCGCCAAAGACCATCACCCGCTTTGTGTTTGCGCCTGATGTCATCGACGAAACGCAGGGCTTGAAGCTCATTGAGGAGCAGGGCGCTTGGAAATCGAATGGCTTTCAGGCACTACTGGAAATCCCGCAACCGCCACCGCAGATTGAACCCGTCGTCGCGCCGCGTCCTGGACATCTCGCGCTGGTGCTGGCGGCAGGTGTGGCAGATGGCGCGGTGATCGATACCGAAACCTACGGCACGGTCGCCATTCGCGGCAAGACGCAACACGTTGAGCAGATCGCCCGCGTCGATGTCGAGAGCGACCCCAACGACCCGGAACGACAGGTCAAGAAAACCACCATCCGCCTGAAGCCATCTACCACTTTAACTTTGTTAGTAGACGACGGTACGCTGGTCGAGATGGACGGTGACGAGGCCCTGCTGGACTTCATCACCAGCAACAAGCGAGCACTGGCAAGTTACCTGAATAACAAGTTCAGCCCAGCTTACCAGTTCGACATGAACGGTCTCTCGCGCTGGCTGGATCGTATCCGCTTGAAGGGCAAATATCCGCTGTACGCCGCGCAAAAGCACGTCACCGCCGCCATCACCAAAGGTTTTGAGAAGCGCGATAGTATCCTGCTCTGCGGGATGATGGGGACAGGGAAGGTGCGCCGTATGGCGGCATAAGTGATTGTACTGGAAGTACCGCAGGCTG
>CALJKV010000018.1 GCA_937974245.1 uncultured Chloroflexota bacterium | reverse complement strand
CCAATTTCATTGCACTTCTTGACAATGGTTTTAATTCCATATAACTCAGCCCGCAAGCCCATCGCGCACACCACCTTGCCGGAGGGGAACGTCTGACGCAGGAACTGGGAAATCGGCCCACGTTTCAGGTCGGAAGTGCAGTAGCGCATTTGAGAGGACGGCCAGCAGGGACGCGCGGGATCACTGTAGTATCGCTGCCAGATGCGGTCAATCAAGTCGCCATGCGTCCAGCGGACAACATGCAGCGGCACGCCCTTTCGCTGGGCGAGGTCGCGGACATAACCCGGTGTCTGCTGCCACTCGACCCGCGCCCCCAGGTCGGCGTGAACCATTAACACGTCCCCCGGCCAACCTTCCGCCTGGCGCAGATCGAGCAAGTGATGGGACATGGCATCGCTGTCTTTGCCGCCGGACACCGACAGCACCAGCGCCGCGCCATTCCGCAGCAGGGTGAGGGCATCCGGCGCTGTATCACCGTCATTGATTGGAAACAACGAAAGCTGGCGCATCATGGCAGCGCCTCCTGAAACCAGATGCCGCTGAATCGCATGACCTCGTGATTGTCTAGAAAGCGGACATAGACCGTATGGATGCCCACACTGTAAGGCAGCACATTGTCACACAACGGATAGTGGCTGACGATGCACTTCCGTTTCGGATTGACGGTGGATAGCCCGAAGATGTACCCTGTAGCGCCGGGTTGCGGCAGCTTGGAGTGGTGGATGTTCTGACGCTGGCACTTCAACATGGTGATTCCTCCCGTAAATACGGCTCCAATTCCTCCCGGCAAATGGGCAGGCTGCGGACGGTTGGCACGTCATCGGCGCTGATGTAAGACACGAAGGACGTAATCGGTTGGCGGTACAGCAGTTTGTACAGGTACTGCCCGACGATGGCTGCCATGAGGTCATTCACCAGCAGATGCTGTTCCCCACTGGCGACGAGTTCCGCGCACGATGTTCCCGGCTCCGGCGTAGGACGTTCCGGCGCTGGCTCCGATTCGAGCAGGTCAGGGAAGAGCAGCCCTTCCTTCGGCAGGTACGGATACTTCCCATCACGCCCATCCAGGTGGTGCCGCATCAGATCGGGGTCATCACAGTTGCCGATGCACACCTGCCCGCTGTCAGCATGGTTGCCTGCCCCGATCAGGATGCCTTTCACGGTGTGGAGCGCTGCCCGCGCTTCGTGATTGTCCACGCAGGACACGACCAGATTGCTGCCGTAGCGGTCGAAGTGTCGCCCCGGGTCGGCATGGTCGGGAATCCAGCGCACCGCCAGCCCCAGCGCCAGGTTGAGCATCCGCCCGACCCACGCCGCCTTGTTCATCCCCAACGCCGACGGCGCGAACAACTGCCGTCCGACGTTTTTCTCCTCAACCGTGTCGGGGTCAATCAGCACGATCTGCGGGGTGTGCCGCCCCGCCCGCGCCAGGTCATACACAATGCGTCCGGCGATGCGGGCGACCTGCGCCCCGGTGCCGCCGACACCGACAATCGTGATCGTCTGGAGGTGAATATTCGGGTCGAATACACCGCTCATGAGGCATCTCCGATCACCTGTGCCAGGGTCTTTCTCGCGGGAATGAGGTCGGCGGTCGGGTAACGCCGGGCTTTCTTTGCTTCCAGTTCGATCAGCTTCTGACGGATGTCATCCTTATGGGAACGGGATTTCCCGCTGACCGCGTGGTCGCCAAAAGATGAACCCAGCAGGATATCCCAGTCTTCGGCCAGCAATGCGCCCCCCAGCGCCGCGTCCGACACGCGGGACACACTGCCCCAGCAGATGCTTCCGCCGGAGAAGATGTTGGGCAGCGGCGCGTGGAACAGGGCAGTATCCAGTGATACCGGACGGCGTTTGACGGCATAGACCGTGTAAGACGGGCTGCGCTCCTCGCTGGTGGTGCGGATCAACACCAATCCGGGCAGCGGCACGCGCAGGGCAGTTTCCGAGCCATCGAGGTAGACGCCGGTGTGCTGCGCCTTCCGGTATTCGACAACGGTCTTTTTGACGCCTTCCTGCCGGACGAGCAGGGTGTCACCAGAGAGCAGTCCGGTGTCAAACGTGACCCGCGCCGCCAGCGCGACCGCCACCTGCGCCGGATCTACTGCATATTCCGTGAGGGCATCCCCCTCGCGTTTGCGCAGCAGCACGCCATACGAGTAGAAATCCAGCGAGAGACTCGGCTGTTCATTCAGTGCCGCCTGCAAGGTGCGGCCATGCCAGTCGGATGTGAGGTTCATGGGGTTTCCCTTTCATCTTTTCAAGTGCCTTGTAGATGCGTTGGACGTTGTGCTGAAGGACCTGCAGCAGGTCGGGGCGGCTGCTGAGGGACGCCAGCCCGGCCAGCGCGTCGGCCAGGATGGTTTCCGCTTCCTGGATGATCTCGACGGCGAAGGCCAGGTCATCGGCGTCCCACGAGAGCGGCTGAAATTCACTGTGTTCTTCATAGGAATAGTCCACCGAACTGTTGCCGGTACACGCGAACAGCCAGCCCAGCAACCAGGCGACCTGCCGCCAGCGGGCATCGGCGTGCTTGTGCAAGTCGGCGGCGATCAGCTTCCCGGCGGTATAGGCGCAGTCCGGCACGTCAACGTGATACGGGTTCGGTTCGGGCGTGATGCCGAAGCACTGTAAGACCGGGATCGTGTCGGGATGCGCGGCGTAGAAGTCGGGATCGTCCAATACTACGCCATAGGCAGGCATGGGGATGCCGAAACCGATCCATTCGAGGTCATCCAGCGGGATGCCGCGCCCGGTGATCGCCCCGCAGATCAACCGGTCGAGTTCCGCGTAAGACGCGCCGCGCCGGACGGCCTCCACCGCCTGCGCGTAGACATCGGGGAAGGCCTGGCGTGTCACCCGCAGCGCAACCGCCAGCGTGCCATCCTCATCCTGTGGCAGATCCCACTCATCCTCCTCATCCCCCCAGAGCGGGTCAAGCCAGCAGACGACACTCGCCAGGGCAAGCAGCGGATCCGCCCGCAGCCCGGCAACCAGCAGCGCATGGGTTTGCAGTAGATCGTTCATCACAGGCCAAACTCCAGAATAGTGAGTGTCGTCAGGGGGATCGGCGCGAGGTGGCTCAAGCGCCGGGCTGCCGCCGTACAGCGCCCGGTGTACTCCACGATCTCCGAGACGGCTTCTTTGAGCGTCTCGCGCGGCAGATTGGGAGGATACAGTCCCGGTTGGGGACACGCCTCCAGGAGGCGCATCCCCAGCAGGTCAACGGGGACGGTGGCGGCCAGGCAGTCGCGCAGCGCATCAGTCGTCAAACCAGCCTGGAACATGGCACTACCCCTTGCGCCCAGCCCGCGGGATGAAGTCGTAACACGTCGCGCCATTCTCTAGTGTGCGTTCGCGGACGGTGGCGTGGGCGACTTCGGGGTACGTCCGCTGCAAAATCTGCTTGATGCCTTCGAGGTCGAGGCCGGTCATGCTGGCGTCTTCGACAATGGTGGCTGCGCCGATCTTGAAGATGCGCGGTTGGGGATTGGTCTGGTCAGACATGGTGGTTTGTTCCTTTCGTATGATAGGTGATTGGGTGATGTCTTACGCGGCGTGATGGCCGTTGCTGCTGAAGGTCGCCCCGTTGGGCGATGGGCTGGCGTCTGACGTTGTTGCGACCGCGCCCGGCGTGTTCGAAGGAGCGGTTTCGGGTGCATCAGCGATGCCGGTCTCGGCGAAATCGTTGAGCGTGAAGAGGCTCAGTTCGCGGTCAGCGAGGTGCTGCATCCGTTTCGCCAGGGCGTACACATCGCGCAGGCGGATCGGTGTTTGGCCGTCCCACAGCTTGCCATCCACCAGCTTCCCGGCGATCAGCGCCGCCTGACGGTAGGCTGCCGCGTCACTCTCGCCGCCAACAATCTTGAGGTGGCTGATTTTGACGGCCAGCGTGCCTTTCTTCAGCGGGATGTCTATTGTCGGCTCGTCGTCCGGGTCGGGCAGCGTGGCAGGCTTGGCCTTCGCTTTCGGCGCGGGCTTCGGCGGATCATCAGGCAAATCAGGCACGACCGGCGGGTCGTCTTCCAGCGCGCCCAGCGCCGCGGTTGCCGCCCGGATGGCGTCCATCACATCAGGCAGATAGCCGCTGTAGTGGAACTGCTGGACATGTGCCAGGTCACCACGCTGGATGAGCAGCGTCGCCGTCGCCCGTTCCGGCGCGATGCCGCCACCTTCTGGAGTGGGCAGCGTCAGGGTGATGATGGTGGGAGGTGTATCTTGCTTGCGTTGGGTATCAGACATGATTTATCCTTTCCATAGATCGGAAACTAAAACTGTTGATCGCGAGACTCAGACATGGATCAATATGACAAATTCATGCGGCAGCTTGTGGATTATCTTGATGGAACCTGGCTCTCGAAGAGAACCAGACCACCGCTACCCGACCTGGGACCAATAAAAGGAAGTTCGGATGCCGAAATCGAGCAGGCAGAGGCACAAATTGGTAAAAGTCTTCCGGCTTCCCTGAAGGCCTGGTATCGCGTTGCTGGCAAAGTGCCACCATACGTGTACGATTATGATGCGGATTTCTCCGTACAGGATTTGATTGCTGCGCAAACTACCGCGAGAAAGCTGTCGCAGGCCGTGCATTCTCAGTGGGAACTTACCGAGTCTTTAGTGCCATTCTCACAACGAATTGGGGAGCAATTTCTGATGGTGGATGTCAGTAAAGGCTGCTCCGACGACCCACCCGTATTTCATTTCTTGGAAGGAAAAGCATTTCCAATGCAATCCAGTGTCGCATTCTCGGCATTTATGCGGGAAGAATGGTTAGGATGGCTTGAACGGCGTCACTGGGGTGAGAGAAACAAACTTTGGATGGAGGGCTGGCGAACGAAAAGTAAGGATGAATGGTTAGCACGTAAACATGTTCTTGATGCACTCGAGTCGGAGGCTTATCAATTTCGCATTAGCCTTGTCGAACAAGTCTACCAAGAAGACCTTGAACGCCATGAGATCACTGGCCCACGAGAATTCCAAGAGCGCTGGGTAGCCGAGTTCTTCGCCGGTGAGATTTGGAAAAAGTATCAATCTGAGGGTTTATCATATCCATATAACTGGATTACACCCGCTCAGGGCGAATAATTCCAACATAATCGGCACCGCGAATCCCCAGGACATCACACATATCCTTCAACAACATTGAGCCACAGCGGAAACAGTGGCCGTAGCCAGTGTGGGTGTTGAAGCCAAACGAGGGATGCGCGTCATCGTGACGGTGGCGTGCCGGGTAGAGGCACGGGCCGCTGAGCCAATCCCCCTGCCGACTGTAACCCATGTCCAACAGCCGCCCGCTCACCGCGTCCAGCAGCGCCGGGTTGAGTCTGCCGTCGGATGCCCGAACCGCCGTCTTACGGGGTGTTTGAGCGACTTGAGGGACTGTTTGACGGGGCAGCAGGTGGGTGAACGCCGCCACCGGATAGTATGTGTTATGCAGTTCCACGATCCGGCAGCGGGCGTTATTTCTATTGGGTTTGCTATTTCGAGTCCCTGCCAGTCTCAGGCTTTGTGCTACGCTCAGGCTGTCGCCACCGGCAACCCGCCCCAATCCGCGCAGCAGCTGCCGCGCCAGCCCCAGGTCGGCCAGTGGTGCGTCCAGCCACCAGTAGGCGTGATACCCGCCCCCCGTAAACGTGATGCACGATGGCGACGGACGCAGCGCCCGCAGCTTTGCCAGGGTATCGGGCGACGGGTCGTCCACATCCACGAACAACGCGGGCAGCGCTACGATGTCGGCCTCGCCGCCGCGTTTCCAGCGCGATAATCCAGGCCGCCGCAATCCCACGGCGACGAATGCGCCCCAGCCCTGCCGGTTGGCGTCCCACATGGCATCCAGCGCATCTGCCAGCAGTGTGGGTTGATGCAGCGGGATGTGGCGCGAGGGTGTCGGGTGTTTACCGTCGGGGTGGATGGCTGTCAGCGTCAGACAGGCGGTATCCGCGTAAGACGCGCTGCGGGCGAGGAGGGCATCCAGGAAGATCAGAGCAGCGCCAGCTGCACCGTCTCGGCCTCGTGAGGAGTATGGGACGGGACGAAAGGGCGGGCTGGCACCGGTTCGGGCGTAAGACGTGGTTTTGCCGGACGTGGTGTTGGACGTTCCAGCAGTTCGGCCACCGGCAGCAGCGCCGCCCGCGCCAACCGGACGACCTCGGCAGCCACTTCCTCCTCGCAGCCGGCGAAGACAAAACGATGCGCCTTCAGCCAGCCGCGCACCCAGCGGGTCAGCGTTTCCGCATGGACGGGATACCGTGCGAAGTCCGGGTCGTGCAGCCCAACGACGGTGTACGTCCCTTCGTCGTCCTGTACCCCATCCTGGAGCGCCGCCAGCAGTTTGGCCTGCAACCTTGTCCGCTTCGCTTCGTCGTGAACGAGATGCACGGTGTCGAGGTAGCGTCCCACCTCCCACACCAACCGCGCCGTGTCAGACGATACGGCAGGCGTGGGCGTGAGACGCGGGGCCGCCGGTTCGGCAATCACGCCGCCCAGTTCGATGGCGGTCTGCACCACCGGGTCGGGATGGATGGCTGCCGCTTCAGGTTCTTCGGCGACAGCGACGTTCCAGTAGGCGGCGTCCTCGGCATCAATCTCGCTTCCAGCCGCGCCTGCTTTGAACAGTTCGGACGGATCGAGCAGCGCCGTATCCTTAGCGATGGCATCGAGTAACGCCTCCTCGAAACCGCTCTCGCCCTCGGTGAGCGCATCCAGCCCGGTCAGACCGATGTCGCCCGTCAGCAGTTTGGCGGCCCGCTGCTTGCGGCTCATGAGCTGGACGGCGGTGTGTTCCATCGTGCCCTCGGCGAAGAGGTACACCGTCTTGCAACCGTCGTGCGTCTGGTTGAGCCGGTACGCCCGCGCCGCCGCCTGCATCATCGTGCCCAGGTTGAACGTGATTTCGTGGAAGATCAGCGTCGGGAAGTGGATGAGGTGTAGGGTAAGGACGAGGGCGCACCTTCCGCCTTGCAGCGGGCGTGTTTCCCTCGCCTCCCCTCCAAACCGGACGTGCACGTTTCCGCGCATCCGGCTTTCCAGAGAACTTTTCTACCCGTTTGGTTTGTTCCCACCGTAGTTAGGCGTTTGGTAGTGGCAATCCTTGCACAGACTGGACAGATTGCGTTTGTCGTCTGTGCCGCCATCTCGCCGTGCCAGTTCATGATGCACGTCAAGTTCGGTGAGGGTTTTGCCACACGTCACGCATTTGCGCTGGTCACGCCGTAAGACCGCTTCTCGTTTCACCCGCCACGCCAAGGCTTTGGGCGGCAGGTTGACGAGTGGTGGGTCAAGAAATGGCGTTTCCGGTTCTTCCATTGACAGGACTTCTCTGGCTTCAAGATAGGGATGCTTCGGTTTGGCGCGACGATAGCGGGTTAACGGGATGTCGCCCAGCTTCGCAATGAAGATCGGTTGCCCCGTTTGCGCGTCGTCAACTGCAAAGTTCCAGCGGTTGTACCGCTTGGTAACCTCGCGCCGCTTGTAGCGGTCCAGCAGACGACGCACGCCCACTTTCTTGCCGTGATGTTTGTTTTGCAGCCAGATAAAGACACGTTCGTTTATCCAGTAGTCCAGTTCTTTGGCATCATGGGTGAAACTGACGTGTCGGTAGTAGTTGCCCCATCCCCGGATGATCCGGTTCAGCGATTTGAACCGCAGTTCGTCGGTGACGTTCGTTGTCCCCCGGCGGGTCAGCCCTTTGATTTTGGCTTTGAACCGCTTGAGGTTGGTCTCGGTTGGTGTCACGCGCAGCCAGGGCTTGTTGTCCCTGGGGTACTGGAGCTGGATGTGAAATCCCAGAAAATCGAACCCGTCGGTGATGTAGGTGACATGGGTCTTTTCTTCCGCCAGCTCCAGATGGAGTTCTTCCCACAAGAACTGCTTGAGTTCGTCGCGCAATGCCAGCGCCGCCGCTTTCGTCCCATTCCACAGCAGCACAAAATCGTCTGCATAGCGAACGAGAATGGCGTTGCCCTGCATGTCTACGCGCCGCGCCCACTTTTCTTTGTGGGTCAAACTGCCGAACTTGCGCCACCACCACTGGTCGAGTTCATGGAGATAGATGTTTGCCAGCAGTGGTGAAATGATGCCGCCCTGCGGTGTTCCCTCTTCGGTTTCCGCAAAGAGACCTTTGTCCATCACGCCTGCCTTGAGGAAGGCGCGAATGAGTTGGACAATGCGTTCGTCCCCGATACGTCGCCGCACCAGTTGCAACAGAATGTCGTGGTTGATGCGGTCGAAGCATTTCCGTATATCCCCTTCAATGGCGATGAAGTACTTGTTCACGGTATGCACGCGGCTGTAGATGGTATAGATACAGTCCATCGTGCGCCGTTTCGGTCGAAAGCCATGGGAACAGTCCAGAAAATCACTCTCCCAGACTGGCTCCATCAGCATTCGCAGCACTTCCTGCACCACCCGGTCGCGCATCGTTGGAATGCCCAACGGTCGCTTCTCCGGTTTGCCGGGTTTGTCAATCCACGCCCGGTCAACCGGGTATGGCTTGTATGTTCTTGTCTTGAGCGCGGTTTGCAGGTCAGCGATGAACGCTGCCCGCTTGGCCGGGGTATTCAGGTCTTTCTTGCTGATGCCATCCACCCCTGGTGTTTTCGCGCCTTTGTTGGCAAGGACGTGTCGAAGGGCTTGTTGCAGCCACTCCGTCCGGCAAATCAGGTGATACAAGTCCTCGAAACGATGTTCAGGATGAGCTACTGCCTTACGGGCGAAACTCTGTTGGGTTTTCAGGATATCGTTCATACGTATTCAGAACTCCTTTGCCATACGAGCTTCTCTTGTTCTCCTGCCGCCCTTCGCCAGGTAAGGGGCTTTGTCCCCTCTCAGACTACTACGGCGGCTCCGCCATCCGACCACCACCTCAATCGCAGCTGATCCAGTCCGTTGCCGAACCGATGGTCGGATTTCCCAAGTTCACATATCTGTCGTTTGCATCTGGGGTTAGGTCTCCTTCTATACACCTGTCCGGTATCCCCTGATACCGTCGTGACCCCCCGCGCGGCTTATACCCCTATAGCCGTTGCCAGTTTGAGCCGACTCGACTGCTCTTTTCACAGGGACGATTGGTCTTCCCTGCTACCGGGCCACTTCCCCACCCATATCACCAGCGTTGGAGTGAGTTAAAACTGTAGGTGCTTCAAACAAAGGTTCCTTTCGTAGCCATACCCAGATTTAGGTCGGCAGTCCTGGGGTCGTACTGGTGTACCGCCCCTCACCGCTTTTCCGGTCGGGCTTCGCACCACAGGCTGCTCTGCCTGTCGCACGCCGACTTGACCTCCATCCCATTGGGGTACAGGATGGTCTCTACCGGCACGTCGTGTGGACGTACCATTCGAGCATTACAGATACGCGCTTCTTGGCGCGCCGAGGCCGGTCTTAACCAACTCCGGGTTGCAGACAACGACATTGACCCCGGCGGCGATCTGCCCGGTGATGACCTGCTCGCGCCGTTCGGCCTCAACGGTGTTTCGGAGAACGTAGGGCACCGCTCCCGGCACGTGCTGGCGGATCAATCCCTCGATGCGCGGCTGGATGTCGCGAGTCGAGGTCTGGCGCAGGTAGACGACGCAGGGACGCCCGGCGGCCAGTTCATCGGTCAGCAGGTCAATGAGCGCCTGTTCTTTGGCGTAGATGCGCTCCTCGCCGTAAGACGGGATGCGCGTCACGACATGCGCCTGCTTCGCGCCGGTGACCGGGTGTTTGATGTGATGGATGACCTCGGTTGGACGAAACGGCGTGTTGATCCAGCCCAGCGCCCACTGCAGGTATGCGCCACGAAACGTGGTATCGCCCTCCCAGCGGCGCTGGATCAGGTAGTCTTTCAACTGCTGGCGGGTGCGGTCATACTGGTCGTAGGTATCGCTGTCCATCTCTATCGGCAGCGCGATTTCCTGATAGTTAGGCAGCGCTTTACCTAAATCCGCGAGGCTGAAGAAAATCGCGTGATCCAGCACCTCGGCCACCAGCAGCGGTGAGATGCCTGGCGCTTCCTCGTAAGGCCGCTCGTAGGTCGAAGTGCCGGTGTACGCCCCCGTGTCCCGGTCATACGTCGGGCGTTCTTCAACCACCTGCTCGCGTACCCCCATGTCACTGACCCAACTCGACTCAGCGCGTCCGCGCTGCTTGCCATTGGCTTCCAGCACGGTCTGGAAACGGTCTGAACCGCGTTCCTTGCGGCTCAGGCGATCCGCCCCGCCCCAGGGATACCGCGCCTGGACGCGCGGGTTGAGGTGATACTCGATGTTGAAGAGCGATGACGCCTTGCCGTTGAAGGGTGTCCCGGTCAGCGCCAATACCTTCTGTGCGATGCCTGCTAATCTGCCGAAGCTCTCCCCATTCCCGGTGTCGCCGTTGGCCGCCTCGTGCACCTCGTCCCAGATCAGCAGATACACCCGATCCGGGTACTGCCGCCGGATGTACTCGTCCAGCCGGTAGCGCGGGTTCTTGGGGGGATATTTGTGCCCTGGTCTGGGCTGCGAGCCTTTGTCCCGCGCCTCCTGCCACAGCGGCGTGTTACAGGTTGAACAGACCCGCTTGCCGGATTTCAGCCAGTGTTCCGACGCCGGTACGCTGATGCCCTTGCGCTCCTGCATCACGGTTGAGCCGCAATGCGGACATTTCGGAACGCGCTCACGGGCGATGCGCTGGTGGGCTTCGTACCCATCGGGCGTGGGCTGATCCTGTCGCCACATGGCGACAAATGCATTCCGCCAGATGACCGCCGGTTCACGTGCCGCCCCCAGCTTGGTCAGGTCGCGCTTGATGAGGCCGACCTTCGGGATGCCTGCGCCGATTCGCGCTGCTTTATCCATAAATGACTTCGCCTGTTCGTGCCTATCCAGACGCTCGACCAGCATGTTCGGGTAAATGCTGAGCAGCTCACGCTTCCACTTCTCGACCAGGTGCGGCGGACACACCACCAGGATGACCTGGTCGTCGCGCATGGTGTGGGCGAGTTTCTGCACTGCCCCTGATGCAACAGCGATGGCCGCCGCCCCTCCCATCGCCGTATTGGGTAGGAACCCGGCGAGTTACCGTCTAAGCGGCACTTTTCCGGTGAA
>CALJKV010000017.1 GCA_937974245.1 uncultured Chloroflexota bacterium | reverse complement strand
TTTGCCATGCGGTCATTTTACATCAGCAGTCACCTTTTTGCTTTATCCATTAGCATTTTTTACAGCACGTTCAGCCTTTTCAATAGCTTCTTTAAATTGACTATTCCATCCAGTATCTCGGAAATATTCTCTGTTCTGAGCCCACAATTGTGCTAGCTTTTCAAGTGCATCTTGTTTCCTGCAGGGCAACTCGCTGTGATGATATCCAACAGAATCGATGTTTTTACTTCCAGCCTGAAGTTGAAATCTCACATCATATCTAGCCATTATATTCTCCTACAAATGATTCTCTTAAGGGAAACATCAAAAATGAATGGTTTTGAAAATTACAACAAGAAAGAGATTAGAGAAACCTGGATTTTTGAAACCCTAGATTTTTGGTACTTCTAACCTCTATTGGCACTGTTACTGTGTTGCAGGCGGTTGTGTCCGCCGGTAGATGAAGATCATCCGGATCAGGGAGAAGATGGCCTTGAAGAGCCATCCCAGCAATTTGAAGGTAATGACCGCCGCTTCCATGAAGTTCTTGAACGCCAGATCAATCAGCCCACTCATGTGTTCACCTCCTGCGATTCTATTTCACCGACACTATGCAGGTTATTCCCTTCCAGGATAACAGCTATGCTGCCGGGCTGTCTCAGCGCCAGTGACGAGTCTTCATCCATGGGGTGACGAATTTTCGTCACTGATTTCACAAACCAGGTATAATATGTTTGACGATAAGATAATAAAGCAGGTGATGCGATGACAAATACTGACTTTGGCCGGTTAGTGCAGTCATTCCGCGACGAACGTCGCATGGCGGGCAACGGTCATCACTGGACACGGGAATACCTGGCACAGCAAACCACAGCCAACGGACATCACCTATCTGTCCATCAGATCCGCGATATCGAAAAAGGCAACGTAGCGCTCTTACGACCCGAGTTGCACATCGAACCTCTAGCTACCGCTTTTGGATTGCAGGGAGCCGCCAAAGCAGAGTTTTACGCCGCCGCCGGATACATCTGCCAGGATGACGAACTACCACTCGATCAGGGGATCATCGAGCAGTTTCTCACACAGCTTGCATACCCTATCGCGGTCTTCACGCCACTGGGAGACATCATCGCCTTCAATAGTTACTATGCCGAACTGTACGGCTACACTGGTGAAGCCCTGGACGCACTTCGCTACGCCGAGGGCATCCACGCCAATATCCTGCGGGTTTATTTTGAGCCTGTCTTCCGGCCATTGGAAGTTTTCTGCGGCAAGCATAAGTGGCGCGAACAAGCGGAACGCGGGGTGCGCGCCTTCCGTGTGCTGTCTATTCGCTATGTGGCGACGCGACGCTATAGGCAAATCCTTGAATACATGAAAAGCTGCCTCCAATTCGTCCGCATATGGGAGATATGCAATAATTTTGAGCGCGAGGGGGAGAATCTGCTGGTCAATCCCAATGTGACTCTGAAACATCCCGATTTCCCGGAAATGTCCTTCATGAAACTCCACATGCCGCAACCCTATCTCGGCTCAAACAACATCGTCTTCGGGCATCTCCCGATCTGTGGCTCAGAGCTCGTGTTCCAGCAATTTCGAGAGACCATCACCGATAATCGGGTATATTTCTTTCCCCTGCCCGACCAGCGGTAAAGCCGGATCAGCCGTGTGCCCCTATTTCATCGCCCCTCAGGGCCTGTTACAATGAAACCTCACTTCGGTCAGCGGCCCGCGTCACCGGGCGGCTGTGATTGGTGGGTGCTTGCATCACGCGCCAGTCCTCGCGGGTGGGGTTGGTGCAAGCGACCCCCTTCCGGGTCTGAGGGATATGCTGGAAAGGGCTGCCTGGGTGACACTCTGCCCAACCGCAGCCCTTTTTGCCGCTTACTGGAGCAGTGCTACTCGCTCCTCGCGTCCTGCCACCATCCACACCGGCTCGGTCAAGATCGCCTCGGCAGTTAATGTCTCCAGCGTCCCAAACCAGAAACGCCGCTTGCCTCCGACTCCTTCTGTCGCTACCTTGAGATTCTCCGCTCGCTTCTCGCTCTCGGTCACCGTCAATACCCGGAACTTGGTGGTACCAAACCGTTTCTCAGCTAACCCGCTGCTCGCATAAGCAATATACGCCAGCACTTTGCGTTTGAAGCGTTTGCTGGTCATCGTCCCGCGATCGAGTTCCAGAAAGAAATGGGTGTCGCCCTTCGGTGTGATGATATGGAAGTAGGCGTCAGGGATCACCGCCACCGGACGGGCGCTGCGCGGCAGGTTGACCCGGTCGTAATCCTGCTTCAGCGTGGTGTCGTCCAGCCAGGTCTGCAACGGTAAGTTGTTCATCCGGCAAGCCAGCGTCATCTCGATGCGAAAGGTGTTAACCGCCAGCAGGTGTTCGATGTGTTCGTAACCCAGACTGTTGTCATTCGGTCGCCAGCGGATGTCATCATACCCCCGGTGCGCTAACAGGTACTCGCTCCCCTTCTTACCCAGGAGATACAGAATGGGGCTGGTCACCAGCCCGCCAATCCGGGGCAGAAAGCGCCGGTCGAGGTAACCATGATCGTACAACAGTGACAGACGGCGCTGGGCTACGCTCCGGTGAGTCCCGGTGAACAGCAGCTGTTCGATCTGTCCCTGGCTGAGTACCCGGTAGTGGTACACCGCTTCGATCACGTCTTGGTCACGCTCGGTTAGCCGCATCGGCGGCGGTGGGTCTTGACGCTGGTGGCGGTGACGGCGGGAAGGTGGTTTCATCTGTTCGCTTATGTCCCCCATCATACTACTCGTAAAAGTCGTCGTCATCCGGTGTGGTGGGTTGGAGTACTGTCCGCCGGGTAGAGGGATATTTGGCTTTCAGCCAGGCCATGACCTCTCCCCGACTCTTGGGGGTATAGCGATCCAGTGACAGCTTGCGAATCCGTTGTTCGCGCTCATCCGCGTCGTCCGGTTCGTCTCCCGGCGGGAAGGGCAGCAGCAGGAAGGCGGGCTGTGTCTCCCCCTGGTATTGCAGCTTGACCGCCGCCCGGTACTTATCCAGGTTCACAAGGTCTTCCAGACTGAATTGCGGGCTGGTATAGGGGGCTAAGGCGCGGGCATCATCCACATTCGACCGGAAGATAACCGTCGTCCCCACATTCCCCATGATCCCCTGCAAGGTCTCCCGCGACAGCTGACCGAAGAACTGGTTGGCAACCGTCATCACCAGCCCGTACTTGCGGGCTTCGCTGAACACCGTCTCCAATGAGGAGGTGATGAAGTTCTGTACCTCATCAATGTACACGTAAAACGGCGTTCGCCCGCGATCCGGGTTCATCCCTACCATCTGGATCAATGACACCAACAATGCCCCGATCAGATTGCGCTCCTTGGCCGGGACGACCTCGCCGCTCACTCCCAGCGACACCAGCACGATCTTTTGCTCGCGGATCAGTGTCTCCAGGTCAATCCGATCGGGATGGCACAGGCTGGGATACAGGTAAGGGTTGGCATAAAACGGGCTGATCCGGCTCAGGATCGGGTCGCGGATCACCCGCTGTTGGTTCCCGGTCAGCAGATGATACTCCTCCTGCCATACTGCGAAGGTCAGGTCGTCCGCGATCTCCGCCATTACCTCTCCCCGGAAGGTGGTGTCGGTCAGGAAACGGTACAGGTCGCGCATCGTCGCCTGGGGGACGTGTTGCAACGCCTGGATACCCGCCCGCAGGTACTTGTCCATCCGTACTCCGGTCTGGGCATACAGGCCCTCGATGGTGTTGACCACTCGCCCGATGGCCCCATAGCTTTGTGACCCGGCGAACAGGTTCAGTGGCAGGGGATACTCCCCCTGTGCCAGGTCGAGTACCACCACATCGCCTTCCCGCTCCGACGGGATGCTGCTACGAAGGATGTGTTTGACCAGATCGCCGTGTGGGTCAATCACCGCGACCCCTTTGCCATCGGCGATGTCCTGGCGGATCAGCTTGTGAAGGAAGGTGCTCTTCCCTGTCCCGGTACGCCCCACTACATTTATGTGCGTCGCCCGATCCTCATCACGATGGGACACTGCCTGGAGTTCCCCCTGGTAGAACGCGGCGCCTAGCAGCACACCGTCCTCATTCCCGGCTACGGCCTTGCTCATCTCCGGGTGTTTCGGGTTCCAGACCACTGTTGTTGCGGCGAACTTGCGGTGGGGCAGGTGCCACAATGTTGCCAACTCGCGGGGTGATAGATACAGATGCGTCGGCTCGAACTGGCGGGCGAACTTCCGGTCTTCCAGCGATAGGTTGTACAGCCCCAGGTAGCTCAACCCCACCGCTTCATCGGTATTGCTGATCGGCATCAGTGAGACTGTTTTGCGGTCTGCTTTGAACCCGTTGAAAGGCTGTCCATCGTAGTGGCGATCAAAGCCGTTGAGTTGCGCCAGCACATTGTCGGCCAGCTGGATCACCCGCTCCTTGTCCGTTGCCATCACCTCCAGCGCGTAATAACATTCGAACCACTCTTCACGCCGCTTGCTATCCACCACCTGTTCAAAGGTAGTGGGGTGACGCAGATACCAACGGTTAGGGTCATTCATCTGTCGTTCGCGCTGGAACACGTTCCAGGTCTGGGCTACTCGATGGAAGGTCGGTTTGTGCGAACGGTGGACGAACAGCGTCAGTTTGATCTGTTCGTCATCCTTGACCCCGCCCAGGGCCTGAAAAACGGCGTCCAACGGGTCGTTGGCGGGATCAATCTCATCCACATACAGCAGCGGGAATTCGGCCCCGTTCACCAGCTTGAATGGGATCACTATGCTGTGGTACGGGATAGCCGGGAAGGTGAATACATGGTCAGCCTGTACCCGTAGGGTGGGATAGGGGGCTTTGAAACTGGTGAAGTCCAGTGGCTCCGTCTGGCCGGACAGGTCGAGCGCCTGCATCACCACGCCGAAGTCGTAGGCAGCCAGTTGCAGGGCACAGCGTGGCATCAGTGACAGGACGGTCACCAGCAGTTGGTAGGCGCGTTCCGGCTCCCAGCTGGTTTCCGGGTCAGGATACAGGGTGTAGGTCAATCCGGCGAACAGGTCGATGTCGTCTCGGCTCATGATAAGCTCTACTTCCTCCCTTTGCTCATCACTGTGTAGGTTATGTTTAGTATATATTCTTTCCGCTATCGTGCCAGATATACCGTGCGCATGATTAACTCCATCGCCTCCCGCTCCTCTACGCTCAATACTCGCCGCGCTTTTCCCGCCGGAGGGCGCAGCCCGACCGCCCAGCCCGGTCAATCCCAACTGATACCCACCCGCCACCTCGTTATATTGTCCTGATTGTGTGTGGATACTTGGTTCCTCAACACGATATGAATGATGGACGATTGGGCGGTGATGTGGGGATGGTGGGATGGCCGCGTCGGTATCCCCCACCTGACAAGTGCAGCTATCCCAATGAACAGACCGCATCTCTGGGTAGTCATAACGGAGATGTAGGGGTTCATGGGATGAAGATGCTGCGCCTGGCAGAATGGATGGTGTATCCGGGTGTCTCGGATATGGCGACCCTGGTGGGGATGCCCGACGCGGGGGCGGGCTGGGCGGTCGGGATTTGACGATCAGTCAAAGACCGACGGCGGGTCGGTGCCGAATGGTGGGGTTTGGTCGGGTCTGACCGTGCCGCTTCCGGCACGTCACCCCGCCGACCCTGCCTGAGAAACCGACTTTTTGTATCGCAATACGTTGCGATACCCAAAACGACAGTTTTGGACGCACGGCAAAGCCGAGCTGGTGAAGCCCTTCGGGACGTTATATCTGGTTTTGGTGTCCTTCCCTCCCTTCGCTCCCTTCCCTCTGAGGTTGCCTAAGCGAGCTGCGCTCGTGAGTTTTGATCTGGAGTACAGCTCAAGTTCGCTTGAGGTGTCTTCATCTCCGTGAAGGAGATTTATCCCAGCGTGAAGCTGGGAAACGGTTCCCCGTCGGTCGGTCACTTCGGTCGGTCGGCTGCTGCCCATGCCCCGCAGCAGTGGGGTTCCTGTCCCCGTTTTCACCGGGACATTTCATATCATGCTCATATCCAAAAAGGATTGTCAAGTCGGTCTTTTTTCCGTTCGGTCGTTCGGTTGCATCAAC